>CAXSDV010000048.1:0-3038 GCA_964235945.1 uncultured Caulobacteraceae bacterium
GGCTGTCCAAGCGTCGTGCCGCACCCTCCCCACACGTCGAGTCACGGCCGCCGTGCTCGGCCGCGTCAAGGCGACCCGCTCCGCGGGCGATGCTGCGCATCGACCTTGACCCGCCCTGCGCGCGACGGCGTTCGCGGGGGCGTCGGGACGCGGGGCGTCCCTTCATCGATAGTTCGACACGTCTCCGACGGGTCGAACACAGGGCTGCACCTCGCCCGAGGCCGCTTCGCCGTCGCGCGGCCGATCTCCGCGGGTGAGTGGCTACACGGCGGCGGCGACGGCGGGCCGGCGGCTCGCCCGCCGTCCCCCCTCCGCGCCTGCGTCACCGCTTCGGCAGGGTGAACAGGCCGGGCCCGGCCGGGCCGTGGCGGGCCGGGGCGTCGGGGTAGGGGTGGGCGGCGGAGCGCTTGATGATGCCGGCGGTGGTGTCGCTGACGCCCACGATGATGAACTGCACGGCCAGCGCCGTGAGGATCAGCCCCAGCACGCGCACCACCACCATCAGCCCCACCTTGCCCAGGGCGCGGCTGATGAAACCGCTCGCCAAGAAGGCCAGCAGCACGCACGCGCAGACGGCGGCGATGGCTCCCACGCCCGCGCCCATGCCCGCCCAGCCGAACTTGGCCTGGGCCTCGGAGGCGAAGATCACCACCGCCGAGATCGCCCCCGGCCCGATCAGCAGCGGCATGCCGAAGGGCACGATCAGCTTCTCGAACTCGCGCCGGGCGTAGGTCCTCGCGTCCACGGGCTCGCCCTCGACGATGGCTTCGGCCACGGCGGGGGCGAACTCCTCGCGCGCCATGTCCAGTCCCAGCAGCAGCAGCATGATGCCGCCCGCTATGCGGAACGCCGGCAGGGAGATGCCGAAGAACTTGAGCAGGGTCAGGCCCGAGAAGAAGAACAGCAGCAGGAAGGCGAAGGCGAAGGCGGACACGTAGAGCGCGATGCGCCAGCGCGCGCCGCCCGTCGCCCCCTGGGTCGCCACCGCGAACAGGGGGGCCACGCCGATGGGGTCGATCAGCGCGAACAGCGCCACGAAGAAGTTGACCGCGAAGGCCGCCTCGCCCATCCCGCCCTCGCGCCCCGACCCGGCCGCAAGCCCGGCCGGGCGCGAGCATAGGCCCGGCCGCGGGCGCCGCAACACGGAGCCGCACCGCGCCATGGCCGACCCCCGCCTGATCGTCGCCCTGGACCTGCCCGCCCGCGCGCAGGCCGAAGCGCTGGTGGAGCGGCTGGACGGGGCCGTGTCCTCCTACAAGGTGGGGCTGCAGCTCCTGGCGACGGGGGGCATGGCGCTGGCCGCCGACCTCAAGGCGCGGGGCTCGCTCGTGTTCCTCGACTGGAAGCTGCACGACATCGGGGCCACCGTGGAGAAAGCGACGGCCGCGATCGCCGCCACCGGCGCGTGCGACCTGCTCACCGTCCACGCCGAACCGCAGGTGATGGCCGCCGCCGTGCGCGGGCGCGGCGGCGCGGCGGGGTGCCGGCTCCTGGGCGTGACGGTGCTGACCAGCCTGTCGGACGCGGACCTGGAGGCGCTGGGCTACGGCCTCACCGTCGCGGCGCTGGTGGAGCGGCGCGTGCGCCAGGCGGTGGACGCGGGGATGGACGGGGTGGTGGCGAGCCCGGCGGAGGCGGCCCTGGCGCGGCGCATCGGCGGTCCGGGCTTTCTCGTGGTCACCCCCGGCGTGCGCCCGGCGGGCGCCGCCTTGGACGATCAGGCGCGGGCGGCGACCCCCGCCGACGCCCTGGGCGCGGGGGCCTCGCACCTGGTGGTGGGCCGGCCGATCACCGCCGCCGCCGACCCGCGCGCGGCGGCGCTGGCGGTCGCGGCGCAGATGGCCGCGGCCTGACCGCGGCGGCCGCGGGCGGAGGACTCAGCCCTTCTTGCCGCAGCCGCAGCCCATCTTGTGGCCGCCGCCGTGGCCGCCGTATCCGCCGTGGCCCCAGTTGCCGCCCTTGAACTGGAAGCCGGCCTTCTGGACGATGTTGACGTTCACGTTGGCCGAGCTCTGGCTGTTGGCGTAGGCGTGCGAGTTGGCGTTGGCGTAGGCGTTGGACTGGGAAAGCGCGGTGGCCTGGGCCCAGGCCTGGGCGCTGGCGCTGGCGAAGGCCGCGGTGTTGCCGAAGCCCTGCACGGCGAAGTCGCCGTTCTCGAAACCGCCGCCGCCTCCGTTCACGAAGCCGCCGGAGGTTTCGCCCACCCCGCCGGAGAACTCGCCGCCCACCTGGATGTACTCGGGCTGAGCGTAGGCGTAGGCGGGCACGCAGGCCTGGGCCTGGCAGGGAACGGGCGGCGGCGGCGCGCAACCCTGCGCGCAGGGGCTCGGCGCCCCGTAGCCGTAGGCCGCCTGGGTGGCGGCGTAGGGCGATCCATAGCCCGCGGGGACCGCCGCCGGGCCGTAGCCGCCGCCGGCCCGGGGGGCGGGCGGGGCGAAGGCGTAGGCGGGCGAGGCCGGGCGGTAGACGGCGCACTCGCTCCCGCAGGGCGCCCGGCCGCCGGCCAGGGCGGCGGGGGCCGGGGCCAGGACGGCGGAGACGGCGGCCAGGCCGATGACGTTCAGGGCGGTGGCGAGGCGGACGGACATGGCGCTCTCCCGAAATCGAACAGTTCGGGCGACGGCGCCGCCCCGATGGGAGGCTTCACTCAAGACGGGCGCCGCGGCCTGGGCGCGGGCGGCCGAAATCGGGGAACATGCAGCTTGGCCGGCGCCGCCGCGGGCGTCGACGCCGAACAACCGTCGGGGGAGGCGCGGGGCGCCCCGCCGGGCGCGTCAGCCGCGGCGGAGCGGAACGATCCCCTTAGAAATCAATGGCCAGGCCCTTGTGCTCCCAGTCGCCGTAACGCGTGGGCTCGGGGCCGGTCGGACCGCCGTGCTCGCCGGCGGCGCCCGCCTGCGCGGCGGCGGCGGTCTCGCGGCGCGCCTGCGCTTCGGCCAACGCCCGGCGGGCGGCGTCGCTCAGCACGCGGGCGGGCGCGTCCGTCGAGGGCGTCCCGTTCTCGGACGTCCCGTCGCGGGGCGGAGGGGCGCGGGGCG
>CAXSDV010000048.1:3138-17039 GCA_964235945.1 uncultured Caulobacteraceae bacterium
CGCGGGGCGGAGGGGCGCGGGGCGCGGGTTCGGCGGGGTCGCTCATGGCGGGGCTCCAGGCGGGGGGACGCTTCAAATGGGAGGCGCCGGCCCCGTGCGCGAGCCTGCGGGTCGCGCGGGACGGGCGTGCTCGCCCCCGGCGGCGCGGAGGGCTATCACCGCGCCATGCCGTCCCCGCCCGCCCGTCGCCCGCGCCGCCCCGTCCGTCCGACCGGCGGACCCGCGCCCGCGGGGCTGGACGCGCGCGCCGCGGCGCTGACCCTGGTGGAGGCGGCCCTGTCGCGCCGCCGGGGCGCGGAGGAGGCGGACGCCCTGCCGGGCCTCCTGACGCTGGACGGGCGCGACCGCGCCTTCGCCCGCGCGCTGGCCTCCGCCCTGCTGCGCCGCACGGCCGCCCTGGACCGGGTGCTGGACGCCAAGCTGCAGCGGCCGCCGCCCGCGCCGGTGCGCGCCCTGCTGCGCCTGGGCCTCGCCCAGATGGCGCTGCTGGACACCCCCGCCTTCGCCGCCGTGTCCACCACCCTGGCCCTGGCGGAGCGCGCGGACGCGACCCGCCCGTTCCGCGGCCTGCTCAACGCGGTGCTGCGCGCCCTGGACCGCGAGGGCGCCGGCGCCCTGCTCGCCGCCCAGCCCGCCGAGCTGGACGCCCCCGACTGGCTGCTCGCCCGCTGGCGCGCCGCCTACGGCGAGGCGCAGGCCGCCGCCCTGGCCGCGGAGATCCGACTGGAGCCCCCCACCGACCTCACCCCGCGCGACGGGGCGGACGCCGCGCGCCTGGCCGACGAGCTGGAGGGCGTGGTGCTGGCCGCCGGCTCCGTGCGCACGGCGCGCCGGGGCGCGCTGGCCGACTGGCCGGGCTACGCCGAAGGCCGCTGGTGGGTGCAGGACGCGGCCGCCGCCATCCCCGTGCGGCTGCTGGCGCCCCGGCCGGGGGAGAGCGCCCTCGACCTGTGCGCCGCGCCCGGCGGCAAGACGCTGCAGCTCGCGGCCGCCGGCGCGCGCACCACCGCCCTGGACCGCTCCGCCTCCCGGCTGGAGCGCGTGGCCGAGAACCTCCTGCGCCTGCGGCTGGAGGCGGAGACCGTGGCGGCGGACGCGGCCGGCTGGTCCGACCCCCGCCGGTTCGACCTCGTGCTGCTGGACGCGCCGTGCTCGGCCACCGGCACCTTCCGCCGCCACCCGGACGTGCTGCACCTGGCGCGGCCGGGGGACCTGGCGGGGCTGGCGGCCGCCCAGGCGCGCCTGCTGGACGCCGCCGCCGACCGAGTCCTCCCCGGCGGGCGGCTGGTCTACTGCACCTGCTCCTTGGAGCCGGAGGAGGGCGAAGCGCAGGTGGAGCCGTTCCTGCGCCGACACCCCGGCTTCCGCCCGCACCGCGCCGACCCGCTCGCCCTGGGCCTGCCCCCCGAGAGCGCCACGGCCGCCGGGGCGCTGCGCCTCCTGCCCGGCCGCGCCGCCTCCGCGGCCGGGGGGGAACCGGCCGGCGGAACGGACGGTTTTTTCATCGTCCGCTTCGACCGGGCGGACTGAGGGGCGTTCAGCGCCGGTTCAGCCGCCCCGGGCGAAACGGGCGACACGCCATCCGCAGGTCCACTCATGCGCCTTCCCTTCCGATCCCGTCCCGCCGCGACCCTCGCCGTGCTGCTGGCCGCCGCCGGCACGGGGCTCGCCGCCTGCGAGACCGATTACGGCCCCAGCCGCTACTCCCCCTACGAGGCGGGCGTTCCGGCCCGGGTGGAGGAGGGGACGCTGGTGGGCTTCCGCCCGATCACCTTCGGCGGCCAGGACACGGGGGCCGGCACCGCGGTGGGCGCGGTGGGCGGCGGTCTGGCGGGCTCCGTCATCGCCGGCCGGGGCGACGGCCTGGCGGGCGGCATAGCCGGCGCGGTGCTGGGGGCCCTGGCGGGCAACGCCATCGAGCGCTCCAACCGCCAGCCGGGCTTCGTCTACGTGGTGCGCTTCCGCCGGGACGGCACCACCGTGGAGATCCCCCAGCCCGACCGCTATCCCATCCGCATCGGCACGCGCGTGTTCGTGAGCTATGGCGCGCGGGTGCGGGTGTTCCCGGCCAACAACGGCTACGGCCCGCCGCCGCCCCCGCCGCCTCCGCCGCCCCGCTATTACTGAGGCGGCGGGTCCCGCGGCCGGCGCGCGCTTGCGCGCCGGCGCGGGCGGGCGGTATCGGTCCGCATGGCCGCGCCGCGCATCGCCCCCTCCATCCTGTCCGCCGACTTCGCCCGCCTGGGCGAGGAGGTGCGGGCGCTGGACGCCGCCGGGGCCGACCTGATCCACGTGGACGTGATGGACGGCCGCTTCGTGCCCGCCATCAGCTTCGGCCCGGACGTGATGCGCTCGGTGCGCGGCCGCTCGGCCCTGCCCTTCGACGTCCACCTGATGATCGCCCCCGTCGACCCCTTCCTGGAGGCGTTCCGCGCGGCGGGGGCCGACCGGATCCACGTGCATCCGGAGAGCGGACCGCACCTGGACCGCACCTGCCGCCGCATCCGTGAGCTCGGCGCGCGGGCGGGGGTGGCGCTCAACCCCTCCACCCCGCCCGAGACGGTGGAGTACATGCTGGACGACGTGGACGTGCTCCTGGTCATGTCCGTCAACCCGGGGTTCGGCGGCCAGGCCTTCCTCCCCTCCCAGCTTCGCAAGATCGAGCGGCTGCGCCGGATGATCGACGCGGCGGGCCTGCCCGTCGAGCTGGAGGTGGACGGCGGCGTCACCCCCGAGACCGCGCGCCGGTGCGTGGAGGCGGGGGCGGACGTGCTGGTGGCCGGCAGCGCCGTGTTCAAAGGCGGTCCGACCGCCTACGCCGCCAACATCGCCGCGCTCAAGGGCGCATGACGCCCGCCGCCCGGGTGGCCGAGGCCGCGGCGGCGCTGGCGCGCGGCCGCCTGCTGGACGAGTGGCGCGGCACGGCCGCCTACGCCGCCCTGCTGGCGCGCCCGGCCGCCGCCGGCTTCGCCGCCCACCCCCGCGACGCGCGTCCGCCTCCGCAAGGCGCGCCGGGCGAAGCGCCGGACGCCACTCCCTGGGGCGCGCTCCTGGCCGGGCGCTTCCGGCTGGCGGGCGCGGTGCTGGACGTGGGACCGAACGGCGACCCGTGGACCCGCGCCAGCCCCTCCCGGCGCTTCGCGGTGGAGCTGCACCGCTTCGCCTGGCTGCCGGCGCTGGAGAACGGCGGCCTGGACGGCGCGCTGGAGGCGCTGCGCCTGGTGCGCGCCTGGAACGACGCCTTTCCCCGCCCCGCCCCCTTCGCCTGGGGGGCGGAGGTGCTGGAGCGCCGCACGTACAATCTGGCGTGCGCCGCGCGATGGCTGTCCGCCGCCGCTTCGGAAGCGGAGACGGCGGGCCTGGCGGACCTGTTGGCGCGCTCGGCCCGCCACCTGCTGCGGGTCGACGGCGGTTCCGCGCGGCGGGCGGAGCGGCTGGCGGCGGCGGCCCTGGCCGGCGCCGCCCTGGCCGGGCCGGCGGGGGAGGCGCTCTCGCGCGCGGCGCTGGGGCGGCTGGGCCCGGCGCTGGACGAGGCGGTGCTGGCGGACGGCGGCCTGCGCACCCGCGCGCCCGAGCAGGCGCTGAACCTGCGGCTTGACCTCGCGACGCTGGACGACGCCCTGCTTCAGCGCGGAAGGGCCGCGCCCGAAGCCCTGCCGCGCGCGGCCGATCGGTTGGCGGGGGCGGTGCGCACGACGGCGCTGGGCGACGGCCGGCCCGCCGCCTTCAACGGCGGCGGCCGCAGCACCCCCGCCCGGGCGGAGGCCGCGCGCGCGCTGGACGGATCGGACGGGAGCGCCTTCGCCCACCAGCCCCACAGCGGCTACCAGCGGCTGGCCGGGCGGCGGCTGCGCGTGCTGGTGGACGCCGGTCCGCCGCCCGAGGGGGGCTGGAGCGTGGCGGCCTGCGCACAGCCGCTGGCGTTGGAGGCGAGCTGCGGGCGCGAACGGCTGATCGTCAACGGCGGGTGGACGCCGGACGCGGCCGCCCCCGCCGCCCTGCGCCTGACCGCCGCCGGCTCCACCCTGACGCTGGAGGAGGGCTCGTGCGGCCGCCCGCTGACGGGAAGGCTCGCCCGGGCGCTGGGCGCGCGCCTGGTGGACGGCGCGCGCCGGGTGGAGGCGCGGCGCAGCGAAGCGGACGGCGGGGTGTGGCTGGACCTCGCCCACGACGGCTGGGTGGCGCGGGACGGCCTGCTGCACCAGCGCCGGCTGTTCCTCGATCCGCAGACGGACGAACTGCGCGGCGAGGACGTGCTCACCCCCGCCCTGGACGTGCGGGCCCCCGAAGGCCTGCGCGGGTGGGCCGTGCGGTTCCACCTGGCGCCCGAGGTGGAGGCGCAGGCGGCGCGAGACGGCCGCAGCCTGGTGTTCCGCACGCGGACGGACGGGACCTGGCGCCTGCGCCACGACGCCGCCGAGGCCGCCCTGGAGCCCTCGGCGGTGGTGGAGGGCGGGCTGGCGCGCCGCACGCTGCAGGCGGTGCTGCGCGGCCGCACGGACCGGGCGGGCCGAGCCCGGGTGCGCTGGAAGCTCGCCCCCGTCGAGCCGCCGCGCCCCGCCGACCCGCCGGAGCCGCCCGCCCCGTGACGGACGCCGCGCCCCCCCTCCCTCCGCCGTCCCGCCGTCGCCCGCTGGCGCGCCGGTTCGGGGCCAGCGCCGCCCTTGTGCAACTGCACGACGTGGCGCTGGCCGCCGGCGTCATGGCGACGGTGCTGGCCGTGCGCTACCGGCTGGAGGGCAAGCCCTTGCCCGACCACCTGCTGTCGCGCTCCACCCTGGTGTTCGCCGCCACCTGCGCCGTCGTCTTCCCCCTGTGGCGGCTGCACCGCGGCCTGTGGCGCTACACGGCGGTGGACGACCTGGTGCGGCTGGCGGGGGCGGTGCTGACGGCGGATGTGGCGGTGCTGCCCATCCTGTTCTCCGTGGACCGGCTGGCCGACTTCCCGCGCTCCACGCCGTTCGTGCTGGCCCCCGTGCTGTTCGTGGTCCTGGCCTTCGGGCGCGCCCTGGCCCAGGCGAGCGCCACGGGCGACCTGGGCGCGGCCCTGCGGCTGCAGGACCGGCGGCGCCCCGCCGCGGTGCTGGTGGCCGCCCCGGCGGCGGCGGCGGCCTATCTCCGCGCCCTGCGGCGGCGGCGCGACGCCCCCGTGCGCGTGTGCGGGCTGGTGACGCTGGACTCGCCGGAGGGCGCCGCCCCGCCCGGCCGCACCGTGCGCGGGGTGGAGGTGCTGGGTCCGCTCCCCCGCCTGGAGCCCATCCTCAAGGCGCTGGCCGCCGTCGACGGAACGCCGCCCCGGGTGGTGCTGGCCGAGCCGCGCCCCGGCCGCGCGCTGATGGAGGCGGTGGTGGCCGCCGCCGCCGGCGCGGGGGCCCAGGTGAGCCGCCTGCGCGACACGGGCATGAGCGGCGACCTCGCCCCGGTGCAGGCGGCGGACCTGCTGGCGCGCCCGCCCCGCCGGCTGGACCCGGACGCGCCCCGCGCCCTGATCTCCGGCCGGCGCGTGCTGGTGACGGGGGCGGGGGGCTCCATCGGCTCGGAGCTGACGCGCCAGGCCCTGCGCCTCCACCCCGCCGCCCTGACGCTGGTGGACGCCTCGGAGTTCAACCTCTACGCGCTGGACGGCGAGCTGGCCGCCTCCGGCGCACCCCCCGTCTGGACCGCCGAGCTGGGCGACGTGCGCGACCGGGCGCGCATGACGGAGATCTTCGCCCGCGCCCGGCCGGAGGTCGTGCTCCACGCCGCCGCGCTCAAGCACGTGCCGCTGATGGAGCTGAACCCCACCGAAGCGGTGCGCACCAACCTGGGCGGCGCGGTGGTGGTGGCGGAGCTGGCGGCCGCCCACGCGGGCGCCCTCGTGTTCATCTCCACGGACAAGGCGGTGAACCCCACCAACGTCATGGGAGCCACCAAGCGCGCGGCGGAGCAGGCGGTGCAGGCCATCGCGCGGGGCGGGCCGTGCCGCGCCTGCGCCGTGCGCTTCGGCAACGTGCTGGGCTCCACGGGCTCGGTGGCCCCCCTGTTCGAGCGGCAGATCGCGGCGGGCGGCCCGGTCACCGTCACCCACCCGGACATGGTGCGCTACTTCATGACGGTGCAGGAGGCGTCCAGCCTCGTGCTGCAGGCCGCGGCCCTGCCCCGGGCGGAAGGGGAGGGCGGGGTGTACGTGCTGGACATGGGCGAGCCGGTGCGGATCGACGACCTGGCGCGCCAGATGATCCGGCTGCACGGGCTCGTTCCGGACACGGACATCGCCGTCGTCCACACCGGGCTGCGGCCGGGCGAGAAGCTCTACGAGGAGATTTTCTACGCCGCCGAAACCGTGCGCCCCACCGCCGCGGACGGCGTGCTGGCCGCCGTCGACCCCGCCCCGGACTGGGCGGAGCTCGAGCCCGCGGTGCGCGCCCTGCTCGCCTGCGCCGAGGCCCAGGACGGCCCCGAGACGCTGCGCCGCCTCCAGGCGCTGGTGCCGCAGTTCACGCGCGGCTGAGGCGGGCGGGGCGGCGGCGAGGCCCGCACGCGCCGCCCGTGCAGGAGGTCACGCGGCGGCCAGGGCGTCCGCCTCCCCCCGGCGGTCGAAGCGCTCGCGCGCCTGCTCCACGGCGGGCAGGCTGTCGACCGTCCAGCGGTAGAGCGCGAGAAAGGGCGGCAGCAGGGTGCGGCCGAGCGGCGTGATCCGGTAATCCACGGCCACGGGAGACAGGGTCACCACCCGCCGGGCGATCAGGCCGTTGCGCTCCAGGCGGCGCAGGCTCGCGGTGAGCGCCTTCTGGGTGACGCCCAGCAGGCGGCGCTTGAGCGCGTTGAAGCGCAGGGCCTCCTCGTCCAGCGCCGTGAGGATCAGGATCGACCACTTGTCGGTGACCTGGTCGATCAACAGGCGGTGCGGGCAGTTGGCGTCCAACGGCGCGGGGGTCGGCGCTTCGGCGAGCGCACGGGGGGCGGGCATGGTGTCTCCGGGGTGACCTGGTCGCCTCATAGTGCCTGATTGACCTCTGGTATAGGCGGGATACTAGGAGCGCCGTCCCCACGGAGCCCGTCATGCCCTCGTCCGACCTCGACGTCCTGTTCCAGCCCGTCCGCCTGGGCGCCCTGGAGCTGAAGAACCGCATCGTCATGGCGCCCATGACCCGCACCCGCTCTCCCGGCGGCGTGCCCGGCGAGGACGTGGCGGCCTATTACCGTCGGCGCGCCGAGGGCGAGGTGGGGCTGATCCTGTCGGAAGGGGTGGTGGTGCAGCGCCCCGCCTCCAAGAACGACGAACGCATCCCCCACCTCTACGGCGACGACGCCCTGGCCGGCTGGAAGCGGGTGGTGGACGGCGTGCACGCCGCGGGCGGCCGGATGGGTCCGCAGATCTGGCACGTGGGCTCCGTGGTCAACCCCATGACCGACTGGACGCCGCAGGCCGAGGTGGAGAGCCCGTCCGGACTGGCCGCGCCCGGCCAGTCCCGAGGCCGCGCCATGACGCAGGAGGACCTGGCCGACACCATCGCCGCCTTCGGCCGCGCGGCGGGCGAGGCCAAGCGCCTGGGCTTCGACGTGGTGGAGATCCACGGCGCCCACGGCTACCTGATCGACCAGTTCTTCTGGGCCGAGACCAACACCCGCGCCGACCTGTTCGGGGGCGCCACGCTGGCGGAGCGGGCGCGTTTCGGGGCGGAGGTGGTGCGCAGCGTGCGCGCCGCGGTCGGGCCGGGTTTCCCGGTCATCCTGCGCCTCAGCCAGTGGAAGCAGCAGGACTACGCCGCGCGGCTGGCCGAAACGCCGGACGCCCTGGCCGACTGGCTCACGCCGCTGGTGGAGGCGGGGGCCGACGTGCTGCACTGCTCCCAGCGCCGCTTCTGGGAGCCGGAGTTCCCCGACCTGGACGGGGAGGACGGCCTCAACTTCGCGGGCTGGGCCAAGAAGCTGACGGGCGCCAAGACGATCAGCGTGGGCTCCGTCGGCCTGTCCGGCGACATGCTGGGCGCCTTCATGGGCGAGACCTCCACTCCGAGCTCGCTCGAGAAGCTGGTGCGCAGGCTGGAGCGGGGCGAGTTCGACCTGATCGCGGTGGGTCGCGCGCTGCTGACCGACCCGTCCTGGGCGGCGAAGGTCCGCGCGGGCGACGGCGCCGGCTTGAAGTCCTTCTCGGCGGCAGACATGGCCGTCCTCAGCTGAACGGGCGGCCGCGGACCGGCGCCGGCCTCGGGCGTGGCGACCGGCCCGCGCCCCTCGTCACGCGCCGGCCCGGGTGACCTCGACCGTGAGGTGGGAGATGGACGGCAGGTCGGCCAGCCGCCGACGGTAATAGGCCGCGTCGCGCTCCGGCCGGCCGGTCTCCACCCCCACGATGGCGCCCAGGTGGCCGGGGCCGAGCCGCCAGAGGTGCAGGTCGCTCACCGTGTCGCCGGCCGCCTCCACCCGCTCGCGCAGGCGCAGCTCCAGCGTCCGGTCCGGCGTCATGTCGAGCAGGATCGCGCCCGTGTCGCGCAACAGCCCGTAGGACCAGCTGGCGATCACGGCGGCCCCGACCAGGCCCGCGAGCGAGTCCATCCACAGCCAGCCGAACACGCGCGCCAGGAACAGGCCGACGATCACCAGCACCGACACGGCGGCGTCCGCCATCACGTGGACCACCGCGGCGCGCATGTTGTTGTCGCGCCCGTGGTCGTGGTCGTGCCCGTGGTGGCCATGCCCGTGGTCATCGCCGTGCCCGTGCCCGTGGCCGTGCCCGTGGCCGTGGTCGTCTCCGTGGTCGTGGCCGTGGCCTCCTCCGCTCAGCAGCCAGGCGCTCGCCACGTTCACGGCCAGGCCCAGGAAGGCGATGGGGATCGCCTCGCCGAAGCGGATCGCGACGGGCGCGAACAGCCGGACCACCGACTCGTAGCCGATCAGGAGCGCGACCATCGCCAGCACGATCGCGCTGGTGAAACCGGCCAGGTCGCCGAGCTTGCCCGTTCCGAAGCTGAACCTGCGGTCGTGCGCGTGGCGGCGGGAGATGGTGTAGGCGAGCGCCGCCAGCAGCAGGGCGCCGGCGTGGGTCGACATGTGCAGCCCGTCCGCGACCAGCGCGATGGAGCCGAACAGCAGCCCGCCGACGATCTCGACCAGCATGGTGACGGCGCAGAGCCAGATCACGATCCAGGTGCGCCGCTCGTTGCGCGCATGGCCCTCCCCCAGGAAGACGTGGTCGTGGCCGAGTTCGACCCTCGGGGTGGGCGCGTTCATCTGGGGCGGATGCTCCTCGGCCGCGGGTGGACGCCCTCGAAGCCGACGACGTTAATCCGACCGCAAGCCTGCGGAGGCAAGGTCGCGGCATGGTCGATCCTGCAGGTCCCGAAGTCGCGGCCGACCCGGCGCCGCCGACGGACCCGCTGCGGGCGGGCCTCGCCGCCGTTCTGCGGCGCGTGCTGGACGGCGCGCCCGCCGGGCTCCGCGCGCCCGTCGACGCGCAGGCGGCCCGCGCCCTGCAGGTCCTGGCGTCCAAGCTGGGCGTCGACCTTCCCGCGGAGCCGCCGGGCGGCGCGGCCCGGGGCTGGCGCGGCGACCTGGCCGCGGCCGGTCGCTTCGTGGCGATCGTGGGGGTGGACCGGTTCGCCGGCCTGCGCCGCCAGGTCGGGCCGGAGGTCGCCGGCGACGTGCTGCGCGAACTCGCCCGGCGCGTGCTCCTGAGCGTGCCGCAGGCGCGGCTGGGCCGGGTGGGCGGCTCGACGGTGGAGTTCGCCTTCCCCTGCGCGGGCCCCGAGCCCGCCCTGGCGGTGCTGCAGGGGCTGCACGCGGTGCTGGAGCAGGCGCTGCCCGTGGACGGTCGGCCCGTGGCGCTGCCCGTCTACATCGGCGCGGCCTGCGCGGACGGTTCGGCCGCCCTGCGCGACGAGGTGGTCCTGGAATACGCCGAGCAGGCCCTGGGCCTCGCGCGCGCGGGCCAGGTCAAGTGCGCCATCTTCGGGGAGAAGGACTGGGCGGAGGCGTCCGAACGCCTCGCCCTCATGCGCGACCTGCGCTCGGCGCTGGCGCGCGAGGCGCTGAGCGTCGTCTACCAGCCCAAGCTCAACAACCGGGCGGGACGCGTGGACTCGGTGGAGGCGCTGGTGCGCTGGCGCCATCCCGAGCGCGGCCAGGTGCCGCCCGACAGCTTCATCGGCCTGGCGGAGGGCACCGGCGACATCCGCGCCCTCACCGAATTCGTGCTCAAGCGCACGGTGGACGACCAGCTCCGCCTGCGCGCGCGCGGCCACGACCTGTCCTTCCACGTCAACCTGTCGGGCGGCCTGGTGGCGGACGAGGAGTTCTGCGCGTGGACGCTCGCCCAGTGCGCCCGCAGCGACGGCCGCGTCGGGGTGGAGATCACCGAAACGGCGGTGATCGCCGACCCGGCGCGCGCCCTGGCCAACCTGCGCGCCCTGTCCGGGGCGGGCGTCTCCATCGCCATCGACGATTACGGGTCGGGCCTGTCCTCCCTGGCCTACCTCAAGGAATTCCCCGCCGACGAGCTGAAGATCGACCGCCGGTTCGTGTCCGGCCTGGCGTCCAGCCACCGCGATCCCCTGCTCGTGCGCTCCACCATAGACCTCGCCCACGCCCTGGACATGGAGGTCACCGCCGAGGGCGTGGACAACCCGACCTCCCTGGCCCTGCTGGGCGTGATGGGTTGCGACCGCATGCAGGGCTTCCAGATCGCGCCGCCGCTGGAGTTCGGCGCGCTGGAGCGTTTCCTGGTCAAGGCTTCGACCTTCACCGCCGCCGCGCGGCCCGCCCTGCGCAAGGTCCGCTGATCCTCCCGGACCCCCGACGGCCGGGCCGGTGGCGCGTGCGCTGCAAAACGGGGCCGTCGGGCGGCGGGCGGGCCCGGGCTTAGGTCGAGCTTAAGCCCGCCGGGTGCAGCATGCGTGCGGCGGGGACGGCGGGGGCGGTTCGTGGAAAACCTTCAGGCCTGGGCGCGGCGGCTGACGCTGGGCGTGGCGCTGGCCGCCGCCGCCGCGCTTCCCGGGCGGACCGCGACGGCGCCTTCCGACTACGGCCGCGAGGTCGAGGCCGCCAAGGCCGCCATGGTGGGTGAGCCCGGGGAGGCCCTGGACCACGCCCGGCGCGCCCTGGCCCTGTGCGCCCGGCCGGGAACGGACGGCCGGTCGGGCGTCGCCGTCGCCACCGCCCGCTGGCTGGAGGGCGAGGCGCTGGTCCGCCTGGAGCGGCCGGCGGAGGCGGAGCGGGTGATCGCCCAGGCCCTCAAGATCGTCGACCGGCAGGCGCCCGACACCAAGCTCCAGGGCGACCTGCTCAAGGCGCGCGGCGGCGTGGAGGCGGCGACCGACCGCGTCCAGCTCGCGCTCAAGGACTACCAGGCCGCCTACCGCGTGTTCGAGCGCGCGAACGAGCCGCGCAGCCAAGCCGTGACGCTGCAGAACACCGCGTCCATCTATTCGGACGCGCGCGACTGGGCCCACGTGTTGAGCTACTACCAGCAGTCCTCCGAGATCTACACGGCCGACAACTCGCTGCGCGTCACCGCCCACAACAACCGCGGCTACGCCTTCCAGGACATGGGCCAGTTCCGCCAGGCGGAGGCCGAGTACCGGGCGGCCCTGGCCGACGCGCGCCCGCTGCGCAGCCCCGCGCTCCAGGCGCGGATCCTGGGCAACATCGCCCGCATCGAGGTGATCACCGGCCGACCGGACGAGGCCCGCTCCGACGTGGCCCGGGCCATGGCGCTGGGCGCGGACGACCCCGAGGCGCGGGGCGAGGCGCCCTTCCTGTACGGCGTGCTGGCCGAGGCGGAGGGCCGCGAGGGCCGCTATCCGCGGGCGGCGGAGCTGATCGGCCGCACCTTCGCCGGCCGCGACCTGGCCCGCACCGACGGGGCGTTCCGCGACTTCCACCAGATCGCCTACCGCATCTACCAGCACGTGGGCGACGACCACCTGGCCTTCGCGCACCTGCAGGCCTTCAAGCGGCTGGACGACCAGGGGCGCGCGCTGGCCGCCTCCACCAACGCCGCCCTGATGTCGGCGCGCTTCGACTTCGCCAACCAGGACCTCAGGATCGAGCGGCTGAAGGCCGGCCAGCTCAAGCGCGACATCGCCATGGCCCGCAGCAGGGCCCGCTTCCAGGCCCTCCTGACCGCCTCCCTGCTGGGCGCGAGCGCGGCGGTGGTGGCCGTGGTGCTGGCCAACTTCTTCGCGGTGCGCCGCAGCCGCAACGAGGTGCGCCGCGCCAACGGCCGGCTGGGCGCGGCCAACACCGCCCTGGAGGCGGCGCTCAAGGCCAAGACCGAGTTCCTGGCCACCACCAGCCACGAGATCCGCACGCCGCTGAACGGCATACTCGGCATGACCCAGGTGCTGCTGGCCGACGAGGGGGTGCGCGGCCCCGTGCGCGAGCGGATCGCGCTGGTGCACGGGGCGGGCGAGACCATGCGCGTGCTGGTCGACGACCTCCTGGACGTGGCCAAGATCGAGACGGGCGCGCTGCACCTCGATCCGGCCCCCTTCGACCTGCGCCGGGTGCTGGAGGACACCGTCGCCTTCTGGAGCGGCCAGGCGCAGGCCAAGGGGCTGGAGCTGCGGCTCGACCTCGCGCCCGACCTGCCCGTTCGCGTGCTGGAGGACGAGGCGCGCCTGCGCCAGGTGCTGTTCAACCTCATGTCCAACGCCCTCAAGTTCACCGAAGCGGGGCGGGTGACGCTGTCGGCGCGGGTGGAGGCGGATCGGCTGCTGCTGTCGGTGGCCGACACGGGGATCGGCGTCGCCGCCCAGGACCAGGAGCGCATCTTCGTCTCCTTCGCCCAGGTGGACGGGAGCGTGACCCGCAGGTTCGGCGGCACGGGCCTGGGCCTCACCATCTGCCGCAACATCGCGCGGGCCATGGGCGGGGACGTCTCGGTGGAGAGCCGGCCGGGCGAGGGGGCGACGTTCACCGCCTCCCTGCCGGCGCGCCCGGCGGCCGTTCCCGCCGAGGAGGCGGACGCCCGCCCGCCCGCCCGCGACCTGGCCGGGGCGCGGCTGCTGCTGGTGGAGGCCAACCCCCTGACCCAGGGCCGGCTCCGCGCGGCGCTCGCGCCCCACGTGGCGGAGCTGGCCGCCGTGGCGGGAGTGGCGGCGGCGGCGGGGCGGGCGTGCGACCTCCTGCTGGTGGACGCCTCCAGCGCCGCCCCCGACCCGGCGGACCTGGCGCAAGCGGTGCGCCGCCTGCGCGAGGGCGCGGCCGGGGCGCGGCTCGTCCTGCTGCGTCCCGCGCTCGGCGAGGGCGAGGCGGCCGAAGCGTACGACGGCGGCGCGGACCTGACGGTCAGGAGGCCGGTGACCGCCGCCGCGCTGGTGGCGGCGCTGAAGGAAGCGCTCGATCCGGCCCCGGACCCGACCCAGGCGGACGCACCCCCCGCCCTGGCCTCCGCGGCCTGACCTCGCTCGGGTTTTCTTCAGGATTTCGGGGTTAGCCTGCGGGTGCGTCTCGGAGACCGCCCATGCGAGTCCTGTTCGTTGAGGACGATTCGATGAACCGCCGCGTGGTGCGCGACATGCTGGCGGTCGCCGGCGTGGAGATGGCGGAAGCGCAGAGCGCCGAGATCGGGCTGCACAAGGTGGGCGAGGAGGAGTTCGACCTCGTGCTGATGGACATCCGCATGCCGGGCATGGACGGCCTGACCGCCATCCGCAAGCTGCGCGAACGCCCCGACCGCAAGGCGAAGCTGCCGGTGGTCGTGGTCACCGCCGACACCTCCCTGCACCTGCGCGACGAGTGCCTGTCGGCGGGGGCCGACGACCTGATCCGCAAGCCGGTGGCCATGGACGCCCTGTTCGAGTGCATGGGCCGCCTGATGGCCGCCGGCGGCGACGCGATGCTGATCTGAGGATCGCGCCTCCTTCGCAGGCGCAGGCGCGCCGCCGCCGGCCGCGCGGCGCGACTGGACAGGCGCGGCG
>CAXSDV010000048.1:17139-21204 GCA_964235945.1 uncultured Caulobacteraceae bacterium
CGCAGGCGCAGGCGCGCCGCCGCCGGCCGCGCGGCGCGACTGGACAGGCGCGGCGCCAGCCACGACATACGCTCGTGGTTCCCAGGAGACAGCCATGAGCACGGACGCGCCCGTGGACGTCCCCCTCGGCCCCGTCGTGGACCGCGAGCGCCCGGCGTTCGCGCGCCGGCGCCCGCGCGAGGTGATCCGTCGCCACCGGTCGGCGGTGCGCCTGACCCACTGGATCAACGCCCTGGCGACCTTCGTGCTGATCGGCACGGGGCTGAACATCTTCAACGCCCACCCGGCGCTCTACTGGGGCCGGTTCGGCAGCGAGCTGGACACGCCGCTGCTGTCCATCCACGCGGAGGGCGCGGCCGGCGGGGCGGTGCGCGGGGTGCTGCAGGTGGGCGCGCTCAAGCTGCCGACCACCGGCGTGCTCGGCTGGTCCCGGAGCGGCGGCCGGTGGATCAACCGCGCCTGGCCAGACTGGCTCACCCTGCCGAGCTACACGGACCTGGCGGACGCGCGCCATTGGCACTTCCTGCTGGCCTGGGTGCTGGCGCTCAACGGGCTGGCCTACCTCGTCTGGTCCCTGGCGAGCCGGCACATCCAGCGCGACCTGTGGCCCACCGGCGCCGACCTGAAGAGCCTGCCGCGCGACGTGCTCGACCACCTGCGCAACCGCCATCCCCGGGGGGAGGCGGCCAAGCGCTACAACGTGCTTCAGAAGCTCGCCTACCTGGGCCTGATCGTGCTGACGGCGGGGATGGTGGTCACCGGCCTGAGCCTGTCGCCCGGGGTGGACGCCGCCGCGCCCTGGCTGACGGACCTGTTGGGCGGGCGTCAGTCGGCGCGCACCCTGCACTTCGCCTGCGCGGGCCTGATCGTGCTGTTCATCTTCGTGCACCTGTCCCAGGTCGTGCTGGCCGGCCCGATCAACGAGGTGCGCTCCATCGTCACCGGCCGTTTCGCCGTCCCCCCGGAGCACGACTGACATGGCGCTCCTCACCCGGCGCTCGGCGCTGATCGGCGGCTTGGCGGGCTCGGGCCTGATCCTGGACGGCTGCTCCAAGATCACGGCCGCCGACCGGCTGACGGGGAACGGCCACGTCCAGCGGGTGCTGGCCGCCGTCCAGGGCTGGGACCTGCACAGCCAGCGCTTCCTTCAGGGCGGCGGCGCCCTGGCGCGCGAATTCAAGCCGTCGGACGTCTCGCCGCGCTTCAAGGCCAACGGCACCCTGCACCCGGCCGGGGACGACTACGCCCGGGCGGCCGCCGGGAACTTCGCCGACTGGCGGCTCACGGTCGACGGCCTGGTGGCGCGGCCCCTGTCCCTGAGCGTGGCGGACCTGAAGGCGCTGCCCTCGCGCAGCCAGATCACCCGGCACGACTGCGTGGAGGGCTGGAGCGCCATCGGCGGGTGGACGGGGGTGCAGCTCGGCCTCCTGCTCAAGACCGCGGGCCTGCTGCCCGCGGCGAAGTACGCGGTGTTCCACTGCGCGGACGACCTGGACGGCGAAGCCTCCAAGGGGGGCGAGCAGTCGCCCGGCCGCTACTACGAGAGCCTGGGCATGGACGACGCCCTCCACCCCCAGACCCTGGTGGCCTACGCCATGAACGGCCGGCCGCTGGACATCGCCCACGGCGCCCCCCTGCGCCTGCGGGTGGAGCGCCAGCTCGGCTACAAGCACGCCAAGTACCTCCAACACATCCAGCTCGTGGACCGGCTGGACGGGATCGCCGGCGGCAAGGGCGGCTACTGGGAGGACCGCGGCTACGAGTGGTACGCGGGCATCTGACGCTCGGGCCGGGGCGTCACAGGCCCCGGTGCAGCCGCGCCAGCAGGACGGACGGGTCCACCGGCTTGGTCAGCAGCGGCTGGGTGCGGAACTCGACGGGCAGGTCGTCGGGGGTGAAGCCGGTGGCGAACACGAACGGCACGCCCTCGCGGCGCAGCGCCTCGGCCACGGGCAGGCTGGTCTCGCGGGTGAGGTGCACGTCCAGCACCGCCGCATCCACCGGGCCGTGGGACGCCAGCAGGGCCAGGGCCTCGCCTACGGAGGGCGCGGGACCGATCACCTCCAGCCCGGCCTCGACCAGGGCGTCCTCCAGGTCGGCGGCGACCAGCCACTCGTCCTCGACCACCAGTATGCGCCGGGGCGGGGTCACGGCTCCACCAGCAGGTCGAGGTCGACGGCCAGGCCGGACGGCTCCCAGTCGATGCGCGCGGCGCCGTTCAGGCCGTGGGCGGCCTCGCGCTCCACCAGTCTGAGGCCGAAGCCGCGGTGTTGCGGCTCCGCCACGGGGGGGCCGCCCTCCTCGCGCCAGGCCAGGTGAAGCGCGCCGGGGCCGTCCTCCTCCGCGTCCGCCCTGCGCCAGCTCACCAGGATGCGGCCCGCCGGGTTCGACAGGGCGCCGTACTTGGCGGCGTTGGTGGCCAGCTCGTGCAGCACCATGGCGAGCGACAGCGCGGTCTTGGGCTTGAGGGTGACCGGCGGACCCTCCAGCCGCACGCGCTCCATCCCGAAGGGCTCGAGTTCCTGGCGGGCCAGCTCGTCCACCCGCGCCTGCGTCCAGCTCTCGCGCGAGAGCAGCTCGTAGGCGCGCGACATGCTCTGCAGCCGCAGGATCAGGGCGGAGGTGAACTGGGGGGTGGAGCTGGCGGTCTTGGCCGTCTGGCGCGCCAGGGCGATCACCACCGCCAGCATGTTCTTCACCCGGTGGTTCAACTCGGCGATCAGCACGCGCTGGTGCGCTTCGGCTTCGGTGATGTCCGTCACGTCGACGAAGGTGGCCACGACCCCGCGGGTTTCGCCGTGGGAGGCGTCGTAGCCGCGCATGCGCGCGAGGTAGTGGGAACGGCCGTCGGCGCTGCGCACCCGCGCTTCCCGCGGGCGGCCGCTGGCCAGCACCTCGGCGAGGTCCTCCTGCATGGCGGGGTAATCGAGCCGGCCGGCGAAGTCGCCGACGAACCGGCCGCGGTCGCTCGCGCGTATGCTGAACAACTGCGAGATGGACGGCGTGAAGCTGCGGATGGTGAGCCGCTCGTCCAGGAAGATGGTGGCGACCTGGGTCGACTCGAACAGGTTGTTCATGTCGCTGTTCACCTCGTCGAGGGCGTCGACCTTGCGGTTCAGCTCGATGTTGACGGTCGACAGCTCCTCGTTGAGCGACTGGAGCTCCTCCTTGGAGGCCTCCAGCTCCTCGTTGGTGGATTGCAGCTCCTCGTTGACGGAGACGAGCTCCTCGTTGGAGCTCTTCAGCTCCTCCAGCGCGGTCTCGTACTCCTCGATCATCGACTGCAGCCGTTCGCGCGTGTCGCGCAGTTCCCGCTCCAGGTGGACCACCATGTCGTCGGGGCCGCCCTGGGCGCGGCCCAGCGCGTCCTCGCGGCTGATCATGGGCCCGGTGTCGGCGAAGGCGACGACGTAGAGCGCCTCGCCCGGCCGGCCGATCATCGGATCGACGGTGAGGGTGAGCAGCTGCACCCGGTCCTGGTCCGATTCCAGCGCCACGCGCTCGCGCACGGCCGGGCGGCCCGAGTCCATGGCCTCGCGCAGGGCGGAGCGCAGCGCCAGCCGCAGGCCCTTGCGCGCCGCCAGCAGCAGGGCGCGCGAGGGCGCGCCGGCGGCCGCCTCCAGGTACTTGCCGGTGTTGGCCGAGTAGTAGACCACGTCCGCGTCCGTGTTCACCACCACGTGGGGCGGCGAGAAACGCTCCAGGACGTGGGTCTCCACGCTCTGGCGCAGGGGCGGAGTCGACTGCGCTCCGGGCTGGGCGGTCAGGCTCGCCTGTCGCCGCGACGCGTCCAGCAGCAGCGGAAGGTGCAGGTGCGGCTGGCCGTCCTCGCGCGCGCGGAAGATGCGCTGCGATTTCTCCACGGGCGAGAACAGGTCTGAGAACCGGCTGACGTTCTCGGACGTGCCCAGGAACAGGTGGCCGGCCGGACGCAGCGAGTAGTGGAAGATGGGGATGACCTGTTCCTGCACCGCCGGCCCGAAATAGATCAGCAGGTTGCGGCAGGAGACCAGGTCGATGCGCGAGAAGGGCGGGTCGCGGATCACGCTGTGGGGCGAGAAGATG
>CAXSDV010000049.1:0-20412 GCA_964235945.1 uncultured Caulobacteraceae bacterium
CTGGGCGAGGCGATCAACGACCGGCTGCGCCGCGCGGCCGGTCACGTGGGCTGAGGCGGCCGCCCGCCGTCAGGACAGGTGCGGGAACCGCGCCGCATCCCCGCGCGTCGGGCGCGCCCGGTGCGGGACGACTTGATGGTCGATCACACCTCACGAGGCCGGCGAGGTCTCCGGCGCGGACAGCCGCAGGTGTAAACCGCGCAGCATTCCCGCGGTCGCGCCCCAGATCAGCCGGCCCTCCCAGACCATGGCGTAGAAGCGACGGGAGGAGCCGTCCGGCGCGGGAGCCTCAAGCAATTGGTGGTTGACCGGGTCCATCAGCCAAGCGAACGGCGGCTCGAACACTTCGGCCACCTCGGTGAGGGCGGGAGCGGGCGTGAAGTTCGGGGCCACGAAGGCCACCACCGGCGTGACACGAAAACCCGTGGAGGTCCGGTACGCGTCCGACAGTCCGACGGGACGGACGTAGGTCCGCTCCAACCCAACCTCCTCCTCCGCTTCGCGCAGGGCGGTCTCCACCGCGGTCTCGCCCGGGTCGGCCCGGCCGCCGGGAAAGGCGACCTGCCCCGTGTGCCGCGAGAGCGTGTCGGCGCGCCGGGTGAGGAGCACGGTGAGTCCGCCCGGCCGCTCCACCAAGGGCACGAGCACCGCCGCGTCGACGGGCTCGGCGTCCGGGCGCGGCAGCCCCGTGTTCAGCGCCCAATCCGAATGTTCGACCGAGGGCTCGGCCGACCTCCCGGCGGCGCGGCCCGTCCCGACGGGGAGCTGGGAGTCGAGCGGCAGCAGGCGCCCGACGATCCAGGGCTCCAGGCGACGCCGCGGCGCGTCCAGGCCGGGCGCGCCGGGGGGCGCGACCGCCGGGTCCGGCCTCACTCGGCCGCGCCGAGCGGAAAGCTCGCCCCGCCCGAACGCACCGCGAGCTCGCCGTCGCTCACCTGCGCCAGCTCGACCAGTTCGTAGAACACCGGGCGGGTCAGCCGCGCCTCAAGTCCCCGGCGGACGTGGAGGTAGGGCGCGGGCTCGCCGGTGACGGGGTCGGTCTCCACGCGCAGGGCGTGGGCCGGCCCGGCCTCCACCTCGTCGCCGACGTTGGTGGTGAAGCGCAAGGTCCCCGTCTCCGTGCTGTCCAGGCGCACGGCCAGGAAGGGTGCGTCGTCCACCGTGATGCGCATCTTCTCGGCGGGAGTGACGAGGTGGAAACCGTCCGGGTCCAGCCGCAGCACGCGTGCGAACAGGCGCACCAGCGCGTCGCGGCGGATGGGCGCGCCCTCGTGCCACCAGCTCCCGTCGCGGCGGATGCGGATGTCGATCTCGCCGCAGTGGACGGGGTTCCAGAGGTGGACGGGGGCGGGGCCGCGCCCGGCGGAAGCCGCGTCCGCCAGGGCGCCGAGTCCGCCGGAAGCCGCGGGGCCGGCGGACTCGGCCTCCCCGGTCAAGGCGCGCTCCGCTTCAGCCGCGCCCCCGACGGCAGGACGGGGACGTGGGCCAGCCCCTCCACCGCGTCGGCCGCGCCCGGACGCAGGGCGCGCCAAAGCACCCGACGCCCATCCACGGGACCGGGCAGCGTCACCCGGCCGGGAGGAACGGGCTGAAAGCCCAGCGGGCCGAAGAAGGCGGGGTCGCCCACCAGCAGCATCAGGGCGTCCCCCGCGTCCGCCGCGGCCAGGCAGGCGCGTCCGACCAGCAGGACGCCCAAACCGCGCTTGCGGCTTTCCCACTCCACCGCGATCGGGCCGAGGAAGACGGCGGGGCGCGGCTGGGCCTCGCCCACCGCCAGCGGCCAGCACCGTACGGCGCCCAGGAGCTCGCCCCTGCGCCAAACGGTCCAGTTCAGGTCCGCGCGCGCTCGATTGCCCTCGCGCAGGCGCTCGGCGGTTTTCGCGAGCCGGCCGGGGCCGAAGGCGCGCTCGACGAGGGCGTCCACCAGGGCGGCGTCCTCGCGTCGCTCCAGGGCGAGCTTGAGCCGGGTCGCGGTCTGGGCGGAGACCGCCGGAGCGGCCGAGGGCGGGCTTGAGGTCATGGCGGCGGCGCCCGCCATCCCCGCCCGTAGGCGCCGCGTCAAGCGTCCGGTCGCCGGACGCCGCGCAGGAGCGTTGTCGTCCGCGGTCGCGAGCGTCATGCTGATGCGTCCCATGACCGACACGCCCCCCTTCCCGCCCGGCGACTCGCCGGCCGCGCCGTCCCTCAGCGTGTTCCGACACAGGTCGTTCCGCTTGTTCTTCGGCGCGCGCTTCACCGCCACCCTGGCGGTGCAGTGCGAGGCCGTGACCATCGCTTGGCTGGTCTACTCGGTGGCGCGCTTGTCGCACTCGGTCGCGGAGGGCGCCTTCCTGGTGGGCATGGTGGGGCTGGCCCAGTTCCTGCCGCTGTTCGCCCTGACGCTGATCGCGGGCGAAACCGCCGACCGGTACGAGCGCAAGCGGGTGGTGCAATGCTGCCTCGCAGTGCAGATCGCCTGCGACCTGGCGCTCCTGGTCATCTCGCTGCACCCGAGCCCTTCGCTCACGCCCATCTTCGCGGTCGCCGCCGTGTTCGGCGCTGCGCGCGCCTTCCTGCAGCCCGCCTACGGCGCCATGGGGCCCATGCTGGTGCCGCGCGAGGAGTTGCCCCGGGCCATCGCCTGGAACAGCCTGGGATATCAGTCGGGCTCGGTGGTGGGGCCGTTCCTGGGCGGCGTGCTGGTGGCCATCTCTCCGGCGGCCGCATTCGGGGGAGCGGCGGTGCTGTACGCCGTCGCGCTCGTGCTGCAGCGGTTCATCACCACCGACACCCGGCCCGCGCGCCAGACGGGCTCGCGCGCCGCGCTGATCCGCGAGGGCGTGGCCTACGTGTGGCGCAACAAGACCGTGTTCGGCGCCATCAGCCTGGACCTCGCCGCCGTGCTCCTGGGCGGGGCGACCGCGCTGCTGCCCGTGTTCGCGCGCGACATCCTGCACGTGGGGGCCGGGGGGTTCGGCGTGCTGCGCGCAGGCCCCGCGATCGGGGCCAGCCTGACCGCCTTCGTGCTCGGCCGTCGCCCGGTGGAGCGGCACGCGGGGGTTTGGATGTTCGGCGGGGTGGCGGTGTTCGGCTTGGCGACGCTGGTGTTCGCGGTCTCGGGCTCGCTGGGGCTGCCGATGGTGGCGGCCCTCACGCTGGCGGTGGTCGCGCTGGCGGTGCTGGGCGCGGCGGACATGATCAGCGTCTACGTGCGCCAGAGCCTGGTGCAGATCGTGACGCCCGACGTCATGCGCGGCCGCGTGTCGGCGGTGTCCGGCCTGTTCATCGGTGCGTCGAACGAACTGGGCGAGTTCGAGACGGGGCTGGTGGCGCGGGTGCTGGGGCCGGTGGGGGCGTGCCTGTTCGGCGGTTTCGGCTCCCTGGCGGTGACCGGGCTGTGGGCGCGCATGTTCCCCGCCCTGCGCCGCGCCGACCGGTTGACCGCGCCCGACGCGTGACGGCGCAGCCACGGCCGGGGCTGACCCGCACGTGCGCGTGCGCTATGGCGCGCCCATGAGCCCCGCCCGCTACGACTTCGCTTCCGACAACACCGCCGGGGCCGCCCCCGAGGCGATGAAAAGCCTGCTGGCCGCCAACGCCGGCTTCAGCTCCGGCTACGGCACGGACCAGGTCACCGTTCGGGCGGCGGACGCGGTGCGCGCGCTCTTGGACGCGGACGCGGACGTGCGCTTCGTCGCATCCGGCACCGCCGCCAACTCGGTGGCCCTGGCCGCGCTGTGCCGGCCTTTCGAGGCGGTGGTCGCCCACGCCCACGCCCACGTCATCACCGACGAAACGGGCGCCCCCGGCTTCTTCGGCCAGGGCCTGGGCCTGATCGGCGTGGACGGTCCGAGCGGGCGCATGGAGCCGGCCCTCTTGGAGGCGGCGCTGTCGCTCCCGGACGTGAGCCATCGCCAGTCCCCCGCCGCCCTGAGCCTCACCAACGCCACCGAGTACGGCACGGTGCACACCACCGAAGGGCTGGCCCGCCTCGCCGCCCTGGCCAAGGCGCGCGGCTTGGGCGTGCACTTGGACGGCGCGCGCCTCGCCAACGCCGCCGCCTCCGGCTTCGACCTGCGCGCGATAAAGGACCTGGGCGTCGACATCCTGGTGTTGGGCGGGACCAAGGCGGGCATGCCGCCCACCGAGGCGGTGGTGCTGTTCGACCCCGCCCTCTCGCGCCGGTTCGACGCGCGGCTGAAGCAGGGCGGCCAGCTCCCCTCCAAGGGCCGCTTCTACGCCGCCCCCTGGATCGGCATGCTGGAGAGCGGGGCGTTCCTGGAGCGCGCCGCCCACGCCAACGCCATGGCCCGCCGACTCGCGGCCGCCCAACCGTTCCCGGTGAACCACCCGGTGGAGGCCAACGCCGTGTTCGTCGCCCTGGACGAGCCCCGCCTGGAGTCGCTGCGCGCCGCCGGCTGGGCGCTCTACCGCTTCACGGACGGCTCCGTCCGCTTCATGTGCTCCTGGGCCACGACGGAAGCGTCGGTGGACGCCTTTGCGGAAACGTTGCGCGCGGTGGCGTGAAGACCCGTCGGCGGCCGCTTCGCGTCGTTCGGCGACCTGCGCGCCCGGGTCGAGGGCCGCGGCTCGGTTTCGGGCCGGACTGCAATCGGAACCGACGACGACGAGGCCCGTTCGGAAAATCACGTCGGACGTCGATGCGTTTGTAAGCTTCGTCGGCGGCGCCAGCTGAGGCGGGTACGAGATGAAAGTCGTCACGATCGCCATTTTGAGCGTCATCATCTCCGCCCCGCTGGGTGGATGCGTGACGAAAGCCGCCGCAAGGGCCGTCGAAGCGCCGGGTCGCGTCGTCGGGGGATTGTTGGGCGGCTAGCCCAGCCCAGGCCGCGCAGGGCTCGGTCCGAACGGATCGGCGGGCGAAACCGCGCGCCGACCCGCCGGCCTCACCCCATCCGGCCGATGGCGTAGAACCGCTCGGCCCGTTGTGCGCGCAGGGCGTCCGGCGACAGGCCGTCCAAAGTTTTCAGCTCCGCCTCCACGGTTTCGCCCACGGCGGCGACGGCGGCGGCGGGGTCGGCGTGGGCGCCGCCGGGGGGCTCGGGCACGATGCGGTCGACCACGCCGTGGTGGATCAGGTCCTGGGCGGTGATCTTCATGGCGCGGGCCGCATCCTTGGCGCGGGCCCCGTCGCGCCAAAGGATGGAGGCGGCCCCCTCCGGCGAGATCACCGAGTAGATGGCGTGCTCCAGGATCAGGACGCGGTTTGCGGCGGCCAGCGCGATGGCTCCGCCCGAGCCCCCTTCCCCCACCACCGTGGCCACCACCGGCACGCCCAGGGTCAGCCCGCGCTCGGTGGAGCGGGCGATGGCCTCCGCCTGACCGCGCTCCTCCGCGCCGATGCCGGGATAGGCGCCTGCGGTGTCGACGAAGGTCAGCACGGGCATGGCGAAACGCTCGGCCATGTCCATTAGGCGCACCGCCTTGCGGTAGCCCTCAGGCTTGGCCATGCCGAAGTTGTGGCGCAGGCGCGAGGCGGTGTCCGCGCCCTTCTCGTGGCCCATGACCATCACCGCCCGGCCGCGGAAGCGCCCCACGCCGCCGATGATGGCCTGGTCGTCGCCGAAGCCGCGGTCGCCCCGCAGCTCCTCGAAGTCGTCCACCAGCGCGGCGAGGTAGTCGACGAAGTGGGGGCGCTCGGGATGGCGCGCGA
The DNA here is from genome assembly GCA_964235945.1 of uncultured Caulobacteraceae bacterium. Lineage (GTDB taxonomy): Bacteria > Pseudomonadota > Alphaproteobacteria > Caulobacterales > Caulobacteraceae > JASLDZ01. The sequence continues at coordinate 5,654 of CAXSDV010000049.1, forward strand.
CCTGGGTCTTCCGCCAGGCGTCCAGCCCGGCGTAGGTTTCGCGCCGCAACGCCTCCACCCGCCCGCGCATGGAGGCGATCTCCGCCTCGAAGCCCTCCCCGCCGCCCGCGCCCTTGGCCGCAGTCTCCAGCTCCCCGAGCTTGGCCTCCAGGTCGGCGATGGGACGCTCGAAGTCTAGGTAGTGGCGGGCGGGAGCGGGACTGGCCATGGCCTTGGGGGAGTGCGGACGGAAAGGGCGCGACCCTAGGCGCGCACCGCCCCGCCCGGCAAGCGCCCGCGGTCCGGGCTCCGGCGCCCGGCCTGGAACGCACGGCCGCCCTCGCCTAAGACGGGCGCCCATGAGCACGCCTCCCGACCGTTCCACCCTGCCGGCCGCCCTGGTGGAGGCCGCGTGCGAGGCCGGAGCCGCCATCCAGCGCCACTTCGACGCGGATGGCGGCCACGAGCTCAAAGCCGACCGCTCGCCCGTGACCGACGCCGACCGGGAGGCGGAGGCCATCCTGCTGGCGGCCCTGGCCCGGCTCGACCCCGCCACTCCCGTGGTCGCCGAGGAGGAGGCCTCCGCCGGCCGCATCCCCGAGGTGGGCGCACGGTTCTGGCTGGTCGACCCCCTGGACGGCACGCGCGAGTTCGTGCGGCGGGGGACCGACTTCACCGTCAACCTCGGCTTGGTGGAGGACGGCGTCCCCACCCTGGGCGTGGTCTACGCCAGCGCGCGGGGCGAGCTCTACGTGGGCGACGCTTCGACGGGCGAGGCTTGGTTCGAGCGGCGGCCCGTGGGCGCGTCCCGCGGCGCGGACAGGCGGCCCCTGCGCGTGCGCGAGCCCGGCGCGATGCTGGACGTGGTGGCGTCGCGCAGCCACGGCGATCCGCGCACGGACGCCTACCTCGCCTCCTTTGCGGTGGGGCGGCGGGTGAGCGTCGGCTCCTCGCTGAAGTTCGCCCTGGTGGCGGCGGGCGAGGCGGACCTCTACCCGCGCACGGGCCCGACCATGGAGTGGGACACGGCGGCGGGCCACGCCGTGCTGCTGGCGGCCGGCGGGCGCGTCCTCGGGGAGGACGGCGCGCCGCTGCGCTACGGCAAGCCGCACTTCCGCAACGGCGGCTTCGTGGCGTGCGGCCCGCTGGACGCGCCGCCCCTGCGCCCGTTCATGTGAGCGGTGTTTGAGCTTTGGCGCCCCGTGCGGCCAGCGAAACTGACGCGACGCCCGGGCCCGCGCCCGGCATAGCAGGCCCGTCGTCCGGGCCCGGCCCGGCCTGCGCGGCGCAAGGAGCGGCCATGTTCGACGCGGAGGTCCCACGGCCGGCCCATGCCCCGGCGCGCCCCGCCCAGGGCCACCTGGACCGGCTGGAGGCCGAGAGCCTGCACATCCTGCGCGAGGTCGCGGCCGAGTGCGAGCGCCCCGTCATGCTCTACTCGGTGGGCAAGGACAGCGCGGTGATGCTGCACTTGGCGATCAAGGCTTTTCACCCGGCCAAGCCGCCTTTCCCGCTGCTCCACGTCGACACGACCTGGAAATTCCGCGAGATGATCGCCTTCCGCGACGCGCGCGCGAAGGCGCTGGGCCTGGAGCTCCTGGTCCACACCAACCCCGAGGGGCTGGCGGCGGGGGTGGGGCCGTTCACCCACGGCTCGGCGGTGCATACGGACGTGATGAAGACCCAGGCGCTCAAGCAGGCGCTGGACAAGTACGGCTTCGACGCGGCCTTCGGCGGGGCCCGGCGCGACGAGGAGAAGAGCCGCGCCAAGGAGCGCGTTTTCTCTTTCCGCAACGCCGCCCACGGCTGGGATCCCAAGACCCAGCGACCCGAGCTCTGGCGGCTGTACAACACCTTCAAGAACCGCGGCGAGAGCCTGCGCGTGTTCCCGCTCTCCAATTGGACCGAGCGCGACGTGTGGGAGTACGTCCGGCGCGAGGGCGTGCCCGTGCCCGAACTTTACTTCGCCAAGCCCCGCCCGGTGGTGGAGCGCGACGGCGCGCTCATCATGGTGGACGACGCGCGCATGCCGCTGGCGCCCGGCGAAACGTCGACCCTGCGTTCCGTGCGCTTCCGCACCCTGGGCTGCTACCCGCTCACGGGCGCGGTGGAGAGCGACGCCGCCGACCTGGACGCCGTGCTGGAGGAGATGCGCCTGTCGGGCGTGTCCGAGCGCCAGGGCCGGGTGATCGACCGCGACTCGTCGAGCTCCATGGAGAAGAAGAAGCGGGAGGGCTACTTCTGACCTCGCCCCTCGCCTTTCCCAAGCCGGCCGCCCTGGCGCAGACCGCCCCCGCGCCGGACCTGCTGCGCTTCATCACCTGCGGGTCGGTGGACGACGGCAAGTCCACCCTGATCGGCCGCCTGCTGTACGACACGGGTTCGGTGCCTGACGACCAGCTGGCGACACTCGCGGCCGACTCGCGAGAGTCGGGCACGCAGGGCGAGGCCCTCGACTTCGCCCTCCTGGTCGACGGTCTTTCCGCCGAGCGCGAGCAGGGCATCACCATCGACGTCGCCTACCGCTACTTCGCCACCGCGCGGCGGCGTTACATTGTCGCGGACACCCCCGGCCACGAGCAATACACGCGCAACATGGTCACCGGGGCGTCCACCGCGGACCTGGCGGTGATCCTGGTGGACGCGAGGAAGGGCCTGCTGACCCAGACGCGGCGCCACAGCTTCCTCGTCCACCTCGTGGGCGTGCGGCGGGTGGTGCTGGCGGTCAACAAGATGGACCTGGTCGGCTGGGACCGGGCCGTGTTCGAGCGCGTCGTGGCCGACTACGCCGCCTTCGCCGCGCCGCTCGGGCTGGAGGTCACGGCCATCCCGCTCTCGGGCCTCACCGGCGCCAACCTCGCGCGCCGCGCCGACGAGGCGCCCTGGCACGCCGGCCCGACCCTCCTGGAGGCGCTGGAGGCCGCCCCCGCGGCGGAGGGCGCCGAGGCCGGACCCTTGCGGCTGCCGGTGCAGTGGGTGGCGCGGCCGAACGCCGAGTTCCGCGGCTATGCGGGTTTGGTCGCGCAGGGCGTGGTGCGGCCCGGCGACCGGGTGCGCGTCTCCCCCTCCGGCCGCGAGAGCCGGGTGGCGCGCCTCGTCACCCCCGAGGGCGACCTGACCGAGGCGCCCGCCGGCCGCTCGGTCATGCTGACGCTGGAGGACGAGATCGACGTCTCGCGCGGCGACGTGATCGGCCACGCCTGCGCCCCCGCCGAGTCGGCGGACCGCTTCGAGGCGGACCTCGTGTGGATGGCCGACGCCCCCGTGCGCCCGGGCGCGGGCTACCGGCTGAAGCTCGGGACCAAGGTGGTGGGCGCGGCGGTGGCGTCCATCGACCACGCGGTGGATGTCGACACCCTGACCGAGCGGCCCGCTTCGCAGCTCGGCCTCAACGGCGTCGGCCGGGTGACGCTGAGCCTGGACGCGGCGATCGCCTTCGCGCCCTACGCCGAGAACCGCGACCTCGGCGGCTTCATCCTGATCGACCGGATCAGCCACGCCACCGTCGGCGCCGGCATGATCCGCCGCGCCGCCCGCGCCGCGCGCGACGTGCACTGGCAAGCGACGGACGTGACGCGCGAGGCGCGCGCCGCCATCAAGGGCCAGGCCCCCGCCGTGGTCTGGTTCACGGGCCTGTCGGGCGCGGGCAAGTCCACGGTCGCCAACCTTTTGGAGCGGCGGCTGCACGCGCTGGGCCGTCACACCTTGTTACTTGACGGTGACAATGTGCGTCACGGTCTCAACCGCGACCTGGGTTTCAGCCCCGCCGACCGGGCGGAGAACGTGCGCCGCGTGGCGGAGGCCGCCAAGCTCCTGGCCGACGCGGGGCTGATCGTGCTGACCGCCTTCATCTCGCCCTACCGCGCCGAGCGCGACGCGGCGCGGGCCCTGCTCTCGGGCGGCGAGTTCATCGAGGTGTTCGTGGACGCGCCTCTGCACCTAGCCGAATCGCGCGACGCAAAGGGCCTCTACGCCAAGGCCCGGGCGGGGGAGATCAAGGATTTCACCGGCGTGTCCAGCCCCTACGAGCCGCCGCTGGCGCCCGAACTGCGGTTGGACACCTCCGCCCTGTCGGCGGAGCAGGCCGTGGAGGCGGTGCTGGCCGAACTCGACCGGCGCGGGCGCCTGGCGCCGCCGCCCCAGGCGATCAGCTACGACATCTGAAGGGCCGCACGCCGCGGCCTCCTATATATGCCCCGCCCCCGCCGACGGGGGCGACCGGAGATGTCCATGCGCCCCGCCCTCGCCCTCGCCGCCCTCCTGCTCGCCGCAGCAGGCTCCGCCCAGGCCCAGATCATCCCCACGGCGCGCGAGGACGCGGTGGCCGTCGGCCATCGCACCGCCCAGACCGGGCGCGCCACGGGCCACGCCATCGCCAACGGCGGCCGCGAGCTGGGCCACGCCACGCTGCAGACCGGCCGCGACGCGCGCGCCGGCCTGCGCCACGCCACGCGCCGTCATCGTCACCGCCACCACCATCATTGACCGGCGCGGGCGGGCGGCCGAGGCCGGCCCGCCCCGTCCCGGGCGACGCGCCGCCGGCGCGCGGATCATGCCGCAGTGCGGCAGGCTGGCGCAAAGCCTCGCGCTCGACTAGATAGCGCGCGCCCAGAAGACACGAAGCCGTCTCGCCCGGCGCGGCCCGCGTCGCCGCGCCTTTCCGCACGCAAGAAGACCGTCCCGCATGTCGCTCCGAAACATCGCCATCATCGCCCACGTCGACCACGGCAAGACCACGCTGGTGGACGCGCTCCTCGCCCAGTCCGGCGTGTTCCGAGCCAACGAGGCGACCGTCGAGCGCGCCATGGACTCCAACGACCAGGAGCGCGAGCGCGGCATCACGATCCTCGCCAAGTGCACCAGCGTGCTCTGGCACGGCGAGGCGGGCGAGACGCGCATCAACATCATCGACACCCCCGGCCACGCCGACTTCGGCGGCGAGGTCGAGCGCATCCTCGGCATGGTGGACGGCTGCGTCATCCTGGTGGACGCCGAAGAGGGCGTCATGCCCCAGACCAAGTTCGTGCTCGGCAAGGCGCTGAAGATGGGCCTGCGCCCGATCCTGTGCCTCAACAAGGTCGACCGCCCCCACGCCGACCCCGAGCGCATCCTCAACGACGTGTTCGACCTGTTCGCGACCATGGGCGCCAGCGACGAGCAGCTCGACTTCCCGCACGTCTACGCCAGCGGCAAGAACGGTTGGGCGACGCTCGACATGGCCCAGCCGTCGGAAACGCTGGCCCCCCTGTTCGACATGATCGTGCGCCACGTGCCCGAGCCCAAAGTGGTCGCCAACAAGGACAAGCCGTTCCAGATCCTGTCGGTGCTGATCGAGAACGATCCCTTCCTGGGACGCCTGCTCACCGGCCGCATCGAGAGCGGCAAGGCCGTGCCGGGCATGGCGATCCACGCCCTTTCGCTGGACGGCCGCGAGATCGAGCGCGGCCGGATCACCAAGGTGCTGGCCTTCCGGGGCCTCAAGCGCCAGCCGATCGAGGACGCCGAGGCGGGCGACATCGTCGCCATCGCCGGCCTCGCCAAGGCGACCGTGGCCGACACCCTGTGCGCCATGGAGGTCGTCGACGCCCTTCCCGCCCAGCCCATCGACCCGCCCACCATCTCCATGACCGTGTCGGTCAACGACAGCCCGCTGGCGGGCAAGGAGGGCGACAAGGTCCAGAGCCGCGTGATCCGCGACCGCCTGCTGCGCGAGGCGCAGTCCAACGTCGCCATCCGCGTCACCGAGACCAGCGAGAAGGACGCCTACGAGGTGGCCGGTCGCGGAGAGCTGCAGTTGGGCGTGCTGATCGAGGGCATGCGCCGCGAAGGCTTCGAGGTCTCCATCAGCCGCCCCCGCGTGGTGTTCCAGAAGGACCCGGAATCGGGCGAGCGCCTGGAGCCCATCGAGGACGTGGTGATCGACGTGGACGAGGAGTTCTCGGGCGTGGTCATCGAGAAGCTCTCCGCCCGCAAGGCCGAGCTGAAGGACATGGGCCCCTCGGGGGCGGGCAAGACGCGCATCCAGCTGCAGGCCCCCTCGCGGTCCCTGATCGGTTATCAGGGCGAGTTCCTGACCGACACCCGCGGCTCGGGCGTGCTCAACCGCGTGTTCTCGCACTACGAGCCCTACAAGGGCGCCATCGACGCCAACCGTAAGGGCGTGCTGGTCTCCAACTCCGACGGCGAGACGGCGGCTTACGCGCTGTGGAACCTCGAGGACCGCGGCACCATGTTCGTCGGCGGCGGCGAGAAGACCTACCAGGGTATGATCATCGGCGAGAACGCCCGGTCCGACGACCTCGACGTCAACCCGATGAAGGCCAAGCAGCTCACCAACGTGCGCGCTTCGGGCAAGGACGAGGCCGTGCGCCTCACCCCGCCGCGCCGCATGACCCTCGAGCAGGCCATCGCCTACATCGAGGAGGACGAGCTGGTGGAGGTCACGCCCAAGTCCATCCGCCTGCGCAAGCAGACGCTCAATCCCTCGTTCCGCAAGCGCAGGGTCAAGGAGGACTGATCCTCCTTTAGCGCGCGCCGGACAACTTTCACGGCGCTGGCGGGTTGTGCTCCCAGACGTGCGTCGGCGCCCAGCCGGTGCGCGACAACACCTGGGAGAACACCGATGACCAAGTCCATGACGGCCGTCGCCGCGGCCCTGTTGATCTCCGCCGCCGGAACGGCCCACGCCCAGTCGGGCGGATCGGCCGGTGGCCAGACCTCCGGCGCCAGCGGAGGAACGGGCTCCATGACCGGGCTCGGAGGCCAGACCCAGGGCATGCCCACCGGGGCGAACGCCACCTCCAGCGTCGGCGCCCAGGGCGGCCTTGGAAATGGCACGGGCTCGTCGGCTTCGGGATCGTCCTACACCGGCACGACCGCGGGACGCGCCAGCAACGGCGCGATGGGGCGCGGCAATTCGAGTTCGGCCGCCCAGTCGAACCCGACGTCCAACCCCTACGGCGCGAGCGGCTCCGTCAACCGCACCCGGCCCAACGGCGGCGGGCTGAGCCCCGGGGCCTCGCCCAACGCGACCGGGTCCAACCCCGGCGGTCCCGGCTCCTCCCCCACCGGCTTGAGCAGCACGCCCGGCGGCGGCTCCACGGGGCTGAACGGCCCCGGTCTGTAAGCTTTCCCGATGCGGTCCGGCGCCGGCGTTCCCCCACAGGAGCGCCGGCGTCGTCGCGTCCGGCCCGGACGGATTCGCCCGGTGCGCGAGCGGCCCGCGCATTGCTCCCCTTCCGGGCGAGCGTCCTGTTCCAGGACGCGAACCTCCCGGGGGTACGAACCATGGCCGACGACATCGACGCCTTCCTCGGCCGCCGGCTGCGCCGCCGCCGTCGCCTGATGGGTCTGACTCAACAGCAGTTGGGTGACAGCGTCGGCATACGTTTCCAACAGATCCAAAAGTATGAATGCGGCGCGAACCGCATCTCCGCCGCGCGGCTGTGGGCGCTGGCCGAGGCGCTGGAGGTGCCGGTGGGCTACTTCTACGAGGGCCTGTCGGAGGTGGGCGAGCGGCGTCCGGCCGGCGAGCGCGAAGCCGAGGTCGGGGGTCGCAAGGACGCGCCGAACCTGCTCCGCGCCCGTTCCAAGCTGGACGAGCGCCCGGCACGGCGCCTCCTCGACCTCGCCCGTTCGTTGCGCGCGGAAGGTTCGCCGCCCTCCAACTCGTGACCGACCGTCCCGGTATGGGCGCGGACGCCCGGCCGGGTTAGGACGCGCCCCATGCCCGACATCCTCTCCCCCGACCGCCTGACCGACTTCGAAGCTTTCGCCGTTGATCTGGCCCGGGCGGCGGGAGCGGCCATCCTGCCGCTGTTCCGCCGGGAGGCGGGCGAGGAAGACAAGGCCGGGCCCGGCCGCGGCTACGACCCGGTCACCCGCGCCGACAAGGGCGCTGAATCGGCCATGCGCCTGGCGATCGCCGCGCGTTTCCCCGATCACGGCGTGATCGGAGAGGAATACGGAGAGGATCGGCCGGACGCCGAGTTCGTCTGGGTGCTCGACCCCGTGGACGGCACCCGGGCCTTCGTGGCGGGCCTGCCCGTGTGGACCACGCTGATCGCCTTGCGCCACCGGGGCGCCCCGGTGGTGGGCTGCATCGCCCAGCCCTACCTGGACGAGGTTTACATCGGTTCGACGCAGGGCTCGCGGCTGCTGAACGGCGGCGGGGCCGAGGCGCTGGCGGTGCGCGCCTGCCCGCAGCTGACGCAGGCGGTGATCGCCACCACCGACCCCTTCCTGTTCAACGGAGCGGAGGCTGGAGCCTGGAACCAGGTGCGCCAAACCGCGCGCCTGGCCCGCTACGGCTGCGACGGCTACGCCTTCGCCCGGCTGGCGGCGGGCGGCTTCGACCTCGTGGTCGAGGCGGGGCTGCGCTCGTGGGACGTGGAGGCGGCGATGCCGCTGATCGCGGGCGCCGGCGGCGTCTGCACCGACTGGCGCGGCGGTCCCATCGGCCCGGACGTCCACGCCCACGGCGGCCAGGTCGCCGCCGCCGGCGACCGGGCCTGCCTGGACGAGGCGCTGGTCGCCCTGCGCCGGGCCGCGGCCTAGCTTCCCGACCCGGCCGGCGGGGGCGGAACCCGCGGGCCGGCGGCGGCCCTAGCCCCGGGCCTTCGCCAGCAGGGGCTGCAGCTTCATGGCCACCCCCATGTCGCCGTTCACCTTCAGCTTGCCCTGCATGAAGGCCATGGTCGGATCGAGCTTGCCCTGACCCATCTGCTCGAAATCGTCCTTGGAGACGATGATGGTGCAGTCGGCCGGCACGTCCTCGTTGGACACCGTGCCGCCCTCGATGAAGATGAAGCCGTCCCCCTTCAGGTCGAACTTGCACGACTTGCCCAGGCCCGCGTCGGCGCCCACGGCGGTGCGGAAGCGGTCGGTGATCTCTTCGAGCGTGGCCATGGAAGCTCCTGCGGGGCGCGCGCGGCGGGAGCGCGGACGCCGCGTCCGCACTACCCGTCGCCCCCCGCCTTCACAAGCGCTGGCCGCACGCGACCCGGCGTCAGCCCGGGACCAGCAGCACCTTCACGGGAGGCGTGTCGAAGCGCAGCGCCTTGAGGCGGCCGAGCTCGGCCACCGTGACCACCGGCGTGCCACGCTGCAGCGCCAGGGGAGCGGCGCGGCCGGCCGCGTCCACCGCGCTGGCCCCCCTCGCCCCCGCGAACATGACACGGGTGAACTTGGGCAGGGCGAAGCTGAAGGGGCCGGCGGTGCGGATAGCCGTGTTGAGCTGGTCGGCGGCGGCGGCCACCTCCGGCGCGCTGATCTCCGGGGCGGGGCGCACCAGGGCCTCGGGCGTGAAGCTGAGGGCGAGGTGCGAGCCGAGCGGCGATTCGATGCGCACGCGCGCCGCACCCCCAAGCTCGGCCGGGGTCGGCAGGCGCTGGAACCAGCCTTCCGCGCTGAGGGGCAGCGCGCTCGCGCCCGCACTTAGCAGGGTGACGTGCACGTCGCCCCGCAGGCCGCGCTCGTGGAGGCGGTAGGCGAGTTGGAACAGGGTGCGGCGCGAGGGCTCCACCCGATAGTAGAAGCCCAGGAACGGGAACACCTTGCCCACGGGCTGGGTCTCCACCCGCACCGCCGCCGGGGCGACATCGGCGACGGAACCGGCGAGGGCCGGCGCGCCGACGACCGCCGCCATCAACGCCGCCGCCGCCGCCGTCGGGCCGACGCGCATCAGCGCGGCTTCCTGAACCGCAGGGTCATGCGGTCGCTCTCGCCGATGGCGTCGTACTTGGCGTGGTCGAAGCCCGGGTCGGGCGCGCCCGCGGCGGAGCTCTGGCGCGTGGGCGGCAGGGTCCACACGCCGAACGGATGGTCCTTGGTGTCGCGGGGGTTGGCGTTGACCTCCGACGCGTCCTCGAAGCGCAGGCCGGCGCGCTTGGCGGCCTCCACCACCGTCTCCACCGAGACGTACCCCGTGCCGGCGTTGGGCGCTTGGGGCTTGGGGTCGGCGCGATGCTCCTCGACGGCCAGCACGCCGCCGGGCTTGAGCGCGGCGAAGCTGCGCGCCATCGCCTGGTCGAGATAGCCGCCGCCGATCCAGTTGTGGATCTCGCGCGAGGTGATGACCAGGTCCACCGAGCCCGGCGGGGCGAAAGGAGCGGCGGCCTTGTCGAACACGACGTAGTCGATCCGGCCGAACTTGGCCGGGTCCCCGAACTTGGCGAGGAAGGCCGCGCGGCCCTTCTCTGCGCCGCCGGCGATGTAGCGGCCGCCCGTGGCCTTGGCGTAGGGGGCCAGGATGCGGGTCCAGTAGCCGCCGCCGGGCTGGAGGTCGACCACGGTCAGGCCGGGCTTCAACCCCCAGAACTGCAGGGTGGCCGCGGGGTGGCGGGCGGCGTCGCGGGCGCGGTCGGCGGCGGGCCGCAGGGGCGAGTCGATCGCCGCCTGCAGCGCGCGGTCGCGTGCGGGCGCCGTGGCCGGGGGCGGCCCGATCTTGGGGCCGGGCTTGAAGGGCTGGGCCTGCGCGGAGCCCGCGATGAGGATGAGGCTCGTCGCGAGGGCGGCGCGGCGCAGGGTCGACGGCATGGATCGGAGCTCCGTGGAAGGCGCGACCATGCCGCGCCACGGCCGAAACACAAGCGGGCGCGAAGCCGCACATCAGGCTTGCGCCGGCCGGGCGCGCCCCCATTTATTCGTCACGAAGGCGCTGGTCCGCCGGGCCTTCGTGACCTGAGCGACGCCCATACGGGGTCGTCAAAGGTCTTCAGTCCGTGTCGGCGTCTTTCACAAGGGCCGGCGCGATCAACCTTGCTTGATGAGAAGGTCCCTACCCATGCGCACCATCGACTTCACCCCGCTGTATCGCTCGGCCGTCGGCTTCGACCGCTTGGCCAACCTGCTGGAGACCGCCTCCAAGAGTGCGGACGGTGCGGGTTATCCGCCCTACAACATCGAGACCGTGGGCGACGACGCCTACCGGATCGAGATCGCCGTCGCCGGCTTCCGACCCGAGGAGCTGACCGTCGAGGCCAAGGAGAACGTGCTGACCGTCACCGGCCGCAAGGCCGCGGCCAACGACGAAGGCAAGCGCTACCTCCACCGCGGCCTCGCCGAGCGCAACTTCGAGCGGCGCTTCCAGTTGGCCGACCACGTGATCGTGTTGGACGCGGCCCTGGCCGACGGCCTGCTCTCCATCCAGCTCAAGCGCGAGCTGCCCGAGAGCCTCAAGCCCCGCCGCATCGAGATCGCCACGACGGCCCCGGCGGCCGCCCACCCGGCGATCGCCGACGCCAAGGCGGCGTAAGCAAGCGGACAGGGGCTCGGCCGCGAGGTCTCGAGCCCGACCCGCACGAGGTGGGGGCGGCGCGGGCGACCGCGCCGCCCTTCGTCGTTCAGACGTTCAGGCGTTCAGCACGAGCTGGCGCGCGCCGGAAAGGTTGGCGGTCGACAGGTCCATCTGCCGGGTGACCGCACCCGAGAAGTTGGCGCGCTCCAGGTCGGCCCCGGCGAGGTTCACCCGTCGCAGGTCGGCCCCGGAGAAGTCGGTCGCCTTGGCCTGGGCGTTGCGCAGGTCCGCGGGCAGCAGGCGGTCGGGGCCGATGATCAGAGGCCCGAGCTGGGCGTCTCGCAGGTCGGCGTTGGACAGGCGGGCGCCCTGCATGCGCACGCCCCGCAGGTCCGCCCGGCGCAGGTCGCAGCCGCGCAGGTCCGCCCCCTCGAGGTTGGCGCCCTGGAGCTGAACCCCCGCCATGTCCAGCCCGTAGAACACCGCCCCCTTGGCCGACAGGGCGGTGAGGTTGAGGCCGCGGACGGTCTTGAGCGCCCGGAGGTCGGCCCCGTCGAAGGTGGAGGGCGCGCCCTCGCGGCCGCCCGTCTCGCACCACAGGGCGTGGTCGTCGAGCATGCGGCCGTAGGGCAGGGTTTGGACGTCCTGGCCGACGGGCCGGTCGGTCAACGCTCCGCTCAGGTCGGCCTGGGTGACGTTCCACATGGCCGTCTTGGCCCCCACCAGCACGCAGTCGCGCAGGTCCGCGCCCGCGAGGTCCGCCCCCGACAGGTCCGCGCCCGACAGGTCGGCGCCGGTCATGGTCGCCTGCTTGAGGTTGGCGCGGACGAGCTTGCAGTCCTTCATGATCGCGTCCGAAAAGTCGGCGCGGGTGGCGGAAACGCCAGACAGCTTGGAGCGCGACAGGTCCGCCCCCGCCAGCACCGCGCCCTGCATCTCGCCGGCGCGCATCTTGTGCTCCACGCGGCGCAGCCCGTCCTGGCGGTCGGCGGCGGCCACCGCGCCCTCGCGCAGGTCCGCCTCGAACAGGTCGGCGCCCGTGAGGTTCGCCCCGCGCAGGCAGGCGCCGCGCAGGTCCGACCGCCGCAGGGAGGCTTCGGCCAGGGTGGCGAACTGCAGGTCGGCCCCGTAGAGATTGGCGTGGTCCAGCCGCGCGCCTGTCAGGTCGCACTCGACCAGGAGCGCGCCGGTGAAGTCGGCGTCCGTCAGGTTGCGGCCGCGCAGGTCCAGGCCCGACAGGTCCATCCAGGAGAACACCGCGCGGGCGCCGCCGGGCTTGGCCTGCCACAGCCGGTCGTGGCGCGCGCAGGCCGCATCCAGCTCGAGTTGGGTGATGCGGCGGTGGTGGACGGTGGCGGCGGAGGCCGACATGGGGCGCTAGCCTGGCGACGGGTTTGGTGCGCGCAGACTGCCCCCTTCAGGTTAACGCGCCGCTTAGAGGGGCGGCAGGGGCTGGGCGCGCTCCGCGTCCAGGTAGCGCGCCGCCGTGGGGCGCACGGCGGCGTCCAGCTCGATGAGCAGCGGGTTGCCCGTGGGAATCTCCACGGCGGCGATGTCCGCGTCGCCCACCGCGAACAGGTGCTTGACGATGGCTCGCAGCGAATTGCCGTGGGCGGCGACCAGAAGGTTCGCCCCCGCCTCCAACTGGGGCGCTATGGCGCTCGACCAATACGGCAGGGTGCGCTCCAGGGTGGTCTTCAGGCTCTCGGTGGAGGGCGTGGCCACGCCCGCATAGCGACGGTCGGCGGCGAAGTCGTAGGGACCGCCCGGCGCCAGCGGCGGCGGCGGCGTGTCGTAGGAGCGGCGCCAGACGTGCACCTGCGCTTCGCCGTGGACGGCGGCGGTCTGCGCCTTGTCCAGCCCGGTGAGCGCGCCGTAGTGGCGCTCGTTCAGCCGCCAGTCCTTGACGGTCGGCACCCACGCCTGGCCGGACAGGCGCAGCGCCATGTTCGCCGTGCGGATGGCGCGGGTCAGCACGGAGGTGTGGCAGCCGTCGAACTGCACGCCCGCCTGCGCCAGGAGTTCGCCGCCGCGCTCCGCCTCGCGCACGCCCGCCTCCGACAGGTCCACGTCCACCCAGCCGGTGAAGCGGTTCTCCAGGTTCCAGACGCTCTGACCGTGGCGCAGGAGGGCGAGGACGGGCATGGCGGCTCCGGGCGGGACGGCGACGCCGACCGGGCTAGGGCGAGCCTCCCGCCGGGTCAAGCTCGGGACCTGCGGCTTCCGCGCGAACGCGCGCGGGGCTAAGGAGCCGCACCCCGCAGCCGGGGTGCGTGCGCCCGAGCCATGTCCGACCGCCTCTTCTTCACCCTGGCGGGGGTGTTCGCCGTGCTGACCATCGCCCTGGCGATGGTGGCTCCCCAGGGACTGGGCGCGCGCTCGGTGGGCCCGTTCCGCCGGCCGCTGGGCCCCGTCGATCCGGAGATCACCGCCCTGGCCGCCGCCAAGGCGCGGGAGAAGGCGCTGCATCCGCCGCGCCCGTCGCGCCCTCCGCATCCGGTGAAGGAGGCGGCGCCGGCGGACGCGCGGTCCGCGCCGCCGGGCGCCGGGCGGGTCGCCTCCCCGCCTCCCGCCGCTCCGCGCGCCCTTCCCACGCCGCCGCCGCCGCCGATCGGAGCGCCCCGCCGATGACGCCCGCCCCGTCTTCCGCCGAGGCGGACGCGGTGGCCGTCGGCCGCCGGGTGCTGGCGTGCGAGGCCGACGCTCTGCACCTGCTGGCCTCCGCCCTGGGCGACCCCTTCCGCCGCGCGGTGGACCTCCTGGCCGCCCTGCCCGGCCGGGTGGCGTGCGTGGGCGTGGGCAAGAGCGGCCACGTGTGCAGGAAGATCGCCGCCACCCTCGCCTCCACCGGCGCGCCGGCGTTGTTCATCCACGCGACGGAGGCCAGCCACGGCGACCTGGGCATGATCGGCCCGGGCGACGCGGTGCTGGCCCTCTCACGCTCGGGCGAGACGCGCGAGCTGGCGGACGTGGTGGCCTACGCCAAGCGCTTCGGCCTGCCGCTGCTGGCGATCACCGCCTGCGCCGACAGCGCGCTGGGCCGCGCCGCCGACGTGCTGCTGCTGATCCCGGGCGCGGCGGAGGCCGCCCCGGCGGTGGACGCGCCCACCACCTCCACCACCCTGCAGATGGCGCTGGGGGACGCCCTGGCGGTGGCGCTGCTGGAGCGGCGCGGCTTCACCCCCCACGATTTCCGCGCCTTCCACCCGGGCGGCAAGCTCGGCGCGGCGCTGCGCACGGTGGGCGAGCTGATGCACACGGGCGCCGAACTGCCGCTGGTGGCCGCCGGCGCCCCCATGCGCGACGCCCTCCTGGTGATGACGGAGAAGCGCTTCGGCATAGCGGGCGTGACGGACGCGGACGGGCGCCTGCTGGGCGTGGTCACCGACGGCGACCTGCGCCGCCACATGGAGGGCCTGCTGACCCACACCGCGGCCGAGGTCATGACCCGCGCCCCCAAGACCGCCACCCCCGACACCCTCGCCGCCGAAGCCCTGCGCCTGATGAACGACACCCGCATCACCGTGCTGTTCGTGGTGGAGGA
>CAXSDV010000050.1:0-9967 GCA_964235945.1 uncultured Caulobacteraceae bacterium
CGCCTCCCGGCATACTGCCCAGCCAGTCCATCCACGCCCTCGCGCAGGCAGGGGGGATCGCGGCGCCCGCGCCCTTCCTGCCTGACCAGGTGCAGCCGGCGAGCCTGGACCTGCGGCTGGGGCCGGAGGTGTGGCGGGTGCGCGCCTCCTTCCTGCCCGGGCGCGGCCGCACGGTGGCCGAGCGCTTGGCGGACGTGGCCATGCACCGGCTGGACCTGACCCGCGGCGGCGCGGTGCTGGAGCGCGGCTGCGTCTACATCGCGCAGTTGCAGGAGCGGCTGGCCTTGCCGCCGGGCGTCTCCGCCCGCGCCAACCCGAAAAGTTCGACCGGGCGAGTGGACGTGTTCGTGCGCCTGCTCACCGACCGCTCCGCCGCCTTCGACGACGTGGCGGAGGGGTACGCCGGCCCGCTCTACGTGGAGATCGCGCCGCAGACCTTCTCGGTGCTGGTGCGGCCGGGCACCCGGCTGAACCAGCTGCGGCTCAAGCGCGGCTCGCCGCCCCGCCTGGCGACGGTCAGCATGGGGGTGGACCTGTCGGCGGGGGTGGCGGGCTATCGCGCGCGCCGCCACGCGGGGGTGGTGGACCTCGACCACGAGGACGGCCACGACCCGCGCGATTTCTGGCAGCCGCTGGAACCGCGCACCAACCCCCACGGCGTGGGCGAACTCCTGCTCGATCCCGGCGAGTTCTACATCCTGGCGTCGAAGGAGGCGGTGGAGATCCCCGCCCTGCAGGCGGCGGAGATGACGCCCATCGACCCCTCCGTGGGCGAGTTCCGCGTCCACTACGCCGGCTTCTTCGACCCGGGCTTCGGCACGCAGGAAACGCAGGCGCAGGGCAGTCGCGCGGTGCTGGAGGTGCGCAGCCACGAGACGCCCTTCCTGCTGGAGGACGGCCAGACGGTCGCCCGTCTCGTCTACGAACCGCTGACCGAACGGCCGACGCGGTTGTACGGCTTCGACGGCAGCCACTATCGCGGGCAGAAGCTGAAGCTGTCCAAGCACTTCCGCGCGTGGGACGGGACGTAGGCCCTCACGCCGCCTTGTCGCGCCTGCGCAGCCGCGCCAAACGGCGTAGACGGCGCCAGAAGCGCGTCTTCTCCGGCTCGGGGTAGGGCTGCAGGTTCGTCACGAACTCCTCTGCGGAAGCGCGCCAGCTGAAGCGCTCGGCGTAGGCGCGCACGTCGGCGCGGTCGAGTTCCAGGCAGGCGAGGCAGGCGGCGCGCAGGTCGTCGTCCACCACGCCCGCGCTCGAGCCCGGGATGATGTCGATGGGGCCGGGCGCCGGGTAGGCGGCCACGGGGGCGCCCGTGGCCATGGCCTCCAGGATCACCAAGCCGAAGGTGTCGGTGACCGAGGGGAAGACGAACACGTCGGCGCAGGCGAAATGCGCCGCCAACTCCGCGCCGAACTTCGCGCCCGTGAAGCGCACGGCCGGATGCTTGGCCGCCAGCGCCTCGCGCTGCGGGCCGTCGCCCACCACCACCTTGGAGCCGGGCAGGTCCAGGTCGAGGAAGGCCTCGATGTTCTTCTCCACCGCCACCCGGCCGACGTTGAGGAACACCGGGCGCGCCAGGCCCTCGAACAGGTCCGGCTCGCCCGGGCGACGGGGGTGGAACAGGTCGGTGTCCACCCCGCGCGTCCAGGGCGAGATGTTCTTGAAGCCGCGCTTGTCCAGCTCGTCGCGCATGGTGGGGGTGGCCACCATGATCCGCCCCGACGGCTTGTGGAACCAGCGCATGTAGGCGTAGCCGGCCGCCAGCGGCGCGGGGAAGCGGGCGGACACGTACTCGGGGAAGCGCGTGTGGTAGCTCGTGGTGAAGGGCAGGCGCCACTCCACGCAGAGCCGCCGCGCCGCCAGCCCCACCGGCCCCTCCGTGGCGATGTGGATCGCCTCGGGCTCGAACGCCTTGAAGCGTTCCTGCATGGGCTCGTAGGCGTTGGTGGCCAGCCGGATCTCCGGATAGATCGGCAGGGGCAGGGTCTTGAACTGGTCGGGTGAGACGATCTCCACCTCGTGGCCCATGGCGCGCATCTCGGCGGTGGTGCGCAGCAGCGTGCGCACCACGCCGTTGACCTGCGGCTCCCAGGCGTCCGTGGCCAGCAGCACGCGCATCAGCGAGGGCTCGTGGCGAGGTGGGAAGGGCGCGCAGGGCGGGTCGGCAAGGGCGGGCTCCGGGCGGGCGGCGCGGGGAACGCCGGAAAGGCGCGGATCAGATGGCGTGGGACCCGCGCGGTCAAGCGCCGCACCGCCGCGTAGTGCTTCCGCCGCGGTGCGGCGCCATATCCGCCAAGCTTTCTGCTAAGGGGGGGCGCCCATGTCATCCACCGCCGACCTTTCCCCCCCCGCTCCCGTCGATGAGGCCGTTCGGCCGCGCGCGGCGGGCGACAGCCCCAAGTCGCGCCGCACCCGCGCGCGCATCATCCAGTCGGCCGTGCGCCTGTTCGTGGAGATCGGCTGCGTTCAGGCGGTCAACCCGGTGATCGCCGAGGCGTCCGGGCTGACGCGCGGGGCCATGCTCTACCACTTCCCCACGCGCGAGAGCCTGCTGCAGGCGGTGGTGGACCACCTGCAGGCCGAGCGCGCGCGCTTGTTCGAGGCGGCGGTGGCCGACGCCCCCCACGGGGCCGACCGCACCGACCACGCCATCGAGAGCTACTGGAAGTTGCTGCGCCACCCCGCCTTCATGGCCTTCGCCGAGCTGGAGGCCACCGCGCGCACCGACCCCGCGACCGCCGCGCTGATCGCCCCCGCCCAGGACGCCTTCGACCGCGCCCAGGTGGGCGAGGGCATGTTCGGCCTGGTGCAGGGCGGCTCCAACCCGCGCCTGCAGGCCAGCCGCGACCTGGCGCGCTTCATGCTGGAAGGGCTGGCGCGCGCCCACCTGGCCGACGACGCCGACGGTCGCACCGAACGCCTGCTGGCGGTGGTCAAGCGCGCCGCGCGCATGCTCAACCGCAAGGGTTCCGTCGCCGACCTGTGGCCGGACGCGGGCTGACGGCTCAGTCGGGCGGGTAGCCGAACCGCTCGACCCAGGGCTGAAGCCGCGCCAGCACCGGGGCGAGCTCGCGCCGGTAGCGCCGCCAAGCCCCGATCCCCTCGCGCGAGAGCCCGCCGGCGAGCTGGGCGGCGCTGGGGGTGGCCACCTCGCGCTCGGCGATGCGGCCGGCGAAGCCGCGCAGCGCCGGCGTCCACTCCAGGCCGAGCGCGCGGCAGGCGCGGGCCGATTCGGCGTCGAAGTCGTCCACCAGGCGCTCGTGCACCACCTCCGTCCAGTGGAGGTCGGTGGCGCCGAACACGCGGCCGGCCAGGGTCATGGCCGCGTCGTACAGGTCCGCCGTGCCCTCCAGTGTGAGGAAGGCGTGCATGGGGCCGTTCAGCGCGAAGCGTCGGCGAAAACAGCTCAGCACCACGTCCCGCGGATCGCGCCGCGCGAACAGCACGACGGCGTCCGGAAACAGGCGCGCGATCAGCGGCAATTTGAGCGTGTTGAGCGGATGCTTGTCCACGAACACGCGGCCTTCCACGCTCACGCCCGCCTCGCGCACGCGCCGCCAATAGGCCGCGCGCAGGGCGTCCAGGGTGGGTCCGTCCGCGTCCTGGAGAGCGCAAAGATCGCCCGCGTCGAACAGGAGCGCACGCACCCCGTCGATCAGCGTCTCGCGCTCCTCCAAGGCGACCACCCGCGGGTGGCTGGCCAGCACCTGCTCGAGCAGGGTGGTGCCCGAGCGCGGGAAGCCCAGCAGGAAGACGTGGCGCTCGGGCGCGTCCGGGCCGGCGGAGGCGCGCGGGCGGGGGGCCGTCAGCGCGCCGTCCGGCAGGGCGCCCACGGACGCGGCGAGGCGGCGGGTGAAGGCGGCCGCGTCCTCGCGGCCTGCGAACTCGCCCTCGCTCCACCGGGCCAGGTCGGCGTTGGCGGCGGCGTAGGCGGCGAAGGCCTCGGCGGGGCGGCCCTGGGCGTCGAGGGCGTCGCCCAGGGCGCCCAGGGCCATGGCCCTCGGCTGGGCGGGGAGGTCGGACGCCAGGAACCGGCGCAGGCGCGCCTCGGCGGCGGCGGGCGCGCCGCGGGCGGTCTCGGCGGCGGCGGCGGCCAGCGTCGCCCCCGGGTGGCCGGGCAGGCCGGTCAGCGCCGCCTCGGCCAGGCGGTGGGCGAGTTCATGACGGCCGCGCCGCCCCGCCAGCACCGCCAAGCCCGCCGTCGCCACCGGCTGGCCGGGCTCAAGCGCCAGGGCCCGCTCGAACGCGGCCTCCGCGTCCGCCAAACGCGAGAGCGCCTCCAGCGCGGTTCCGCGGTTGGCGTGAAGCGGGGCGAGGTCGCTCCGCGCCGCCAGGGCCGCGTCCAAAGCCTCCAACGCCTCGGCGGGGCGCCCCGACTGCAGGTGGAGCAGCCCCAGCGCGTTGAGCACGCCGGCGTCGCCGGGCTGGAGGCGGCGCGCTTCCTCCAGCGCGGCCAGGGCTCCGACCGGGTCGCCCGCCCGCTCCAGCCGCAGGGCGCGCAGGTTGAGCAGGAAGGGGTGGCGCAGCCCCCGGTCCAGCGCCGCCTCCGCCGCCGCGGTCGCGGCCGCGAGATCGCCGCCCCGGGCCAGGGCCTGCGCCGTCCCCACCGCCTCGCGCATCCCGTCCGCGGTGGACCCAACTCCCGGCGTCGCGTTCATCAACCGCCCTCCGCCGCCCACCGCGCCGCATCCCGCGCAGCATAGCGACGATGGCCACGCCGATCACGAGCCGGGGTCGACGGGCGCCCCGCTTGCCGCACGGGGGCGGCGGCCTCATCTTACGCCCATGCACGACGGAACGCTTCACGACGCCTTCTCCGGATGGGACGGGCTGGACGCGGCCAAGTACGCGGACGAGGCCGAGGCCGCCTCCGCCCTGCTCAAGGCGGCGCCGCTGTCCCCGGCGGAGCGCCGCGCGGCGGTGGCGGACGCCGCCGACCTGGTGCGCGCCGCCCGCCGCTCCGCCGGGCGCCAGGGCGTGGTGGAGAGCTTCCTGCAGGAGTTCAGCCTGGGCACGGCCGAGGGGCTGGCGCTGATGTGCCTGGCCGAATCGCTGCTGCGGACGCCGGACGACGCCACCCGCGACGCGCTGATCGCCGAGAAGATCGGCGGGGCCGACTGGGCCGGGCACATGGGCAAGTCGGACAGCGTGTTCGTCAACGCCTCCACCTTCGGCCTGATGCTCACGGGCAAACTCGTGGACGTGGACGCCGAGGCCCGCGCCGACATGGGCGGCTACTTCCGCCGGCTGGCGGGGCGCATGGGCGAGCCGGTGATCCGCGCCGCCGTGGGCCGCGCCATCCGCATCATGGGCGAGCAGTTCGTGCTGGGCCGCACCATCGAGGAGGCGCTCAAGCGCTCGCGCCGCGAGGGCTACCTGTGCAGCTTCGACATGCTGGGCGAAGGCGCGCGCACCGCCGCCGACGCCGAGCGCTACGAGCAGGCCTACGCCGCGGCCATCGACAAGGTGGGCCGCCACCAGAACGGCGCCGGGCCCGAAGGCGGCCACGGCGTGTCCGTCAAGCTCTCGGCGCTCTCGCCGCGCTACGACGCCCTGCAGGAGGCGCGGGTGTGGAGCGAACTCTACCCGCGCCTGAAGCGCCTGGCGCTGGTCGCCGCCCGCCACGACCTCAACTTCTGCATCGACGCGGAGGAGGCGGACCGGCTGGTCCTGTCGCTCAAGCTGCTCGACAAGCTGGCGCGCGAGCCGGAGCTGGGCGACTGGCGCGGCCTGGGCCTGGCGGTGCAGGCCTACCAGAAGCGCGCGCCCGAGACGATCCGCCGGGTGGCCGAGCTCGCCCGCTCCAGCGGTCGCCGCCTCATGGTCCGCCTGGTCAAGGGCGCCTACTGGGATACGGAGATCAAGAAGGGGCAGATCGCCGGCCGGCCCGACTATCCCGTGTGGACCACCAAGGCGGCCACCGACGTCAACTACCTGGTCTGCGCGCAGGCCATCGTCGCCGCCTCCCCCCACCTGTACGGCCAATTCGCCACCCACAACGCCCACAGCCTGGCGGCGGTGAAGCGCATGGCGGACGCGGCGGGGGTGGCCGTCGAGTTCCAGCGCCTGCACGGCATGGGCGAGGCGCTCTACGCCGGGGCGCAGGCCAAGTACGGCGCCTTCCCCCTGCGCGCCTACGCGCCGGTGGGCGGCCACGAGGATCTGCTGCCGTACCTCGTCCGACGTCTCTTGGAGAACGGCGCCAATACGAGTTTCGTGCACGCCCTCCTGGACGACGACGTGCCGCCCGAAGCGGTGGTCGCCGATCCGATCGCCGCGGTGGAGGCGCATCCCGACCGGCACCCGCGCCTGCCCGCGCCCCGCGGGCTCTACGGCCCGGGGCGGCTCAACTCCAAGGGGGCGGACCTGAGCGTCGCCGCCGAGCGCGACCGCCTGCTGGCGGCGCTCGGCCGGCTGGACGCCGACCTCCCCGAGGCCGGCGTGCTGGTGCGCGGGCGCGCCCTCCCCGCCGAGGGTCCCGCCCAGCCCGTGTTCAGCCCCTCCGACCTTGGCCGACGCGTAGGCTCGGTGCGCGCGCTCCCGCCCGAGGCCGTCGCCGCCGCGGTGGACGCCGCGGTCGCCGCCGCGCGCGAAGGCCAGCCGGCGTGGGACGCCAAGGGCGGCGCGGCGCGCGCCCGCACCCTGCGCGCCATGGCCGACGCGCTGGAAGGCGACTTCGACCGCTTGGCGGCGCTGGCCGTGCGCGAGGCCGGCAAGAGCTGGACGGACGCGGTGGGCGAAGTGCGCGAGGCGGTCGACTTCCTGCGCTACTACGCCCGCGACGCCGAGCGCCTGTTCGGCGCGCCCGAGACGCTCACCGGCCCCGTGGGCGAGGTGAACACGCTGGAGCTGCACGGCCGCGGCGTGTTCGCAGCCATCAGCCCGTGGAACTTCCCGCTGGCCATCTTCACCGGCCAGGTCGCCGCCGCGCTCGCCGCCGGAAACGCGGTGGTGGCCAAGCCCGCCGAGCAGACGCCGCTGATCGCCCACGAGGCGGTGCGGTTGTTCTTCCGCGCCGGGCTCGACCCGCGGCTGGTGTCCCTCGTCCCCGGTCCGGGCGAGACGGTGGGGGCCGCCCTCGTGCGCCATCCGGGGATCGACGGGGTGGCCTTCACCGGCGGCACCGACACCGCGCGCGCCATCAACCGCGCCCTGGCCGAGCGCGACGGCCCGATCCTGCCGTTCATCGCCGAGACCGGCGGACTGAACGGCATGTTCGTCGACACCACCGCCCTGCGCGAGCAGGTGGTGGACGACGTGGCCGTCTCCGCCTTCGGCTCGGCGGGCCAGCGGTGCTCGGCCCTGCGCCTGCTCTACCTGCCCCACGACACCGCAGACCTCGTGATCGAAGGCCTGGCAGGAGCCATGGACGCCCTGGTGGTGGGCGACCCCGCCGACCCCGCCGTCGACATCGGCCCGGTGATCGACGCGCAGGCGCAGGCCGCGCTCGACCGCCACCTGGAGCGCCTGACCCGCGAGGCGCGCGTGGTCCGCCGCGCCGCCGTGCGCCCCGCCGACGCCGCCCGCGGCGCCTTCTTCGCCCCCACCCTGGCGGAGATCCCGCACCCGGGCTTCCTGGAGCGCGAGGTGTTCGGCCCGGTGCTCCACGTCTGCCGCTACGATCCCGACAAGCTCGACGAGACCGCCCGCGCCCTGGCGTCCAAGGGCTACGGCCTGACGCTGGGCGTCCACTCGCGCATCGACGGCTTCGCCGAGCGCGTGCGCGCGCTGGTCCCCGCGGGCAACGCCTACGTCAACCGCACGGTGGTGGGCGCGGTGGTGGGGGTGCAGCCCTTCGGCGGCGAGGGGCTGTCGGGCACGGGACCCAAGGCGGGCGGCCCCTACGCTCTGCTGCGCTACGCCGTGGAACGCGCGGTGAGCGTCAACATCGCGGCCCAGGGGGGCGACCCGGCGCTGCTCAACATGGGCGGGGTCTCGCCATAGACCCCGCCACGGCCGACCGGCCGGGCATCGCTCGCGCCTGGTTCGAGGAGCTGCGCGACCGGCTGGCCGCCGCTTTCGAGGCGGTGGAGGCGGCCGCCCCCGCCGCGCTCTACGGCCCCGCGCCGGCCGAGCCCGCGCGCCTGCAGCTCAAGCCGTGGTCGCGGCCGGAGGGAGGCGGCGGCGTCATGGGCCTGCTGCACGGGCGGGTGTTCGAGAAGGCGGCGGTGCACGTCTCCACCGTCCACGGCGAGTTCGCCCCCGAGTTCGCGCGCACCATCCCAGGCGCGGAGGAGGACCCGCGCTTCTTCGCCACCGGGATCAGCGTGATCGCCCATCCCACGAGCCCCCACGCGCCCACCGCGCACATGAACACGCGCTACATCGCCACCACCCGCGGCTGGTTCGGCGGCGGCGGCGACCTCACCCCCATGCTGGCCGTCGACCGCCGGGCGGACGCCCCCGACACCGTGCGCTTCCACGCGGCGCTCCAGGCGGCCTGCGACGCCCACGGCCCCGGCGACTATCCCCGCTTCAAGCGCTGGGCCGACGAGTACTTCCACCTGCCCCACCGGAACGAGCCCCGCGGCACGGGCGGCATCTTCTACGACCGGCTCGACACGGGCGACTGGCCGGCGGACTTCGCCTTCACCCGCGCGGTGGGCGAGGCGTTCCTGGGCGCCTACCCCGTCATCGTCGCCGACCGCGTGGGCGAGCCGTGGACGGAGGCCGAGCGCGAGGCCCAACTCGTCCAGCGCGGCCGCTACGTCGAGTTCAACCTGCTGCACGACCGCGGTACGCTGTTCGGGCTGAAGACGGGGGGCAATGTGGAGAGCATACTGTCGTCCCTGCCGCCGATGGTGCGCTGGCCGTAGCGGCGTTCGTCCACAACATTCCGTGGCGCTGTGGATCATTGGATACCACATCTAGACAGAGCGGCTGACTCGGCCCAGGGTGGCCGCGATCCCAGGAGTTCCCGCCATGGCGTTCGACATCCCCGCCGGGGCCCTGCCGGGCCTGCTCACCCCCTCCCACGCCTACAAGCCGTTCCGCTATCCCTGGGCGCACGAGTTCTGGAAGCGCCAGCAGCAGGTCCACTGGATGCCCGAGGAGGTTCCGCTCGGCGAGGACTGCAAGGACTGGGCGACCAAGCTCAACGACCGTGAGCGCAACCTCCTCACCCAGATCTTCCGCTTCTTCACGCAGTCGGACGTGGAAGTGAACGACAACTACATGGAGCGGTACGCGCGCGTCTTCAAACCCACCGAGGTGAAGATGATGATGAGCGCCTTCTCCAACATCGAGACCATCCACATCGCCGCCTACGCTCTCCTGCTGGAGACCATAGGCATGCCGGAGACCGAGTTCTCCGCCTTCCTCGACTATGAGGCGATGAAGGATAAGCATGACTACATGCAGACCTTCGGCGTCGAGACCCATGCCGACATCGCGCGCACCCTGGCCATGTTCGGCGCCTTCACCGAGGGGCTGCAGTTGTTCGCCAGCTTCGCCATGTTGCTCAACTTCCCGCGCTTCAACAAGATGAAGGGCATGGGGCAGATCGTGAGCTGGAGCGTGCGTGACGAGAGCCTGCACTGCGAGGGCATGATCAAGCTCTACCACGCCTTCAACCACGAGACGGGCGCGGTCACCAAGAGCGTGGCGGACGACATCGTCGAGAACTGCCGTACGGTGGTCAAGCTCGAGGACAAGTTCATCGACCTCGCCTTCGAGGCCGGCGAGGTTCAGGGCATGAACCCGACCGACATCAAGCAGTACATCCGCTTCATCGCCGACTGGCGCCTGCGCCAGCTCGACCTGCCCGAGCTGTTCGGCGTGCGCGAGAACCCGCTCGACTGGCTGCAGAGCCTGCTGTCTGGCGTGGAGCACGCCAACTTCTTCGAGGCGCGCTCCACCGAGTACTCCAAGGCCGCCACCGCCGGCCGCTGGGAAGGCGCCGACGGCGTGTGGGCGAGCTTCGACAAGATGGCCGCCAACCGCGGCGGCCTGCTCCTTCCGGCGGAGT
>CAXSDV010000050.1:10067-20159 GCA_964235945.1 uncultured Caulobacteraceae bacterium
CCCGCGGCGGCGTGGTCGGCCAGCACCTGCGCCATGGCGGCGGTGACGCCCTTGACCATGGCGAGGTGGAGGAATTCGTCGGGGCCGTGGGCGTTGGAGTGCGGGCCCAGCACGCCCGTCACCACGAACTGCGCGGCGGGGAACATGGAGGCCAGAAGGCCCATCAGCGGGATGGAGCCGCCCTCCCCCACCTGCGCAGCGCCCCGGCCGAAGGCCAGTTGCGAGCCGCGCTCGATGGAGGCGGCCAGCCAGGGCTGCAACTCCGGCGCGTTCCAGCCGGCCCCCGCCTTGTCGACGGTGCAGGTGATGCGCGCGCCGTAGGGAGGGTCCGCCTCCAACAACGCCTTGAGCGCCGGCTTGGCGGCCTGCGCATCGGCGGTCGGGGGCAGGCGCAGGGAGAGCTTGGCGGTGGTGTGCGTGCGCAGCACGTTGCCCGCCTTGGCGGGGGGCGGCGCGCCCTCCAGTCCGGTGATCGACAGGGCCGGCCGCCAGGTCTTGTTCAACAGGAGCTCGGCCCCGTCTTCGGACACGGGGCGGACCCCCTCCACGAAGGGAAACTTGTCCCATACCGCCGAGCCCAGCGCCTCGGCGGCGACGTGGGCTTGGCGCGCGCGCTCGGGCGGCACCTCCACGTGGAAGGCGCGGGGCCGGATCTCGCCGGTGGCCTCGTTCTCCAGCCGCGACAGCAGGGTCCGCAGGATGCGGAACGAGGAGGGGACCACCCCCGAGGCGTCGCCCGAGTGCACGCCCTCGCGCAACACGTCCACGCGCAGGTCGCCGCCCACCATGCCGCGCAGGGAGGTGGTGAGCCAAAGCTGGTCGTAGTTGCCGCAGCCCGAGTCGAGGCACACCACCAGGGCGGGCGCGCCCAGCCGCTCGCGGAAGTGCTCGATGTAGGCGGGCAGGTCGTAGCTGCCGCTCTCCTCGCAGGCCTCGATCAGCACCACGCAGCGCGCGCGAGGCAGGCCCTGGTCCTGCAAAGCGAGGATCGCCCCCAGGGCGCCGAACATGGCGTAACCGTCGTCCGCCGAGCCGCGGCCGTAAAGCCTGCCGTCCTTCACCACCGGCGTCCAGGGGCCCATGCCGTCCGACCAGCCTTCGGCCTCGGGTTGCTTGTCGACATGGCCGTAGAACAGCACGGTCTCGTCGCCGCCGCCCGCCGTGGCGGGCACGTCGATGAAGATCACCGGGGTGCGCGCGCCCAGGCGCACCACCTCGACGCTCGCGCCCGGCACCGCCGCGAGCTTGGCGCGCGCCCAGCCGGCGTAGAGATCGATCGCCGCCTGGATATGGCCGTTCGCCTCCCAGTCCGGGTCGAAGGCCGGGCTCTTGGCGGGCAGGCGGATGTAGTCGCTGAGGGCGGGGACGATCTCCTCGTCCCACAGCCGGCCGGTGAAGGCGAGCAGTTGCTGGGCGTCCATGGGCGGGGCTCCACGAGGAAAGGCGGGTTGGCGCAGGCCTAACGCACCGCGGCGGGGGACGGAACCCGCCGGGGCCGGAGCGGTTCGCCGAGTCCCCTCATGTGAAGAGCCCAAGCCCATGACCGAGAAGACCTTCAAGGCCGGCGACCACGTGAAGTGGGGCACGCCCCAGGGCCAAACGGAGGGCGTGGTCGAGAAGAAGGTGACCTCCACCGAATCCGTGAAGGGACACACCGCCAAGGCCAGCAAGGACGACCCCGAGTACAAGGTGAAGAGCGACAAGTCGGGCAAGGAGGCGATCCACAAGCCCGACGAGCTGCGCAAGGGCTGAGCCCGCCGTCCACCCCGCCCGCGCGCCTCGAAGGCGTCGCGCGGCGCGGCTAGGATGGGCCATGACCGTCTTCACCGACCCCTCCGCCGCGGTGGACGCCCTGGCGGGCGCCCACGTCGTCGCCGTTTCCGCCCTGCGCGGGGCGCTCGCCGCCTACCTGCGCCACGGCGAGCGGCCCGACCCGGCCGCCCGCGCCGCCGGCCTGTTCGCTTATCCCGAGCTGCGGCTGGACTACGCGCCCGAGGGCCCGGTCCCACGGGTGGCGCGCGCCTTCGCCCGCCTGCCGGAGCCGGGAGGCTACGCGGTGAGCATCACCCGGCCCGAGCTGTTCCGCCCCTACCTGGTCGAGCAGCTCGGCCTGCTGATCCGCGATTACGGCGCGACCGTCTCGGTGGGCCGCTCCGCCCAGGAGATCCCCTACCCCTACGTGCTGGACGGGGCGGACGACCTGCAGCTCGACGGCGCGCGCTCCGCCGACCTCGCGCGCTGGTTCCCCGCCACGAGCTTGGCGGCCATCGGCGACGAGGTGGCCGACGGCGCTTGGTCGGCCCCGCCCGGCGCGCCCCGGCCGCTGGCCCTGTTCGACGCCCCGCGCACCGACTTCAGCCTGGCGCGCCTCAAGCACTACACCGGGGCGGAGGCGGCGGACGTGCAGCCCTACGTGCTGTTCACCAACTACACCCGCTACGTGGACGAGTTCGTGCGCTGGGCGGCGGCCGAACTGCGCCGGCCGGGCTCGCCCTACGTCGCCCTGTCGGCGGCGGGAGGCGTGCGCGTCACCGCCGACACCCCCGACCCCGAGCGGACGGTGGCCGAGGGGCCCTGGCGCAAGCACCAGATGCCCGCCTACCACCTGGTGGCGCGCGACGGGCGGGGCGTCAGCCTGGTCAACATCGGCGTGGGCCCCTCCAACGCCAAGACCATCTGCGACCACCTGGCGGTGCTGCGCCCCCACGCCTGGCTGATGATCGGCCACTGCGGCGGACTGCGCGCCAGCCAGACCATCGGCGACTACGTGCTGGCCCACGCCTACCTGCGCGACGACCACGTGCTGGACGACGTGCTGCCGCCGGAAATCCCCATCCCCGCCCTGGCCGAGGTGCAGCAGGCGCTGCAGCGGGCGGCGGAGGCGGTGACGGGCGAGAGCGGAGACGCGCTCAAGCGTCGGCTGCGCACGGGCACGGTGGTCACCACCGACGACCGCAACTGGGAGCTGCGCTACACCTCCTCCGCCCTGCGCTTCAACCAGTCGCGGGCGGTGGCGATCGACATGGAAAGCGCCACCGTCGCCGCCCAGGGTTACCGGCTGCGCGTGCCCTACGGCACCCTGCTGTGCGTCAGCGACAAGCCGCTGCACGGCGAGATCAAGCTGCCGGGCCAGGCGAACCGCTTCTACGAGGGGGCGATCAGCCAGCACCTGGAGATCGGCCTGCGGGCCGTGGACCTGCTGCGGGAGGAGGGCGGCCGGCTCCACTCGCGCAAGCTGCGCGCGTTCGAGGAGCCGCCCCTGCGGTGAGCGGCGTCGAGATCGGCGGTCGGGGGCGGGACGGAAGCGCGGAGCGCGGCGGGCCGGCCCGAAAAAGAACCGCGTCCGCCGCTCCCCCCGCCCAGGAGACGGGGGCGGAAGGAGCGACGGACGCGAGGGCTTTGGACCTCCATCCAACACGGCGAGATTGCACCCGGGCGCACGCTTCGCCTAATCACCAAGGCGTGAAGCGGTGGCGCTTCCGCAAGGAGGGCGCGTGCAAAGCTTCCATCCGCCCTCCCGGGTGCTGCTGGGGCCCGGCCCCTCGGAGGTCAGCCCCCGGGTGCTGGCCGCCTCGGCGCGGCCGACGCTCGGCCATCTCGATCCCGCCTTCCTCCGGCTGATGGACGAAACACGGGCGGGCCTGCAGCGCCTGTTCCGCGCGCCGGACCACGCCTGCCTGCCCCTGCCCGGCCCCGGCACCGCCGGCATGGAGGCGGCGCTGCTCAACCTTCTCGAGCCCGGCGACGTGGCGGTGGTGGCGATCAACGGCGTGTTCGGCGAGCGCATGGCGCAGATGGCCGCCCGCGCCGGGGCGGAGGTCGTGCGCGTCGAGCACGCCTGGGGCGAGGCGGTGGACCCCGCCCGGGTGGAGGCGGCGCTGTGGGCGCGCGGGGCCAAGCTCCTGGCCTTCGTCCACGCTGAGACCTCCACCGGCGCGCTCAGCGACGCGCAGGCGTTGTGCGCCCTGGCGCGCGAGCACGGCGCCCTCTCGGTGGTGGACTGCGTGACCTCGCTGGCCGGCCTGCCGGTCAAGGCCGCCGAGTGGGACGCGGACGTCCTGTACTCGGGCACGCAGAAATGCCTGTCCGCCGCGCCCGGCCTCAGCCCCTTCGCCTTCGGCCCGCGGGCGCAAGAGGCGGTGCGCGCGAGGAAGACGCCGCCGCGGACCTGGCTGTACGACCTGGGCCTGTTGATGGGCTACTGGGCCGCGGGCGAGGGCGGCGCGCGCGCCTACCACCACACCGCCCCGGTCAACGCGGTCTACGGCCTGCACGAGGCGCTGGTGGTGCTGTTCGAGGAGGGGCTGGAGGCGGCCCACGCGCGCCACCTCCGCGTTCACCGCGCCTTCATCGCCGGGGCCGAGGCGCTGGGCGCCCCGCCGCTGGTGCCCGCCGACCACCGCCTGCCCATGCTCAACACCCTGCTGGTGCCCGACGGGGTGGACGAGGCGCGGGTGCGCGCGCGCATGCTGGAGCGCCACGGGGTTGAGATCGGCGCGGGGCTGGGCGCGCTCAAGGGCCGCGTCTGGCGCGTGGGGCTTATGGGCGCCTCCGCCACGCCGCGCCACGTGCGCCTGGGCCTGCTGGCCCTGGGCGACGCCCTGGCCGAGCAGCAGGTCGACTCGCGCGTGCAGGACGCGCTGGACGCGGCGGAGGCGGTGCTCTCCGCCTGATCCTTTCGCGGCCTGCGCCGTTCTAATGGGCAGGAGCGCCGCCCATGGACCTCGACCTGAACTTCCTCGCCCCGGCGGCGCGCGCCGAACTGGAGGGCGTGTTCCGCCACATCGTCGACGGCGTGCGCCGCGGCGCGGTGGACGAGTTCGCCGACGCCCGGGCGGGGGTGCGCCGGGTCATGGACCTGCAGAGGCGCGCGACCGAGCGCCCGCCGGGGGAGGCCGACCCCGGCATCTGACCCGCGCGCTTGCCCGCCGCCCCCGCCCCTTCTAGGAGCCTCGCCATGGACTTCGTGATCGCCGTGGACGGGGCCGCCGCGTCCGGCAAGGGCACGCTCGCCGCCCTGCTCGCCGCCGACCACGGCCTGCCGCACCTGGACACGGGCCTGCTCTACCGCGGCGTGGGCGTCGCGGTGCTGGCCGCCGGGGGCGACCCTTCCGACGCCGCCGTCGCCGAAGCGGCCGCCCGCGCGCTCGACACCTCGGCCTTGGACGACCCCGCGCTTCAGACCGGCCCCGCGGGCGAGGCCGCCAGCCAGGCCGCCTCCCACCCGGGCGTGCGCGCCGCCCTCTACGACCTGCAGCGCGCCTTCGCGCTCCGGCCCGGCGGCGCGGTGCTGGACGGGCGCGACATCGGCACGGTGATCGCACCCGAGGCCGCCGCCAAGCTGTTCGTGGACGCGAGCCTGAAGGTGCGCGCCCGCCGGCGCTGGCTGCAGGTGCAGGCCTGCGGCGACACCCGCCCGCTCGCCACCATGGTGGACGCCCTGGCGCGCCGCGACGCCCGCGACGCGGGCCGCGCCGCCGCCCCCATGGTGCGCGCCGCCGACGCCGTCTTGCTCGACACGACGGAACTTTCTATATCCGGGTCCGCCGATGCGGCCCGACGCATCGTCGAGACGGCGCGTCGCCGCTGGGAGGAGCATCGCTCCTGACCCGGCGGCCAATCCACCCGCGCCGCTCGGAACGAGACCCGCGGGACCTCCCCATATCCTGAGCATGCGACCGGCCGCGTCCGCGCGGCCCGTTCCGCGCTTCGGCTCCACCTCAACCCCCGCGGCCGCGGCGACCCCGAGCGGGCGCCCGGGCCGCATCCTCCGGAGTTACACGTTTGGCTGACGACATGAGCATGACCCCCTCGCGCGACGACTTCGCGTCGCTGCTGGAGGAAGCCCTGGGCGGGCGCGACCTGATGGAAGGGTCGGTGGTCCACGGCCTGGTCACGGGCGTGGAGAAGGACTTCGTCATCGTCGACGTCGGCCTCAAGACCGAGGGCCGCGTCCCCGTGCGCGAGTTCATGGACGGCGACAAGCCCGCCCCCAAGAAGGGCGACACCGTCGAGGTGTTCCTCGAGCGCGTCGAGAACGCCATGGGCGAGGCGGTGATCAGCCGCGAGAAGGCCAAGCGCGAGGAGGCCTGGACCCGCCTGGAGGTGGTGTTCGCCGAGGCCCAGCCGGTCAACGGCACCATCGTCGGCCGCGTCAAGGGCGGCTTCACCGTCGACCTGGGCGGCGCCAGCGCCTTTTTGCCCGGCAGCCAGGTCGACATCCGCCCCGTGCGCGACGTCGGCCCGCTGATGGGCAAGGAGCAGCCCTTCGCCATCCTCAAGATGGACCGTCCGCGCGGCAACATCGTCGTCTCGCGCCGCGCCATCCTGGAGGAGGCCCGCGCCGAGCAGCGCACCGAACTCGTCAGCCAGTTGCACGAGGGCGAGGTCCGCGAGGGCGTGGTCAAGAACATCACCGATTACGGCGCGTTCGTGGACCTGGGCGGCATCGACGGCCTGCTGCACGTCACCGACATGAGCTGGAAGCGCGTCAACCATCCGAGCCAGGTGCTGGCGGTGGGCGACACGGTGAAGGTGCAGATCGTCAAGATCAACCCGGACACCCAGCGGATCAGCCTGGGCATGAAGCAGCTCCAGGCCGATCCGTGGGACGACGTGGAGGCCAAGTTCCCGGTCGGCGCGAAGTTCACGGGCCGCATCACCAACATCACCGACTACGGCGCCTTCGTGGAGCTGGAGGCCGGGGTCGAGGGCCTGGTGCACGTCTCCGAGATGAGCTGGACCAAGAAGAACGTCCATCCCGGCAAGATCGTCTCCACCTCCCAGGAGGTCGACGTGATCGTGCTGGACGTGGACGCCGCCAAGCGCCGCGTCTCGCTCGGCCTCAAGCAGGCCCAGGGCAATCCGTGGGACGACTTCGTCGAGAAGCACCCGATCGGCTCCACCGTCGAGGGCGAGGTCAAGAACGCCACCGAGTTCGGCCTGTTCATCGGCCTGGACGGCGACATCGACGGCATGGTCCACCTGTCGGATATCGACTGGGCGGTCTCGGGCGAAGAGGCGATCCAGCGCTACCACCGCGGCGAGATGGTCAAGGCCAAGGTCCTGGACGTCGACGTCGAGAAGGAGCGCATCAGCCTGGGCATCAAGCAGGTGGGCGGCGATCCCATGGCGGACGATACGTATCGTCGCGGCCAGACCGTCACCGTCAGCGTCACCGAGGTCACCTCGGGCGGGCTCGAGGTCAAGTTCGGCGAGGAGGACGCGCCGATGACGGCGTTCATCCGCAAGTCGGACCTGTCGCGTGACCGCCAGGAGCAGAACCCCGAGCGCTTCGGCGTGGGCGACCGCCTGGACGCGCAGATCACCAACCTGGACAAGGCCGCGCGCCGCGTCTCGTTGTCGGTGAAGGCGCTGCAGATGGCCGAGGACAAGGAGGCCACCGAGAAGTTCGGCTCCTCCGATTCCGGAGCGTCGCTGGGCGACATCCTGGGTGCGGCGCTGCGCGAGCGCGCCGGACGCGAGTGATCCGTCCGGCCCTCGCGGGCCGGCGATGAGAGACGGGCCCCGCGCGAGCACCCTCGCGCGGGGCCTTTTCATTTGATAGCTTGAACACCGGCGGTTGCGGCGCTTGATCCCTCTCGCGCCCTCCGTCATGGTCAAGCTTGGCGGGAAATCCCGCCGTCGCGGCGAGCCGGCATGATCAAGTCCGAACTGGTCGCGCGCCTGGCCAAGGCGCACCCGGACCTTCAGCGCGCCGCCGTGGAGCGGGCGGTGGCCGCGGTGCTGGACGCGGTGACGGACGCCCTGGCCGACGGCGGCCGGGTGGAGCTGCGCGGCTTCGGCGCCTTCTCCGTGCGCCACCGCCCGGCCCGCGCCGGCCGCAACCCCCGCACCGGGGCGACGGTGCAGGTGCCCGCCAAGGCCGCCCCCTTCTTCCGCAGCGGCAAGGAGCTGCGCGCGCGCCTCAACGTGTCCGGCGACGTCTGAAGGGCGCTTCCAGCCGGGCCGATCGTCAGACTAAGCTGGGGCGCATCCACAGGGGACAGAAATCGCCATGCCGTCGCTCGCCAGCGAGTTCCGAGAGTTCGTGTCCCGCGGCAACGTGGTCGACCTCGCGGTCGGCGTGATCATCGGCGGGGCGTTCGGCAAGATCGTCACCAGCCTGGTGGACCAGGTGATCATGCCGCCCATCGGCCTGCTCACCGGCCGGGTGGACTTCTCCTCGCTCAAGCTCGTGCTGCAGCCGGCGGACCCGGTCGCCAAGCACGCGGAGGTGGCGATCAGCTACGGGGCGTTCCTCAACACGCTGATCCAGTTCCTGATCATCGCCTTCGTGGTGTTCCTGCTGGTCAAGGGCGTGAACATCCTGCGCCGGCGCGAGGCCGCCGCCCCCACCGCCCCGCCCGCGCCGACCCGCGAGGAGACGCTGCTGGCCGAGATCCGCGACCTCCTGGCCGGCGGCGCCCGCGGCCGCGTCTGAGCCGCCTCACCCCTCCAGCCGCCGCGCCAATTCGGCCAGCAGGTCGTCGCGGCCGGGGGTGAAGTCGCGCGCGGTCCACCACGCCTCCAGTTCGCGCAGCACGGCCCCGACCCGCGGCCCCTCGGGCACGCCCGCCGCCTTCACCGCCGCGCCGTCCAGCGGGAAAGCGGGGGGCGCCCAGCCCCGCGCCGTCTCCAGCCAGGCGCGCCAGCCCGCCGCGCCCTCGGGGTCGGCGGCCCAGGCGAGGCGCGCCCGGTCGGCGACGCGCAGCGCCCCCAGCGCCCGCACCGCGCGGCGGCGGTCGCCCTCGCCGGCGGACGGGTCGAGCGCCGCCCCCGCCGAGGCGCAGGCCGCCAGCCGGTCGCGCAACGCGTTGGGCAGGCGCAGCCGCGCCGCCGCCGCCCGCGCCGTCGCCGCGTCGTCGGGCAGGAGGGCCGCCAGCCGCAGCTCGGCGTCCGCCGCTTCGCCCAGGGCCGCCTCCACCGCCACCAGCGCCGCGAAGCGCGCGAGGCCCGCGGCGTCGCCCGGCAGGCCGGGGGCGAGGCGCGCCAGCACGCCCACCCGCGCCATGTCCGCCACCGCGGCGCGCGGGTCGGGGGCGGCCAGGAGGCGCAGCAGCTCCTTGGCCACCCGCTCGCCGGAGAGCGCCTCCACCCCCGCCGCCTCCCGCGCGCAGGCGGCCAGCCCCTCCGCGTCCGGGGCGCCGCGCCCGTACCAGGCGTTGAAGCGGAAGAAGCGCAGCAGGCGCAGCCGGTCCTCGCGCAGGCGCAGGTCCGCCTCGCCCACGAACACGATCCGCCCCGCCAGCGCGTCGGCCACGCCCGCGCCCGTGGGGTCGTGCAGACGGCCGTCGGGCTCGGCGTAGAGCGCGTTGAGGCGGAAGTCGCGCCGCGCCGCGTCCTCCCCCCAGTCCGTCGAAAAGGCGACCACCGCGCGGCGGCCGTCGGTCTCCACGTCGCGGCGCAGGGTGGTGACCTCCACCGGGCGCCCGCCCCACACCGCCGTCACCGTGCCGTGGGCGATACCGGTGGGCACGGCGCGCACGCCGGCGCGCTCCAGCGCCCGCACCACCCGCGGCGGCTCGAGCGGGGTGGCGACGTCCACGTCCAGCCCCACGCCCCCCGGCGCGATGCGGCCCAGCAGCGCGTCGCGCACGCAGCCGCCGACGAAGCGCGCCGCCCCCGCCCCGCCCTCGGCCTCCAGCGCGCCGATCACCGCGCGCACGGCGGGCAGCGCCATCCAGTCCTCGGGCGGCAGGTGGTCGGGGATCATGGCGCGGCCTCTACCACGCGCACGCGAGCGCCGCCCCCGCCGCCGACCGGCGCGGGAGGTGTGGGGAGTGCGGCGGAGCGCCGGGCCGCGCCCGGTGTGCAGATGTTGAGTGTACCGTTTCGACGTAGCCCGATGCGCTCCGCACGGTCGTTTTCCCGAAGGCCGGGGCGCGCGGGCGTCGTTTCAGCCCTTCACCCCACTGGCGGGGCGCCCCTGCAAGAGGCGACGACCCCGACCACGGCGGACCCCCGGACGGGCGGAAGGCCACCGACGGCCTCCCGATGGGCGGGCTTACGTCCCCCGCCCTCAAACCCCGCTCGACCGCACCCCGCCGCGCACCTCGGGCCGGTACCAAGAGCCCTCCCCGTGCGACGGGG
>CAXSDV010000051.1:0-19887 GCA_964235945.1 uncultured Caulobacteraceae bacterium
CTCGAAGAGCGTGCGCAGGAGGTCGCTGTCGCGGAAGCGGCCATGGCGGTTCTTGTAAAAGGTCGAGTGATTCGGCACGTCGCCGTCCAGGCCGAGCCTGCAGAACCATCGGTAGGCCAAATTGAGGTGCACCTCCTCGCACAGCCGGCGCTCGGAGCGGATGCCCAGGCAGTAGCCCACCAGCAGCATGCGGATCAGCAGCTCGGGGTCGATGGAGGGACGCCCGATCGGGCGGTAAAAGCCAGCGAGGTACGTCCGGACGCCCTCGAGATCGACGAAGCGGTCGATCGCACGGAGCAGGTGATCCTGCGGCACGTGCCGCTCCAGGCAGAACTCGTAGAAGAGCGCGCCCTGGTCCACCCGACGATCACCCATCATGGCCGACTCTCCTGCTCATCACAGAATCAGCCCAGGACCGCCGCTTCAACGGCCTTTTCAACGGAATCCGCCAGGAGCAGACGTTCAAATCGGTGCGCTTTCCGGACATTGGAGAAGACGGCGGATGCTGGCTCTCGGGCTCCCTGCGCGAGAGGGCCGCCTCCGCAATCGACTTCCCTTGCGCCGTCAGAACCTTAAACTGCCGCAGCTTGGCGACAATCTCCTCCAGCTTGTGGTGCTTAGCCATTCGTTCCTCCTCACGGGCCTCAGCCCTCAATGTGGGTGGATCACCTCCAGGGGAGCAGGCCAAACACGAGGCACGCCGTGCGGGAGCGGAAAATAGCGCTCGATGCGCTTCATCTGCTTGGGCGTCAGCCAGAACAGGTCGGCCATGGCGGGCTCCGCCGCCACCACCGAATCAACCCTCCCGCTGCGCCGCAAGCCCCTTGACAGGTCCTGAGCCTAGAACGCCCAACCGTTGGCGGTCGCGTGCAGGTCCGAGACCTGGACGCCCGCGAGGTAGACCGAGTCGTTCGCGTTCAGCGTGATGAGCACGCCGTGCGCACCCTGGGTCATCACCGGGTGGAAAGCGCCGGCCTTCTGGTAGCCGTAGAAGTCCAGCACGTCGTGACCCTTGCCCGCGCCGAAATCTATGATGTCGTCGTGACCGCCGCCCGGCGAGAACATGTACAGGTCGTTTCCACCGCCGCCCATCATGGTGTCGTCGCCGGCGCCGCCGATCAAACGGTCGTCTCCGGGGCCGCCGTGGAGGAAGTCGTCGCCGGCGCCGCCGATCAGGGTGTCGTTCCCGAGGTTGCCGCTGATCTGCACGGCGGTCGCGCCCGCGGTGGCCACCAAGTCCGAATGTCCGGTCAGGACGATGTGCTCGACATTGGCGGGCGCGGTGACGTTGAACTCCGACATCACCGTGTCGAAGCCGCCGCCCGCCTGCTCGACCACCACCGACCGCGGGTTGACGACGTAGGTGTCGTCGCCCGCGCCGCCCACCAGGGTGTCGGAGCCCGCGCCGGTGACCAGGGTGTCGTCCCCCGCACCGCCGTAGAGGTGGACGGACGCGCCCCCCGATCCGGTCAGGCTGTCCCCGCCGTCGTTGGCGTAGCCGTCGATGTTCGACCAGCCGGTCAGCACCAGCGACTCGACATTGTCGGGCAGGTGGTAGGTGACGGAGGCGTGCACCGTGTCGTCGCCCCCGCCGACGGCCTCGATCACCCGGGTGTTCGGGTTGGAGATCTCGTAGTCGTCCGCGCCGCCGCCGCCCGCCAGGGTGTCGGCCCCCGCGGAGTCGACCAGGGTGTCGGCCCCCGAGCCGCCGTACAGGTGGTTGGAGCCCGCGCCCGCCAGCAGCATGCCGCCCGAGTCGTTCGACCAGGCGGAGATGTCGCCGCCCGAGCCGTGCAGTTGCAGCACCTCGACATTGACCGGCAGGTGGTAGCTCACGCTGGAGACGATCGTGTCGGAGCCCTGGCCGTAGGCTTCGGTCACGACGGAGCCGGCGTAGTCGACGACGTAACGGTCGTCGCCCGCGCCGCCCGCCAGCACGTCGTGGCCCGAGCCGTCCTGCAGCGTGTCGTCGCCCGCCCCGCCGGAGATGGAGGTGTCGCCCGCGCCCGCGTGCAGGAAGTCGTCGCCCGCCCCGCCCACCAGGGTGCTCGGCCCGAGCCCGCCGCTGATCCAGCCGCCGGCGTCGCCGGTGCGCAGCACCGCCGCTCCCGTGTTGGTCCCGACCAGGTGCTCCACATTGTCGGGCTGGGTGAAGTCCACGCTGGCGTAGACGACGTCGTTCCCGCCGCCGGGGGCTTCGGTCACCACGTCGTGGCTGTTGTTGACCAGGTAGACGTCGTCGCCCGCCCCGCCTCGCAGGGTGGCGACGCCCGCGCCCCCCTGGAGCGTGTCCGCCCCCAGGCCCCCGATCAGCGTGTCGTGGCCCGCATTGCCCGTCAGCACGTCGCCGAGGTCGTTCGCGGTGGCGACCAGGTCGCCCGCGCCGGTGAGCTGGAGGTTGTGCGCCTGCAGGCCCTGCAGCGAGTAGGTGAAGTCCGACCGCACGGTGTCGGCGCCGTGCAGGTCGTGGTCACCCGTGCTGGTGGCCACGTGGATCGTCTCGCTGATCGGCGCGGGATCGCCCACCAGCGAGTCGGGGATGGAGTAGGCGTGGATGTAGTCGATCTTGTAGTCGGCCGAGTTGAAGTTCGCCGCGCCCACCCAATTTCCGCCCACGGCGAGGTTGGCGATGAGGTACATGGGCGAGTGCCCGTCGGTGGGCGTGGGGGCGGAGCCGACCTCCGCGCCGTCCACGTAGTAGTCCACCTCCTTGGCGGTCCACAGCAGGCCGTAGGTGTGCCAGGCCGTGGGATCGGCGAGGTGGGTGACCGATTGCCCGGAGATCGTCTTCGCGCCGCCGACCGAGGTGTGGGTGGTGGCGAACACGTCGGACCCGCCCTCCTGTTCGAGGGGGTCGAACTCCGCCCCGGTCGCGTTCACAGGGGCGAGCCAGAAGGCCGGCCAAGCGCCCTGGGCCACGGGGAGTTGAGCGCGGATCTCGAAGTAACCGTAGAGTTGGCTGAAGCTCTCGCGCGTGGTCAGCAGTCCTGACGTGTAGTCGAAGCCGTTGAGCGCCGCCGACTGCGAAGGCGCCGTGCGCCGCGCGGTGATGTCCAGCACGCCGTCGGAGATGGTGAACGGGTTGACGCCCAGCGCCTTCGTCCCCGTGCCGGCATAGCCCGGATCGACGTAGATCTCCTTTTCGCCGTTGTCCGGCAGCGTGCGCGACCGCCAGGCGTTGGGGCCGGACTCGATCTGCTGGCCGTTGAAGCTGGTCGTGAACACGCCCTGGCCCGTCTTGGGGTCGTAGACGGAGAGCGGGCCGTTGAAATCGGCGGCGAAGGTCTGCTTCAGCCCCGACGCGTTGAAGGGCAGCAGGAAGTCGTCGGCCGTCAGCGCGCCGGCCTGCACGCCGCGCAGCAGCACGGCGTCGGTGGGCGACAGATTGACGAGCGTGTCGCTCCCCTGCTGCACGATGTGGGGCTGCAGGTCGGCGAAGCTCTTGAAGCCGTACCCCTGGACGCTCAGCCAGTCGTGCGACGCCCCGGTCGCGTGGAAGCCGTAGACCACGTCGTGGCCGCCGTTCGGCGTGAAGTCGAAGGTGGTCTGCCCCGTGGAGGCGGCGACCAGCACGTCGTCGCCCCCCCCGCCCTCCAGGCGGTCGCGGGTCGCCCAGGCGATCAGGAGGTTGCCGGCCGAGTTGCCGGTCCCCACGGTGAGGCTGCCGCCCACCCCCAGGATCTCGACATTGGCGGGCAGCGCCACGTCCTTGTAGGCCAGCACCGAATCGACGCCCCCGGACGGCGCTTCGAACAACTTGGTGGAGGCGTCGTGGACGACGAAGGAGTCGTCGCCGCCTCCGCCGACGAGGACGTCCCCGCCCGACACGTCGCTCAGTCGTTCGTTGGCCCCGGTCCCCGTCAGGGTCTGGCCGGAAGCCGTCGCCGTCAACGAAGCGGTGGTCGAATGGCTTCGCGCGACCAGGTGACCACTGAAGTCATAGTAAGACGTCGACATGCACGATCCCGTTCTTCATCTTAACGAACAAGATCGCTGAGCTCTTAACATGCATTAAGAATTGCTGGGCGTCTTCGTTCGAAATGGAGACAGCCACGCGAGATGACGAGCGGCGGCGACACGGCGACATTGGCCGCTAAGAAGCAATCCCGTAATGGGGCAGCTTGACGCACAACGAAATCTACTTGTTTGCGACTTATTACTGTCGTTTTGTCGCCCAAGTTCACCCGCGGCGATGGCTGATCCGGCGGGCGGGCGTCGCTCAGGAACGCGGGACGCCGCGGGGGAGCGATCCGGCGGCCGTGCGGGCGGCGCCACCCGACGTTCGCGAGGCGCCCGCACGGCGGGCCGCGGCGGTGCGGACGCCCGGCAGGTCCAGGCCGGCGAGCCAGATGACGACGAAGTAGCCGTAGGCGGCCAGGGCGCCCCCCGGCGTCAGGGGTTGCGACTCCACGAGACCGGCGACCGCCCAGCACGCGATCAGCACCACCGCGAAGCGCCGCCCGTACTCCTCGCGGATGGCCCCGCGGGGATCGACGCCGCGCCACAGGCTGCGCGCGAAGGTGAGCAGCAACAGCGCCAGCCCCACCCCGCCCACCGCGATGGTGAAGAAGATGTAGGCGTTGTGCGGGTCCTCCAGGCCGGACCCGAACACGGCCTGGAACGCCGCCTTGATCTGGTCGTCGGAGAAGGCGGAGGCTCCGTAGCCGCCGATGGGGCGCTCCGAGATGAGCTTCAGCCCCTCGCTCCAGAGGAAGGTCCGGCCGGAGAAGGTGGCGCTGCGCCCGAGCATGTGGCTCAGGCCGACCGCCATGTCCTCGCCGAAGGTCAGCACCGCCACGGCCGCGACCGCGCCCACCATCCCGACGAAGACGCGCAACTGGCCCTTGAGGACGTAGGAGACGGCGTAGACCCCGACGCCGACGCACGCGACCACCAGACCCGAGGCCGACTGTGACATGACCAGACACAGGGCGGCGCACCCGCCGAAGAGGAGCGCCGGCCAACGGCCGAGCAGGCGGCGGCCGAAGCACACGAACATGGCCAGCACCGTGCCGGAAACCTGTCCGAGCAGGTTCTTGTGGTTGTAGATGCCCCGCCATTTCCCGACGTGGCCGGACTGGAACAGGTCCACCGCCTGGTGCTTGCCGTAGACGGGGAAGGCGAACACCCAGACCACGCTCAGCAGCACGGCCATCCCCATGGCGGCCAGGGCCGCCTTCAGGGCGCGTTCGCGGCCCAGGTCCAAGACCATGCCCGCGGCGACCACCAGCACGAGCAGGCTGCTCAGAGAGGTCCGCGCGCCGATATAGGGCGTCGCCGACCAGGCGCTGGACAGGAATAAGAAGGCGATCAGCACGGTCAGCGGCCAGGCGTTCATCGCGATGCGGAAGAGCAGGCGGCCCTTGCCGACCAGGGTGGAGGCCGCCGCCAGGGTGACCAGCACCTGGACGTAGAGCTGGTAGGGCCTGAACGACTGGGCCCCCAGCGACGTCGGGTTGATGCCCGCGAACTGGATGAAGAAGGGGTTGGCCATCATGAACAGGGCGAACACCCAGGCGCAGAAACGCAGTTGCCGGAAGAGCCCGGCCTTGCGGGGCGGAGCCGCGGA
This sequence comes from uncultured Caulobacteraceae bacterium, assembly GCA_964235945.1. Taxonomy (GTDB): domain Bacteria; phylum Pseudomonadota; class Alphaproteobacteria; order Caulobacterales; family Caulobacteraceae; genus JASLDZ01. The sequence goes on from CAXSDV010000051.1 coordinate 5,570, forward strand.
CGCGAGCGGAGCCGGACCGGCCACGGCCCGCGCGCCCGGGCGGACACCCTGCGCGCGCGAGGCGGGGGGCGAGGCGGCGCGCAGATCGGACGCCGTGGGCGCCGTCCGGGCGGCGGTGGCGGACGACCATCCGGTCGGCCCGGCGCGCCCGGCCCCGACCGGCTCGCGCCCGGCGGACGAAGCCGGCGTCGAGGATCCGAAGGCCGCGGCCGCGCGGCCCGCCCCGGCGCGGACCGCCGCGCCGCCGCGCCGGACCACCATGCCTCCCCGCCGGGCCGCCGCCGCCATGGCTCTCGACCAGGCGGGCCGCCGGGTGGGCGCCACGTGCATCAGGCCGCAGAACAGCAGCGGCGTCAGGGCGTAGACGGGCGTGGCCAACCCACCGCCCAGGAAGTTGAAGAACACGAGCACGGCCACGCCCAACCTGACGTTGGGCGCGCGCCGGAAGATCGACACGCTCAGGTAGACGAAGAACGACACGGTGGTCAGCAGGCCGTATTCGACCATCAGCTTGGCGACAGGCCACCAGGTGAAGTCGAGCGTTTCCTGGATGCTGCCCGCGCCCTCGCCCGTGACCAGGATGTTGCGGTTGTGCATGACGCGCAGGAGTTCCAGCACGGGCGCCACGAACCGGTGGTTGGAACTCGAGTCCGCCCGCTGGTACTCGGTCAGGCGGTGGCTGACGAGGTCGTACCAGCCGAACTGCAGCGCCAGGACGATGGTGACCACCGTCACCGCCCCCATGATCAACAAGGTCCGCCTGTTGAGCTTGGAGACCACCAGGGGGGCGCAGACCAACACGAGCAGCAGGCCCGTGCCGGCGAAGGTCAGCAGGATCGTCAGGCCGAACAGCGCCAGCCGCCAGACGCGGCGGAAGTACAGGAACTCCACCATCAGCGCCAGGGCGAGGAACTGCGCGAGGAACGACACCTCCAGGAAGAAAAAGGCGTTCGGCTTCATCAACGCGGAGCCGTACTTGATCGGCTGCAGGTAGACAAATTGGGGCAGCAGAACCTGCTTGGGCAGCAGCACGTCCATGCTGGGCCAGGCGTTCGGCCCCAAGGTCACCTGGATGAGCTGTTGCGCCAGGGCTAGGAAGGCGGCGAACACCATCAGGTTCACGAAGAAGCCCATGGCCTTCAGGTAGGTCTCCGGGGAGACCCTGAGGTCGAGCGCATAGGGCGCGTACAGGACCAGCACGAGCAGGAGGCTTCCGACCGAGAATTCGGTCTGCGACAGCAGGCTGCTGAGCACCGCCGCGAAGGCGAAGAGCAGGAACAGCACCATGCGTTCGAGGCTCAGGCCCAGGCGCCCGCGCCAGCCCAGGAAGGCCAGGCCCACGTAGAAGGCCGGCAGCGACAACTCGACGAAGCCCGAGCCGAGCGGCAGGGCGATCTTCTCGAGAAGCACCAACACGACGAACAGCGCCGCCAGCACGCCGTACATCAGGGGGTCGACCTGTCCGCCCGCCCCTCCGGACGGCGCCCGGCGACGCACGCGAAGCGCGATGGCGCCCGCGGCCGCCCTGGAGGCGGGACGCGCGCCCAAAGCGCCCGATCCGATCGGTAGGCCGTCCATCGGCGCCTTCAGCCGGTCCGACCGGGCGAGACCCGCGGCGTCGCGGCCGACGTCGGCGGGGCGCAGGCGATCCATTCGCGCAGGAGACGCATGCAGGCGCCGATCTCGAAGGCTTCGAGCACCCGGGCGCGACCCGCCGCGGCCAGGCGCCGACGCTCGTCCTCGTCCCGGGCCAGGCGCGCCAGGGCCGCGCCCAGCGCCCGGGGGTCGCGCTCGGGGGTGAGCACGCCGCAGCCGCCGCCCGCCAGCTCGGGTATGCCGCCGTTGGGGGTGCTCACCACCGGCAGGCCGGCGCCCATGCACTCGATGAGGAATACGGGCACGCCCTCCTTGTCGCCGTCGTCGGCGGTGACGCTGGGCAGCACGCCCGCGTCGTAGCGACCGCTGCGCAGCGCCCGGAGCAGGTCGCCGTGGGAGGCCGTCCCGCGCCAGGAGACGTGCGCCTCCACGCCCAGTTCGACCGCCAGCGCCTCCAGTTCGGACCGCAGCGGCCCGTCGCCGAACACGTCGAGTTCGACGGCGACGCCCAGGTCGAGGGCCACGCGCACGGCGCGCAGGAGGTCGGCGTGCCCCTTCTTGGCCACGAGCCGCGCCGCCGTCGCCAGCCGCAGGGGGGAGAGCGCGCCGGCGCGCGAGGGCGCGGGGTCGGGGGCGACCGTCACGCCCATGTGCAGCACCTGGGGAGGGCGCGCGCCCGGGGGCAGGCGCGCGGCGAACTCCTCGCGGCCCGGCTCGTCGATCACCCGCACGAAGCAGGCGTGCGCGCTCTTCCACGCAAGGAGGTTGTTCTGGGCGATGTCGTAGCGATGCGCGGTCAGGCTGAAGGGCACGCCCGCGAGTTCGGCGGCGACGGCGCCCAGGGTGGCCGGAGCCGCCGCCCAGTGGATGTGGACGTGCTCGAACCGGTGGCGGCGCACCTCCTCCGAAAGCCACACGGCCTTGGGGAACACGGCCAGGTTGCGCAGGGCCAGGACCGGCGTGCGCGCGCGCAGCACCCGCCAGAGCAGCCCGGCCGCACGCCCGGGCGAACGCAGCACGCCGCGCAGGCAGCCGGCCAGCACGACGGGGGAGACCAGCGGCTGGTCGAGGGTGCGCGAGAGCAGGTCCCGCGCCTCGGCGTGCTTCAGCTCGCCCCGGGAGAGCGGGGCCAGCCACACCTCCCATCCATGCGCGGCGTGGTCGGCCACCTCCGGAAGGATGAAGGCCTCGGTGGCCCCGAAAGGCAGCGCCTTGGTGACGTACAGGAGCCGCATCATCCTCTCGTGGCCGGGTCTCGCCGACCGAACAGCACGACCTCGCCAGGCGACTACGCTATCAAGGCGCCCTTTCGAAGTCGAAAACGGTCGAAGTTCCGCGTGCAAGCGTCCCATCCCCCACCGGCTCCGCCCCCGTCGATCGCCGTCTCGGCGGCGCCGTTCTTCGACGATTTCCGCGCGGGCGTGGATCCGGGGTCGTGGCGCTTCGTCCAGCGCTCCACCACCGGTCGCAAGCAGCTTCAGTGCTATACTCCGGCGGGCGCCGTGAGCGGCCGCGCGGGGCTGGAGCTCGTGGTTCAAAGGGCCGGCCCGGACGAACCCGCGTACTGCCATGGTCAACCCCTGACGGCGCCCCGCCTCCAGTCGCGACGATCTTTTCTTTACGGGACCTTGAGCGTGCGCGCCAAGCTGCCGTCCGGCGCGGGGTTGTGGCCCGCCATCTGGATGCGCACGCCCGAAGGCGCGCCCCTGAACGCGGAGATCGACGTGGTGGAGGGCTTCGGCAGCCGGCCGGACCTCGTGTCCAGCACCATCCACGGCTGGGCGGCGGACAAGCCCCTGGGCCAGGGCTGCGCGGTGGTCAGCTCCACGGGGAGGCCGGACCTGGCCTTCTCACTGCGCCACAGGTGCGCCCCGGCCGCGGCCGACCCCGGCCCGCGGTTCGACGAGGCCTTCCACACCTTCACGATGGACTGGCGACCCGGCCGGGTGACCTGGTCGCTGGACGGCCGGCCCTACCACGTCGAGCGACGCTACGTGCCGACCACCCCCATGGCGATCGTGCTGGAGGTGCAGGTGGGCGGCGGATTCGACGTGGACCCGGACGCGACCACGCGGTTGCCGGCGGCCATGACGGTGCGCAGCGTCTCCTACCGGCCCTGGTCGGGGTGACGCCACGCAAGTCGTCCGCTCCGGGGGCCTACACGTCCACGGGGAGCGGGTTGATCGGCCCCTGCTGGGAGCCGACCCACTCGCGCCAGAGCAGGATCAGCGCCGCCAGGAGCGCCGGCCCCAGGAACAGGCCCACCAGCCCCCACGCCTCCACCCCGCCCAGTATGCCCAGCAACACCCACACGAAGGGCAGCTGCGTCGCGCCGCCGATCAGCACCGGGCGGAAGAAGTGGTCGGCGGTGAAGGTGACCAGCGAGCCCAGGGCGACGATCACGACGGCGGCCACCACCTTGCCCGTCGCCGCCAGCGCCGCGCCCGCGAGCACGAAGGCCACCGCCGCCCCGAACGGCACCATGGCCAGAAGCGCGGTCATGAGCCCGAACAGCGCCGCGTGGGGGGTCCGCGCCACGAAGTAGGCCACCCCGAGGATCAGCCCCTCGACCAGGCCGACCAGCACCAGGCCGTTGATGGTGCCGTGGATGGAGAGCACCACCTGGCGGCCCACGTCCTCCCCCGCGGGGCCGAAGGCGCGGCGGCTGGCCACGCGGACCTGCTCGACCACCCGGTCGCCCTCGCGCAGCAGGAAGAACAGCACCAGCAGCATGAAGCCGAGCTGCACCACCCGGTGCAGCGCCTCCGCCCCGACGCGCCGGCCCGTCCGCACCACCCCGCCCTGCAGGGCGCGGGAGGCGAGCTCGGAGATCTGGCCCGGCTGGCCGAGGTTCGCCCGCCAGAGGTCGGTCAGCTTGGCCCCGTAGGGCAGCTCGGCCAGCACCGGCGGGGCGGGTATGCCCTTGAGGCGCGCCTGCTCGACCCACTGGGCCAGCGAGTGGGCGTCCTGGACGAGGGGCACGGTCACCACTGTCAGCGGGACCACGAACACGACCACCACCGCCACCACCGCGCCCGCGGGCAGGAGCGTCTTGCGGCCGGCCGGCCAGCGCGCGCCCAGCCGCGTCAGGTGCGGCCACAGGCCGAAGGCGAAGATCACCGCCCAGACGAGGGAGGGCAGGAAGTCCTCCAGGGTGTGCAGCCCCGCCAGCAGCAGCAAGGCCGCAGCCGCCAGGCTGGCCCGCATCTGGGCGGTGTTCATGATCACGCCGCGCTCACGCGTCCACGTGCCCGGCCTGTCGCCGCCCGCCTTGGCCATGGTGCCTCCCCCTCGTCGCTCCCTGTCGCACGCCGGGAGCGCGCAGGGTAGCGCCGGCGCCGCACGGCTTCCCGACGGGCCCGGGCGCGCGGACCCGGCGGTCGGGCGCGCGCGGCCCTAAGTGTGGGGCCGGCTGTCGCCCGCGACGGGTCGCCGCCGGGGAGCCACGCCATGCGTCAAGCCGTACACGTCCTGCGCGTCGAGACGCGCCGCCGGGGCCTGGTCGCGATCACGGACGCGGTGACCGCCTGGACGGCGCGCCAGGCGATGACCACGGGGCTGCTCACCCTGTTCTGCCGCCACACCTCCGCTTCCCTGCTGATCCAGGAGAACGCCTCGCCCGACGTGCGCACCGACCTCGAAGCCTTCTTCGAGCGCCTCGCGCCGGAGGACGCCGCGCTCTACCTCCACGACGAGGAAGGCCCGGACGACATGCCGGCCCACCTGCGCACCGCCCTGACCCAGACGCACCTGGCGATACCGGTGATCGACGGCCGGCCGGCGCTGGGCGTGTGGCAGGGCGTGTACGTGTTCGAGCACCGCCGCCGGCCGCACGTGCGTGAAGTGGCGCTGCACCTCATGGGCGAGTGAGCGGCGGCGCCGGGCCGCCCCGGCTCAGGCGGACGCGGGGACGGGCACGCCCGGCGGCAACAGGTAGGCGGGCTGGCCGGGGTGGGCCGCGCCCCCCCGCACGTCGACCAGCCTCAGCCCGGGAGTGTCCACGCACTCCAGCGCCGGGCCGTAATAGTCGGGCGGAGTTCCGCCCCAGGTCACCGACACGTCGTTCAGTTCGAGGTCGGAGGCGTAGCGCGCGTACAGCCCCGCGATCTTGTGGGGGAACACGCCATAGCCCTCGTATTCGTTGGGGCGCAGGTCGTAGAAGCCGCCGGGGATGGCCGAGGTCTTCTCCACGCGGATCTTGACGTTGGAGAAGGTGACCCGCTCCAGCGGCGAGCCGGGCCAGCCGTAAGCCACCACTCCGCACTCGCCGTGGCAGACGATGTTGTCGAACTGGATGTCGCGCATGATGCAGGGGCCGATGGCGGGGCGGCGCGGCAGGTTGGAGATGTTGATCGGCTCGGCTTTGCCCCACCACATGCCCTCGTGCAGTCGGGTGGTGATGACGAGGTCGGAGAAGATCAGATTCTCCACCGTCGCCCCGTCGCGGTTGAAAATCGCCAAGCCGCGGTTGCTGTCGGTGATGGTCAGGCCGCGGAAGATGCAGTTGCGCAGGATTCCCGGCCCCTCGGGCTCGATTTTCACCCCCGCCGACGACGAGCGCAGGGTGCAGTTGGTCATCACCACGTCCTCGCACACGCCGAACTGGGTGAAGTTGCGCGAGGTCTTGACGATCAGGCAGTCGTCCCCGGCGGTGATGGCGCAGTCGGACACCCGAACGCGCCGGCAGCGGTCGACGTCTATGCCGTCGTTGTTGGGGATCAGCAGGTTGTTGTCGATCACGAGGCCCTGGATCAGCAGGTCCTCGCAGCCGATCGGGTGGATGGTCCAGGTCGGCGCGTCGTGGATGCGGAAGCCTTGCAGGCGCGCGTGGCGGCAAGCGACCAGGATGATCATGCGCGGACGGCCGTCGGGGTGGAAGCGGCCGGGGCTCTCCTCCAGCGGGTTCCAGGGCCCGAGGAAGGCGGAAGGTACGGTATAGGCGCCTTCGACGAGCGTAGGGAAGTAGGCCGTGCCGTTCCCCTCGATCGTGCCCGAGCCCGTGACGCCCACGTCCTCGGCCTCGTGGGCGAAGATCAGCGAGCCGTACTCGCGGTAGAACTCGCGGTTGGTGGAGGTCTTCAGCGTCGAGCCGCCGGCGATGTCCAGCGTCACGTGGGAGCGCAGCACCACGGTGGAGGCGAGGTAGGTGCGTCCGGGCCGCAAGCGCACCACGCCGCCGCCGGCGCGGTTGGCCGCCTCGACCGCGCGGTTGATGGCGGGGCCGTCGTCGCCCGACCCGTCGCCGCGCGCGCCGTAGGATTCGGCCTCGAACACGAAGGCGGAGGGAGCGGCCGCGCGCACGGCGGCGGGGGCGGCGACCGCCAGGGCGGCGACCCCGGCCAACAGGCGGCGGCGATCGGTGGCGGGACCCATGGCGAACTCCGAACCGGGTAAGAAAAAGGGCGCGACGCTTACCGTCGCGCCCAAGTAGGGGAGAACTAAAGAACCGTCAGGATCAGTTCCGCAAGCGGATGCCGAACACGACGCGGCTCTCGAAGATCGACTGCGAATAGTAAACGTCGCCGTACTGGAGGTAACGGTCGATGCCCGAGCCGGTGATGTTGTTACCCTGCGCGAAGATCGTGACGTGCGGGTTGATGTCGTAGCTGGCCGAGGCGTCGAGGAAGCCGACCGGCTTGGTGTAGATGCCCAGGTTGAGGTTCTGCACCCCGTACTGCTGATTGTATTGCGTGCTGCGGAAGTTATAGGCGGCGCGGGCCTGGAACGGGCCCTTCTGGTAGAGCAGCACGCCGTTGACCTGGTGCTTGGAGTTGTCCGGCAGGGGCAGCTTGGAGCCGGTCTGGTCGCGGTTGTCCGTCGAACTGTCGGAATAGGTGTAGTTGGCCTGCACGCCGAAGCCGGACAGCCAGCCGGGCAGGAAGTCGAACGCCTGCTGGTAACCGAGCTCGACGCCCTTGATGCTGCCGCCGCCGCCGTTGACGGTGGTGGTCACCGGTCCCCCGGCGCGCGTCACGCCGTCGGCGTCGGCCTCCTGCGGCCCCGTCAGGATCAGGGTGGACTGCAGGTTGAAGGATTCCACGTCCACGTAGAACGCCGCGGCGCTCAGCAGCGACGACTTGTGGAAGTACCACTCGTAGGAGCCCTGCACGATGTTCGCGCGGAAGGGATCGAGGTTCGGATTGCCCGAGCTTCCCGCCAGGAACAGCTGCGCGTCCGGAGGCAGGTTCTGATTGCGACCGCTGTTGGCGATATAGGACGACACGAAGCCCGAGGCGAGCGTCGGAAGGTTCTGGCGGGCCACCGCGCGGTTGAAGGCGAAGCGGGCCTTCTGCGTCTCGGTGACGTCGATGCTGAGGTTCAACTCGGGCAACGGGTCCACATAGCTCTTGCTGCTGTTGATCTCGCCCAGGTTCACCAGCACGCCGTTGTAGGAACCGCCGGCGCCGATGTACTGGTTCGAGTCGGTCCTGAAGTTGCGGATATCCAGCGTGGTGCCCACCACGCGCACGCCCACGTTGCCGGAGTAGGTGAAGGGCAGGAACGGCAGGGTCCCGCCGAAGTCCGCCTTCACATAGCCCGACGTCTCTTTTTCCTGCACGCGGAAGTTGGCGGTGGGATCGGAGTAGGCCGACGAGCCCTGCGGGAACAGGCCGTTCAGGTAGCCGAGCGCGTTGTCCATCTTCTTGGGATCGATCGCCGGCAGGCCGCCGGCGGGGATGCCCGTGATCGGCCCGAAGTCGGTCACCTGGGTGACGAGGCCCGGGATGCTGGAGAACGGACGCCGCGGCACGATCGAGGCCCCGCCATAGTTCGGGTCGCCGATCAGCCCGTCCTTGTAGTAGTACAGGTTGTTCAGACCGTCGCCGCCGATCGGCGTCTCGTACTTGAAGGCGTCGAACTTGACGTTGCGCTGGCTATAGCGCGCACCGACCTCAAGGGTCCTGAGCGGGCCGAAGTTGACGTCGTAGGAGACGTCGCCGCGCACGGTGTTGATGTTGGCGTTGAGGTTGTTGCCGTTCGCCCAGATCGACTGAGCCGAGTAATTAGCCGGATTGCTCAGGTCGGTGATGAAGTTTACCGCGGGCGCGTCGCCCTGCAGGTTGATCCCGACCTGGGCGCTCGGCACGCCATTGGGGTTGATGATCACTCCGGGCTTGAAGATGCGTTGGGTGGCCAAGCTGTCGGTGTCGGCTGAGCTGAAACTCTGCTCGGACACCGCCCCGGCGTAGCGCAGCGAGGCGCGCAGCGGGCCGTGGTTGTTGTAGTCGAGCTGGAAATTGAAGTTGGTCGTGTTGGAGGTGGTCAGTCCGCTGTAGCTGTGCGTCTGGAACAGACCGTCCGGTCCCGGCGGCGGCGCGACGTTGTAGGTGCCGTTGAGCAGACCGCCGTTCGGAGAGATCAGCGCCCCCGGCTGGAGAACCGTACCGCTGTTGTTCAGGGCGAGCTCGCCTTCCACCGCGCGATCGCGGTTATCCAGGTGCAGGTAGTCGGCGTCGAAAGTGGCGGTCAGGGCGTCGGTGATCTTGTACTGCGCCGACGCGAACACGGCGGCCCGCTCACGGTCGGTGGTCTGATTGTTGAGGCCGAACCCCTGCGGCTGGAAGTAGAAGTCCTTGGAGTCGACGGCGATCGAGTTGCCGATCTTGCCGTCCTTTCGCAGGTCGTAACCGACCTGCTGATCGGTGATCTGGTTGAAGGCGTAGCTGGTGTTCGGGTTGTAGTTGGCCAGGTGCTCCTGAGTGTAGCTGAAGCCCAGGAGGGCGCCCCAGCGGTTCTCGTGGTTGTAGGACAGCAGGCCGTTGTAAGCCTGGCCGGGATCTTTCGAGCTCAAGCCGAGATCACCTTGGCCGCTGAGGGTGGCGTTGACGCCGCGCTCCAAGTCCAGCGGGCGTCGCGTCTTCAGGGCCAGAATGCCGGCGATGCCGCCCGAGAGCTGGTCGGCGGTGGGCGACTTGATGACGTCCACGCCCGCGAACAGGCTGGGCGGCACGTCGCCGAAGTTGGCCGCCGAGTTGCCCAGGGTGCCGACGGCGGTCGACTGGCCGCCCTGGAGCGGAGGCACGCCCGCCGACAGGAACAGTTCGCCGTTGATGGTGGTCAGCACCTGCGGGATGCCGCGGATGTTGACGCCCGCGCCCTCGCCGGCGTCGCGGGTGATCTGCACGCCCGGCACGCGCTGGAGGGAGTCGGCGATGGTGTTGTCCGGCAGCTTGCCGATGTCCTCGGCCACGATCGAGTCGACGATCTGCGGCGCGGAGCGCTTGACGTTGATGGCGGCGCGCTGGGCGCCCCGCACGCCCAGCACGACGATCTCCGCGTCGGGCGAAGCGCTGGCGGCCAGCGGCGCGTCGGACGCCGCGCCGCCCTCCTGGGCGGCTCCGGTTCCCGGCACGCGCTGAGCTTCGGGGCCCGCGGTGTTGGACGTGCCTTGGGAGGTGGTGGGCGCGCCCTGGGCGGCGGCCTGAGCCCAGGCCGAGGGAGCGGCCACGAGCATGGCGGTGATGGAGGCCGCACCGAACAGCACTCGGCGCGCGCGCGAAACCTGCGTCAAAACACTTCCCCTCATTGGGGCTCCGCCGCCCGCCGTCGACGCACGCCTGTGCTCGAACGGTCGCCGACGCTTGGGAGCCCTGCGTTCCTCAGACCGGACGGCGCCTCTTCGGGGCTCGTCCAGGTTGGACACATGATTGGCGCGGACCCTCGCGGTCGTCAACTTAAATAATTTGAGTTTGCTTATCTCGACGGAACCTTCCGGTTCAGGCCTGCAGCGTTTTCATGAGCGCGGTGCGCGAGGGCAGAATCTCCTGGAGGAACGGCAGGATGGCCGCGCCGATGGCGGGAGCGTCCTCGCTGGTGGCGGCCCGCAGCACGGGGGTTTGGACGGGCGATCCGCGCGCGTCGCCCGCCAGGCGCCGGGTGAGCCGCTCGGCCAAGCCGTCCAGGTCGGCCGCCGGCAGGCGGCCGCCGAGGAGGATGGCGGAAGGGTTGATGAGCCAGCTCACGGCCAGGAGCGGCTCGGTGAGGGTGGCGGCGGCCTCGTCCAGCCAGCTCTCCATCAGCGCGCGCGCCTCGCCGGACAGTTCGCCCAGGGCAGAAGCCCCCGCCGCCTCCACCCCGTGGGCGTGCAGGTGGGCGAACAGGGCCGAAAGCGACACCGCCTCCTGCAGGGTGCGCGCGCCGCCCTCCGGAGCGTGCAGCGGCAGGAAGCCGATCTCGCCGCTGCGCCCGCTGGCTCCGCGGAAATAGTCGCCCTCCACCACGAGGCCGCCCCCGAGGCCGGTGGTGATCAGCACGTAGAAGAACGACGGGTGGCGCAGACCGTGGCCGAACTGCAGCTCGCCGATGGCGGCGGCGGCCGCGTCGTTCTCCATCTGCACGGGCAGGCCCAGCGCCTCGGAGAACAGGGCGGCGACGTCCGCCCCGCCCCAGCCGTGTCCGGGGTGCAGGGCGGGCAGGTCGACGGTGTCCAGGTCGTCGGGCAGGGCCAGCCCCGCCCCCAGGAGGCGGCCGCGGGCGGCGGGGGCGTCGTCCAGCAGCTCGTCCATCAGCCGCCGCGCCTGGGCCGCCGCTTCGCGCGGAGCCCGCAGCGGCGTTTCCTCGCACCGTCGCCCGCGCACGACGCCGCCCAGGTCCAGCAGCACGGCCGAGACGTGGTCGCGGTCGATGTTGACGCCCAGGGACAGGCGCCCGTCCGGGTTGATCGCCAGGCGGGTGGCGGGCTGGCCGCGCCCTCCCCGCCGCTGCCCGGCCTCCATGACCAAGCCGTCCGACATGAGCTTGCGGGTGATGTTGGCGATGGCGGGGGCGGTCAGGCCGCTGATCCCGGCGAGCTCGGTGCGGGTGATGGGGCCGTGTATGCGGATGGCCTGCAGCACCACGCGCTGGTTGTGGTCGCCCGCGCGCTCGGAGTTGGCCCCGGACAGGCCGCCCGCTCCGCCGCCGCCCGGCGTCGGCGTCCTGTACCCGGGAGGACGATGGAGGGAGGTTTCAGTCACGCGCGTGATCGTCTCGGCTCGAAGCCCCCCGCGAGGTGGGCGCGCTTCCATAACGCCGAGGCCACGCTCCGCAACAGACTTGACTGCGGCGTACGGCGCCTTCCCGCGCGCCGCGAATACTGAAACAAGCTTTCCGATAAGCCCGCGTCCAGGACCGGCGGCGTGGACCCGGCGGAGAGGAAACGGACCCCACATGGCGACGACGGGAACGCTGGTGCGCGCGGTGGGCGTGGCGGCCTTGGCGGGGCTGCTGTTCGGCTTCGACACGGCGGTGATCGCGGGCGCGACCTCCGACCTGCGGCGGGTCTACAGCTTGTCGGCCGCGGGGCTCGGCATCACCGTCTCCACCGCGCTCTGGGGCACGCTCGTGGGCGCGCTGGGGGCGGGGCGGCTGGGCGACCGGCTGGGCGGGCGCGACACCCTGGCGATCACGGGGCTGCTCTACCTCGTGTCCAGTCTCGGCTGCGCCCTGGCCCCGAACTGGGGCGTGTTCCTGGCCGCGCGCCTGGTGGGCGGGATCGGGATCGGAGCCTCCTCGGTGCTGGCCCCCGTCTACATCTCGGAGATCGCGCCCGCCCGTCGCCGGGGGAGGCTGGTGGCGGCGTTCCAGCTCGCGATCGTGTCGGGCATCCTCCTGGCCTACGTGTCCAACGCCGGCCTGGGCCTTCTCGCGCTGGGCGGGCAGGCCTGGCGGTGGAAGCTCGGCGTCGCCGCCCTCCCCGCCGTCGTCTTCCTGGGCCTGCTGCGCACCATCCCCCAGAGCCCGCGCTGGCTGCTGGCGCGCGACCGCGCGGTCGAGGCGCGCCGGGCGCTGGACGCCCTGGCCCCGGGCGAAGCGGAGGCGGAGCTTCACCGCATCGGCGAGGCGCTGGCGTCGGAAAGCGGCGGCGGCCGCCTGTCCTGGCGCGAGCATCGCCGGCCGATCCTGCTGGCGATCACCTTGGCGGCGTTCAACCAGTTGGCCGGCATCAACGCCATCCTCTACTACCTGAACGACATCTTCGCCGCGGCCGGCTACGGCCGGGTGTCGGCGGACGGCCAGGCGGTGGTGATCGGGGCGACCAACCTCCTGTTCACCGCCGTGGCCATGACGGTGATCGACCGGCTGGGCCGCAAGACGCTGCTGCTCACGGGAGCGGCGGGCATGACGGCGTGCCTGGCGCTGGCCGCCGCCGCCCTGTCGGGCCTGCTGCGCCCGGCCCTGCTCCTGCCGGCGCTGGTGGCCTATATCGGCTTCTTCGCCTTCAGCCAGGGGGCGGTGATCTGGGTGTACATCAGCGAGATCTTCCCCAACCGGGTGCGCGCCCAGGGACAGTCGCTGGGGGCGGGCGCCCACTGGCTGCTGAACGCGCTGATCTCCGCGGCCTTTCCGCTGGTGGCCGCCCGCTCGCGAGGCGGCCCGTTCTGGGTGTTCGCCGCGATGATGGCCGTCCAGTTCGTCGTGGTGCTGACCCTCTTCCCCGAGACCAAGGGCGTGGAGCTGGAAGCCCTCCAGGCGCGCCTGTCGCGCAAACGACCCGGGGCCTAGGCTCAGGACTCACGACCACTAGATGTCCGCGACCGTCACTTGAACGGGCGGCAAGCGCGACCTAACGCCGAGGAGTCCACGCTGAAGCCTGAGCCTGGAGGGTTTCGTCGCACGCGAGCCGCTGCGTCGCGTCCACGACTGGATATGTCCCATGCTGGCGGTTTGATCGACCTTCCTTCCAGCAGGCGAGTGACGTTCAGCAGGGCTTCAGGCGGCTCGTGTGAAGCTGAACAAACCGATCTCCGCCTGGGGTTGGCCCTTGAAGGAGCTTGCATGCGCACCCTGGCGCTTGGTCTCGCAACCGCCGTCACCTGGTCGGCGAGCGTAATGGCCGCAGCGCCGCCGGCCACCCGGTTCACGGCGCCTCTCCAACCCTTCGCCAGCGCCGACGGCCGTGTGCATCTGCTGCGTCCGGCCGTGGCGCGGATCTCCTCATCCGACAGACCGGTCGGTGCGTTGACCTCGGGCGGCTGGCGGCTCGTATGGGACGGCGCATCCGCGACCCCGGGTCGCTTGGTGGTGCGGCTGGCCCTACCGGTGGCGCCCGCGGCGCCACAGACGCGCGCGACCGAGTTCCTGCAGGTGGGGATGAGCCGTGATCGCGAGGCGGTCCGTTCGTGCCTCACGTTCGGCTTCAAGGGCGGATCGAACAAGCCGCGACCCGATCGCGTGATCAACGGCCAACGCTTCAAGGTCTGGACCGGCGGCGACGCGGGCATGAGCCAGCGGGTCGACGCCACCGATCTGCGCACCGTGGCGGACGGCGCTTGCTACGCCGTGGAGCGCTTCAGCTACGGCGACACGGCCAGTGAACGTGACCCCTCGATAACGCTGCCGCAGGCGCAGGGGGCGGCCATGCTGGATCAGGCGCTCGCCAGCCTGCAGCTCGGCCGTATCTCTGCGGGTCACGTGAAGAGGCCGTCCACGCTCAGGTCGCCGCGGGGCGCCGTCGCCTACTGAGGCGCCCCGCTTCATTCCTGCGTCGTCGGGCCGCTCATTTCAGCAGAGCCGCCGGGTCTGCGAGCCGCACGTCGTGCATCTGGTTCAGGTAGGCTTCGAGGTAGCCCTTGTGCGAGGCTCCCACGATCACGAGCATGCGCCTGCCCGGCCGCTCGACCAGGGCGGCGCGGATGTTGGCGGCCATGCGCAGGTTGCGCGTCTCCCACCAACCCACGTAGGCGCGGCCGAAACGCTGCGACGAAGGCTCCTCCAGCGCGGCGCCGAAGTCGCTCTGGAAC
>CAXSDV010000052.1:0-19634 GCA_964235945.1 uncultured Caulobacteraceae bacterium
GGCATGATCACGTCGTCGATGTAGCCCAGGGACGCCGCCACGAAGGGGTTGGCGAAGCGCGCCTTGTACTCGGCTTCGCGCTCGGCGAGCTTGCCCGGGTCCTTGGCGTCGGCGCGGAAGATGATCTCCACCGCGCCCTTGGCCCCCATCACCGCGATCTCGGCGGTGGGCCAGGCGTAGTTGACGTCGCCGCGCAGGTGCTTGGAGCTCATCACGTCGTAGGCCCCGCCGTAGGCCTTGCGGGTGATCAGGGTGATCTTCGGGACCGTGGCCTCGGCATAGGCGAACAACAGCTTGGCGCCGTGCTTGATCAGGCCGCCGTATTCCTGGCGCGTGCCCGGCATAAAGCCCGGCACGTCCACGAAGGTGATCAAGGGAATCGAGAAAGCGTCGCAGAACCGCACGAAGCGCGCCGCCTTCTTGGAGCTGTCGATGTCCAGCACCCCCGCCAGCACCGCCGGCTGGTTGGCGACGATCCCCACCGTGTCGCCGTCCATGCGCGCGAGGCCCACCACGATGTTCTTGGCGTGCTCGGGGGCGATCTCGAAGAAGTCGGCCTCGTCCACGACCTTCAGGATCAGCTCCTTGATGTCGTAGGGCGTGTTGGGGTTGGAGGGCACCAGGGTGTCGAGGCTCGGCTCCTCGCGCACCGGGTCGTCCAGGCTCTCGCGGCGCGGGGCGCGTTCGCGGTTGGAGGCGGGCAGGAAGTCCACCAGGCGACGCACCTGGGTCATGGCGTCCAGGTCGTTGTCGTAGGCGCCGTCGGCCACGCCGCTCTTCTGGGCGTGCACGCGCGCCCCGCCCAACTCCTCGGCGGTGACCACCTCGTTGGTGACGGTGCGCACCACGTCCGGGCCGGTCACGAACATGTAGCTCGTGTCGCGCACCATGAAGATGAAGTCGGTCATGGCGGGCGAGTACACGTCGCCCCCCGCGCACGGCCCCATGATCACGCTGATCTGCGGAATGACGCCGCTGGCCATCACGTTCTGCAGGAAGATGTCGGCGTAGCCCGCCAGGCTCTCCACGCCTTCCTGGATGCGCGCGCCGCCCGCGTCGTACAGGCCGATCACCGGGGCGCCCACCTTCTGCGCCTGCTCCATCACCTTGAGGATCTTCTTGGCGTGCGCCCCCGACAGGCTGCCGCCGAACACGGTGAAGTCTTTGGAGAACACGAACACCGTGCGGCCGTTCACCTCGCCCCAGCCGGTGACCACCCCGTCGCCCGGCACGCGCTGCTCGGCCATGCCGAACTCGGTGGCGCGGTGCTCGACGAACATGTCGAACTCCTCGAAGGACCCTTCGTCCAGCAGGAGGTCGATGCGCTCGCGGGCGGTGAGCTTGCCCCGGGCGTGCTGGGCGTCCACCCGGCGCTCGCCGCCGCCCGCACGGGCGCGGGCGCGGCGGGCGTCGAGCTCTTCGAGGATCTGCTTCACGCCGGTCGTCTCCGTGGGAGGATCACTCCCGTGACTAACAGACGGGCGGGGCGCGATGGAATGGCCGGCTTGACGCGAAGCCGTGCAGGACGTCCCTTTCCGGCGCAGGGGAGTGCGCGCCACGACCGCACCGCCCGCCGCAGCCAGGAGGCGTCCTTCGTGCTCAAGTACGAGGGCACGATCAAGACGATGCACATGGACGTGGCCAACCCGTGCCGCCCCTCCTTCGGCAACACGGGGGTGGGCTGGCGGGGCTCGGGCGACCATCAGCCCGCGCGGGTGTTCAAGGGCTCCCACGGGGCTTTGGGCGGTTGCGGCTGGGGCTTCGTGACGGAGGACCGGGCCTGCCAGCACGCCGTGTCGGCGTGGATGGGCAACGAGATGCGCTCACGCGGGCTGGACGTGCCGCTCGGTCCGGGCAGCATCGACGAGAAGACCCAGCCGGAGAAGCCCGCAACCCTGACGCGCCTGAGCCAGGACGTGGTGGACCTAGGTATGATGGGGAAGTCGGCCCTGAACCGCTACTGGAACGGCGGTCGCCAATAGCGGATCGCGCTCAACCCTCGCGCAGGGCGGCGAACCAGCGGTCCGCGAGCTCGGCGTCGCGCAGGCGGCCGGCGGTGCGGGCGGCGGCCTCCGCGTCCACGCCCCAGGCCTGCTCCTGCCAAGCCTCGTCCAGCCGGGCGAGGTCGTGGGCGGAGACCCCGCTCAGCGCGCCGCGCGCCACCGCCAGGGCCAGCACCGCCGAGCCGAACAGGGCGCAGGCGTAGCCAAGGCCCGTGAGGCCGAAGGCGTCCAGCTCCAGCGCCAGGGCGCGCACCCGCGCGAGGGCTTCCGGGGGCTGGGGCCGGTGCACGATCCCCTCCGCACGCAGCAGCGTCACGCCCAGCTCGTCCCGCGCCCAGTCGAGCCAAGGGCCCCAAAGCTCCTGCTGGCGTTGGACGAGCGCCGCGGGCGCGTCGGCGAAGTAGGCGACGCCGTCCGAACCCGCATAGCGCGCCACCTCGTCGGCCAGGGCGCCGCGGGCCGCCTCGCCGCGGTCCAGGGCGGTGAAGGCCAGGCGCACGGCGGGCATGGAGGCGGGCTCGACGGTCTCTGCCTGGGCCGCCCACTCGGCCGCGCACAGCTCGGCCAGGGCGAGGGTGGGCGTGTGCAGCGGCGCGCCTGCGGGCGACTTGGGCGTGCGCCCGTCCAGCCGCACGGCGAAGCCGCCCCCTTCCGCGGGCGCCGTGTCGACGGCGGTGTAGAAGCGGCGGGGTCGGGCGGGCGCGGCGTCGGGCATGGGCGGCAGATAGGCGACGGGAGGGCGCGGCGTCAGGCGTCCGCCCGCGCCCGCGCGAAGCGGTCGAGCTCGGCGCCGAGCTCGTCCATGTCGGCGGCCACGTGCACGGCCCCGCCCGCGCGCACCTCGTCCGGCGTGTGGAAGCCCCAGGCCACGCCCTGGGCGCGAGCGCCGGCCGCCTGCGCCATGGCCATGTCGAAGCTCGTGTCGCCGATCATCACCGTGTCGGCGCCCTGCGCGCCCAGCGCCGCCATGGCCGCGTGCAGCATGGCGGGATGCGGCTTGCCCGGGCCGTCGTCGGCGCAGTGGGTGGAGGCGAACACGTCCGCCCAGCCGTGCATGGCGACCACCGCCTCCACCCCGCGGCGCGACTTGCCGGTGGCCATGGCCAGCCGCCAGCCCTCGGCGCGCAACCGCTCCAGCAGCGCCGCCGCGCCGGGGTAGAGCGGCTCCTGAAAGCCCGGGCGGGCGTGCATCTCCACCCAGGCGTCCTTGTAGGCCTGGGTCAGCCGCGCGAGCCGGTCCGCGGGGAGGTCGGGGGCCAGGGTCGACACCGCCTCCGGCAGGCTCAGGCCCACGATGCGGCGGGTGGCGTCGTAGGGCGGCGCGGCCAGGTTCTCCGCCTGGAAGGCGGCGGTCATCGCCTGCTGGATCGACCGGCGGCTGTCCACCAGCGTGCCGTCCACGTCCCACACCGCGAGCGGGGGCGCGTTCACGCGGGAACCAGGTCGAAGGCCAGGGTCAGCCGGGGGGCGTCGCCGCCGAACGGCTCGGTGCCGTGCCACATGCACGAGGGGAACAGCACGAGGCGCCCGGGCTCGGGCTTGACCCAGCGCTCGGGCGGCAGGGGCGCGGAACCGTGGGGCAGGCCCGGCTCGCCGAACTTGAGCCAGCCCTCGCGCCCGCCCGCCTCCACCGCCGGTGGCAACTCGACGTAGAACGCCGAGGACAGCCAGCCCTCCGGGTGGACGTGGTCCACGTGCCGTCCCCCGGGCTGCAGGCGCACCGACCAGATCCCCGCCACGCAGTAGTCGCGCCGCGCCCGCGAGCGCACCGGGTCGCGCCCCTTGCCCAGCCGCGCCATGTGCGCGCGCACGGGCGCGTCGATCGCCCCGAAGAAGGCGCGCACCGCCGGCTCCTCCGACCGCTGAAGGTTGACGCCCGTCTGGGTGCCCCGGCGCAGGGACTGGCCGACCGGGTGGGCGCTCAGGCCGTGCAGCCGCTTCAGCGCCGCGGCGAGGTCGGCGAGGTAGGCGGGCAGATCCGGCCAGGGCGCGGGCGCTTCGAGAGTGTAGGCCCCGACGAAGGCGTCGTAGTCGTACAGCTCGCGCAGGCGCGGGTCGCCCAGCATCCGCCAGGCGGTGGCGCGCACCGCCAGGGCGTGCTGGTCGAAGGGCGTGTCGGCCAGGCGCGCGGCCGCCAGCGCCTCCGCTTCCACGGCGCGGCCCTGGGACAGGCGCGCCTCCGCCAGCATCAGGCCCATGCGCGGATCGCCGGGAGCGGCCGCCATCGCCGCCTCCGCGTGGTGCGCGGCGAGGTCGGGATCGAGGTGGGTGGCGATCTGCGAGGCGGCCACCCGCGCCAGGGCGTCGCCCGGATCGCGCAGGGCGGGGGCCAGCGCCGCCAGCGCCGCCGGCTTGTCGCCCGCATGGTCCAGCAACCTGGCGCGGTCCACGTGCAGGCTCGGGTGGGTCGCGCCCGCGGCCAGCGCCCGGTCGTAGACCGCCTCGGCGGCGGCGCGGTCGCCCGTGCGCATCCAGGTCAGGCGCGCGAGGTCGCACACGGCCACGGCCAGGCGGGGGTCGCGGCGCAGCGCCTCGCGGTAGGCGGCCTGCGCCTCGTCGTGGCGGTCGAGGCCCTGGAGGGCGTGGGCGCGCACCAGCCAGGTCTCCGCCGCGTCCAGCCCCTTGGCCAGGGCGCGGCCGGTGGCGGCCAGCGCCTCGTCGTCGCGGCGCAGGTCGGCGAGGGTGGAGGCGGCGTTGTGCTCGGCCACCCCGCTCGCCGGGTCCGCCTCCACCCCGCGCAGGTAGACCGCCAACGCCTCCTCCCGCCGGCCTTGGGCCTTGAGCGCGTCGGCGTGGGCCGTCAGCAGCACGAGGTCGCGCGGGGCGGTCGCGGCGAGGGCGGCGGTGGCCTGGGCGGCCTCGCGCGGGCGGCCCTCCTCCATCAGGAGCTGGTTGAGCCGCACCGCCGCCAACGCCAGGGTGCGGTCGAGCGCCAGCGCCGCGCGCCAGGCCTTCTCCGCCTCCCGCGGCCGCAGGGCGGCGCGCATGACCGCGCCCAGGGTGACGAGCGCCATGGCGTTGCGCCGGTCCGCGGCGGCGGCGGCGCGCGCCTCCGTCTCGGCGCGCGGAAGATCACCCGCGCCCAGCAGCGCCTCCGCGTAGGCGCGGCGCACCTCCGAGACGGCGGGCGCCGCGGCGACGACGGAGGCCAGCACGCCGCACGCCTCGCCGAACCGGCGCGCCTCCAGCAGGCCCGCGGCCGCCTGGAAGGCGGGGGCGAGGCGCAGGTCGAGCGCCGCCCGACCGGGTCGCGGCGGCGGGAGAGGCCGGCTCACCGGCGGCGGGGGCCGCGGCGGCCGGCGAAGGGGTCGGCGGGGGCCTCGTGCTCGTCGAAGCCGAACCGCTCGAACCCCGCCTTCAGCTCGGGGCTGATCGGCGCCTCGAGGATCAAACCGCCGCGGGTGGGATGGGGCAGCTCGATCCGCCGCGCGTGAAGCTGCAGCTTGAGACCACCGGACAGGGCGTTGGAAGCCTCGTCGCCGTACTTGGGATCACCCAGTATGGAGTGGCCCACCGCCTTCATGTGCGCGCGCAGCTGGTGGGTGCGCCCGGTGTAGGGCCGCAGCGCCATCCAGGCGGCGCGATGGGCGGCGCGGCTGATCGTGACGTACTCGGTCTCGGCGGGGTCGGCCCCGAACTCCTTGGGATCGGCGGGCACCACGAGCTCGCGGTCGCCCACGCCCTTCTTGACCAGCGGCAGCTCGATCACGCCCTCCGCCGGCTTGGGATTGCCCGCCACGATCGCCCAGTAGGTCTTCTCCGCCCGCCGTTTGGCGAAAGCGCCCGACAGGCGCGCGGCGGCGGCGGGCGTCTTGCCCAGGATCAAGACGCCGGAGGTGTCGCGGTCCAGCCGGTGGACCAGGCGGGGGCGCTCGGTCCCCTCCCCCCAGGCCGACAGCAGCCGGTCGACGTGCTTCACGGTCTTGGTGCCGCCCTGCACCGCCAGGCCGTGGGGCTTGTTGAGCGCCAGCACGTCCTCGTCCTCGTAGATCACGAGGCTCTTGGCGTAAGCGGCGTCGCGGTCGGAGATCTTCGGCCGCTCGCCCTCGGGCGGAGCGTCGGGCAGGGGCGGCACGCGCACCTGGGCCCCGGCGGAGAGGCGCGTGTCCACCTTGGCGCGCGCCCCGTCCACCCGCACCTGGCCGGAGCGGACGAGCTTGTTGAGCTGGATGTGGTTCAGGTGGGGCCAGCGGCGCTTGAACCAGCGGTCCAGCCGCACGCCCTCCTCGCCCGAGTCGACGAACAGGGTGCGCACCTCCCTCACGCGAACACCCGGCGCGACAGGAGCAGGCCCGCGGTCAGGCCCAGCAGGCCCGACGCCACCGAGCCGCCGACATAGCCGGCCGCCTCCGCCCAGGCGCGCTTCTCCATCAACAGCACGGCCTCCAGCGAGAAGGAGGAGAAGGTGGTGAACCCGCCCAGCACGCCCGTCGCCAGGAACAAGCGCAGCCGGTCGGTCGCGGGGCCGCCCGCGCCGCGGCCCACCAGCCAGCCGACCAGCAGGCCCATGAGCAGCGAGCCGGTCACGTTGACGCCGGCGGTCGCCAGCCAGGGCCGCGTCACCCCGCCCGAGCGGATCCAGGCCAGGCCGGCCAGGTAGCGCGCGACCGCGCCCAGCGCGCCGCCGCCCGCGACGAGCAGGAGGTTGAACATGGCGCCCCTGTATACGTCGCCGGCGTTCGCGTCATCCGCGGCGGGTGCGCGCCTCAGACCGGCGCGCCCGGGCCGCGGCCGTAGCGCGGCCGCAAGCCCGCCCCGCCCAGCCGCGCGGACACCTCGCGCGCATCGTACACGTCGCGCCCCCCGGGCTTGAAGCCGCGCCCGACCTCGATCTCCAGGGTGGCGAGGGAGGCCGCGCCCGGCGAGGACAGCAGGTCGCCCACGGGCGACACCCCCGAGCCGAAGCCGTAGCCGTCCCCCGTCCCGGCCGCCTCGCGGTCCAGCACGCGGAACCAGTCGCCGCCCTCGGCCAGGGTCAGGTCGGCGGCGCGGCGCAGCACGCCCAGGCGCGCGTTCGGGGCCCAGCCCGCGGCGGTGCTGAGCCGCCACACGCCCGGCGCGATGTTGAGCGCGCGGGGCTGGGGCGCGGGCCCCGGGGTGGCGCAGGCGGCCAGGGCGAGAACCGCGACGGCGGCGAGGAAGGGGGCGGGGCGAACGGTCATGGCGCCTAAGAGATACGCTCTTGCGCGCGCCTTTCCAGGGCCGCGTCGACGTCGACGCCCGCGGCGTGCGCGACGGCGCGGAAGTCCGCCGGCGGCGGGGCCTCCACCGTGCGGCGGCCGCCCTCCGGGTGGGGGAAATCGAGCGCGAGCGCGTGCAGCATCAGCCGGGGCACGGCCGCCCCCGCCGCCGTCATGGCCCCGCCATAACGCGGGTCGCCCAGGATCGGGCGTCCGCCGTGGGCCAGGTGGACGCGGATCTGGTGCATGCGCCCCGTTTCAGGCCGCACCTCCAGCAGGGCGCCGCCCGCGCCGGCGGCCAGGGTGCGGAAGCGGGTGAGCGCGGACTCCGCCCCCGGCGCGCCCGGGGCGGCCACGCGGGTGTAGGCCTCGCGCCCCACCTCCTCGCGGCGCAGCGGCAGGTCGATCAGGCCCTCGGCCGGACCGCCGGGCGGGACCAGCGCCAGGTAGGTCTTGGTGAAGCGCCGCTCCATCATCGCCTTGCCCAGCGCGCCCGCCGCCGGCTTGGTCTTGGCGGCGAGGATCACGCCGGAGGTGTCGCGGTCCAGCCGATGCACCAGCCGCGGCCGGTTCCCGTTCGACCGGCGGAAGGCGTGGAGCAGTTCGTCCAGCGTGTTGGCCTGCCCGCGCCCGCCCTGGCTGGACAGCCCCGCCGGCTTGTTCAACACGAGGATGGCGCTGTCCTGCACGATGACCAGCGTGCGCACGAACGCCGCCTCCTCCGGCGTGAGCGTCACGACGCGCTCGGCTTTCACCCCCGGCGGACGCCTCACCGCGCGGGTCACGACGCGCCCCGTTCGGCGCGCAGGGCGGCCCAGCGCTCCAGGCGGTCCTTGACGCGGGCTTCGGCGCCCTCGCCGCGGGGCTGGTAGAAGCGGCGGGGCTCCATGCCGGCGGGCCAGTAGTGCTGGCCGCTGAAGCCGTCCGCCTGGTCGGGGTCGTAGGCGTAGCCCGCGCCGTAGCCCAGGTCGCGCATGAGCCGGGTCGGGGCGTTGCGGATGTGGTCGGGGGGCGGGAGCGAGCCGGTCTCCTTCGCGGCGCGGCGCGCGGCTTTGAAGGCCGCGTAGACCGCGTTGGACTTGGGCGCGGCCGCCAGGTGGACCACCACCTGCGCCAGCGCCAACTCGCCCTCGGGACTGCCCAGGAAATCGTAGGCGTCCTTGGCGGCGGTGGCGACCAAGAGGGCGGTGGGGTCGGCGGCGCCCACGTCCTCGCTGGCGGCGCGCACCAGGCGGCGCGCCAGGAACAGGGGCTCCTCCCCGCCCTCCAGCATGCGGGCGAACCAGTAGAGCGCCGCGTCCGGGTCCGAACCGCGGATGCTCTTATGCAGGGCGCTGATCAGGTCGTAGTGCTGCTCGCGGTCCTTGTCGTAGGCCGTGGCGCGGCGCTGGAGCACGGCCGCCAGCCCCGCCGGATCGAGCGGCGCGTCGGCGGGGCCGACCGCCAGCAGCGTCTCGGCCAGGGTCAGCACGTAGCGGCCGTCGCCGTCGGCCATGGCCACCAGCGCTTCGCGCGCGGCGCCCGTCAGCGGCAGGGCGCGGCCCGCCTGCACCTCCGCCCGCGCCAGCAGCTCCAGGAGCGCGGCCTCGTCCAGCCGGCGCAGCACGAACACCTGGCAGCGCGACAGCAGCGCGCCGTTCAGCTCGAAGCTCGGGTTCTCGGTGGTGGCGCCCACCAGGGTGACCACCCCCTCCTCCACGAAGGGCAGGAAGCCGTCCTGCTGGGCGCGGTTGAAGCGGTGGATCTCGTCCACGAACAACAGGGTCGCGCGACCGGCGGCGCGGCGGGCGCGGGCCGCCTCGAAGGCGCGCTTGAGGTCGGCCACGCCCGAGAACACGGCCGAAAGCTGCTGGAAGTCGTAGCCCGCCTCCCGCGCCAGCAGGCGGGCGATCGTGGTCTTGCCCACTCCCGGCGGCCCCCAGAGCACCATGGAGGCGAGGCGGCGCGCCGCCGCCATGCGCCCGATCGGGCCGTCGGGACCGAGCAGGTGCGACTGGCCCACCACCTCGGCCAGGGCGCGGGGGCGCAGCCGTTCGGCGAGCGGAGCGTCGGGCGCGGGAACGGGCTCCGTCGCGGGGAGCGCCGGCGAAGGCGTCAGTCCTGCGGCTTCGAACAAATCGGGCACCGGTGCTAACTAGCCCCGCGCGCGCACGGCGCCCAGCACGGGGGAGAGATCGACATGGCCGAACCGCACGTCGGGGGGATCACGCCCCACCTCACGGTCAAGGGCGGCGCGGCCGCCGTGGACTTCTACGCCCAGGCCTTCGCCGCCGTGGAGTTCGCCCGCCACACGGCCCCGGACGGCGTGCGCATCATGCACAGCCACCTGGGCCTGAACGGCGGCTCCCTCGCCCTGTCCGACGACTTCCCCGAGCACCACGGCGACGCGGGCGCGCCGCCCCCCGCGGGGGTGGTGCTGCACCTGCAGGTGGACGACGTGGACGCCTGGTTCGCGCGCGCCACGGAGGCGGGCTGCACGGCGGTGACGACGCCCGCCGACATGGCCTGGGGCGACCGCTACGCGCAGGTCAAGGACCCCTTCGGCCACCTCTGGGCGCTGGCGACCACCCTGCCCAGGACGGGCTGAGCGGAGCGGCCGCTCAGAACCTGGCTTCGATCTCGCGGCCGTCGCGCAGCAGGGTCAGCGTCCAGCGGCCCGACTGCAGGGCGGCCGCGAGCTGGGAGGTGGTGGTCACCGCACGTCCGTTCACCGCAGTCACCACGTCGCCCGGCCGAAAGCCCTGCTGGGCCGCCACGCCGCGCACGGCGGTGAGGATCACCCCCGTTTGGAACGGGTCCACGCCGTAGCCGTCGGCCGCCGCGGGCGAGAGGCTGGCCACCGTCGCCCCGCTCAGCGGCTGGCGACCCGACAGGGTGAGCTCGTCGCGGGCGGGGGTGGCGGGCAGCGACGACAGCCGCACCGCCACCTGCCGGGTGGCCCCGCCGTGGCGGACGCCCAAGGTCAGCGTGTCGCCCGCGCGGTGGGTGGCCGCGGCGAAGTTGACCGCCGCCTCGTCGTTGGCCGGCGCGCCGTCCACCGTGAGGATCAGGTCGCCCACCCGCACCCCGGCGCGATCCGCCGGCCCGCCCGGGTAGACGCCCGCGGCCAGCACGCCCTGGGGCCGGTCGAGGCCCAGGCTGCGCGCGGTGTCGGCGTCCACTCCCTGCAGCCGCAGGCCGAGCCAGGTGCGCCGCACGGAGGTGGCCCCGCCCACCGCCTGCTCCACCACCCGGCGCACCAGGGGCGCGGGAATGGCGAAGCCCACCCCCGACGACGAGCCCGAGCGCGACAGGATGAAGGTGTTCAGCCCGACGAGGTCGCCCGCCATGTCCACCAGCGGGCCGCCGGAATTGCCCGGATTGATGGCCGCGTCCGTCTGGATGTAGCTGGACACGTCGCCCCCCTCGCCCGTCTGCGCCGAGCGGGAAAGCGCCGAAACGATGCCGTTGGTCACCGTCTGGCCCACGCCGAAGGGGTCGCCGATGGCCAGCACCAAGTCGCCCACCTGGGCGTCCAGGTGGGCGGCGATGGGCAGCACGGGCAGCCGCTCGCCGTGGGTGTCGATCTTCAACACCGCGACGTCCGAGCGCTTGTCGGCCAGCAGCACCTTGGCGGTGAACTCGCGCCGGTCGGCGAGGCTGACGGTGATCTCCTGGCCGCCCTCGATCACGTGGTTGTTGGTCACGATCAACCCGTCCGCGCGCACGATGGCCCCGGAGCCGAGGCTTCCCTGCACCTGCTCGCGCGGCATGCCGCCGCCGAAGAACTCGAAGAAGGGGTCGACCTGGGCGCGCACCACGCGCTTGGACGAGATGTTGACCACCGCCGGCGCCGCGCGGCGCACCACGGGGGCGAAGCTCATCTTCATGGTGGCGAAGTCGGGCGGCGTGCGCGAGGGCGCGGGCAGGCCGGCGTCCACCCGGGCGCCGTCGCGCGGCGGCGTTTGCGCGTCCCCCGAGACCGGGCGCGAGCAGGCGGCCACCAGGGCGATCAGCGGCAGGGCGAGGAGGCGGGGGCGGCGCATGGATCGCGGGCGGGGTCCGGTTGGGGGCGTCCGGGTCTCGCCTCCCAAGCGGGCGCAATCAAGGCGGGTCGGTCGGGGCCGCGTCAACCGGAGACGGCCTCGGCTCCCGGCTCGACCCGGGGCGTGCGCCAGGCGAGCACCAGGGCGGCCAGGAGCACGGCGGCGGCGCAGTAGATCGCCAGGCCCGGTTGGTCGCGCCCGCGCCGGATCGACCAGGCGAACACCTCCGTGAAGAAGATCGGCCCGATCATGCCCGCCAGCGCCATCAGGCCGGAGTTGGCCCCCTGCAGCCGCCCCTGCTCGGAAGGCGAGACGCGCCGGCTCATCAGCCCGTTCACCCCGGGGCCCACCAGACCGAACAGGGCGAACACGGGCGCGCCGAACCAGTACAGCCAGCCCTGCCAAGCGGTGGCGTACCAGGCCAGGCCCAGGGCGCCGCACGCCAGGCCGATGTAGAGCGCCCCGCGCTCCTGGAAGCGGCGCACGGTGGGCCGCACCACCAGGCTCTGCACGATGATCGAGCCCACCCCGCTCACCGCCAGCGCGACGCCCACCAGCCCCGTGCCCCACCCGTAGCGCTGGCCGGTGTAGAGCACGAAGGTCGACTGCAGCACCTGGTGCGCCAGGTAGAACAGGAACACCACGCCCCCCAGTTGCAGGAGCTGGGGGTGCGACAGGTAGAGCTTGAGGCTGCCCAGCGGATTGGCGTTCCCCAGGACGAGGGGTGAGCGACGCTCCTTGGGCAGCGACTCGGGCAGCACGAACAGGCCGTACAACCCGTTGATCCCCGCCAGCGCCGCCGCCGCCCAGAACGGCAGGCGCGGGTTGATCTGGCCGAGCAGACCGCCCAGGCTCGGCCCCAGGATGAAGCCCACGCCGAAGGCCACCCCCATCAGGCCGAAGCTCTGGGCGCGCTTCTCGGGCGGGGTCACGTCCGCGATGTAGGCGTTGGCGGTGGAGAAGCTGGCGGCGGTCGCCCCGCTGATCAGCCGGCCGACGAACAGCCAGGCCAGGTTCGGCGCCAGCGCCATCAGCACATAATCGGCCGCCAGGCCGAAGATGGAGATCAGCAGCACGGGTCGCCGGCCGAACCGGTCGGACAGGGCGCCCTGGACCGGCGAGCAGAAGAACTGCACCACCGCGAAGGTCGCGCCGAACAGGCCCACCACCTGCGCGGCGCGCCCGGCGTCGCCGGTGAACCGCTCGACCAGCTTGGGCAGCACGGGCACGATCAGGCCGATGGCGGTGATGTCCATCAGGGCGGCGGCGAAGATGAAGCCCAGCGCGGCCTTGCGGCCCGCCCGGCCCGCGGGGGCGCCCGCGACGGGGCCCGGCAGGTCGGCCCGCGGGGGGACGGACGGCGCGGTCTCCAGCCCGGGCGGCGCGCGCAGCGGATCGGCGATCGGCTCGGTCACGGACGGCTCCCCTCCCGGCGCGCCGGGGCGGCCGGACCATGCCGGGGGCGCGCCCACGCGTCCAGCCCGGTCAAGCTCGGGCTAGAGCCCCGGAGCGTGCATCTCGCCGCGGTTCGCGTTGCGCACCAGGAAGCCGTCGAAGGTGAACACGAAGCCGTAGGCCAGCCGCTCGCGCCCGCGCACGCCCACCAGGCCCCGCCATCGCACCAGCAGGTCGCCGTCCGGCAGGAAACTCGTGTCCGCCGGCGGCCCCAGGGCGTCGACCACCTGGCGCTCGCGCGTCACGCCCGGACGCCAGAGGTGGACGTCCGCCGGCGTCATCCGGTCGGCCACGGTCGCGCAGGCCGCCGTCGCCAGGGCGGCGGCGAGCACGAAGACGGGGACGGGGAAGCGGTTCACGCCTCCTCCTCCCCGTCCTCGGGTCCCGGCGCGCGCCCGGCCGCCGCCAGCTTGGCCAGGGTGCGCCCGCGCCCGCGGGTCAGGGCGGTGACCACTCCGCGCAGGGTGCGCGCTTCCTGGTCGGTGAAGCGCGCGCGGCCCAGCGCCACGCGCAGGTTGCGCACCATGGCGGGCTTCTTCTCCGGCGGGTGGAAGAAGCCGCTGATCTCCAGTTCATGCTCCAGGTGGCCGTACAGGCCCTGGATCACCGCCCCCTCCGCGGGCGGAGGCGAGTTGTCGAAGGGCGCGGGCGTCGCGTCGTCCACGGTCAGGCGCCACTCGTAGGCGTTGACCGCCACCGCCTGGGCGAGGTTGAGCGAACGGAAGCGGGGGCTGACGGGCACGGTGACGATGGCGTGGCAAAGGGCGATGTCCGCCGTCTCCAGCCCCGCGCGCTCGGCCCCGAACAGGAGGCCGCACGCCGCGCCCGCCGCCGCGGAGGCGTGCAGCGCCGCGGCGGCCGCCCGTGGCGACAGTACGGGCAGCACCGTTTCGCGCGGGCGGGCGGTGGCGGCGTGGACCAGGCGCAGGTCCGCGATCGCCTCCGCCACGCTCTCGAACACGCGCGCGCCGTCCAGGGGCCAGTCGGCCCCGCTGGCGGAGGCCCAGGCGCGCTCCTGCGGCCAGCCGTCGCGCGGGCGCACGAGGCGAAGCTCCTCCAGGCCGAAGTTGGCCATGACTCGGGCGGCCGCGCCGATGTTCTGCGCCAGCTGCGGCTGGTCCAGGATCACCACCGGCGGCCTCGCCGGCGGCCGGGGCGAGGGTGCGGACGGATCGGGCGACGACATGGCTCAGACCTAGACCAGGGCGGCCGTTGGCGGAAGCTGACGCCCGGCCCGGTTCGCCGTTCAGGGAGCCTTCATGCGGCGAAGCTGTTTATGCGGCTCCACGGGCTCGGGCTCGTCCAGAACGAAGGACCTCCATTCCATGCGCAAGCTGCTGATAGCGGGCGGACTGTGCGTCGCCACCTTGGCCGCCGTGCCCGCCGCGGCCGACGCCCAGGTGCGCTGCGTCAATCCCCAGAACAACACGGGCGTGGGCGCCCTGGTCGGCGCCGCGGGCGGCGCGGCCGCCGGCTCGCTGCTGGCCGGGCGTCACGACCGCGGCAAGGGCGCCATCTTCGGCGCGCTGGGCGGCGCGGTGCTGGGCGGCGTGGTCGGCCACGGCCAGACCAAGTGCCCGGACGGCCAGGTCGCCTACGACCCGGCGAACAACCAGTACTACGACAACAACGGCCGGGCGTATCAGCCCCAGGGCGGCGCCTACGGTCCCCAGGGCGGCTACCAGGGCGGCCCCGGCTATCAGGGCGGCGGCTACCAGGGCGGTCCGCAGCGCGAAGGCGCCTACGGGCCTCCTCCCGGCGGCGGCGGCGGCGGTTACTGGAACGGCGCGGGCGAGGGCATCCGCCAGCGCACCGACTTCCTGGAGCAGCGCATCCGTCGCGACGCGGACAACGGCCGGGTCAGCCCGCGCGCCGCGAACACGGCCTATGCGGACCTGGGCGACATCCGCCGCCAGGAGACGCACCTGCGCCGCCGCGACGGCGGCCGCCTGAACGA
The DNA here is from genome assembly GCA_964235945.1 of uncultured Caulobacteraceae bacterium. Lineage (GTDB taxonomy): Bacteria > Pseudomonadota > Alphaproteobacteria > Caulobacterales > Caulobacteraceae > JASLDZ01. The sequence continues at coordinate 14,621 of CAXSDV010000052.1, forward strand.
CGCGGACCGCGCCTACCTGCAGGACCGCCTCGACCGCGCCTACCGCAACCTGCACTACGACCGCCAGAGCGGCTACTGATCGGCCTCGACCTCCGGCGGCGACCCCGCCGGAGGCTTGCGTTCCCGCGGGTCGGCCCGTTCGCGCGTTCGCGCGGGCGGGTTCCGCCCTCGCCAACTACCCGCTAGAACGCGCGCCACCCTCCGCGGCGGCGCTTCGGCCCGCCGCCCCCTCCGGCGAGAGCGCGCATGTCCCTGTCCAAGATCAAGGTGCGGAACCCCGTCGTCGACCTGGACGGCGACGAGATGACCCGCATCATCTGGAAGCTGATCAAGGACAAGCTGGTCTTCCCCTACCTCGACCTCGACCTCGATTATTACGACCTGGGCATGGAGCACCGCGACGCCACCGACGACCGGGTGACGGTGGACGCGGCCCACGCCATCCAGAAACACGGCGCCGGCGTGAAGTGCGCCACCATCACCCCGGACGAGGCGCGGGTGAAGGAGTTCGGCCTCAAGGCCATGTGGAAGTCGCCCAACGGCACCATCCGCAACATCCTGGGCGGGGTGATCTTCCGCGAGCCCATCATCTGCCGCAACGTGCCGCGCCTGGTGCCCGGCTGGACCCAGCCCATCGTGGTGGGCCGCCACGCCTTCGGCGACCAGTACCGCGCCACCGACTTCCTGATGCCCGGCAAGGGCGTGCTCTCGATCAAGTTCGTCGGCGAGGACGGCCAGGTGATCGAGCGCGAGGTGTTCAACTCGCCGGGCTCGGGCGTGGCCATGGCCATGTACAACCTGGACGACTCGATCCGCGACTTCGCCCGGGCGAGCTTCAGCTACGCGCTCGCCCGCAATTACCCGCTGTACCTGTCCACCAAGAACACCATCCTGAAAGCCTATGACGGCCGCTTCAAGGACCTGTTCCAGGAGATCCACGACACCGAGTTCGCCGACAGCTTCAAGGCGGCGGGCCTGACCTACGAGCACCGGCTGATCGACGACATGGTGGCCTCGGCGCTCAAGTGGTCCGGCGGCTACGTCTGGGCCTGCAAGAACTACGACGGGGACGTGCAGTCCGACATCGTCGCCCAGGGCTTCGGCTCGCTCGGACTGATGACCAGCGTGCTGCTGACGCCGGACGGCAGGACCGTCGAGGCCGAGGCCGCCCACGGCACCGTCACCCGCCACTACCGCCAGCACCAGCGGGGCGAGTCGACCTCCACCAACTCCGTGGCGTCCATCTACGCCTGGACCAAGGGGCTGCAGCACCGCGCCAAGCTCGACGACAACCTCGAGCTCCACCGCTTCGCCCACCTCCTGGAGGAGACCACCGTGGCCACCGTGGAGGGCGGGTCCATGACCAAGGACTTGGCGCTGCTGGTGGGCGACACCCAGGGCTGGCTCACCACCGAGGGCTTCCTCGACAAGGTGGCGCAGAACCTGGAGGCCCGCATGGGGTCCGCGGGGGCCTGAACGGCGACGGGCGGGGGGCCTCCGCCGCGTGGAGGTCGTCCTGCGCATCCTGCCGATCTTCGCCCTGGTGGGGATCGGGGCGGCGGCGGCGCGCGGGGGCGCGCTGACCGCCGAGGCCGCGGCGGGACTGTCTCGCTACGTGTACTGGATCGCCTTCCCGGCGCTCCTGCTCCACGCCCTGGCGACCACTGCTCGGCCGGGGCTGGAAGAGGCGCGCGCCCTCCTGGCCTACGTCCTGGCGCTGGCCTGCCCCTGCGCGCTGGCGGCGGCCTGGGCCGCGGTGCGCCGATGGCCGGCGGACGCGCGCTCGGTCCTGCCGCTGCTGGCGGGGGTGCCCAACGACGCTTTCGTGGGCGCGCCCCTGGTGGCCGCCGTGCTCGGGCCGGCCGCCGCGGCCCATACGGGCCCGCTGATCGCCGCGTCGTGGAGCCTGGTGGCCCCGGGGACCCTGGCCGTGCTGCACCGCGGGGCGAGGGGCGGCTCCTGGGCCGGCGCGCTGCGGGGGGCGGCGCTCAACCCCGTCACGGCCGGCGCGCTGGCGGGGGCGGCCTGCCTCCTGTTCATCCCCCACGCGCCGGGGCGCCCGCCCTGGCCCGCGCCGGTGGAGACGGTGCTGGCCGCCCTCGCCGCCTCCAGCACGCCGGTGGCGCTGACGGCGCTCGGGGCCGCGGTCGCCCTCGAGGGGTTGCGCCCGGCCCTGGACGAGACGGCGCCCGTGCTGGCCGCCGTGGGGCTGCGCCTGCTGGCGGCCCCCGCGCTGGTGTGGGCCGCGCTGACGCTGGTGGGCGCGTCCCCGCCCCTGCGCGCCGCGGCCGTCGTGCTGGCGGCCTGTCCCTCGGCCGTCACCGGCTTCATCCAGGCCCGCGCCTACAGCGTCTGGGCCCGCCCGGCCGCCCAGGTGGTCGTGCTCACCACCCTGGCCTCGGCGGTCACCCTGACCGTCCTGCTCGCGGCGCTGGCGGGCTGACCGGCGGACCCGACGGCGGGTCCGACGACCTTCTCCGCGGGGGTCGCACGAGGGTCGGCGCGTGCGTCCTGCGCACGACGCCTGCGCGCGCGGCTCACCCCGCGGCCAGCACCGCGCGCACCGCGTCCACCCCCGCCTGGGCGCGGCCGCCGTCGGGCGCGCCGCCCTGGGCGAAGTCGGCGCGGCCGCCCCCGCCCTGGCCGCCCATGGCCGGCACCGCCGCGCGCACCAGGTCGGCGGCCCCGAAGCGCGCCTGCAGCTCGGGCGCCACGGCGACGGCCACCGCCGCCTTGCCGTCGACCACCCCCACCAGCGCCACCACGCCCGCGCCCACCTGACGGCGCATGTCCTCGATCACCGGGCGCAGGCCCCGGCCGTCCACTCCCTCCAGCACGCGGCCGATGAAGGGCACGCCGCCCACCTCCTCGGGTCCGGCCGGCGCCTGCGCGCCGCCGCCGCCCAGGGCCAGCTTGCGCTTGGCGTCGGCCAGCTCGCGCTCCAGCCGGCGACGCTCGGCGACCAGCGCCTCCACCCGGGCGACCACCTCCGAGGGCGCCGCCTTGAACTGGGCGGCCAGCGTTTCGGCCACCCCCGCCCGCGCGAGGAGGTGGCGGCGCGCCGCCTCACCCGTCAGCGCCTCCACCCGGCGCACGCCCGCCGCCACGCCCGTCTCGGCCGTGATGCGCAACAGCGCCACGTCCCCCGTGCGCGCGACGTGGGTGCCGCCGCACAGCTCGACCGAGTAGGGCCCCTCCCCGTCCAGCGCGCGGCCCAGGGTGAGCACGCGCACCTCCTCGCCGTACTTCTCGCCGAACAAGGCCGTCGCCCCCGCGGCGATGGCCTCGGCCGGGGCCATCAGCTCCGTGCGCGCGGGCAGGTTCTGGCGGATCACCGCGTTGACCTGCGCCTCCACCTGGTCGAGCTCGTCGGCGGTCAGCGCCCCGCCGTGGCTGAAGTCGAAGCGCATGCGCTCGGAGTCGACCAGCTGGCCCTTCTGCGCCACGTGGCCGCCCAGCACGTTCCTGAGCGCGGCGTGGACCAGGTGGGCGGCCGAATGGTTGGCGCGGGTGCGCGCGCGCGCGTCCGCGTCGATCGCGAGCCGCACCCGGTCGCCCGCCTGGAGCTCCCCCGAGCGCACGGCGAGGGTGTGGACGTACAGATCGCCGGCCTGGCGCGTGACCGCCACGAGTTCGCCCGTCCCGCCCGGCCACTCGACCTCTCCGAGGTCCGACGCCTGGCCGCCGCTTTCGCCGTAGAAAGGCGTCTCGTCGAACAGCACCTCGACGGTCTCGCCCGCGCGGGCGGCGTCCACCTCGACGGCCTCGCGCACCAGGGCGAGCGCTTCGCCCACGGTCTCGGCCACGTCGTAGCCGACGAACCGCGTGGGGCCGAGCCGCTCGCGCAGGGCGCCCCACTCGGCCTTGGCGGCGCGGTCGCCCGAGCCCGCCCAGGTTTCGCGCGCCTGGGTGCGCTGGCGCTCCATGGCCCGGTCGAACCCGGCGGTGTCGACGCAAACGCCGCGCGCACGCACCGCGTCCTGCACGAGGTCCAGCGGGAAACCGTAGGTGTCGTACAGCTTGAAGGCGGTCTCGCCGGCCAGCACGTCGCCGGGCGCCAGCCCCGCGCTCGCCTCCTCCAGGAGCGCCATCCCGCGGCCGAGGGTGCGGCGAAAGCGCTCCTCCTCCTGGCGCAGGGTCTCCACGATCAACGGCTGGGCGCGCACGAGCTCCGGATAGGCGGCGCCCATCTGGGCGGTGAGGACGGGCGCCAGCCGGTGCATGAGCGGGTCGACCGCGCCCAGCAGGTGGGCGTGGCGCATGGCGCGCCGCATGATGCGCCGCAGCACGTAGCCGCGCCCCTCGTTGGACGGCGACACCCCGTCGGCGATGAGGAAGGCGGACGCGCGCAGGTGGTCGGCGATCACCCGGTGGCTGGGCCGCGCTTCGCCCAGGGCCGGCACGCCCGTGAGTTCGACGGAGGCGGCGATCAGCGCGCGGAACAGGTCGATGTCGTAGTTGTCGTGCACGCCCTGGAGCACGGCGGCGATGCGCTCCAGCCCCATGCCCGTGTCGATGGACGGGCGCGGCAGGGCCTCGCGCGGCCGCTCGCCCGCGAACTGCTCGTACTGCATGAAGACGAGGTTCCAGATCTCGACGAACCGGTCCCCGTCCTGGGTGGCGGAGCCCGGCGGGCCGCCCGCGACCGCCTCGCCGTGGTCGTAGAAGATCTCCGAGCAGGGGCCGCAGGGGCCCGTGTCGCCCATGGACCAGAAGTTGTCGGCGGTGGGGATGCGGATGATGCGCGAGTCCGGCACCCCGGCGACCTTGCCCCACAGGGCGTGGGCCTCGTCGTCCTCGGCGTAGACGGTGACCAGCAGCCTGTCCTTGGGCAGGCCCAGTTCGCGGGTGAGCAGAGTCCAGGCGAGCTCGATCGCCTCCGCCTTGAAGTAGTCGCCGAACGAGAAGTTGCCCAGCATCTCGAAGAAGGTGTGGTGGCGCGCGGTGTAACCGACGTTATCGAGGTCGTTGTGCTTGCCGCCGGCGCGCACGCATTTCTGCGAGGAGGCGGCGC
>CAXSDV010000053.1:0-17698 GCA_964235945.1 uncultured Caulobacteraceae bacterium
GAAAGCGGGGCACGATCGGTCTCCAGGGCTGCGGGCCTCAGGCTTGGCCGATAAGACCACCGATGGCGAGGCCCAAGCCGGGGGAGGGGCGGCAGTCGGGGCTGCATCTAAAGAGCTGACCGCGTGCTTACCCGGTGCGGGTTCGCCGTTGAAGCAACCGGCGCTCACGCCCGCGTTCATGAGGAAGTCGCCGCCGGTGATGAAGGCTCCATCCGGGCCCATCAGCAATGCTCCGGGCTCGGCGACAGCGGCGCCCAGGTCGGGTCGGGTCGGGAAAGCTTTCGGCCTGCTCTTCGCCGCCGGGCGTCTCGCGCAGCAACGCCAGTTCCTCCGGCAAGTTGGGGCTGTGGCCATTTCAAAACGCCCCGCCGCTCGCCTAAGCCGCCGGCGGGCCGTCTCCATGTCACCTGGGCGAGAACCCCTACCTTTGGCGGCTCGTGTGCAGCCGTCACCAGCACTCCTCGACCAAGCGGCCGGGTAGGCGCCAGTGCATGTCCAGGGCGCAAGCCTAAAAACTGGTGCGGCTTTTCCAACCGAGGTTTCTCAACTTCCTGATCACCAGATGGGGAGAGGGCGCGTGGGAAAAGGATTCGTGAGTGCGGCCGCCGTGGCCTGTGGCGAGGGAGGTGCGGCTCTTAGCGGAAGGCTCCCACGGTCGAGGCCGGCGCGGCGCTCGGCGCGAGCCCGCGGACGTCGGAAGGCTGGCGGCTGCGCGGTGGCGGGCTTCAGTTCCGCAGGCTCGGGCGGCGCATCGTTTGCTACCTTGCGGAGGGCCTTGCGGCCTACGTGGAGGGGGCGGCCAGGGTGAACACCGGGGCGGCTTGGTGACGGCCCGAGGCGCGAGTGTGGAAGATGCGAGGATGGAGGTCGGGGTCTGACCCTTCCTCCTGTCCTCGCACCTATCTCCCACGATGTAGACGGCGCTCGGCGCAGGCCCGCTCCCGGCGAAGAAGATCATTCTCGTGCAAGAGATGGGTGGTGCCGCCTAGGTGACTCGAACACCTGACCTACGCATTACGAATGCGTCGCTCTACCGGCTGAGCTAAGGCGGCCCGTGGGTGGGGTCTCCATAGCGGGGGTGGGGGGCGTTGCCAAGGGTGGGCGGACGGCGGTTCAGGGCGGCGGGGAAAGGTCGGCCAGGAGCGCCAGCAGGTCGGCTTCCCTCGGGTGGGCGGCCACGCGCGGCGCCTTCCCGGCGGCCAGGTCCGACACGGCCAAGTCCGTCACGGGCGGGGCGCAGGCGGGGGACAGGGCGAGGAGGGCGGGCGGGTCGGCCGCCGCGAAGGGGGGGGCGCCCCCGTCCAGGGCGGCGTAGGCGCGGGCGGCGCTGGGCGAATGGAACAGGACGGCGCGCACCTCGCCGCGGGCGAGCGCGTCGCGGGCGGCGACCGGCGTACGCGCCACGGTGCGGGTCTCGTATACGGCGAAGGCGCGGGCGCCCGGCAGCCGCACGGCGGGAACGCGGGCGCCCGGGTGGAGCAGGCGCGCCCCCGGGGCGAGCTCGGCGGCGACCAGTCGGAGGAGGTCGGCTCCGTTCCCGTCGGCGGAGCGCACGCGGGTGAAGCCGGCGGCGGTCGCGGCGCGGGCGGTGGCGGCGCCCACGGCGAAGACGGGCAGGTCGCGCCCGCCCGCGACCAGGGCGGCGAAGGCGCGCACCCCCGCGGCGCTGGAGAAGGCCAGGGCGTCCGTTTCGTCCAGCGGGGGCGGGGGGACGGGCAGGGGGAGGGTCTCGATCAGCGGCGCTTCCAGCGGCGTCCAGCCCAGGGTGCGCAGGCGGGCGGCGGTGGCCTGCGCCCCGGGGCTGGCGCGCGTGATCCAGACGGCGCCGCCGCCGCCCGCCGGAGGGGGGGACGCCGGCACCTGCCCTTCAGCTCCCGCCCGTCCAGTCCAGCCGGTCGCCCGCCGCCTCGCGCACGGCGTGTCCCAGCGCCAGGCCCAGGGCGCGGGCGGCCGCGGGCTCGGCGGCGCACTCGCCCTCCCGCCGCCAGCGGGTCGAACCGTCGGGCTGGAGCGCCTCCACCGTCAGGCGCAGCCGTTCGCCGACGCGCCGGGCGCGCGCGCCCATGGCGGTGCGGCACGAGCCTTCCAGCGCCTCCAGCGCGCCGCGCTCGGCGGCCACCGTCAGCCGGGTGTCGGCGTGGTCGAGGGCGCGCGCCCAGGGGGCGTGCGCGTCCGCCGCGCGGGTCTGCAGGGCCAGGGCGCCCTGGCCCGGCGCGGGCGGGGCGGCGTCCGCGTCCAACAGGTGCATGGGCCGGTCCGCCAGCCCCAGGCGCTTCAGCCCGGCGGCGGCCAGCACCACCGCGTCCATCTCGCCCGCCTCCAGCCGGCGCAGGCGGTTGTCGACGTTGCCGCGCAGCATGACGATCTCCAGGTCCGGCCGCACGCTGAGGAGTTGGGCTTGGCGGCGCAGGCTGGCGGTGCCCACCCGCGCGCCCCGCGGCAGCTCGGCCGGCGAGGCGCCGTCGCGGGTGAGCAGGGCGTCGCGCGCGTCCTCGCGTTCGGGCCAGGCGGCGATCACCAGGCCCGGCGGCCCCTCGGCGGGCAGGTCCTTGGCCGAGTGGACGGCCGCGTCGATGCGGCCGTCCAGCAGGGCCGCCTCGATCTCCTTGGTGAACAGCGCCTTGCCGCCCACGTCCATCAGCCGTCGGTCCTGGATGCGGTCGCCCGTGGTGACCACGGCCGTGAAGGGGGCGAGCCGGTCCACCGCGCCGGAATCGGCCTCGGGATCGGCGCCCAGCGCGGCGGCCAAGCGCGCGCGGACCCAGGCCGATTGGGTGCGCGACAGGGCCGACCCCCGCGCGCCCACGCGCACGGGCCCCCCGCTCCAGGGCGGGAGGGCGAGGTCGGGGCTGGGGGCGGATTGCATGGGCGCGGGGCCGGGCCTAGGTCGATAGGGACGGCCGCTTCGCTAGCCCGGCGCGCGCCCCGCCGCAAACCGCGCCGCCCCCCTCCATCGCCCGCCGGGAGCCGACCCCATCCGCCGCGACCTCACCGTGCTGGGTTTGGAGACGAGCTGCGACGAGACGGCCGCGGCCGTGGTGCGCCTGCGGGCGGACGGCGCGGTGGAGGCGCTTTCCTCCGTGGTGGCCAGCCAGGTCGACGCCCACGCGCCCTACGGCGGGGTGGTGCCGGAGGTGGCGGCGCGCGCCCACGTGGAGGCGGTGGACGGCGTCGTGCGCGCGGCCATGATGGAGGCGGGCATGGACTTCGCGGGGCTGGACGGCGTGGCGGCCACCGCCGGGCCGGGACTGGTGGGCGGGGTGATGGTGGGGCTGTCCGCGGCCAAGGGGATCGCGCTGGCGCGGGGCCTGCCGCTCCTGGCGGTCAACCACTTGGAGGGGCACGCGGTGTCCGCGCGGCTGGGGGGCGAGGCGCCCTATCCGTTCCTGCTGCTGCTGGTCTCGGGCGGGCACTGCCAACTCCTGGACGTGCGCGGGGTGGGCGACTTCCGGCGGCTCGGGACCACCATCGACGACGCGGCGGGCGAGGCCTTCGACAAGATCGCCGCCGTCCTGGGCCTGCCCTATCCGGGCGGTCCGGCGCTGGAGGCGCTGGCGGAGGGGGGCGATCCCGAGCGGTACGCCCTGCCGCGCATGCTGGCCGGGCATAAGGGGTGCGACTTCTCCTTCTCCGGGCTGAAGACCGCGGCGGCGCGCCTGGCCGAGCGCGAGGTGCGCGGCGACCGGGACCGGCGCGACCTGGCCGCCGCCGTGCAGGCCGCCATCGCCCGCCAACTCGCCGAACGCGGCGCGCGCGCCCTCGACCTGCACGCCGCCGAGCACGGCGCGGGAGGGCGCCTGTTCGTCGCCGCCGGCGGGGTGGCCGCCAACCGGGCGGTGCGCGCGGCGCTGGAGGCGACAGCGCGCACGCGCGGCTACCGTTTCCTCGCCCCGCCGCTGCGCTACTGCACGGACAACGCCGCCATGATCGCGCTGGCGGGGGCCGAGCGGCTCGCGGCGGGGCTGACGGACGCGCTGGACGCCCCGGCCCGCCCGCGCTGGCCGCTGGACGAGACCGCCGCGCGCGAACGCCCGGTCCACGGGGCCGGCCGCAAGGGCGCCAAGGCGTGAGCCCCGTCCGGCGGCTGGGCGTGCTGGGCGCGGGGGCCTGGGGCACGGCGCTGGCCCAGGTGGGCGCGCGCGCCGGGCTGGAGGTGAAGCTGTGGGCGCACGATCCGGCCGTGGCCCGCGCGGTGGAGGCCGAGCGCGAGAACCGCGCCTACCTGCCCGGCGTGCGGCTGGAGGCGGGCGTGCGCGCCACCGCCGACCTGGCCGACCTCCGGGGCGCGGACGCGGTGCTGGCCGTCTGCCCCGCCCAGCACATGCGCGAGGTGCTGGGCGCCTTCGCGTCCCACCTCCGTCCAGGCCTGCCCGTGGTGCTGTGCGCCAAGGGGGTGGAGCGCGGCACGCTGCAGGTCATGACGCAGGTGCTGGCCGAGGCGCTGCCCCTGGCGCGCCCCGCCGTGCTCTCCGGCCCGAGCTTCGCGGCGGAGGTGGCGCGCGCCCTGCCCACCGCCGTCACCCTGGCCTGCCCGGACGCGGAGCTCGCCCACGCCCTGGCCGCCGCCCTGGCCGCCCCGGGGTTCCGCCCCTACCTCACCGACGACGTGGCGGGGGCGGAGGCGGGCGGCGCGGTAAAGAACGTGCTGGCCATCGCCTGCGGCGTGGTGGAGGGGCGGGGCCTGGGCCGCAGCGCCCACGCGGCGCTCATCACCCGCGGCTTCGCGGAGATGACGCGCCTGGGCGTGGCCCTGGGCGGCCGGGCGGAGACGCTGGCCGGGCTGTGCGGCCTGGGCGACCTCGTGCTCACCTGCTCCAGCCCCCAGTCGCGCAACATGAGCGTGGGGCTGGCGCTCGGCCGCGGCGAGAGCCTGGCGGAGGCGCTGGCGGGCAAGCTCACCGTGGCGGAGGGGGTGGCCTCCGCCCCCGCCGTGGTGCGGTTGGCCGAACGCCTGGGGGTGGAGACGCCCATTTGCGCGGCGGTCGCCGCCGTGCTCGCGGGCGAACTCTCCGTGCAGGCCGCCATCGAGGGCCTGCTGGCCCGCCCGCTGCGGCCCGAAGCCGACTAAAAACGACCGGAGGCGCCCGCCATGCAGCCGTTCAACCCCGCGGCCGGCGTGGCGGACGGGCGACCCGCCTGCGGCGTCGACCTCTGCGCCCTGGACGCCCTGGCCGATCCCGGCGCCCGCGGGTTCGCTTTTCCCGCCGCCGATCCCGAGGGCCGGCCGTTCCGGGGCTTCGTGGTGCGCCGGGGCGGGGAGGTGGTCGGCCATGTCGACAGTTGCCCGCACACGGGCGCGGCGCTCCCCGCCGAGCCGGACCGTTACCTCGACCGCACGGGGGCCTGGATCCTGTGCTGGACCCACGGCGCCATGTTCCGCCCGCAGGACGGCCTGTGCGTCGCCGGCCCCTGCGTGAACCGCTCCTTGCGCCCCTGGCCCGTCCTCGTGCGCGACGGGCGGGTGGTGACCGCGTAGAGCAGGTACCGACCGGTGCGGCTCGCGAGGGGCTTCGCGGGGCGTTGCGAGCCTGACTCAGCGCGCCTGCGGGTGAGGAGGCCGGCGGGCGGCGAGATGAACCGTCGCAAGGCGGCCGAGCGGTGTTCGCCTCACCAGACCCGCCTTATCTCACTTGGTGAGCACCGGTGTGATGCCGTCAATCATCTTTTCAGCGACAGACTTCCAGGTCACACGGCGGGCGTAATCCCGCGCGCCCTGCGCCAAGCCTTCAAACAACGCGGGCTCGGTCAAGATCGCTTTCATGGCGGCCGCCAGCTCCGCAGGATCGTTGGGTTTCACCAGCAAGCCGTTCCGGCCATGCTCGACAACCTCGCCAAGCGCCCCGACATCACTCGCTATAACGGGCCTGCCGTTCGCCAGCGAGGCGGCGATCACTCCGCTCTGGGTCGCATCCAGGTAGGGCGCTATCAAACAGGAACAGGCCTCAAACAGCGTCACCGCGCGTTCGGGTTCGATGAAGTCGTTGATCAGTTCGATCGCATCGGATTGAAGGCGGCCCGCCAGCCTCGCAAGCTCGGGACCTCGGCCGGCGATCGTGACGTGGGGATGCAAACCTTCCCCATGAAGTAAATCGAGCGCATCCAGGAACACTTCAAGACCCTTGTAGGCCTTCATTCGCCCGAACAGCAGAAGCCGCATCTCTCCGGATGGCATCGGTTTCGGGGCTCGGCCCATGATGATCGGACCGTGGGAGATGTTGATGATCGGGCGCGATCCAACTCGGGTGGCCACCCTCAGTCTGTCCTCACAATAGCCGCCGTGCACCACGAAGAAGCTGGCGAGATTCCGTTCGATCGCCAGGCGAGGCGCAAGGCGGCCGCTATGTTCCGCATCATCACCGCTGTGCGGATCGGGGTCGTGCACGATGAGTCCCACGGGCGCGATCCGGCTCGCGACCCGCAGCATCGGCGTATAGTTCCAGTGACCCAGCTCCGGCGCCAGGATGACGTCGGGCCTGAATGCGGCGAGGCACGCCAGGTAGGCGGCGCTCATGTACATGTCCTTGACGCGGCTTTCCGAGGGGAAGGTCCGAATCTTCAGCTTTGATGCGGCTTCGCTCGCCAGCTCCCGCGTGAGCTCTCTGCCGAAACTCTCCTTGCGGCCAAGCAGCAGGACCGACACCGAGCCGCTCTCCTGGAGAGCCATCGCTAGGCGTATGCTGTATTCGGAATAGTGCGGCGCAAGAACTGCAATCTTCATCATCAAGGCCATTTCCTAACACGCGGCAGCCCACCGGCCAAACCGCGCTTCAGCAAGCGGCATGAGCCGCAATCCTCGTTTTACAAAGCAACTCGACGATGCGTCCGGCTTGCGTCCGCCGGGGCCGGTGCTCGCCCGCGACGAGCGAACGCCGAGCCTCGCGCCCGCGCGCCGCCCTAGGATCAGTCGACCCGCCGGCCCACCATCCGATTGAACAGCTCGTGATAGCGGCGCGCGGAAAAGGCCAGGGTGAGGTCTTCGGGCAGCAGCGACGCCCGGTGCGGGTCGGGCCGGCTGTCCGCGATCGCCCGCGCATAGGCCGCGACGTCGCCGTCGCCTTCGATGCCGACCATGGGATAGCGCGGGTCGCGCAGTCGCGCCGAGGCGACGACGGGAAGGCCGCAAGCGAGCGCCTCCAGCACGTTGAGCGGCAGTCCCACTTCCTGCCTGAGGGTGGGGAACAGGAACAGGTCGGCGGCGGACAGGTAGGCGGGCAGCTCGCCACGGGGGACGGAACCGACGAACCGGCATCGTGCGCCGAGGTCTTTCGCCCGCTCACGGAACTCCACCTCCTGCGTGCCCGCGCCGGCGATGATCAGCCGCAGCATCGGATCGGATTTCGCAGCGAGCGCGAAGGCGTCGATGACGGTCTGGACGCCTTTCTCCCGTTGAAGCCGCGCCGCGAACATCACCACCTTGCCGTCGGCGGGGATGCCCAGCATGGCGCGCACGCGAACCCTGTCGGCCCCATCGAAGGCGAACATCGCGGCGTCGATGCCGTTGTCGATCCGCTCGACCGGAAGATCGCCGATCACCCAGGACGTGGGAGCCCGCCGCAGGTCCCTGTCCACGATCGCGCCGACGCCGACGATCGCGTCGAAACGCCGGAACTGCGTATCCCGCGCCATCGCGATGAAGTTGCGATAGCTCTTGATGATCGGCGCCGGCCTGCGCTGACGCCATCGCGAGAGGATCTCGCCCCACGACGTCCCATGCGCCTGCGCGATGAACACCGGCCGTTGTCCGCGTGAGCGGCGGCGGACGAGGCTCCAGGCGCCGGCGCTGACGCTGAACACGAGGTCGACCTGCTTCTCATAGCGTTCGGCGTAGGCGGCCGACGAGGCGGCCCACCACGCCTTCGAGTAGCGCCCGGACGGCACGGGCAGGCAGTCGATCGCCACGTCGTCGAGGGTGGAGCGGGCGGGCAGGTTGGGCGCGGCGGTCGTGAGGACCGTGACGTCCAGGCCGATGCGGGCGAACTCGCGGGAAAGGTCCCAGGTCGCCGCCTCCATCCCGCCGAGCTGATGCATCGGCAGCCCCCGCGTGACGATCAACACCCTAAGCCGTTCAGGCACGCGCACCCTCGTTCCCCGCTCCGGTCGCGAATCGCACGGAACGCCGCCGGTCGGTAGGCCCGATCTCACGACCACGCCCACCGTTTGAAGGCTCAACCCCGGCCCGCCACGATCTGCGCGGGGCCGCCTTACTGCGCGTCGGCCAGCCAGCGCATCAGCGCGGCGTGGGCGGCGGGTTCGGTGAGGGCGGGGGCGTGGCCCACGTCCGGGACCTCCGCCAGGGTCAGCGACGGCGCGCGGGCGGCCATGGCGTCCGCCGTGTCCTGCGACAGCAGGTCGGACAGGGCGCCGCGCACCAGCAGCAACCGGCGCCCGTGCGCCAGAACGTCGAACACGGGCCACAGGTCGGGCGGGGAGGCGCCCGCCGCGGCCGCGGCCCGGAGGGGGATGGCGATGGCGGGATCGTAGTCGAGCACGGGGCGGCCGTCCGCGTCCTCGCGGAACACGCGCCGGGCGAAGCGGTCCCAGTCGTCGGGCCCGTGGCGGGGAAAGGCCGCCCCGTTGACCGCGCGCAGGTAGGCCGCCGCCCCGTTCCAGTCGGCCACCTCCGCCCCCGCGCCCGTGTAGGCCGCGATGCGCCGCAGGCCCGCGGGGTCGAGCACCGGGCCGATGTCGTTGAGCACGGCGTCCGCCACCAGGGCCGGCGCCGACGCGGCGAGCACAAGGGTGATCAGCCCGCCCATGGAGGTGCCGACGAAACAGGCGCGCTCCACCCCCAGGGCGGCGCACATCTCCACCACGTCGCGGGCGTAGACGGGCGGGGCGTAGTTCAGCGGCTGCGGGTCGCGGGCGGAGCCGCCGCGGCCGCGCACGTCGGGGACCAGCACGCGGCGGCCGGCGGCGGCCAGGGCGGGGGCGACCTCCTCGAAGTCGCGGCTGTTGCGCGTCAGCCCGTGCAGGCACACCACCGGCGGCCCCGCGGCGTGCGCGCCCGGCGCCGGGGCGTAGTCCCGCGCGTGCAGGTCCAGGCCGTCGGACGAGGTCCAGCGGCGGTCGGTGAAGTCGGCCATGGCGCGGACGCTAGGCGCGCGGGCGCGGGGAAGGAAGGCGCGGCGGCCCCGCGACGCCGTCCCAGCCAAGCGATCCTGGTCAGGCGATCCCCGTCAGGCGGTCCCGGTCAGGCGATGCCCGATCAGGCGGTCTCGGTCAGGCCCACCTCCAGCCCCTGTTCGCGCACCTTGCGGTAAAGGGTGGAGCGGCCGATCCCCAGGCGCCGCGCCACCTCCGTCATGTGGCCCGCGTAGAGTTCGATGGCGTGGCCGATCAGGTCGCGCTCGATCTCCTCCAGCGTGCGCAGGTGGCCGCGCGCGTCGAAGATGCGCACGGGGCCCTCGGCCGCCGGCGCCCGCGGGGCGACCGCCGGCTCGGCGGCGGGTGCGGCGACGCGCTGGGCGGGGACGGGCGCGGCGGCGGGGGCCGGCGCGCTCAGGCCGGAGACCGCCGGGAAGTCGTGGGGCTGCAGGTAGGGCCCGTCCGACAGCACGATGGCGCGGTACACCGCGTTCTCCAGCTGGCGCACGTTGCCCGGCCAGTCGAAGGCCTGCAGCAGCGCCAGGGTGTCGGGGGAGGCGGCGATCACGCGCTTGCCCTCCTCGGCGGCGAAGCGGCGGATGAAGGCGTCCACCAGGGCGGGCGTGTCGTCGCGCCGTTCGCGCAGGGCGGGCGCCTCGATGGGGAAGACGTTGAGGCGGTAGAACAGGTCCTCGCGGAAGCGGCCCTGGGCCACCTGGTCGGCGAGGTCGCGGTTGGTCGCGGCCACGATGCGCACGTCCACCTTCACCGGCCGCTTGGCCCCGACGGGGTCGACCTCCTTCTCCTGCAGGGCGCGCAGCAGCTTGACCTGCATGTCCAGCGGCAGCTCGCCCACCTCGTCGAGGAACAGGGTGCCGCCGCCGGCCTCCTGGAACTTGCCCGCGTGGCGGTCGTGAGCCCCGGTGAAGGCCCCCTTCTCGTGGCCGAACAGGATGCTCTCCACCAGGTTCTCCGGCAGGGCGCCGCAGTTCACCGCCACGAACGGCTTGGACGCGCGCTCGCCCGCGCCGTGCACGGCCCGCGCGATCACCTCCTTGCCCACCCCGCTCTCGCCCAGGATCAGCACGGGGATGGTGGAGCGCGCGGCGCGCTCGCCCAGCGCCTTGACCTGGCGCATGGGGGCCGAGTCGCCCACGAGGTCGGCGAAGGTGAAGGCCCCGGGCGCCGCGCGCTTGGTCAGCCGGTCCACCTCGGCGGAGAGCTGGCCCAGGCGCAGGGCGTTGCGCAGGCCGATGACGATGCGCTCGGGGCTGGCGGGCTTGACGAAGAAGTCCTGGGCGCCCGCCTGCATGGCGCGCACCACCGTCTCCACCCCGCCCGTCGCCGTGAGCACGATCACGGGGGCCTGGCAGCCCTGGGCGCGCAGCGCCTTGAGCGTGTCCACCCCCGACAGGCCGGGCATGACGAGGTCCAGGATCACCACGTCCGGGATCAGCCCCGCGGCCACCCGGTCCACCGCCGCCTCGCCGCGGTCGGCCTGCGCCACCGCGAAGCCCTCGCGCTCCAGCACCGCCTGGATCAGGCGGCGCTGGGTGGGATCGTCGTCGACGACGAGGATGGTCTTGGCCATGAACCGCAACACCGTGGGGGAGGGCGCCCGGAGGAATGCGCCCGCGTGAGTCCCGGTATGGGCCGGTGCGGGTAAAGGGCGAGTTTCCCAAAGCTCTCCCGGCGATTCACCCTGCGGGTGCGGGTGGACGCGCCCCACGCGTTGATCGCGCGCCCGCGAGGGCCGATATGCGCGCTCGATGACCGTGCACACCCCCATCTCCGCCGCCGACCCCGCGCCCGGCGCCCCGGGCTCCGTTCCGCCCGTCTGGCGGCTGGACGACCTCTACGCGGGCATGGACGACCCGCGGATCGAGCAGGACCTGGAGGCCGCGCGCCGCACGGTGGCCGAGCTCCTGCGGCTCAAGGGCGCGCTGATCGGCGCCCGCGCCCAGCCCGAGCGCCTGGGCGTGGGGCTGGACCAGGCCATCTCCGCCTACGAGCGCGCCGGCGACCTGCTGGGCGCGGCGGGGGCCTACGCGTCCCTCGCCGCCTCCACCGCGCGCGACGACGCGGCCTGGGCCAAGTTCGAGGGCGACCTGCGCACCAAGAGCGCCGCGATCGGCGCGGACACCCTGTTCCTCACCCTGGAGCTCAACCAGCTGGAGGACTGGGAGGTCGAGGCGGCGCTGAAGGCGCACCCCCCCGCCGCGCGCTGGCGGCCCTGGCTGCGGCGGGTGCGCTTGTCGCGCGCGCACGAGCTGGCCCCCGACCTCGAGCGCCTCCTGATCGACCGCGCCCCCGCCGTGGCCAACTGGACGCGCCTCTACGACGAGACCCTGGCGCGGTTGACCGCTGAAGCGGTGGACCCCGTCACCGGGGCGAAGGAAAGCCTGACCCTGGCCGAGGCGCTCAACCGCCTGTCCGACCCCGCGCCCGCCCGGCGCGCGGCGGCGGCCGCCGCGCTCTCCACCGCCCTGGCCGAGCGCACGCCCGTGCAGGCGCTGGCGCTCAACACCTCCGCCTTCGAGAAGCAGGTGGAGGACCGCTGGCGCAAGTTCGCCGACCCCGCCGACGCGCGCCACCTGTCCAACGAGGTCGCCCGCGCCTCGGTGGAGGCGCTGGAGGCGGCGGTGGTGGAGAGCTATCCGCGCACCAGCCACCGCTATTACGCGCTGAAGGCCAAGGCGCTGGGCCTGCCCCGGCTCAACTACTGGGACCGCAACGCCCCGCTCGATCAGGCCCCGCCGCGCCGCTACGGCTGGGACGAGGCGCGGCGCATCGTGCTGTCGTCCTTCTCCGACCTGGCGCCCAAGTTCGCCGAGCGGGCGCGGACCTTCTTCGACAAGCCCTGGATCGACGCGGCCCCCAAGGCCGGAAAGACGTCCGGCGCCTACTCGCACCCGGTGACCTCGCCCAAGCACCCCTACGTCCTGATGAACTTCATGGGCGAGCGGCGCGACGTGCTGACCCTGGCGCACGAACTCGGCCACGCGGTGCACCAGACGCTGGCCGCGCCCCTGGGCTCGCTCCTGGCCGACACGCCGCTGACCCTGGCCGAGACCGCCTCCATCTTCGGCGAGGGCCTGGTGTTCGATCGCCTGCTGGCGGACGCGACGGGGCCTGAGCGCCGGGCGCTGCTGGCGGGCAAGATCGAGGACGGGCTCAACACGGTGGCGCGCCAGATCGCCTTCCACCGCTTCGAGACGCGCTTCCACGCCGAGCGGCTGGAGGGCGAGGTCGCCCCCGACCGCATCGCGCGCATTTGGCTGGACATCCAGGCCGAGAGCCTGGGCCCCGCCGTGGAGCTCAACGCGGGCTACGAGCCCTACTGGGCCTATGTGGGCCACTTCGTGCACGCGCCGTTCTACGTGTACGCCTACGCCTTCGGCGACCTCCTGGTCAGCGCGCTCATGGAGAAGCGCCGGGAGGACCCGGCCGCCTTCGCCCCGCTCTACGAGGAGTTGCTCTCTGCGGGCGGCACCAAGACCTACGTCGAGGCCCTGGCCCCCTTCGGCCTCGACCCCCGCGAGAAAAGCTTCTGGGCCGCCGGCTGCCAGCGGCTGGAGCGGCTGGTGGACGAGTTCGAGGCGCTGGACTGAGGGCTGGGAAGGCGGGAGAGGGGTCGCGCTCAGGGCCTCTTCCGCCTGTCGACAGCCTCAGTCCTCGCCGTCCCGCAGGCGCTCCACCCGGCGGCGCAGCTTGACGCGACGATCGTTGAGCAGGTCGGCGACCAGCCCCATCACCGCGCCGTACAGCAGGTGGATGGCGAAGCGCTGGGTGGGCACGCCCGGCTCCTCGTGGGGCTCGCCCTTGGTGAGGCCGATCTCCGGCAGGACGCCCGCCACGCCGAAGGCGTAGACCGCCGCGCCGAACAGGGCGCCGGACACCAGGCCCGGCACGGGCAGGTAGGGGCGGAACGCGCCGTAGACCGCGCCCAGCCCCGCGCCGCCGGCGTAGTGGGCCGCCTGTTCGATCAGCACCACAGCGTCGTCGCCGAAACGGCGGCGCGCGCCGAAGGTCTCGTCCAGCCAGTCCTGGGCGTCGTCGCTCAGGGTCGGCTTGAGCCAGCCCGCGTCGCGCCCGACGAACATGACCGCGCTGACCACGGCTCCCGCCGCCACGCCGCCCACCATCCCCGCGGTCGAACTGCGCACGTCGCGTCCTCCCTGTGCGCGGGGTCAAGCCGCGGGGCCGCGGCCGCGTTCCCCGCCGCCCGCCGCTTGACCCGGCCGCGACCGCGCTCCACCAGCGGCGTCCATGAACGTCCTCCTCGTGGGCTCCGGCGGGCGCGAGCACGCCCTGGCCTGGAAGATCGCGCGCTCGCCCCTGTTGACGCGCCTGGTGGCCGCCCCGGGCTCGGCGGGCATGGCCGCCCTGTGTGAAACGCGTCCGGTCGCGGTCACGGACGTGGAGGGGCTGGCGGCGCTGGCGCGCGAGATGGCCGCCGACTTGGTGGTGGTGGGGCCCGAGTCCGCCCTGGCCGCGGGCCTCGCCGACCGGCTGGCGCGCGACGGGATCGCCTGCTTCGGCCCGGCCGCCGCCGCCGCCCGGCTGGAGGCCTCCAAGGGCTTCACCAAGGCTTTCGCCGCGCGCCACGGCCTGCCCACCGCCCGCTACGCCGTGTTCGAGGACGCGGCCGCCGCGCGGGCGGGGCTGGACGCCTTTTCCGCGCCCTACGTGATCAAGGCGGACGGTCTGGCCGCCGGCAAGGGCGTGGTGATCGCCGCGGACCGGGCGCAGGCGGACGCGGCGGTCGACGACATGCTGGGCGGTCGCTACGGCGCGGCGGGCGCGTCCGTCGTGGTCGAGGAGTTCATGACCGGCGAGGAGGCCAGCCTGTTCGCCCTGTGCGACGGCGTCACGGCCCTGCCCTTCGGCGGGGCGCAGGACCACAAGCGCGCCTTCGACGGCGACACGGGTCCCAACACCGGCGGCATGGGGGCCTACGCCCCCGCCCCGGTGCTGACGCAGGAGGTGGCCGCCCGCGCGATGGCGCAGATCGTGGAGCCGACGGTGGCCGGCATGGCGGCGGAGGGCGCCCCCTATCACGGCGTGCTCTACGCCGGGCTGATGGTGGAGGACGGCGCCCCGCGCTTGGTCGAGTTCAACGCGCGCTTCGGCGACCCCGAGTGCCAGGTGCTGATGCTGCAACTGGAGAGCGACGTGCTGCCCTACCTCCACGCCGCCGCCACGGGCGGCCTCGCCGCCCTGCCGCCGCCCGTCTGGCGCGACGAGGCGGTGGTGTGCGTGGTGCTCGCCGCCCGCGGCTATCCCGAAGCGCCGCAGCTCGGCGGCGTGCTGGAGGGCGCCCAGGCCGACTTCGGGCCGGACGTGGCCGTGTTCCACGCCGGCGTCGCCCGCGCGGGAGACGGAACGCTGGTCTCCGCAGGCGGCCGGGTGCTCGACGTCTGCGCCCGTGCGCCCACGGTGGAGGCCGCGCGCGCGCGCGCCTACGCCGCCGTGGACGCCATCGCCTTTCCGGGAGGCTTCCACCGGCGCGACATCGCCCACCGCGCGCTGGGCCGCTGAGGTCCCGCCCGGCGGAACGAATCGGGAAAGCGTGCTAGGGCGGCGGGACGCAAGCGGAGCGCGTACCCGTCCATGCCCGTCCTCCTGTCCCTGATCGCGGCGCTCGCCGCCCTGGCCGCGGCCGTGTTGTCCTGGCTGGCCCTGCGCGCGGCCACCGCGCCCCGCGCCGCCGAGCCGCCCCACCCGGAGGTGTTCGGACGCCTGGCCGCCCTGGAGCGCGAGGTGGAGAAGCTGCCCCGCGACTTCCGCGCCGACTTCTCGGGCTTCCGCCAGGAGCTGAAGGTCGAGCTCGCCGCCCTGCACACCAGCCTGGAGACGCGCATCGGCCGCTCCGAGCAGGCGCAGGGGGCCCAGCTCGCCGCCATCCGCGGCGAGGCCGCCCAGGGGCGCAAGCACGCGGACGAGGCGCTGGGCGGGCACGTCGACCGCTTCTCCGCCACCCAGACGCACCGCCTGGGCGAGACCAACCTCGCCATGAAGGAGCTGCGCGAACGCACGGAGGCCGCCGTCGCGGGCCTGAACGCCCGGGTCGAGACCTTCACCAAGGAGACCGGCGAACGCCACGACGCCCTGCGCGAGCAGGTGCGCGGCCACCTCGACACCCTGCGCGAGGGTAACGAGAAGAAGCTGGACGAGATGCGCGGCGTGGTCGACGAGAAGCTCTCCTCCACCCTCAACGAACGCCTGGACCAGAGCTTCAAGACCGTCGGCGAGCGGCTGGAGGCGGTGCACAAGGGGCTGGGCGAGATGGCCGCCCTGGCCACGGGCGTGGGCGACCTCAAGCGCGTGCTCACCAACGTGAAGGCGCGGGGCGGCTGGGGCGAGTTGCGGCTGGCCCAGCTCCTGGAGGACATGCTCACCCCCGACCAGTACGAGGGCCAGGTGGCCGTGCGCGCGGGCGCGGGCGAGCGGGTCGATTTCGCGGTCAAGCTGCCCGGCAAGGGCGAGGCGGGCGGTCCGCCCCTGTGGCTGCCCATCGACGCCAAGTTCCCCCAGGAGGACTACGAGCGCCTGCAGGCCGCCCACGAGCGCGGCGCCCCCGAAGAGGTGGAGGCCTGCGCCGCGGCGCTGGAGCGCGCGGTGCGCCTCCAGGCCAAGTCGATCTGCGCCAAGTACGTCCACCCGCCGCACACCACCGACTTCGCCATCCTCTACCTGCCGACCGAGGGATTGTTCGCCGAGGTGATCCGCCGGCCGGGCCTGGTCAGCGACCTGCAGAGCGCCCACCGGGTGATGGTGACGGGGCCCACCACCCTGGCCGCCATCCTCAACAGCCTGCAGATGGGCTTCCGCTCGCTGGCGGTGGAGAAGCGCTCCTCCGACGTCTGGAAGGTGCTGGCCGAGGCCAAGGCCGAGTTCCGGAAGTACGGCGAGGTGTGGGGCAAGCTCGGCGAGAAGCTCGACCAGGCCAAGGGCCTGCACGACAGCGTGGCGGTGCGCGCGCGCGCGGTGGAGCGCAAGCTGAAGGGCGTCGAGGCGCTGGAGCCCGCGGCAGAATCCGCGCCGCTTCTGGCGCTCCCCGCTGTGGACGACGAGGTGGAGGCGGCGTGAGCGCCGCCGCCACGCGGGGCCGACGGCGCTGAGCGCCCCCGCATCGGAGGGCGGGGGCGCCCTGGCGCGGCGCATGGGCCTGTTGGGCGTCCTGTTCCTCACGCTCTCGGCGGCGACCCCCGCCTCCTCCCTGTTCGTGATCGTGCCGGACGTGATCCGGCAGGCGGGCACGGGGGCGGCGCTGAGCCTCGCCCTGGCTGCGATCGTCGCCCTCCTGGTGGCCGCGAGCTACGCCGAGCTCGCCTCCGCCTTCCCCCACGCGGGGGGCGAGTACGCCATGGTGGCGGCCACCCTCGGGCCCGGCCCGAGCTTCGTCACCCTGGCGCTCAACCTGCTCAACTCGGTGCTCACCGGGGCGGTGTTCGCCCTGGGCGTGGCCGACTACCTGCACGCGATCTGGCCGGGCGCCCCCGCTCGCCCCGTGGCGCTGGCCGTGGTGGCCGCCGCCACGGCGCTGAGCCTGCTGGACGTGCGCGCCGGGGCCTGGACCACCGGGGCGTTCCTCGTGGTCGAGCTCCTGGCGCTGGGCGTGGTGGCGGTTCTGGGCCTCGCCCATCCCGCGCGCGGCGCGGCGGCCCTGCTGCATCCGGTGGCGGCCGGGGCGGGCGGAGCGCTGCACGCCACCCCCGCCCTGGCGCTGGGGCTCTCGGCGGCGGTCGCCCTGTTCGCCTTCGACGGCTACGGCTCGGCGGCCTACTTCGCCGAGGAGACGGTGGGCGCGCGCCGCCGGCTCGGCCGGGCGGTCATGCTGGCCTGGGGGGTGACGGTGGCGGCCGAGCTCCTGCCCACCGCCGCCCTGCTGCTCGGCGCGCCGGACCTGTCGCGCTTGTTCACCGCCGCCGCGCCCGTGGGCGGCTTCGTGGCCGACCGCGGCGGGGCGACGCTCGCCACCGCGGTGGACCTGGGCGTCGCCCTGGCCATCGCCAACGCCGTGTGCGCCTTCGTGCTGCTGACCGCGCGCCAGCTCTACGCGACCGCGCGCGACCGCGCCTGGCCCGGCCCGCTCAACCGGGCGCTGTCGCGGGTGGATGGGCGCACGGGCGTCCCCCGGGCCGCGACCCTGGCGGCGGGCGGAGGCATGGCGGTGCTGTGCTTCGTCGACGGCCGCACCCTCTTGATCCTCACGGGCACCAGCATCACGCTGATCTACGCCGCCCTGCAGTTCGCCGTGCTGGCGGGCCGGCGCTCGGGCGCGACCGCCGCGGGCGCCTTCCGCACGCCGGGCGGCGCCGCGGCCCCGGCGTTGGCGCTCCTCGCCTGCGCCGCGGTGCTGGTCTCCGACGCGGCGGACCCGGCCGACGGCCGCCCGAGCCTGCTCGCCGCCCTGGCCGTCGCCGCCCTCGCCGCCGCCTGGTGGTCCGCCGCCCTGCGCCGGCGCGGCTGGCGCCCGCAGGTCGCGCCGGAGGAGGGGTGAGGGGGAAGATGACCGGATCGAGCGAGAGCTGATCCCCGTCTCTTCTCCTTCATGACAGCCCTGTGTTCGACCCGTCGGAGACGTGTCGAACTTGATTGGAGGGACGCC
>CAXSDV010000054.1:0-6509 GCA_964235945.1 uncultured Caulobacteraceae bacterium
CCGTCGGGGCTGCGGGGCCTGGGGGCCGCCTTCGGGCCGCCGGGCGGTCGGCCGCGCTACGAGCCCTCGCGGCGGCGGCTGGTCTGGCCCAACGGGGCGGTCGCCTCCTGCTTCACCGCCGAGGACCCGGACGGGCTGCGCGGGCCGCAGTTCCACGCCGCCTGGGCCGACGAGCTGTGCGCCTGGGCGCGTCCGGCCGAAACGCTCGCCCAGCTTCGGCTGGGCCTCCGCCTGGGGGAGGACCCGCGCTTGACCGTGACCACCACGCCGCGGCCCGTGGCCGTGCTGCGCGAGCTGATGGTGGAGGCGGGGCTGGTCGCCACCCGCGGCTCGGCGCTGGAGAACGCCGAGCACCTCGCGCCCGGCTTCGTGGAGGGGCTGCGCGCGCTCTACGCCGGCACGCGGCTGGAGCGCCAGGAGATCGACGGCGAGGTGCTGGAGGCGCTGGAGGGCGCGGTGTTCCGCACGGCCGAGCTGGAGCGGGCGCGCGCGGCCTGGGCGGACGGGGTGCCCGAGCGCTTCGACCGGGTGGTGGTGGCGGTGGACCCGCCCGCGGGACTGAACGGCGCGGCCTGCGGGCTGGTGGTCGCCGCGCGCTCGGGCGGGCGCGCCTGGGTGCTGGAGGACCGCACGATCGCGGGCGTCTCGCCGCTGGGCTGGGCGGGGCGGTGCGCGGGGGCGTCGGCGGACGCGGCGCGGCTGGGTCCCGTGGAGGTGGTGGCCGAGGCCAACCAGGGCGGCGAGATGGTGCGCACCGTGCTGCGCACGGCGGGGGTCGAGGGCGCCGTCCGCCTCGTGCACGCGAGCGCGGGCAAGGCGGCGCGCGCCGAGCCGGTGGCGCTGCTCTACGAGCAGGGGCGCGTGGCGCACGCGCCGGGGCTGCGCGAGCTGGAGGACCAGATGCTGCTGCTCGGCGCGGGGGCGGAGCGGGGGCGGGCCAGTCCCGACCGGGCGGACGCCCTGGTGTGGGCGCTCACCGCGCTCATGCTGGACCGGGGCGGGGCGCCGCGGGTGCGCGGGATGTGAGGGCGCGCGGGGGCGCGGACCGAAAGCGGCGGGGGCGCGTTGGGGTCGCTCTCCCACAGCAAAGGCGGTCGCCCCATGGGCCTGTTCGGTTCGATCATGAACAAGATCTTCCACCACGGCGCGGCCCCCGCGTCCGGGGCGGCGAGCGGCGGCGGCGGTCCCGCGCCCCAGGCCGCCGCGCCCGGCCAGGCCCCCGCCCCCGCCGCCTCGGCCCCCGCCCAGCCCGTGGACGTGGAGCAGGTGCTGGAGTCCATGGCCGCCCAGCACGGCGGCGGCGGCAACTGGCGCGTGTCGATCGTGGACCTGCTCAAGCTGCTCGACCTGGACTCGAGCCTGCCCGCGCGCCACGGCCTGGCGGAGGAACTCAACGTCCACGCGGGTGCGGACGGCACGGCGGAGGAGAACACGGCGCTGATCAAGGCGGTGTGGGCCAAGCTCGCCGAGAACGGCGGCCGCGTTCCGGATTCGCTCAAGCATTGACGCCGCGGTGTGGCGCGGGCGCCGCGGCGTCCGCGCCACCATGGCGCCGTTCATGCAGGGGTTATTGCGCGCGGCGCAGATTCGGCCGCTAGATTCGGTGCGGTCTCCCCCGCGCGACCGGAAAGTTACGGACCCCGATGACCGGCCCCCGCCCCCCCAAGCTCAGCGTCGTGCCCGAGGCGGTCTACGACCTCGGCCGCGGCCCGGAGAGCACCCACGACCGCGTCAAGCGCCTCCAGCACGAGGCCCGTCTGCTGGCCCGTGAGGAGGTGGAGGCGCTGCAGGGCCGGCTGCAGGCCGCCGTCGTCGCCGCCCGCCAGATCGGCGACGGCGGCGACGCCTACCCGGCCGGCGTGCGCGAACTGTGCGACCGCATGGCCGCCGAGCTCGACGGCCGGCTGCAGACCCTCACCGCCATCGCCGACCGCACCTTCGAGCGCTGACCCCCGCGGCCGCCCGCCGGCTCAGAGCTGGTCGTAGGCGGGGCTGAAGGTGTCGCACTGCTCCATGTCGCCGTCGGCGAAGCCGCGCTTGAACCAGCGCATCCGCTGGGCGGAGGTGCCGTGGGTGAAGCTGTCGGGCTCCACGCGCCCCTGCGTCTCCTTCTGCAGCGTGTCGTCGCCCACCGCGGAGGCGGCGCGCAGTCCCTCGTCCACGTCCGAGGGGTCGAGAAAATGGGTGGTGCGGTTGGTCTGCTGGGCCCACACCCCCGCATAGCAGTCCGCCTGCAGCTCGGTGCGCACGGACAACGGGTTGCCGCCGCGCGCGCCCATGGCCCGGCGTTGTTCGTCCACCTTCGCCGTCGTGCCCAGCAAGGTCTGCACGTGGTGGCCCACCTCGTGGGCGATGACGTAGGCCTGGGCGAAGCGCCCGGGCGCGCCGAAGCGGCTGGACAGCTCGCGGAAGAAGGCGAGGTCCAGGTACACCCGGTGGTCGGCCGGGCAGTAGAACGGCCCCATGGCGCTCTGCCCCTCGCCGCAGCCGGTGGCGTGCCGGCCGGTGTAGACGGTCACGCGCGGAGGCTCGTAGGTGCGGCCCTGGGCCTGGAAGATGCGCGACCAGGTGTCCTCCGTGTAGGCGGTGACCTTGCGCACGAAGCGGATGTCCTCGTCCTCCGCTCCGCCCGGCGGCGTGGCCTGGCCCTGGAAGCCGCTGGACGCCTGGCCGGAGGGCGCCGCGCCGCCGCCGCCGTGCAGCAGCCGCGGGCCGAACACGATCGCGCCGATGATCAGCAGCACCACGAAGCCGCCGCCCCCGCCGCGGCCCAGCAGCGGCAGCAGCCACAGCAGGCCGCCCAGCCCGCCGCCGCCGCCGAAGCCGCCGCCGAAACCCTGGCCTCCGCCCTGGCCGCGGTCGTCGTCGACGTTGCTCGACTCGCGTTCGTCCTCCCAGCGCATGGGCGGGCCTCCTGGAGATTGCGGGGGAGGGCGGCGGGCTCGCCGTCCCGGTCTCCCTTTCGCATCAGGGTTAGCTGTGCAGGCCCCCTCGGGGAAGACCGGACGCGTTCGACCGGGCCCCGCGCCGCCGACCCGCTGGACCGTCGCCTCCCCAGACCCTAAGCCTCGCGCTCATGGCCACCCCCTCCTCGCCCGCCGCTCCGGGTCGACGCCAGCTGCACCCGGAGGTGGAGCCGTTCAGCTTCGGCTGGACGCCCACGGGCGGCGTCCACGAGGTGTACTACGAGGAGTGCGGCGCGCCGGACGGCCGCCCCTGCGTGATCCTGCACGGCGGGCCGGGCGGGGCGGTCAATCCCACCATGCGCCGCTTCTTCGACCCCCGGCGCTGGCGCATGACGCTGTTCGACCAGCGCGGCTGCGGCCGCTCGCGCCCCAACGCGGTGCTGGAGGACAACGACACCTGGGCGCTGGTGGCCGACATCGAGCGCCTGCGCGAGCGCGCGGGGGTGGAGAAGTGGACGGTGTT
Organism: uncultured Caulobacteraceae bacterium; assembly: GCA_964235945.1. Lineage (GTDB taxonomy): Bacteria > Pseudomonadota > Alphaproteobacteria > Caulobacterales > Caulobacteraceae > JASLDZ01. Next base: position 3,430 of record CAXSDV010000054.1, read on the forward strand.
CGGCGGCTCCTGGGGCTCCACCCTGGCCTTGGCCTACGCCGTCACCCATCCCGAGCGGGTGGAGGCGCTGATCCTGCGCGGCGTGTTCCTGCTGACGAAGCGCGAGCTCGCCTGGTTCTACCAGGACGGGGCGTCCATGGTCTTCCCGGACGCCTGGGAGCGCTTCCTGGCGCCCATCCCCGAGGCCGAGCGCGGCGACCTGCTGCACGCCTACCACCGCCGCCTGGTGGGCGAGGACCGCGCCGTGCGCGCGCAGGCGGCCTCCGCCTGGAGCCGGTGGGAGGGCGACACCCTTTCCATCCGCGGCCCGGAGGCGCGCCCGCAGAAGTTCAACGAGGAGGAGTTCGCCACCGCCTTCGCGCGCATCGAGAGCCACTACTTCGTCAACGGCGGCTTCTTTCCGCAGGACGGCTGGCTCCTGTCCCAGGTGGACCGCATCCGCCACATCCCCGGCTGGATCGTGCAGGGCCGCTTCGACATGGTCACCCCCATGAGCGGGGCCTGGTCCCTGCACCGCGCCTGGCCCCAGGCGCAGTTCGACCTGGTCTGGGACGCGGGCCACGCCAGCACCGAGCCGGGGGTGGTCGACGCCCTGGTCCGCGCGTGCGACGCGGCCGCCGAAGCCTGACGCGCGTCAATGAGCGGCTTGGGATACGGCGTAGCTGTTCTCGAGCATCTGAAAGCGGGTGATCTCTCCCGCAGAGATGGTCAGCACGATCGCGAACTGCGTGTGGAACATCCTGCCGGTCGACTTCACCGTCGAGGTGAGTTCTCCCACGATCACCGCCCGGTCTGCGCTGGCGAGAATGTCATCGACCCTGAACAGGTCCGACCGGACCAACTCGCGCTGCCGGGCGATGAAGTCGGCCAGCGCTTGGCGGCCCTGCTTCACTTCGCCGATCCAGGGAAGGCTGGTCGGGTCACCCTGCACTTCGAAGACCAGGTCCCCACTCGCGAGCTTGGCCACCTCCGTGGCCGGGGCGCCGCTTGCGATCCTGTCCAGCAGCGTTCGGGCCAAGCCAAGGTTGAAGTCGCGCATGGTGGGAGGGTCTTCGGAAGGCGCGCGTCATGGGCGCCCGTGGTTCGTAAGGCGGAGCCCACCCTCTCGCCAGCACCTACCTTCAGGTAAGTATCGGGCGTGGAGGAGGCTCGACGCGAGCGCCGCCTCCACGTCGCCTTGGCGGTGGTCGGCGGCGACGGAAGCCGCTGATCCTGTTCCACCTGAGCAGGCAGCCCCGGCGGGACCGCGCTGAAGCCGCGGTCCGCACCCGTCCCCCCGCCCATGGACGACAAGCCTCATCCCGGGTCGCCCAGGCGCGCGCGGTCCAGGCCCGCCTCGTCGGCCAGGACGCCCACGAGCTCGGCGGCGGGCAGGGCGCGGGCGAGCGGCGCGCCCTGGCCCGCCCACTGGGCTCCGAAGCCGAACTCGCCCGCGCGCCTGGCGGCCGCGTTCAACGCCTTGCCCGCGTCGTAAGCGTCGGGATAGCCGGGCGGGAGCGCGGTGGCGGCCGCCGCCCACCGGGTGAACCGGTTGCCCAGGCACCTTGCGGGCCGTCCCGAGATCGCCGGCGTCATGACCGTGTGGAAGGCGCCCGGCCCGGCGAGCGCGGCGCGGTAGGCCGCGTCCGCCCCGCTCTCCGGACAGGCGACGAACGCCGTGCCGAGCTGTGCGGCTACGGCGCCCAGGTCGAGCACGGCGCGCACGGCGCGACCGTCCATCAGGCCGCCGGCGGCGATCACCGGCAGTCCCGAGCGCAGCACGAGCAGGCGCGTCAGCGCCAGCGTTCCCAGCTGGTCGTCCACCGCCTCGGGATCGAACACGCCCCGGTGCCCGCCCGCCTCCCAACCCTGGGCGATCACCGCGTCCATGCCGGCCGCGTGGGCGGCCAGCGCCTCGGCCAAGTTGGTGGCCGTGGCGAGGAGAACGCAGCCCGCCGCCTTGAGGGCCGCGACCCGTGCGGGGCCGGGAAGCCCGAAATGGAAGCTGGCGACGGGGACGGCGGCCGCGACCAGCATGTCCGCCATGTCGGCGTCGTCGCCGAAGCCTTGGTAGATCGTCGCCAGGGCCGCCGGCGGCGCCGCCCCGAACTCGCCGAACACGGGCGCGAGCGCCTCCAGCCAAGCCGTCTCGCGGGCGGGGTCGCGCGTGGGGGCGGCGTGGTGGAACACGTTGACGTTGAACGCCCGGGAGGTGAGCGCGCGCACCTCGCCGATCATCGCGCGGGCGCCCGCGGCGTCCGTCGCGCCCACGCCGATGGAGCCCAGGGCGCCCGCGTTCGACACCGCCGCCGCGAGGCGCGGGGTGGACACCCCCGCCATGGGCGCCTGGATGATCGGCGTCACGAGGCCGAGCCGTTCGAGCAGGTTCATGCGGCCAGAAAGCCCGCGGCGCCGATCTTCACAAGGCCGCTCGACGCCGAGGTCCCACGCCGTTGAACCCGCGCTTCAAAGTCGCCGACCTTGGTCTTTTGTGCGGGAAAATCGAGCCCGCAGGCTCAATGCTGGCCGCAGAACCCGGAGCGAGCACCATGGGCGGCTTCATCGGCACACAGGGCGACGACGAGTACTATTCCCGATCCACTCGGGGAGAGGTGATCCTGGGCTTGGGCGGCGACGACCGCCTGGTCGGCTATCGGGGCGACGACGTGCTGCTGGGCGGCGACGGCGCCGACACGCTGATCGACGAGGACGGCGGCGCCGACCGCCTCTACGGAGGCTACGGCGCCGACGACCTGACCGTGTTGCGCGAGGCCTACGACGGGACCGAGCGCGATCCCCACCACCAGACGCCGGCGCACCTCCTGCTGGACGGGGGCCCGGGCGACGACGTCATCAACGCGATCTACCGCCCCCTGCAGAACGACCCCCACGGCGTGTTCGGCGACGCCGTCCTCTTCGGCGGAACCGGCGACGACGAGATCTACGCCGACCACGTGCCCAGCACCGTCGACGGCGGCGCGGGGAACGACGTCATCGACGTCGATGACGCCTCGGCCGTGATCGACGGCGGCGCCGGCTCCGACCAGATCGACTTCGTCACGCAGGTGGGCTCGGCCCGGATCGAGGGCGGGGCGGGCGAC
>CAXSDV010000054.1:6609-15351 GCA_964235945.1 uncultured Caulobacteraceae bacterium
ACCTTCGACCCGGCGGGCGATCCCGTGGCTCAGAACCTGGTGCGCTTCGTCCAGCACGGCGCCGACACCCTGGTGCAGGTGTTCGAGGACGCGCCGGCCTTCACGGGGGACGGCGGCGCGGGCCAGTGGCGCGACGAAGCGCTGTTGCGGCAGGTGACGGCCTCGACCCTGACCGCCCACAACGTGGACTACCTGTTCTGAGGCGCCCGCCTCAGCCTTCCGTGCGGTAGTAGGGCTCCACCTCGCCCTGGAGCTTGACGGTCATCGCCTCGCCCCGGCGGTTCAGCGTCTTGCCCACCGACAGGCGCACCCAGCCCTCGCTGACGCAGTATTCCTCGACGTTGGTTTTCTCCGCGCCCTTGAAGCGCACGCCCACGCCGCGCTCCAGGGCGCGGGCGTCGTGGAACGGGCTGTTCGGATCGGCGGCCAGGCGGTCGGGAGGCGTGTCGGTGGTGATCGTGTCGGTCATCGCGGCTCGCTGCGGGTCGAAGCGCCGCCCGCGGCGTCGCCCCCGGACTGGGGAAGGGACGGCGGGTCGGGATTGGAGGCCTGGCCGAGAATCGAACTCGGGTGCAAGGATTTGCAGACCTGGGCGGAACTAACGGCCTGACGCTTGCTGCGCAAGGGCTGGAGGCTTGCTCGGCGTCGGCCGAAACGCTGGGTTCGGGAGCCGACCGGGACTTTAATGTCCAGGGCGGCCCGAAGATCGTCCTCCATGACGTGCGCGTAGGTCGGAGTCGATCTGATGCGCTCACCAGGCGCCGAGCCCCAAGCATTTGCGGCTTGCGGCAACCTGAGAGGGGGGGCGGGGTTAGGTCCGTATGACGTTCCGCACCGCCACATTCCTCGCCGTCGCCGCCCTGGCCATCAGCGCGTGCGACGGAAAGACCGCCGCTGAAAACCACCGTGACGCGGCGGGCCAGCAGACGGCCGGAGGTGTGAAGGCGGGCGTCGGCGGGCTGATCGGCGACAAGTCGCTGCAGCAGGAGGGTCAGGCCCAGTCCGACCGCGGCCGCGTAAACGAGAAGGTCGGCGACGTGAAGGACGCCGTGCACAACGCGGTCCACTAAGGGCCTGCAGCCACCTCGATCGAAGCCGGGTCGGCGAAACCCGGCCGCAAGGCGGTCTCCAAAGGGGTGCCGATCGTCGCCTTCCCCAGGGCGACCCAGAGTTCGGCCCTCGGCGCGTTCCGGCCGAAGTGAAATCGCCGACGTCGGGTCTGGAGGTGGTCGCCGCCTTCTGCCGCGGCTGGGTGCGTTGCGCCATGTAGGCCGTCTCGCCGAGGAAGCCGTGTCAGTGGGAGGGTAGGGAAGCCTTTCCGCCCTTGTCGTGCACGCCGAAGCGCTCGACGAGCGTCGCGCTGGCGGTGTTCAGCCCCACCACCTCCATCTCGCGCCCTTGGCGTCGGCCCTTGAGCATCACGCGATCCAGGGCGCCGATGGCGGAGATGTCCCAGAAGTGCGCGTCGCAGACGTCGATCACGACGCGCTCCACCGGTTCCAGCACGTCGATCGCGTCGGCGAAGGCCCCGGCGGAGGCGAAGAACACCTGCCCGCTGACCCGGTAGGTGCGGGTGCGGCCATCGTCGGACAGCTCCGAGACCGTCCGGCTCATACGCGACACCTTGCTGGCGAAAAACACGCCCGAGAGCACCACGCCCACGAGCACGCCCTTGGCCAGGTCGCGCGTGGCCAGCACCGTGCCCACGGTCGCCAGCATGACGACGGACGACGGCCAGGGGTTGGTCCTGAGCCGTCCCAGCGAGCCCCACGAGAAAGTGTTGACCGAGACCATGATCATCACCGCGGTGAGCGCCGCGACGGGGACGATGGCCAGCAGCCCCTGCAACGCCACGAGCAGCACCAGCAGGAAGACGCCCGCCACCAGCGTGGACAAGCGCGAGCGTCCGCCGGAGGAGACGTTGATCACCGACTGGCCGATCATGGCGCAGCCGCCCATGCCGCCGAACAGGGCGGAGGCGATGTTGGCCACGCCCTGGCCCATGCACTCGCGGTTCTTGCCGCTGGGCGTGTCGGTCATGTCGTCCACGATCTGAGCGGTGAGGAGCGACTCCAAGAGGCCCACCGCCGCCAGGGTCAGCGCTACGGGCGTGATGATCCTCAGCGTCTCCCAGGTCGGCGGCACGAGCGGCGGCCCGAAGGCGGGCAGGCTCCTGGGCAGCTGGCCCAGGCCCGCCACGCGCGGCACCTCGAGCTTGAAGGCCACGACCAGCACCGTCAGCACCGCGATGGCGACGAGGGGGGAGGGAACCGCCCGGGTGAGGCGCGGCAGGAGGTAGATCACCAGCAGCCCCAGGCCGATCAGGCCGTAGACCACCGGCGGCGCGCCCACGAGCTGGGGCAGTTGGGCAAGGAAGATCAGGACGGCCAAGGCGTTGACGAAGCCCGTCATCACCGACTGCGAGACGAACCGCATCAGCCCGCCCAGCCGCAACAGCCCGGCCGCGATCTGGAACACGCCCATCAGGATCGTCGCCGCGAACAGGTACTGGACGCCGTGGGTCCTCACGATCGGCCCCATGAGCACGGCGGTGGAGGCGGTCGCGGCCGAAATCATGGCGGGACGCCCGCCGGTGAAGGCGATCACGCTCGCGATCACCACGGAGGCGTAGAGGCCGACCTTGGGGTCCACCCCTGCGACCACGGAGAAGCCGATCGCCTCGGGGATGAGGGCCAGGGCGACCACCAGGCCGGAAAGCGCGTTCACGCGGACGTTCGAAGCCCAGCCCAGGCGAGCCGCTGTCTGAGGTGTCATGTAATCTCGCGCGGATGGAGACCTCCGCTCACCGCGGTCCAAGGCGTCCAGGGTGCGTGGTCCGGCGGATCGGCGGCCGGAAGAGCCACCCGGCGTCACACCGGGTCCGAAGCGAGCGCCTTCTCTAAGCGAGCGGGCCCTAAGCGGCAACAGAGGGCGACGCCGCCGCCAGGGGGCGCTTTCCCACCGGCTCGACGTCTTCAACCCCGGATTGCGGCCCGCCCGGCCCGGTTCGACGGATTTCCGCCACGACGAGACTCGTAGATGATGGGGTTGCACGCTTCCCAGCGCGCCCCAGCGCGAGGCTTTGAAGGACGTGACCCTGACACCGCCCGAAGCTCCAGAGCGCCACTCCGACATCGTCTACCCCGCCGCGGTTCCGTTCGTACTCATCCATCTCGCCTGCCTGGCGGTGCTGTGGACCGGCGTGACCTGGAAGGCGGCGGCGCTGGGCGTGGCGCTCTACCTCGTGCGCATGTTCGCCATCGGCGCGGGCTACCACCGCTACTTCTCGCACCGCGCCTTCTCCACCGGGCGCGTGTTCCAGTTCGTGCTGGGGTTCCTGGCGCAGACGAGCGCGCAGAGCAGCGTGCTGTGGTGGGCGAGCCGCCACCGGCACCACCACCTGCACTCCGACACCGAGGACGACACGCACTCCGCCCTGCGGCGCGGCTTCTGGTACAGCCATGTGGCCTGGATTTTCGACCGGCGGCACCGGGAGGTGGACTGGGAGCGGATCGACGACCTGGCCCGCCACCCCGAGCTGCGGTGGCTGCACCGCAACGAGTTCCTTCCGGCCGCGGCCATGGCGCTGGGCTGCCTGGCGATCGCGGGCTGGTCCGGGCTGGTGGTCGGCTTCCTGTGGAGCACCGTGGCGGTCTACCACGGCACCTTCTGCATCAATTCCCTGGCCCACATGCGCGGGAGCCGTCGCTACGTGACGGGCGACGGCTCGCGCAACAACGCCTGGCTGGCGCTCCTCACCCTGGGGGAGGGGTGGCACAACAACCACCACGCTTGTCAGAGCAGCGCCCGCCAAGGCTTCCGTTGGTGGGAGTTCGACCCGACCTTCTACGTGCTGTGGACGCTGTCCAAGCTCGGCGTGGTCCGCGACCTCAAGAAGCCGCCCGCGGCCCTGGTGCGCAACGAGCACCGGCTGGGCGCCCGGGTGGTGGACCGGGCTGCGGCGCAGCTCCTGGAGCGCTACGACGCCCTGGAGCCCGTTCTCCCCGCCGCGTCCGCCCGGCCGCAGATGGAGGCGCTGGCCGCCGCCATGTTCGCCCGCACGGGATGCCTGAACAGGATCGTGGACCGCGCGGGCCAGCTCCTGGCGGCGAGAAGGGAGGCGGGCGCCAAGGTGATGACCGCTTAGCCGCTCGACTATCGGCGCCGCTCGACGAGGCTTGCCGGCCACCCGCGCTTCCAACGCCCCCACAGCGGACGTCCCGAGCTGACCTCCCGGGCTTCGACCTCAGAAGGCGAGCTCGCTGACCGTTTGCGGATCGTCGTGCAGCCGCACGTAGAGCCGGCCCGACTTGGGGCGAGGCACAGGGATGGTCCGCCCCGTGAAGCCCTTGGCGACGGGTTCGGCGTTCGCCAGCCCGGGATCGCTCGAAACGGCGTCGATCAGGTACAAGTCCTCCCCGCTGAGCTGGCAGGGCGCGTCGCCCGTGGCGGGGCACTGCAGGGCGCCGAGCTTGGGCAGGCGCACGAGGACCGCCAGGGGACGCCAGTCACCCGCGGCGCCGTTCTGCACGACGCGGTAGCGCAGCGGGCCGAAACTGGACAGGCCGAACGCCTTGCCGGTGTCCAGCGTCGCCACGAGGACTTGAGGGTCCGCCTCGGTGAGGCCGTCCGCCAGGGTGAGCGTGGTGGAGCCGGCCCCCTCGGGAGCGGCCACCTCGACGGACACGCCGCCGTTGAACCGGGTCGCCCCGTCCGCGCGGAGGGAGAAGTCCAGCCGGGAGCCCCGGGGCAATTCGGCCGCGTCGCCGAGCTTGAACGGGGCGGGCGGCGGCGGCGTCCGGCTGGTGCTGATCAGCGACGCCTGCGGCCGCGCGGCCTCCACCGTCGCCTTGACCTGCAGGGTGCGCCCGTCCTTCAGCGCCACCTTCGCGGCGGCGGACCGTCCCGACGCCAGCTTGGCGACGGCCGCCGGATCGGCGGCGGCCAGCGCCAGCGCGTCGCCGCCGTCGTGCGCGGTCAGCTCGCCGGGCGTGAACGCGGCCCCCGCGAACGACAGGCTCGCCACCTGGTCCAGGCGCGCGCCCGTCAGCACGCCGGCCGCATCGCCCGCGTGGAAGGAGAAGCCGTCCAGCCGCGCGGCTTGGTCGAGAACCTCGACCGGCGCCACGTCCGCGTCCTGGCGGCCGTACTGCGCGACGTGCAGGGCGGCCGGCCCGGGCCGGGCGTCGCCCAGCGGCACGGTGACGTCCAGGGCGTCGTCGCCGGCCGGCTTCCAGGCGAGGGTGCGGACCTCGCCGGAGGGCGCCTGCAACGTCACCTCGCGCACGCAGGCGGCGGGACCGCCCTCCAGCTTCACCGTGTCGTCGCGGCCCGCCACCAGAGCCTGCCGGCTCTCCGGGGCCAACCGCCACGCCTGCGCTTGGGCGTTCTGCAGGTGGAAGGCGGGGCCGTCGAAGGCGGTGAAGCCCCAGTAGCCGTGCAGCGCGCCCTCGAACGACGCCCCCAACCCGGCCTTGGCCGCCGCCCCGGCGTCGACGACCAGACCGCCCTTCTCGGCGTCGGCGCTCACGGGCAGGTCGACGGTGCGGCCGTCGGGGGCGGCGGCGCGCAGCACCATGTCGTGGGCGTAGCCGGTCGCGTAGACGAGCGGCGCGCCCTCCACCGGCAGCACGAGGTCCGACCGGGCCGCGCAATAGCGCCCGGAGGGGTCCACGGCGCGCAGGGGAGGCGACTGGGGCGGCTCCACCGGCGGCAGCGCCGCCACCAGCACCGAGCGCGGGTTTTGGAACGAGGGCGGCGCGTTGAGCACCAGGGACAGCCGGTCCCCCGCCATCGTGCTCAGCGCCGGGATGTACTGGAACTGGGCTGTGCGGAAGGAGTCCAGAATGCGGGCGATGTCGAACGCCGCGCCGATGTAGGGGCTCGACACGCCGTAGCCCGCGGCGGGCGACGCGCCGAGCTGGAAGGCGAGGTCCGCCGACGGGCCCGAGCTCAGCGCCTCCACGATGGAGCGGCTGTGGCCGTCGTTGAGGATCAGCGCCTCCTGGCCCTGCATGAGGCAGGCGGCCTGCAGGTCGGGCGCGCGCTGGAAGCAGTCGGTGTTCAGCTTGATGACGAGGCTGCGCGCGAGCAGCGGGGACACCGTCTTCAGGGTCGCCGGATCGGCGGCGGCGCTCCGGCGCAGCGCCGCCAGAAAGGCGTCGAGGCGCGCGCGGTCCAGGGACGCCTGGTTCAGGTCCTGCGAAGCGCGCACGAAAGCGCCGGGGCGGCCGCGGACCGCGCCCACCAGCGTGTTGAAGTCGCCGCCGGTTTGGGGGACGAGAAACACGAGCGCCTGCCGGGCCTCCGGCGGCACCTTGAGGGTCAGCCCGTCGCGCCCCTTGCGGGTCCAGGTCTGCGCCCGGAAGAACCAGGACTTGGGCGGCGGGTTGGTCGCCCCCCTCAGGAAGGCGGCCACCAGGAGGTAGCGCACCGACTGACTGGCGGGCAGGTCCGCCTTGATCGACAGCAGGTCGCCTTCGCTGAGGTTCGGCGTCTGCGAGATCGGCAGGGTGACGCCCGCGTGGGTCACCTCGACCCGCAGGGCGGGGCCGGCGAGGTCGAAGGGGGGCGGGTCGGCCCTGGCGGCGCCCGCGACCGCCAGCCAGGCGCAGATGCAGGCGATCAGGCCGTGTCTCGACATCCGTCCCATGCTCGCCGCCGCCCGCCGCGTCTCCCGCGGGCCTCCCACAGTTCACGCATCCGGCGCCCGTGTGCACCTCCATTCTGGCGGCAACGTGCCGCTTCGCCCCATCGCCCGGCTCCTCTCGTCGGGCGAGGCTTCGGCGTCGGTGACCCAGGCGGCGTCGGGAGGTCCCGAAGCGTGGTCCACAGCGATGCGACGAACTCCGCCCATCGCCGCCGTCGACCGCTCGCCTACGGCGTGGCGGTGTTCTCGGGCAGCGGCCGCAGTGCGGCCAGCCGCGCCGCCACGACCAGCGCCGCCGCCAGGAGCGCGGCGGTGAAGCCGGCCACCCCCGGCCACCCCGCGCGCGCCCAGAACAGTCCGCCCAGCGAGCCCGCCACGCTGGATCCGAGATAGTAGACCAGGAGGTAGAGCGAAGCCGCCGCCGCCTTGTGCGCGCCCGATCGCCGACCCACCCAGCTCGAGGCGATCGAGTGGGCGCCGAAGAAGCCGACGGTCAGCACGCCCACGCCCGTGACCACGACCCATAGCGGCCGAAGCGCCGTCAGCCCGACGCCCGCGAGCATGAGCAGCACCGGCGCCCACAGCACCCGGCGGCGCCCAAGCCGCCCAGCCGCCTCGCCGAACACGGGCGAACTCACCACGCCCAGCAGGTAGAGCGCGAACACCGCCGCCACCGCCGACTGCCCCAGCCGGTACGGCGGGGCGATCAGCCGAAAGGCCAGGTAGTTGTAGACGGTGACGAAGGCGCCCATCACCAGCCCGCCCTCGGCGAACAGCCAGGGTAGGCCGGGGTCGCGGAAAGCTGCGGCGAACGCGTCCAATCGGGCGTGGAACTTTACGGCGCGCGCCGGTCGGTGGCGTCGGCTGGTGGGCAGGCTCCACTGGAACAGGGCGGCCGCCGCTGCGCCCGCCACGCCCACCACCGCCACCGCCCAGCGCCAGCCGACCACCTCGGCCAGGGCGCCGCAGCCGAGTCGGCCGAACATGCCGCCCAGCGCCGTGCCGGCGATGTAGAGGCCCATGGCCAGGCCGGCCGCATCCGCGTCGAGCTCGTCGGCGACGTAGGCCATGGCGACGGCCGGCGCCCCCGCCAGGACGAGCCCGGCCAGGGCGCGCATGGCGACGAGCACAGGCCAGCTCGGCGAGGCCGCCGCCAGCAGCGTCAACAGCGCCGCGGCGTAGAGCGCGCCGGTCATGACGGGCTTGCGCCCCCACCGGTCCGACAGAGCGGAAGCGAAGAGCAGGCCCACCGCCAGGGCGGCCGTGGAGGCGGACACCGCCAGGCTCGCGCCCGCGGCCCCCAGCCGGAACTCGGCGGCGAACAGCGGCAGGAGCGGCTGGACGCAGTAAAGCAAGCCGAAGGTCGACAGCCCCGCGCAGAGAAGCGCCACGAGCACGCGGACGAAGGCCCGCTCGCGCCGGAGGATAGGCTCCGGAAGTTCGTCCCCGGGGAGGAGCGCTGGCGTGGGCATGCGACCTCAGAGCCCGCCGGAGGTGCGTGGGAGTTCGCGTTTCTACGCACGCTCAAGGGTCACCGTCCACGCCGGCGCAGGTCCCACGCTGCGTGGGTTCGCGCTCCGGGCCACATGCGGCGTGACCTCGATGGCGGGCGGCGTCAGCCCGGGTCGACGTCCGCAGGCGAAGGCGCGACGCGCACCTCGACACCCGCCAGGGCCGCCAGCCGGCGCAGTTGCGCCGCCGCCGCGGGGCTTCGGGCGTGGAGCACGCCCGCTACTCGGCGGCCGGTGTCGAACAGGCTCTGCGCCCGCCACTCGCCGGCCTCGGCCGCCACGGATCGCCACAGCGCCGCGTCGTAGCTGTCTCGTGCGACGAAGAAGCCCTTCGCTCCACACATCCTGCCGGTGGATATTAGAAGCCGATGGTCGTCGAGACCTGGGCGTAGCTTCCCTTGTGGGGCTCGGTGGGGGCGCTTCGCAGGCGCCAGCCGATGTCGAGTTGGACGTCGATGAAGCGGCCCAGGGTGTAGCGACCGTTCACGCCGGCGCTGGCCAGGTCCACCGTGCGTTTCTGGTCGGGGATGGGCGTCACCTGCCGCAGGTCGGCGTAGTCGAAGAACGCCCCCACCTGCGCCA
>CAXSDV010000054.1:15451-17651 GCA_964235945.1 uncultured Caulobacteraceae bacterium
CCGGTCGGTGACCGTGGCGTCGTAGATCAGCGGGAACTGGTCCACCTCGGCCTGGGTGGCGAACACCCGCACGCCGGAAAACTCCAGGTTGTTGTCGGTGGTCTTGTAGTCGTAACCGGCCTGCACGTCCTGGACCACCGCCGTTCCCGCCCAACCGATGCGCGGCAGGACGTGTACGTAGCGCAGGCTCGCCTGGCCGGAGTGGCCCTGGTCGTCGAAGACCGCCGCGATGTCGGGTCGGGCTTTCTCGTAGGAGCCGAACACGAGCAGCCGGTCGCGCCAGGGCAGCGGGATCACGTCGGACACCGCGTGGGAGGTGTAGCGGCCGGAGAAGCTGCGGGTGAGCTGGTAGCTGAGGATTTGGCCGAGGCCGAAGGCGTTGCCCCAGTTCAGCCCGAGGTTGAATTCGTTGCGGCCGAGGCTACGCACGCCGAGGTTGTCGTAGCCCGCGTAGGCGCGCACCGGCGCGCGGTCGTGCGCCTGCAGCACGACGTCCGTCTCGCCCTGGGCGGCCCCCGGCTTGAACACGGCGTCCACCGTCAGGAACGGGTTGGCGTTCAGCCGATCGAGGTCGGTCTGCAGGGCGCCGAGCTCCAGCGGCCGGCCGGGCTTCAGGCCGCTCTCCCGGCGGATCAGGCCCGACGAGAACCAGCGCTCGCCTTCCACCTCCACCCCGCCCAGCCGGTAGCGGGTGAGGACCACCTGCACCACGCCGTTTGAGACGTTCTGGGGCGGCGTGGTGACGTCGGCGAAGGGACGGCCGTGCGCCTTCAGCCAGGCGAGCGTCAGGTTTCGCAGGCGGGCCAAGTCGGCCAGGGTCAACGGCTTGCCGAAGAAGGGCTCGAGTTGCGCGCGGAAGTGCGGGTCGGCCAGCTCCGGCGTTCGGGCGAGGTCGAGGCCGCCCGCGGGCGCCACGCGGCCGCGGGGCTCGAGCCCGTCGGCGCCGGCCACGAACACCAAGCCCTTCAGCGCGGAGATCACGGGCGTCTCGGGCGCGGCGACGGGTGCGGGCGCGGGCGGCGCGGACAGGGCGGGCGCCTCGAACTTGGGCGGCAGCTTGGGCGCGATGCGGTCGAAGTCCTGCGCACGCGCCTGGAAGGCGAGGCCGGCCGCGACGAACGCGAGCGCCAGGGGGAGGGGAGGCGGGCGGATCATGGAACGCGTACGCTTCAGCGGGCCGACAGCCGGACGGCGGGCGGCGGGGACGAGACGGAGAGCGTCGCCGCCGGCGCGTCCGGCGGTACGAGCCGCCACGCCTTGGCCTTGCCGCCCTGCAGCAGGATCTGCTCGGTGGAGTTGATCAGCGGCGGCCCGCTGCGGACCAGTCCGCCCTCGGGCGCGTCGGAAGCGGTCTGCGCGTCCACTTCCAGCACCGACGGCAGGGAGCCGAAGCCGTTGTTCATCCAGGTGGAGAGCGCGGACGGAGCCGGGAACGGGACGTAGCTGCGGGGGGTGGCCGCGGCGAAGGCGGCGAGCTCGGCCGACCGCGCGATGACCGTCGGCGAGGCGATCTCGCTCGCCTCCATGTTCGCCGAAACGGCCTGCGCCAGCGTCGGAGCCGTCGTGACCACCGCGGGCGTCGTCAACGGGGGCGGCGTGGGCGGCGCCGTGGGAGGCGCGGTGGGCGCGCCGCCGCCCGGAGGCGCCGCGGCGGCGAGGATGACGCCCGGGCCCTGGGCCGAGGAGGGAAGCTGATAGTTCGACAGGCGCGTCCCGGCGGCGGCCGAGAGGTCGCCCGCGCCGAGGGCGGCCATGACCGTGCGCGCGCCCGCGTCCGGCGCGTCGTAGGCGCCCAGCGTTTGCGTCACGTCCGCCCCCTGGCCGGCCACGAACCCGGACAGGAGGAAGTTCGACGGCGTGAGCGCGACGGCCGCCCCGCCGTTCGCCGTCCGCGTGGGAAGGCCGGTGATGGCGGCCGTCAGCGCCCGGGGCGTGATGGTCCCGGCGCCGGCGACGGAGGTGGGCAGCACGTAGTTGGCGAGGTTGGTGCCGGAGGCGGCGGCGAAGTCGCCGGCGCCGAGCGTCGCCGTCACCGTGCGCGCGCCCGCGTCCGCGGCGTCGTAGAGGCCGGCGCCCTGGGTGACGCTCGCGCCCTGGCCGGCCACGAAGCCGCTCAGCGCGTAGTCCGCCGGCGAGAGCGCCGCTGCGGCGGTCCCGTCGTAGGTCTTTGCGGGCGCGCCGGTCATCGCGGCCGTCAGCG
>CAXSDV010000055.1:0-16754 GCA_964235945.1 uncultured Caulobacteraceae bacterium
TCACCGAGCAGGACAGGCAAGAACTCCCTTCGATCATGGCTTGGGAACAGCATCAACCCGCTGTGCGCGACGATCACCAGCAGGGCGGCGATGGCGCGCAGGATTTGAATATCGCCGTTGAAGTTCTGCCGATCCTCAGGTCTCAACGGGGGCTGCATGACGTTCCCTTCGGCGAGCGTCTTCCCGAGTACGCGCTTCCGCGACCTTAGCTCAATCAGGAGACGGGCGAGGTCGGTAAAGAACCAGCCGCTTGGTGAAGTTCGACATGGATGCGCAAGCCGAGCCTGCGTCCAGCGGGATTGGAAGCCGGCCCGATCGGCGGCGGCTAGGGCGTCTCGCGCGACTGGTCTTCCAGCATCTTGGCTTCGTTCCACAGCCGGTCCATTTCGTCCAGGTTCGAGCGGTCCGGCGTGAGGCCGCGTTCGGCCAGCCGCGCCTCCACGTGGCCGAAGCGTCGCGTGAACTTGGCGTTCGTGCCGCGGAGGGCGGTTTCCGGATCGACGTCCAGCTTGCGCGCGAGGTTGGCGCAGACGAACAGGAGGTCGCCCAACTCGGCCCGCGCTGCGGCGAGGTCGCCGGCGTCGATCTCGACCTGGAGTTCGGCGGTCTCCTCGCGCAGCTTGGCCATGACTTGGGAAAGGTCCGGCCAGTCGAAGCCCACGCGCGCCGCACGGCGGGTGAGCTTGACCGCGCGGGTCAGGGCCGGCAGGCCCACCGGCACGTCGTCCAGCACGCCCGCACGATCCACGCCCTTGGCGGCGCGCTCGCGCGCTTTCTGCGCCTCCCAGGCGTCAGCCGGCCGGTCGACGGCCGCGACGGAGTCGAACACGTGGGGATGGCGGCGCACCATTTTGTCGACGATGGCCGCGGCCACGTCCGCGAAGTCGAAAGCGCCGGACTCCTCGGCCATGCGCGCGTGGAACACGACCTGGAGCAGGAGATCGCCCAATTCGTCGCGCAGGTCGGACGGGTCGCCCCGGTCGATGGCGTCCACCACCTCATAGGCTTCTTCGACCGCGTAAGGAGCGATGGAGGCGGAGGTTTGCGCGAGGTCCCACGGACAGCCGTCCTCGGGGTCGCGCAGGCGCGCCATCACGGCCAAGAGGCGCATAAGGGCGGCGGCGGGGCGGTCGGGATCGGAGGTCATGGCGATCTGCGGAACGCGCCTAAGGAAGATTATGCGAAACGAGGATCGTCGCGCGACGAGAGGCGGCCGGCCGGTGGTGAATCCGGCCGACCGCCCTGACGGGGTTCAGACGGTGGACTTGACCGTCGCCGCGTCGGCCGCCGCCCGCTCGCCCTGCGCCGCCACGAGGTAGGCGCCCGCTACGAACAGCCCTCCGCCGATGAGATTGCCCAGCGTCACGACCGCCAGATTGTAGGCCGCACCCGCCACGCTGCCGATGGGCGTGGGGGCGAACAGCCCCAGCGACACGGTGGTCATGTTGGCCACCGAGTGCTCGAAGCCGCAGGCTACGAAGGCCAGCAGACACCAAGCGATGCCGATCATCTTGGCGGTCTCGCTCTTGCAGCGCGCCGCCAGCCAGATGGCGAGGCAGACCAGCCAGTTGCAGAGTATGGCGCGGCACAGGAGCGGCCAGAAGGGCGAGGTCTCCTTCTTCATCACATAGGCGGTCAGCAGGTCCAGCGGCTTGGCCGCGGCCGCCGCCGCCGGATGGGTGATCGCGGCCACCGCCGGATGGACCAGCGCGCCGGGCGCCACGGCCACGGCGGCCACCGCGGGCGTCGCCGCGGCCATGGCCGGGGCGAACACCGATCCGCCGCCGCCCTGGGCGAACAGGAACGCCAGCAGCACGGACCCCGCGAGGTTGCCCAGCCAGACCAGGACGAACATGCGCAACAGGTCCAGCGGCGTGATGGTGCGCTTGGCCAAGCCGAACGTCTCGTACATGACGTGGCCGGTGAACATCTCCGCCCCGGCCAGCACCACCAGGATCAGGCCGAGGCCGAACACCGAACCGGTGACCAGCGGGCGCACGCCGGCCGGCAGGCCGAAAGAGCAGGTCAGAGCCAGGATCAACGCGATGCCCACGTAGGCCCCGGCCAGCATGGACGCCACGAAGAAGGCGACGGGCGCGCGGGCGGCCGTCCGCCCCTTGCTGCGCGCCATGTCGGCGAAATAGACGCCGGTCTCTGTCATGTTCATGGGCGATTCCCTCGTTCGAGCTTCGGCGAGTTGGACAGACGAGGAGCCGCCGCGCAACCGCCGTCGGCGTTGACGGGCTCAGGCCGGCTCGGACAGGAAGCGCAGGCCGTCATGGGCCGGTTCGACCCCGGGCGGCAGGCGTCGCGCCAGCTCGGCATAGTCGAGGTCGACGTGCAGGTTGGTGAGGATGGCGCGGCGCGGGCGCAACTGCGCGATCCACTCCAACGCCAGTTCCACATGGGCGTGGGTGGGATGCGGCCGGTCGCGCAGGGCGTCGACGATGAACACGTCCAGCCCCTGCAGCGCCGCCAGCGCCGCGTCGGGCAGGCCGACCACGTCGGCCGAATACGCGACGTCGCCGAAACGGAAGCCCGAGCACGGCACGCCGCCGTGGTCCTGGTCGTAACTCACCACGGGCACCGGGCCCGAAGGCCCCTCCACCCGCCACGCCACGCCGTGGGGCGGCAGTTCGTTCAGGTCGCAGATGGCGGGGTAAAGGCGCGAGGGGTGGAAGATGTAGCCGAAGCGCGACTCCAGGGTGGCGCGCGTGGCGGCGTCGGCGAAGCAGGCGGTGCGGCGGTCGCCCGTGATGGCGAAGGCGCGCAGGTCGTCGATGCCGTGCACCTGGTCGGCGTGGTCGTGGCTGTAGAGCACCGCGTCCACGCGCTTCACGCCCGCGGCGGCCGTCTGCAGGCGCAGGTCGGGCGAGGTGTCGACGAGCACGGTGGTCTGCGGCTCGCCGGCGCGGGCGGCCGGGCGACGCACCAGCAGGCCGCAGCGGGTGCGCGCATTGCGCGGGTCGGCGGGGTCGCACACGCCCCAGTCTCCGTCCGCCCGCGGCACGCCGCCGGACGAGCCGGACCCCAATATGGTGAATTCGAGCATCGTCTTCCCGCCGCTCACGCCGGCGCGTCCGCGAGCGCGGCCGCCGGCGCGCGGACGCGGTCGAACAGGGCGAAGAAGGCGTCTCCCGTGCGGCGCTCCGCCTCGTCGAGCGACCAGCCGCGCAACTGCGCCAGCTTGGCCAGGACGTGGGGCAGGTAGGCCGGCTCGTTGCGACGCCCGCGGTGGGGGACGGGGGCGAGGTAGGGGCAGTCGGTCTCGACCAGGATGCGTTCGGCGGGCATGTCGCGGATCACCGCCCGCACCTCCTCGGCGGCCTTGAAGGTCGCAATCCCCGAGACGGAGAACCAGGCCCCCAGCGCAGCCGCCCGGCGCGCGAGCTCGGCGCCCCCGGTGTAGCAGTGCAGCAGGAGCTTAAGCGGGGTCCGCGCGTGAGCCGCCTCCAGCATGTCCGCCGTCCGCGCGTCCGCATCGCGGGTGTGGACCACCACGGGAAGGTCGGTCGCCTGCGCCGCCTCCAGGTGGGCCTGGAACACGCGGGCCTGCACGTCCGCAGGGCTCAGCTCGTAGTGGGCGTCGAGGCCGCACTCGCCGATCGCGACCACCTTGGGGTGGTTGCAGAGGTCGATCAAGGTCTTGGCTTCAAGCTGTTGATAGTCCTTGGCTTCGTGGGGATGTACTCCCACGGTGCACCAGATGTCGTCGTGGGCGTCTGCGACCGCCTGCACCGCCGGCAGGCGGTCCAGCCGGTCGCAGATGGTCAGCATGGCGCCCACCCCGGCCGCGCGGGCGCGGGCGATCACCGCCTCGCGGTCGGCGTCGAAAGCGGGGGCGTGCAGGTTGACGTGGCTGTCGACGATCATGGGCGATCCGGGGCGATGCGGGCTGCGGCGCGCAGGGTCGCCAGCGCGGTCCAGAACGCGTCGGCGCGATCGAGGTTGAGTCCTTCCGCCTCGCCGGGCAGCCGTTCCAGCCGCCGCCACGCGTCCGCCCAAGCGGCGGAAGCGGCGGGGTCGGTCTCCAACAGGTCCGCGGCGCGGGCGCGGGCGGCCTCGCCCAGGCCGCCGACCAGGGCCGTGAAGCGCTCGGCCCCCTCCCCGCCCCGGAAACCGTCGGCCAGCTTGACCAGCGCCGCCTCGTCGGGCCGGACGAGGCCGTCCATCACCGCGGCCGCGGAGGCGTCCGCGTCGTCGCGGCCGCCGGCGGCGAGTTCCAGCGCCCGCCCGGGCGAGCCGCGCGCCGCCTCCGCACGGCCGAACGCCCCGGAACCGTCCGCGCCCGCCCCGCGCGCTTGCAGCCAGTCGCCCAGGTCCGCGTCCGGCCAGGGCGGGAAGGCGAGGCGGCGGCAGCGCGAGCGGATGGTGTCGAGCAGGCGTCCCGGCGCGTGGCTGACCAGCAGCACCACCCCCCGGGGCGGAGGCTCCTCCAGCGTCTTGAGCACGGCGTTGGCGGCGTTGGGGTTGAGGTCGTCCGCCGCGTCGATCACCGCCACCCGGTAGGGCGCGAGCGCCGGGCTGCGGCTGAAGAACTCCGGCAGGCGGCGCGCCTCGTCCACCGGGATGTTGCGGCGCGGCTTGCCGTCGGGGACCTCGCGCTCCAGCGCCAGGAAGTCCGGATGCGCGCGCGCGGACATCAGCCGTGAGACGGGGTCGTCGGGGGCGGCGCCCAGCGGGCCGTAGGCCGGATCGGGCCGTGCGCCGAGCAGGCGCCGCGCCGCGCGATGGGCGAAGCGGGCCTTGCCCACGCCGCGCGGACCCCAGAGCAACCAAGCGTGGTGCAGGCGACCGCGGGCCAGGGCGTCCTCGAAGGCGGCCGCCTGGGGCGCGATGCGCTCCAGGGTCGTGAAGTCGTCGCGAGGGTGCGGCGGGGCGGCGGCGTCCGGCTCGACCCGCGCCATCAGCTCGCCTCCACGGCCAGGAGCCGCGCGTCCACCGCCTCCCAGACCTTCGCCTCCACCGCGTCCATGGACAAGGCGGCGTCCACGCCCACGCAGCGCCGGGGCTCGGCGGCCAGGATCTGGAGGAAGCGGGCGCGCAGACGCTCGTGGAAGTCGAGCCCTTTGCTCTCGAAGCGCGCCTCCGCCCCGCCCCGCGCCTCGGCGCGGAGCAGCCCCGCCTCGACCGGCAGGTCGAAGACGAAGGTCAGGTCCGGCGCGCAGGAACCCACGACGGCCGCCTCCAGCGCGGCGATCAGCGAGGGCGAAGCCCCGCCGCCGGCCTCCTGGTAGGCGCGGGTGGAGTCGGCGAACCTGTCGCTGACCACCCAGGCGCCGCGCGCCAGCGCCGGACGGATCACCCGCTCCAGGTGGTCCTCGCGCGCGGCGTAGAGGATCAGCGTCTCCGCGGTGGGCGACCAGCGGTCGGCCGCGCCGCGCACCAGGAGGTCGCGCAACGCCTCGGCGCCCGGCGAACCGCCGGGCTCCCGGGTGGCGACCACCTCGCCGACGTCCCGCGCGCGCAGGCGCTCGACCAACCGGCGCACCTGGGTGGACTTGCCGGCCCCCTCCCCGCCTTCGAAGCTGATGAAGCGGCCGCGCGCCATGGTGCTGCATGGCCCGCGGGCGACCGGCTGGCAAGCCGGGCGCGCGCACCCGCAGGACCCGGTGTCAGTCGGGGAGGTCGGCCACCAGCGCGCCCGGACCCTGCGCCAACGCGCCCGGCGCGTCCTGCGTCCGATCCCGCGCCGGGGGCGGCGTCGGCGGGTGCGCGGCCGCAGCCCGCGGCGGCTCCGTGCGCGCGACCAGGAAGGCCGGGCGCCCGTCCGCCGGGCCGAGATAGCGCACCCGCACCCGCGCCACCCCCCGCCCGAGGAAGCCCAGTTCCCCCGCCGCCGCGCGGCTGAGGTCGACCAGCCGGCCGGGGACGAAGGGTCCGCGGTCGTTCATCCGCACCACCACGCGGCGGCCGTTGTCGAGGTTGGTCACCTCCAGGAGGCTCGGGATGGGCAGGGTGCGGTGGGCGGCGGTGAGTTCGTGCAAGGTGAACGCCTCGCCGTCGGAGGTGCGCCGCCCCGACTCCAGGCCGTACCAGCCGGCCAAGCCCGTTTCGACATAGCCCGGCTGGTCGGCGGGTTCGTAGCGCCGCCCGCGCACCGTGTAGGGACGGTTGTAGGCGCGCGGCTCCAGGCGTCCGCCCAGGTGCACGCTCCCCCACGGCCCGCCCACGAGGCTGGTCGGCGTGCCGGGCGAGGGCGCGCCGGCGCAGGCGGCGAGGCTGGCCGCGGCCAGCAGGGCCGATACCCGAAGCGTCGTGCGCCCGCCCCACGCCCACGCCATGGCGCCCCTCCCCGTCGTCGCGCCAGCATGGGAGGCGGAGGTTGAGGTTTGGTGACCGAAGGATGAATCGCCCGGTCTCGACGCCGGGCGGTCGGCGGGGCATCGTAGGCGCATGGTCCTTCCCGCCTCCGCCGAAGCCGCCGGCCAGCGCCGGCTCGCCTGGATCGTGCTCGCCATCCTCGCCTGCGTCGCCCTGATCGGCTTCGGCCAGGGGCTGTTCCGCGTGCTGGGGGCCGCCCCCGCCCGGCCCGCGGCGCAGGACGGCGCCGCGCCCCTGGACACCACCGGCGTGCGCGCCCGCGAAGCCTCAGCCCTGCCGCTGCTGGACGAGGCGCGCGTGCGCCAGATCGCGCGGGAGGAGGCGGAGGCCGCCCTGGCGCGGGCCAGGCCGCACAAGCCCCGCGCCGCCGCACCCTCGGCGGACGACGCTGCGGCTCCCTCCGATCCCAACGGCGCCCCCGCACCACCGCCCCTGGCGACGCCGCCCGCCGCTCCCGCAGACCCGCCGTTCAATCCGCAGGCGAACTGACCGGGGACGAGGTGACGCACGCGTCGTCGCCCTGCTAGAAGGCGGGCCACCGGTTCGCGGGCGGATGGCCGAGCGGTTTAAGGCAGCGGTCTTGAAAACCGCCGTGCGTGAAAGCGCACCGTGGGTTCGAATCCCACTCCGCCCGCCATCGCCGCGTGGAACGGGCACGCCCGGCTACGCTTACCCTGGCGGGCGAAGGGGTGCGGACGTGGCGGGCAAGCTCGAAGCGTATCGCAACAAGCGCGACTTCACGGTCACCTCCGAACCGAACGGCGCGGCCGAGGCTGCGGCGGGCCCCCGACTGCGCTTCGTGGTGCAGAAGCACGACGCCACCCGACTGCACTACGACTTCCGCCTGGAGTACGAGGGCGTGCTGAAGAGCTGGGCGGTGACCCGCGGGCCCTCCCTCGACCCGGCCGACAAGCGGCTGGCGGTGGAGGTCGAGGACCATCCGCTCGACTACGGCGACTTCGAAGGCGCCATCCCCAAGGGCCAGTACGGCGGCGGCACGGTGATGCTCTGGGACCGCGGCCTGTGGGCGCCCGAGCCCGGAACCAGCGTCGAGGAGGGCCTGGCCAAGGGCGACCTCAAGTTCGTGCTGGAGGGCGAGCGGCTGCACGGCTCCTGGGTGCTGGTGCGCATGGCCCACGACCGGGCGGCGAAGGCCGGCAAGCCCGGGCGCATCAACTGGCTGCTGATCAAGCACAAGGACGACGAGGCGCGCCCGGGCGACCACGATGCGCTCCTGGCGGCGAACGACGCCTCCGTCGCCTCCGGCCGCGCCATGGCGGCCATCGCCGCCGGGGCCGCGCCGGGCCCCACGCGCTTCATCACGGACGCGCCCGACGCGCCCGCGCGCGCGCCGGCCAAGCGCGTCTGGAACTCCAACCGCGGCGACCCGGAGGCCTCGTCCGAGGCGGTCGCCGAACACGCCGCGCCCGCCGCGCCCAAGCCGAAGTCCAAGCCGGCTTCCGCCAAGGCGCCCGCGGCCGGGCGGGGCCGGGCGGCGTCCGCCGTACCGCCGCAATTCGTCCCGCCGCAGTTCGCCCGGTCGGTGGACCGCCCGCCCGCGGGCCCGGGCTGGGTGCACGAGATCAAGTTCGACGGCTACCGGCTGCAGCTGCGCACCTGGGGCGGATCCGCCACGGCGACCACGCGCAGCGGCCTGGACTGGACCGCGCGCTTCCCCGAGATCGCCGCCGCCGCCGCCGCCCTCCCCGACGGCCTGATCGACGGCGAGGCCGTGGCGCTGGACGCGCACGGCGCGCCCGACTTCGCGGGGCTGCAGCAGGCGCTCTCGGACGGGCGGACGGGCGGCCTGGTGTTCTTCGCCTTCGACGCCCTGTTCGCCGGCGGCGACGACCTGCGCGCCCTGCCGCTGCACGCGCGCAAGGAGCGGCTGCAGCGACTGCTCGACGCCCCCAACCGCGCCGACGGCGGCCGGTTGCGCTTCGTCGAGCATTTCGAGACCGGCGGCGAGGCGGTGCTGAACTCGGCCTGCTCCATGCACCTGGAGGGGGTGGTCTCCAAGCGGCTGGACGCACCCTACGTGTCGGGGCGCAGCGAGACCTGGACCAAGGCCAAGTGCCGCGGCGGCCAGGAGGTGATCGTCGCGGGCTGGACGGGGGACGCCGCCAAGCCGTTCCGCTCCCTGATCGCCGCCGTGCGCCGCGACGGGCGGCTGGTCCACGTGGGACGGGTGGGCACCGGCTATTCCGCCGCCAAGGTCGACGCGCTCCTGCCGCGGCTGCGCGCGGTGGAGTCGGAGCGCTCGCCCTTCACCGGACCGGGCGCGCCGCGCGGCGGGGCGGGCGTGCACTGGGTGGAGCCGGTGCTGGTCGCCGAAGTCGAGTCCGCCGGCTGGACCGGCGAGGGCGCGCTGCGGCAGGCGAGCTTCAAGGCGCTGCGCGACGACAAGCCCGCCGAGGAGGTCGAGCGCGAGACCCCCGCCCCCGTCCAAGAGGTCGAGCCCCCGGCGGCCGGTGTCGGGCCCGCTCCCGGCGTCAAGACCGCCCGGCGCGCGGGCGGCGGCGCGGTGATGGGCGTGACCCTCTCCAACCCCGACAAGGCGCTGTGGCCCGCCGACGCCGCCGGCGACGCCCTGAGCAAGCTCGACCTCGCCCGGTATTACGAGGCGGTGGGCGCCGCCATGCTGTCCCACATCGCCGGACGCCCCGTGTCCGTGATCCGCGAGCCGGACGGCGTCGGTGGCGAGAGCTTCTTCCAGCGCCACGCCATGGCGGGCGCCTCGTCCCTGCTTACCCAGGTGGAGGTGCGCGGCGACAAGAAGCCCTACCTGCAGGTCGACCGGGTGGAGGGACTGGCGGCGATCGCCCAAACCGCCGGCGTGGAGCTGCACCCCTGGAACTGCGCCCCCGGGCGGCCGGAGGTGGCGGGGCGGCTCGTGTTCGACCTGGATCCGGGCCCCGAGGTCGAGTTCGATGCGGTGATCGCCGCCGCCCGCGAGGTGCGCGAGCGCCTGGACGCGCTGGGCTTGGCGAGCTTCTGCAAGACCACCGGCGGCAAGGGCCTGCACGTGGTGGCGCCCCTGGACGCCGCCGGCGAGGCGGGGGTCGGCTGGGACGAGGTGAAGCCGTTCACCCGCCGGGTGTGCGACGCCATGGCCGCCGACGATCCCGCGCGCTACCTCGTGAACATGAGCAAGGCCAAGCGCGTGGGACGCATCTACCTGGACTATCTGCGCAATGACCGGCTCGCCACCGCCGTGGCGCCCTACTCCCCCCGGGGCCGGCCGGGGGCGCCCGTGAGCTGGCCGGTGGCTTGGACCCAGGTCAAGCGCGGGCTGGACCCCGCCGCCTACACGATCCGCACCGTCCCGGCGCTCCTCAAGCGCAGCCGCGCCTGGGCGGGGTACGACGAGGCCGCCCGTCCGCTGCGCCCGGCCATGGAGCGGCTGAAGCCGGCGTGAGCGACGCTCCGCCCGTGGTGGTCGACGCGCGGGGCCACCGCTGCCCCGTCCCGACCCTGCGCCTGCGTCGCGCGCTGGACGCGGCGCGGCCGGGCGCGTGTGTCGCGCTGCTGGCCGACGATCCGTTGGCCCGGGTGGACGTGCCCCACTTCGCCCGCGGCGCGGGGCACGCGCTGCTGTCGGTGGAGGAGACGGCGCCCGGGGTGCTGCGCTTCACCTTGCGCCGGGGCGAGACACCCGGGGGCGCTCGCGCTTCGACGTGCTAGGGTGACCGCCATCGGGCGACGCCCGGCGCTTCGGGGGCGAGGATGAGGGAAAGGTCGGCCTACGTCCCGCCCGTCCGCGTGCTGGTCGTGGCGGAGGACGAGCAGCTGTCCGGGCCGCTGGCGGACGGCCTCGCCCGTCTGGGCTGGCCCTGCGTTTGCGCGCGCGACGAGGAGGCCGCCCTGGTCGCGGCCGAGGACCTGGCCCCCGAGGCCGTGCTGGTGGCTCCGGAGGGCGCGGCCGCCCTGGCCGACCTGCCGCGTCGCTTGCGGGCCGCCTGCGCCCCGCGCCGCACGCCGGTGGTGGCGCTGGCCGAGCCGCAGGCGGCGCTGGACCAGTTGGGGTTCGACCTGGCGGTGGCCCCTCCCGCCCACCCCGCGCAGATCGCCGCGCGGCTCGAATCGCTGGTGCGCACCGCCGTCGGCGAGGAGGAGGCCGAGCTGCGCGCGCGCACCTACGCCGCGATGGGCGCCTCCCCGTCGGTCCCGGGCGCCGACGCCACGCCTCTGGCCGTGCTGACCGTGGGCGAGCCCGCGCCCAAGTTCCTGGCGCTGAGCCACGCCCTGGGCGCGGGCGGGGCGGAGGTGACGGGGGCCTTCACCGCCTACACCGCCTTCGACTACCTGCACGAGCGCGCCTTCGACGCGGTGGTGTTGTGGACGGGCGACACCCACGCCGAGGCGCTGTCCATCGCCGCGGGCATGAAGCGCAACACGCGCCTCTACCACATCCCCACCGTGCTCTACGGGCGCCAGGGCGTGCAGGTGGCGCTGAAAGAGGCCTTCGACCGCGGCCTTTCCGAGGTGGCGGACGCGTCCACCGTTCCCGCCACGGCGGCCGCGCGCATCCTGTCGCTCGCCCGCGCGCATCGGCGCGAACGGCAGGCGCGCGACGCGCTGGAGCGCGGTCGGGGGCTGGGCCTCTTGGAGGCGTCCACCGGGTTGTTCACGCGCGACCTGTTCGCCCTCCACCTGGGGCGGCTGGCGCAGGCCATGCCCGCACGGCGGCGAGCGCTGTCCGTGGCCGTGCTCCGGGTCGAGCTGCGCCCCGCCGCCATGCACGCCCGGCGCTCGGGCGCGCTGGAGCGCGCCATGCCGCAGATCGGCTCCATGCTGGGACGCCTGGTGCGGGTGGAGGACACGGCGGCGCGGCTCGCCCCGGACGTGTTCGCCCTGGCGCTGCCGGGCTCGCGCCGCGCCGCCGCCCAGGCCGCCGCCGAGCGGATCGCCGCGGTGATCGGCTGCACCGCCTTTGATTCGGGAGGCGACGAGCCCCCCTTCACCGTGGAGTTCGCCGTGGGCGCAGCCGAGGTCGGACACGGCGACACGGCCGGCGGCGCCCTGGAACGCGCGGCCGCCCGCAGCTCGGCCCGCGCGGCCGGTTGATCAGCCCGCCGTCGCGAAGAGCCGGGTCAACGCCGCGGGAAGCCGACGGCGGGCCTCGGCCTGTTGCGGACTCCGCTCGCCCGCAGGCGTGAACTCCGGCTCATACCCGGACGCAGCTTCACACGCACGCTCGCCGCGTCGGTCCCGGGTGACCGGAGGATCTAGCGTGCGAAGCTGATACCGGACCGAGAAGGCCGGTCGTCAAAATCAGTCCACGCTAATAAGTAACGCCGCGTGTGCGTCGTGACCTCAGGCGGCGCCGCCTTTGTTGTCGCGGCGCTCGCTGTAGATCATCAGCGGCTGGGCGCGACCTTCGACCACCTCGCCGTTGACCACCACCTCCTCCACGCCCTGGTAGGTGGGCAGTTCGAACATGCTCTCCAGGAGAATCGCCTCCATGATGGAGCGCAGGCCGCGCGCGCCCGTCTTGCGGCTGATCGCCTTGCGGGCGATCGCCTTGAGCGCGTCGTCCGTGAAGGTGAGCCCCACATTCTCCATGTCGAACAGGCGCTGGTACTGCTTGATCAGCGCGTTCTTGGGCTCGGTGAGAATCTTGACCAGGGCGGCCTCGTCCAGGTCCTCAAGCGTGGCGATCACCGGCAGACGGCCGATGAACTCGGGGATCAGGCCGAAGCGCTGCATGTCCTCGGGCTCGACCTGGCGCAGGACCTCGCCCGTGCGGCGCTCCTCGGGGTCGGCCACCTTGGCGCCGAAGCCGATGGATTTGCCCTGGCCGCGCGCGGAGATGATCTTCTCCAGCCCCGCGAAGGCGCCGCCGACGATGAACAGGATGTTGGTGGTGTCGACCTGCAGGAACTCCTGCTGGGGATGCTTGCGCCCGCCCTGGGGCGGCACGGAGGCGACGGTGCCCTCCATGATCTTGAGCAGGGCCTGCTGCACGCCCTCGCCCGACACGTCGCGGGTGATCGACGGATTGTCGGACTTGCGGCTGATCTTGTCGATCTCGTCGATGTAGACGATGCCGCGCTGCGCCCGTTCGACGTTGTAGTCGGCCGCCTGCAGCAGCTTGAGCACGATGTTCTCGACATCCTCGCCCACATAGCCGGCCTCGGTCAGCGTGGTGGCGTCGGCCATGGTGAACGGCACATCGATGATGCGCGCCAACGTCTGAGCCAGCAGCGTCTTGCCGGTGCCCGTCGGGCCGACCAGCATGATGTTGGACTTGGCGAGTTCGACGTCGTTGTTCTTGGCGGCGTGGTTCAGCCGCTTGTAATGGTTGTGCACCGCGACCGCGAGCACCTTCTTGGCGTGGTCCTGGCCGATGACGTAGTCGTCGAGGACCTCGCGGATCTCCTTGGGCGTCGGAACGCCGTCCTTGGATTTGACGAAGGCGATCTTGTGCTCTTCGCGGATGATGTCCATGCACAGCTCGACGCATTCGTCACAGATGAACACGGTCGGGCCCGCGATCAGCTTGCGCACCTCGTGCTGGCTCTTCCCGCAGAAGGAGCAGTACAGGGTCGATTTGGCGTCGCCGCTGGCGGCTTTGGTCATCGTCGTCTCTCACTCTACGCCGAACGCGCACCGAGGGATGCGCCGCCGACGTCCGCCCGTCGGACCGTCCCCTTGCAGGCCGGCGAGTCACCGGGCTTGCAGGTTATGGGCCGAAGGGCTTTACGAACTCCGACCACCCTCGATGCATCATTCGACCACCGCGGGTCGCACCGTTCAAGAGCGGACGGCCCTGGAAGGCCGCGGAGGAGCAAGTGGGTATCACAGGGGCTCACCGCCAGACAGGGGCCGGGCGGCGAAGCATCGTCGCTTTCGACTTCGACGGTACGTTGACGGTGCGCGACAGCTACACCGCCTTCCTGCTGTGGCAAGCGGGCCCGGCGGGCGCAGCGACGGGACTGATGCGGCTCCTCCCCGCGCTGGCGGCCTACGTGATCCACCGGGACCGGGGAGCATTGAAGGCGGCCGCCACTTCCGTTTTCCTCAAGGGCTTGCCCCTCGCGGAGTTGCAAGCCCGTTCGGAGCGGTTCGCGGCGGCGAAGTGGGACGCGATGATGCGTCCGGACGCCCTGGCCGCTTGGGCGGCCCACGGCGAGGCGGAGCGCGTGATCGTCACCGCCTCGCCCGAAACCGTGGTGGCCCCCTTCGCCGCACGGCTTGGGGCCGACCGGCTGATCGGCACGCGCCTGACCTTCGCCGATGAGCGGGTGACGGGAGGATTCGCCGGCCCGAACTGCCGCGGTCCGCAGAAGGTCGCCCGTTTGGAGGAGGTTTACGGCCCCGGCGTGCGCCTCGCAGCCGCCTACGGCGACACCGCCGGCGACCGCGAGATGCTGGCGATCGCCGACCGGCCGGGGATGAAGGTGTTCACCGCCCGGCCGTGAGGCCCGTCCTCAGCTCTTGACGCCGTCGGCCTCGGCCGCCTCGCGCTTCTCATACACATGGTCGACGAGCCCGAAGGCGAGGCTCTCCTCCGCGGACAGGAAATTGTCGCGGTCGAGCGCGGCCTCGATCTCCTCCACCGGCTTGCCCGTGTGCTTGGCGTAGATCTCGTTCAGCTTGCGCTTGGTCTTGAGGATGTCCTCGGCGTGGCGGGCGATGTCGCTGGCCTGGCCGCGGAAGCCGCCGGAGGGCTGGTGCACCATGATGCGCGCGTTGGGCAGGGCGATGCGCGAGCCGGGCTCGCCCGCCGCCAGCAGGAACGACCCCATGGAGGCCGCCATGCCCATGCACACGGTCGACACCGGGCTCTTGATGTACTGCATGGTGTCGTAGATCGCGAGGCCGCTGGTCACCACGCCGCCCGGCGAGTTGATGTACATGGCGATCTCCTTCTTCGGGTTTTCCGACTCGAGGAAGAGGAGTTGCGAACAGATCAAGGACGCCATCCCATCCTCGACCGGACCGGTCAGGAAGATGATCCGCTCCTTCAACAGGCGGGAGAAGATGTCGTAGGAGCGCTCGCCCCGGCTCGTCTGCTCGACGACCATGGGCACGAGATTCATCAGGGAAGGATGGATGATGTCCATGGAGCGGACGCCTTTCGCACAAACGGGGCGGGCGGGCGACGCACCGGTCGCCCGCCCTCGCCCGCTGATATCGCGTGGCGTCGCGGGGCTTGCAAGGCGGGGCGGCTAGAGCGGCCGGAACCGCTTGTTGGCCGGCCAGCCGCGCGGGGCCGCCTTGCCCGCCGAGGCGCGCTTGCCCGACCAGTCGCGCCAGTCGGCCCACTCGCGGCGGCGGCCCGCGGCGTCCACCGTGGTCAGCCCTTCGGCCGCGGCGAACACCAGCGCGTCGCGCAGACCGCCCTCGCGGTAGGCCTGGAGCCGGACGCCCTTGCCGCGCGCCATCTCCGGCAGGTCCGCCAGGGGGAACACCAGCAGCTTGCCGTTGTCGCCCACCACCGCGAGTTGGTCGCCCTCGGCGAGGACCGCCAGCCGCGCCTCGCCCTCGTCGACGTTGAGCACGGACTTGCCCGCGCGGCGGTTGGCCAACAGCTCGTCCTCCACCGCAAGGAAGCCGTAGCCGCCGCTGGAGGCGATCACCCGCTTGCGGCCCGCCTTGAAGGTGAACACGTCGACGATGCGCGTGCGGTCGTCCAGCTCCAGCATGAGCCGCAACGGCTCGCCCTGCCCGCGCGCGCCCGGCAGCTTGTCGCACGGCAGGGTGAAGACGCGCCCGTCCGAGGCCAGGATCAACAGCCGGTCGACGGTCTCGGCGGGAACGAGGAAGGCGAGCTTGTCGCCTTCCTTGAACTTGAGCTCGCTCGGGTCCTCCACCCGGCCCTTGGCGGCGCGGATCCAGCCGCGCTCGGAGAGGATGACGGTGATCGGCTCGCGCGGGACCGCCGCCTCCAGCGCGCCCTCCACGTCCACCTGCGGCGCGTCGGCCAGGGTGGAGCGGCGGGCGGAGAGCGCCTTGTCGCGGCCCAGGCGGTCGCGGGTGGCGCGCAGGTCGGCGGCCACCTTCCTCCACTGCGCCTTGTCCGAGCCAAGTAGTTCGACCAAGCCGGCCTTTTCGGCCGCCAGCGCGTCATGCTCGCGGCGAATCTCCATCTCCTCCAGCCGGGCCAACTGGCGCAGGCGCGTGTCGAGGATCGCCGTGGCCTGGATGTCGGTGAGGTCGAAGGCGGCGATCAGCTTGGCCTTGGGCTCCTCCTCGAAGCGCACGATGCGGATCACCTCGTCGAGGTTGAGGTAGACGATCAGCAGGCCGTCCAGCACGTGCAGCCGCGCGTCGATCCGCTCCAGCCGCCAGCGGGCGCGGCGGCCGTCCACCTCGCGGCGATGGTCGAGGAAGTGCTGCAGGCAGGTCTTCAGCCCCATCACGCGCGGGGTGGCCGTGCGGTCCAGCACGTTGATGTTGACGGGGAAGCGCGTCTCCAGGTCGCAGAGGCGGAACAGGCTCTCCATCAGCACGGCGGGGTCGACGGTGCGCGCCTTGGGCTCGATCACCAGCCGCACCTCCTCGGCCGACTCGTCGCGCACGTCGCCCAGCAGCGGCGCCTTCTTCGTCTCGATCAGGGCTGCGAGCTGCTCGACCAGTCGCGACTTCTGCACCTGGTAGGCCATCTGCGTGACGACGATGCGCCAGCCGCCGCGGCCCGTGTCCTCCGTCTCCCAGCGCGCGCGCACGCGCACGCCGCCCCGGCCGGTCTCGTAGGCCTCCAGGAGCGAGGCGCGGCTCTCGACGATGACGCCGCCCGTCGGGAAGTCCGGACCCGGCACGCGCTCCATCAGGTCGGCGGTGGTCGCCTCCGGCCGCTGCAGGAGCAGCAGGCAGGCGTCGATCAGCTCGTGGGCGTTGTGGGGCGGCACCGAAGTCGCCATGCCCACCGCGATGCCGGCCGAGCCGTTGGCGAGGAGGTTGGGAAAAGCGGCGGGCAGCACCACCGGCTCGCTGTCCTCGCCGTCGTAGGTCGGGCGGAAGTCGACCGCGTCCTCGTCGGCGCCCTCCATCAGCATCATGGCGGCGGGGGTGAGCTTGCACTCGGTGTAGCGCATGGCCGCGGCGTTATCGCCGTCGATGTTGCCGAAGTTTCCCTGGCCGTCGATCAGCGGATAGCGCTGGGCGAAGTCCTGGGCGAGGCGGACCAGCGCCTCGTAGACCGACACGTCGCCGTGGGGGTGGAAACGGCCGATCACGTCGCCGACCACCCGGGCGCACTTCTTGGCGCTGGTCTCGGGGTTCAGCCGCATCTGGCGCATGGAGTGGAGCAGGCGCCGGTGCACGGGCTTCAGCCCGTCGCGCACGTCCGGCAGGGCGCGGTTCATGATGGTGGAAAGGGCGTAGGCGAGGTAACGCCGGCTCAGCGCCTCGGTCAGCGGCTCCTCGATGATGCGGCCGCCGTCCTCGGGCGGCGCCGGCGGCGGCACGTGCTTGGTCATGGG
>CAXSDV010000056.1:0-16693 GCA_964235945.1 uncultured Caulobacteraceae bacterium
GGTGGGCCAGGTCAGGCCGAACCGCGCGAGAGGCGCTTCAGCCGTCCGGCGCAGTCGGGCGACCGCGCCCCGCAATCGCAGGGCGCCCGAACGTCCCAACACGGACTGGGATACGCGCCCGATCAGCGCCAAGGAAGCCGGCCCGGGTCAGGAACGCGACCATAGCTCAGGCATTGCAAATCGGCGGAGCGCAAGACGCCCGAGACGCCCGGACCTTCAACGTGAACCAGCGCGAATCCGACCTGCCCATCGAGGAACGGCGCACCCGACGCTTCATCCGCAGGGAGCTTTGGTTCGTAGTGGCCGCGGTGGTGGCGTTGATCCTGGTGGCCCGGTTCGCCAGCCATCACGCCACGCGGCGCCCAACGACCGGCCGCCCCCTCGGGGAGCTGTCTTCTGAACCCACCCCGGCCCCCGCTCCCGCGCGTCCGCCGAGTTGATCAGGCTGCGGCGACCGCCAACTGCGGACCACGGCGGGTGTCTTCGTCGTACATGGCCACCATCTCCTCGGTCGGGCCGAAAGCGATGAGTTGGCCGGCGCGCATGTATGCGGCGCGGTTGCAGAACGACCGGACTATCTCCAACGAATGGCTGGCCAGCACCATCACCCGAGCCTTCTTGACGAAAGCCTTGGTGCGTTCCTGCGCTCTCTTGACGAAATCGGCGTCGCCGGCCAGCAACCACTCGTCCATGAGCAGCACGTCCGGCTGAAAGGCGGTGGCGACAGCGAAGACGAGGCGCCCCGCCATGCCGCTCGAATAGGTGTTGACCGGCAGCTCAAGGAAGCTGCCCAGGTCGGCCGCCGCCATGATGTCGTCCAGTCCGGCTTCGATCGTCGATCGGGTGAGACCGCGCATATAGCCGATCATGAAAATATTCTCTCGGCCGCTCAGCTCGCCATCGAGCCCCAGGCCGGTGTTGAGCGCCGACGAGATTGAGCCGGCCACGTTCACGACGCCCGTGGTCGGCGTGTATACGCCCGCGATCACGCGCAGAAGGGTGGTCTTACCCGCTCCGTTGGGGCCGATCAGGGCGACGCGATCCCCGTCTTCGACCTTCAAGTCGACATTGTTGAGTGCGCGGACGACCACCTTGTTGTCGGCGCGGGCGAAAAGAGATCCCCCCACCGTGGCCTTGGTCAGGCTCTTGCGGAGCGAGCGCGCGTTCGCAGTGTAGATGGGCAGGTCTACCGTGACCCCACGCAGTTCGATCGACATGTCAGATCCAGTACACCATGTGGCGGCGCGCCCTCATGAACGCGACCACCGTAGCGCCGCCTCCGACGACGAGCATGATCGCGCAAAACTCGAAGCTGGCCAACGACGTGACGTGGTCGAACACCGGGCCTCGAACAAGTTGAACGAGGTGGTAGAGGGGATTGACGGCCAAAAGGCGGCTGCCGGATTGAATCTTTGTTGGCTGCCAGATGATCGGCGTGAGAAAAATCGCGAGCTGCATGGTGTAGATGACGATCTGCGCCACATCTCGATAACGTAAACAGAGCAGGCCTACCGCCAATGCGATCCAGTACAGGTTGGCGAGGAGAAGCACGAAGCCCGGCAAGGCCACCAGGGCTGTGAGCGTCACTGGATACTTGTAGTAGACAAATGCGATCGCAACCGGGGCGGCGCAGTGGATCATGACGATCAAGTTCCGCACGATGCAGCGCAGCGCGAAGGTGCTGTAGGGCATGCGCATGGACGTCATCAGCCCGGCGCCAGATTGAAACAGAGTCGTCGATTCGTTGATCACGGCAGTGATCAGGTTCCAGATCAGCAAACTGATGGCCAGGAACGGGATGAAGTTGCCGGCCGAAACCTTCAGGATCTGTGCATAGAGCAGGCCGATGCCGATGATGGTGATTCCAAGCCCAAGCGCCAGCCAGAGCGGACCGAAAGCGGAACGGCGATAGCGCTGGCGGATGTCTTGAAGACCCAAGAAGGCCCACAGGCGCCAGGATAAAAATCCTGTGACCAGATCCCACGCCCCCGCCTTTTCGGCGGAGGGGGCTTGTACGGAAGAAGTCGTGGTCGTCATGCGTATCCATGCGGGGCGGAACGGTCCCGCGCTCTGGAGCCATGCGGCACGGCGGGTCGCCCCTGGCGCGACGTCGGGGACGGGCGGAGGGGGCGGACCTACGACACGGACCACCTCGGGGCTGGCCATAACGGCAGAGGGGGTCGGGCGTCAACCGCGGCCGGGGCGGGGGCGCCCGCGTCAGGATACGACGCCCGCGGCGGCGTCCAACCTTGCAAAGGCCGCATGCGTCAGGCGCTCCCGGGCGGACCATAGGCGGCGGTACCAGTCGCGTCGGAGGGCGACCTGGGCGGCCAGCATGCGCTCGGCCGCCACATACCCCCGCGCGTGTTCCGCCAATCCCCGGCGCAGGCCCGGGTCCGACAGAATTTCGTCCAGCCGGCGGGGCCAGTCGTCGAGTTCGAACGCGATCAGGCCCGTGCGCCCGTCGGCCACCGTGTCGGCGTACACGGCGGCCGACGCCAGGAAGGCCGCGCCGGCGCGGGCGGACTCCAGGAACTTGACGTCGCTCTTGAACGTCTCGTGAGGCGCCCCCTCGAGCGGCGACAGCACCACCTCGCACTCGGCCATGATCGACAGGTAACGCCCGTAGCCGACGGCCGGGTGAAACACCTTGCGGGCGGCGGGAAGGGCCTCGAAGAAGGCGCGGTCGTGGACCACCACGAACTCGACCTGCGGATGGCGCGCGGCCACATCGCCCAGGCGCTCGGCCACCCGGCGGCTGAAGCCTTCGCGGTTGAGCGCGCCGTAAAACACGCGCAGGCCTTCGCGCGGTTCAGGGACCGGCGGCAGATCGAGCACCGCGTTGGGAAAGACGGCGACCTCGGGGTTGTAGGCCGCCAACGCCCGGCCCAGGCGCGCGGTGGAGGTCTGCACGGCGGCGAAGCCCCGCAGGGTGGAGGCGAGGTGCTCGCCCACCCGGCTGCGCTGCACCGCGCCGATCAGGTCCGGATGATCGTCGATCTCGAACACCAGCACCCAGCCGCGGCGCGCGGCCTCCTGCGCGTAGCGGCGCACGACTGCAGGCTCGGCCAGGGCGAGACGTTGGACGACGGCGACCTTGGGCCGGTCGGGCGGCAGGTCGGGCAAGTGCGCGCTCTTCTCGGCGTAAGAGAGCGTCAGCGAGGCGTCGGAGGCCAGCGCCTCGGCGGGCAGCTTCATGCGCACGTCGAGGAAGTCGGGGGTGATCGCGGCGAAATGCAGGTGCAGCGGCTGGAGCGACGGCGCGATCGCCCGGCGGGCGGTGGCGACCCACTGCAGGGTGCGCGCGCGCTGCTCGAAGCCGCGCCGCTCCACACCCAAGCGTTCCGCCGCGTCGGCGAGCACCGGGATGGCGGCCTCGGCCTTGGCGGCGTCCAGCAGGAACTGGCGCGGGCGGGCGCGGGCCAGGTCGAGCCCCGCCTCGGCCAGGGTGGCGCGCAGGGAGGCCAGGGTGAACCAGCGCAGGTGGGTGCGGTCGAACAGGCCGGAGTCCGCCGCCGGCCAGTCGCCGCCCATCACCGCGGCCAGCAGGCTCCAGTGCGCGGCGTTGGGCACGGACAGGGCCAGCACGCCTTCGGGGGCCAGAAGCGCCTCCACCCGGCGCAGCACCGCCCAGGGATCGGCCAGGTGCTCCAGCACGTCGCCCATCACCACCGCGTCGAAGGGGCCGAGGTCGGCCAGCACGGCGGGGTCGAGGGACATGACGTCGCCCTCGATCAACCGGTCCACTCGGGTGCGCGCGGCGGCGGCGGCCGGGCCGTGCAACTCCACGGCGGTGTAGGCGCAGGCCGGGTTGCGCGCCTTGTAGGCGGCGGCCAGCGCCCCCTCCCCGCAGCCGAGCTCCAACACCCGGCGCGCGTCCAGCGGTATCCAGGCCAGGAGCTCCGGATTGACGTTGGCGTAGTAGGTGGGCGGCGGCACGGGAGCGTCCTCGCGAGGCGCGGAGCCGGGCGCCGACGCCGTTCAACCGCGGCGGGCGCGCGCTGTCGACCCCGGCGAACCCCGCCGCCGCGCCGCATCTGTCGCACGGGGGCCGCCCGTGACGCCCGCCTGCAAAGGTTCTAAGAGCGGGGCGGGGCGGGATCGTACAGCGTGGTCGGTCGACATGGGTGAGAACGGTGCGCGCACGCCGCGGCGGTCGGCCGCGGGCCTGGCCGCGTCCGGCGTCGCCCTGGCCCTGGCCGCCGCGGGCGGGGCGCGGGCGACCACCCTGGCCGAAGCGATCTCGCTGGCCTACGCGCACAACCCCAACCTCCAGGCCCAGCGCGCCCAGGTGCAGTCGCTGGACGAGACCTACGTGCAGACGCGATCCCAGTACGGCGCGCAGGTGCAGCTCCAGGCCAGCGCCAATTACGACGAGGTGCGGGCGAACTTCTTCCGTATTCAGCATGAGAACGAAGTCCGCCAGCTGGACGGCGCCAACCACCAGGAAGGACGCACGGGCACGCTGGACCTGTCGCTCTCCCAGCCGCTCTACACCAGCGGGCGGCAGAAGGCGGCGCTGAACGCGGCGGAGGCCAACATCCTCCAAGGGCGCGAGAACCTGCGGCTCACCGAGATCCAGGTGGTCCAGCAGGTGATCTCCGCCTACGTCTCGGTGCGGCGCGACCTGCAGATCGTCGACATCAACCGCGACACGGTGGCGGCGCTGGAGCGCCAGCTGGAGCAGACCACGGCCGAGTTCGCCGTGCGCCAGGTCACCCAAACGGACGTGGACGAAACGCGCGGGCGCCTCGCCGCCGCCCGCACGGCGGTGGCCAATGCGCGCTTCCAGCTGGAGGTCAGCCGCTCCCAATACCTCCAGGCGGTGGGCGAGGTCGCCGACGAGCTCGCCCCCGAGCCTGAGCTGGACGGCCTGCCCCCCACCCTCGACAAGGCCTTCGACGCCACCGAAGCCTCCAGCGCCTCCATCCGCGCCGCCCAGTTCGCCTCGCAGGCGGCGGACGCGCGGGTGGCCGAAGCGCGCCGCAGCTACGGCCCGCAGTTCAACGTCCGCCTGGACGTCACCCGCAGCCCCATCGAGCAGTACGCCCCGGTGGATGGCGACCAGCATGCGGTGAGCGCGGCGCTGAACCTCACCCAGCCGCTCTACACGAGCGGCCAGGCGTCCTCCGTGATCCGCCAGCAGCTGGCGGACGCCAACCAGGCGCGCTTCCAGTTGGAGGTGCAGCGCCGCGCCGCCATCCAGGCGGTGGCCCAGTCCTGGGCGCAACTGGTCGCCTCGCGCACCTCGCTGGTGTCGGACGCGGAGGGCGTGCGCGCCACCCAGGCCGCCTTCTACGGCGTGCGGCGCGAGGAGCCGTTCGGTCTGCGCCAGCCGATCGACGTGCTCAACGCCGTGCTGGAGCTCAACCAGGCCGAGACCCGCTTCCTTCAGGACCGGGCCAGCGAGTACAACGCGCGGGCGGGCGTGCTGGGCGGGGCGGGACTGTTGGAGGCGGCGCTGCTCGTGCCCGACCTCGACAAGATCCGGCCCGAGACCAATTTCAACCGGGTGCGCGACAGCGGGGCCCTGCCCTGGGAGAAGCTGGTGCGCAGCCTGGACGCGGTGGGCGCCGGGCGCCTGCACGACCCGCGCCCGGCCGACCGGAACGACGCCCGGCGGCGGCCGGAGGACCTCCTGCCGCTGGAACCCGCGCCGCCGCCGGCCGACACGCTTCGGCCGTTCCGCTCGGCCACCTCCATCATGACGGCGGAGCAGGTCGCGCACCCGCCCGCGGGGGCCCCGGGCTCGGACGCGCCGCTCGCGCGCTGCAACCTCGCCCAGTCCGAGCGCCTGGGCTGCGAGCCGGGCTCCGCCGCCGTCGCGCCCGCGGGTCCGGTGGCGACCGCGCCGGCGGCGCGCACCCCCGCTCCCGTCGACCCGACCACCCCGGGCGTGGTTCCCGGGCGCGGCAAGCCGCCGGGCTGAGGCGTCATCCCGGGGGCGGCGCCGAGGGCGGTGCGGCCGCGGGCGCCGGTCGGGCGAACAGCCGGTCGAGCCCCGGGCCGGGCTCCAGCACCAGGGACTGGCTGGCC
The DNA here is from genome assembly GCA_964235945.1 of uncultured Caulobacteraceae bacterium. Taxonomy (GTDB): domain Bacteria; phylum Pseudomonadota; class Alphaproteobacteria; order Caulobacterales; family Caulobacteraceae; genus JASLDZ01. Next base: position 6,037 of record CAXSDV010000056.1, read on the forward strand.
CCTGCGAGCGGGACGGCCGCCTCGCGCAGGCGGCGCAGCACCTCGAAGTAGAGCGCGCTGCGCACGGGAAACACGTCCCGCGGCCCGGCCACGTAGGCGTAGGTCACCAGCGCCACCGCGCCGTTCGTCACCGCGTCGATGAACACCTTAGGCTCGGGGTCCGCCAGCACGTCCGACGCGGCGGCGCAGGCGGCGAGGACGGCGTCGCGCGCGGCCTCCACCTTCTGCGGGTCCCCGATCGACAGGTCCAGACGGACCCGGCCGAGCGGCGCGCCCAGCGTCTTGTTCTGCACCGTCTTGGTGACGAGCTCGGAGTTGGGCACCAGGAGGGTGGAGCGGTCGAAGGTCTGGATCTCGGTGGCGCGCACGCGGATGTGGCGCACGTCGCCCTCCACCCCGCCCACGCTCACCCAATCGCCCACCTTGATCGGCCGCTCCACCAGGAGGATCAGGCCGGACACGAAGTTCTGCACCACCTGCTGCAGGCCGAAGCCGATGCCCACGGACAGGGCGCTGGCGATCAGCGCGATGCGCTCCAGCCCCAGTCCCGCCGAGGCCAGGGCCCACAACACCGCCGCGATGGTGCCGACATAGCCCACCGCGGTGGAGATCGAGTTGCGCACCCCCGCGTCCCAGCCGGTGACGGGCAGGTAGCGCGTGTCCAGCCAGCGCTGAAAGCCGCGCACCAGCGCCACACCCACGGCCAGCGCCACCACCGCGCCCGCCAGGGCCGCGGGCGAGACCACCACCTGCCCGACCTTGAAGCCGCGCCCGACGCCCGCGAACCCGCCCAGCAGCGCGCCTCCCCCCTGGCCGAAGGGGGCGAGCGCGAGGCTGAGCACGCCCAGGGCGAGCAGCAAGCGCAGGGCCCCGGAGGTCAGCACGCCCAGTTGGTCGACGACGGCGCGGCGCGCGCCGAACACCACGAACAGGGCGCGCCCCGCCCAGCCCTCCGGCCGGAACAGCGCCTGGCACAGGTCGTCCACCAGGCGCAGCAGCAGCAGGCCCGTGGCGGCCAGCACCACGATCCAGAACACCTCGCGCGCCACCAGGTAGCCGAGGGCGCCGTAGCCGATCAGCGCGGCGCCCGTCGCGGCGACGGTGGCCAGCATGACGGCCAGCGCCGCCAGGCTCCAGGCGGAGGAGCGCGCGGCCCCTCCCCGGTCCTGCGCCTCGTCCAGCGGCGTGCGGCCGCGGCCCAGCGCCACAAGGGCGGCGGCCGCCACGGCGGAGTAGGCCAGCGCCTGCAGGCAGTCGGCGGCCACCGTCGCCGCCAGGCTCGCCCCCGCCACCCGGTTGACCTGCTCGAGCACGAGCCCCGCGCCCGTCACGACCGCGACGACCCATGGATAGGGACGGAAGCGCTGCGCCGTCCGTTCCGAAACGGGGGCGACCCGCCAGGAGGGTCGCTCCGCCGACAGGAGGAAGCGTCCCAGCGCGGTCACGAACGCGCCCCACCAGATCGCCCACACCAGGGCGGTGGCGAGCTGGCCGGCGCCCGGGGCCAGCAGGCCCGCCCAGCCCGCGCCCGTGCGCACGACCGCCGCCGCCAGGGTGGGCGCCAGGGTGTCCACCAGGATCATCCAAGCGGCGTAGCCCGAGCGGCGCAGGCCGGAGGCGGGCGCGTCCTCCACCGCGCGGCGGCGTCCGGAGGCCTCCAGCGCCCCGCGCACCGGCCCGAGCAGCGCCAGCGCCAGCAGGAGCGCCGCGCCCAGGACCAGCGCCGCCCGCGGTTCGGCCGCGCGCCGGACGACGGCGGCCGCCTCCAGGCCGACCGCGCGAAGGCGGTGGACGTCCCGGGGCAGGTTGTGGTCGATATCCTCCCACAACTCGGGGGAGAGCGGCGAAGCGCTGCGCTGGAACAGGCGGGCGTTGAACAGCTCGCGCCTCTGCTCGGCCAGGCCGTCGGCGAGCTGGCCGGCGGTGTCGGACATCGCGCGCGCCGCCTTCGCGTCCTCGGCCTCCGCCGCGCGCTGGTCGGCCAGGCCGCGCAGGGTGGCGCGCAGGGCGTCGTCGACGGGGGCTCCGGCGGCGGGGGTGAGCTGGGCGGTCCGCACGTCGTCCGCGGCCACCCGCCGGCCGAAGCCCGCCGCGAGCTTGTCCGCGTCCGCCTGCACGGCCAGGGCCGCCTCGCGCGCGTCGTCGATGTCCGGGGCGCTCTGGGCGTCGGCCGCGCGGTCCTGGGCCGATCGGAGGTCGCGGCGCGCCCGCGCCAGGTCGTGGGCGTCCTGGGCGCGGGCGGCCGGAACCGCGAGGCCGGTGACGGCGAGCGCGGCGACGGCCGCGAGGACGCCCGCGGCCGCGCGACGGCGGCGGCCCGACCGGGCGGCGGGGAACGGGACGGGGCGGGCAAGGGTCAAGGCGGCGGCGTCTCCCTGCGGGGCGACGCCTCCATAGCACCTGCGCGCGCGGCGCTCCCAACCCGGGCTTGCACCGGACGGCCAAGCCCGGTGTTATCGCGTCCGGTTCGACGGAGGATGGCGATGCGGGTGCGGACGGGAAGACTGACGGGCGGGGTCGCCTTCGCGGCGCTGGGGCTGGCCGTGGCGAGCGCCCACGCCGCGCCGCCGCCCGCGCCGTCCAAGGACGCCGCCCCGGTGTCGGCCGCCGCCGCGAGCCCCGCCGCCGCGACCTCCGGCAAGGACGCGGGCGAGGCCGGGTCCGCGGGCGGGGGCGACATCCCCGCCGGCTACAAGGCGCCCGCCTACGCCGACGCCGACTACGTCAAGCGCGAGGAGATGGTGCCCATGCGCGACGGGGTGCGGCTGTACACGGTGATCGTGGTGCCCAAGGGGGCCCGCGGGGCGCCCATCATCCTGACGCGCACGCCCTACAACGCCAAGAAGCGCGCGGAACGGGCGGACAGCCCCTCCATGCTGGCCACCCTGCCCCTGGCGGACGAGGACTTCGCCCGCGGCGGCTACATCCGCGTCTACCAGGACGTGCGCGGCAAGTACGGCTCCGAAGGCGAGTACGTGATGACGCGCCCGGTGCGCGGGCCGCTCAACCCCACGAGCGTGGACCACGTCACGGACGCCTACGACACCATCGACTGGCTGGTGAAGCACACCCCCGAGTCCAACGGACGGGTGGGCATGATCGGCTCCTCCTACGAGGGCTTCACCGTGGTGATGGCGCTCCTGGCCCCGCACCCGGCGCTCAAGGCCGCCGTGCCCGAAAGCCCCATGGTGGACGGCTGGATGGGCGACGACTGGTTCCAGTACGGAGCCTTCCGCAACCCCAACTTCGACTACACCCTGGCCCAGACCGCGCAGAAGGGGGAGGGCGAGAGCGTTCCCCGCGCCCAGTACGACGACTTCCAGGCCTTCCTGGACGCGGGCTCCTCCGGCGATTACGCGCGGGCCCGCGGCCTGGACCGGCTGCCCTGGGTCCGGCGCCTGATGGCGCACCCGGCCTATGACGCGTTCTGGAGCGGCCAGGCGCTGGACAAGCTGGTCGCCGCCCACCCCTCGGACGTGCCGACCCTGTGGGAGCAGGGCCTGTGGGACCAGGAGGACATGTGGGGGGCCAACCACAGCTACCTGGCGCTCAAGGCGGCGGGCCACGAGGCGAACAACTACCTGGTGATGGGCCCCTGGTTCCACAGCCAGGTGAACCGCGAGGGCTTCGGCCTGGGGCCCTTCAAGTGGCGCGGCGACACCGCCCTGCAGTTCCGCCGCGAGATGGTGCTGCCCTTCTTCGACGAGCACCTGAAGGGGCAAGGCCACGCAGACCTGGCCCACGCCACCATCTACAACGACGCGGAGAACCGCTGGCAGCGGTTCGACACTTGGCCCACCGCCTGCGCCCAGGGCTGCCGCGCCTCGATGAAGCCGCTCTACTTCCAGGCGGGCTACGGCCTGGGCTTCGACAAGCCCGCCGCCGCCAACGCGGGCGACAGCTATGTCAGCGACCCCGCCAAGCCGGTGGGCTACCTGCCGCGCCCCGTGCGCTTCTCGGACTCGGACGCCTGGCGCACCTGGCTCGTACGCGACCAGCGCTTCGTGGACGGCCGGCCGGACGTGCTGACCTACGAAACGCCCGTGCTCACCGCCCCCGTGACGGTGCAGGGCGCGCCCGTGGCCGACATCCGCGCCGCCACCACCGGCACGGACGGCGACTTCGTGGTCAAGGTGATCGACGTCTACCCGGCCGAGTATCCGTCCCAGCCGGAACTCGGCGGCTACGAGCTCAGCCTGTCCACCAACATCTTCCGCGGGCGCTACCGCGACAGCTTCGAGCACCCGACCGCCATCCCCGCCGGCCGGCCCCAGCGCTACCGCTTCACCATGCCCAACGTGAACCACGTGTTCCTGCCGGGGCACCGGATCATGGTGCAGGTCCAGTCCACCCTGTTCCCGCTCTACGACCGCAATCCGCAGACCTTCGTTGCGAACATCTTCGACGCCAAGCCCGCCGACTATCGTGCGGCCACGGTGACGGTGCTGCGCGGCGGGGCCCAGGCCAGCGCTGTCATGCTCCCGGTCGTGCCGTAAAGCTGGTCGGCGCCGGGCCCCCGTCGTCGTCGGGGGCCCGGAATCGAGAAAAAAGCGGCCCGGCGATTCGCTTCACCGTTGATCGCGGGCCAAAGACATAGGACAACGCCGCCTGCGCCTCACGCTTGGGGCGGCCCGAGACTACAGGATCCTAGATGGCGACCGGTACGGTTAAGTGGTTCAACTCCGCCAAGGGCTTCGGCTTCATCGAGCCGGGCGACGGCGGCGGCGACGTGTTCGTCCACGTGAGCGCCATCGAGCGCGCGGGCCTGCAGGGCCTGAACGAGGGCGAGAAGGTCAATTACGAGATCGTCACCGACCGGCGCACGGGCAAGGCTTCGGCCGACAACCTGGAAAGCCTCGGCGGCGGCACCCCCGGCGGCTCGCGCCCCCCGCCCTCGCGTGATCGCTTCGGCGGCGCGGGCGGCGGCGGCGGCGGTTACGGCGCGGGCGGCGGCGGCGGCGGTTATGGTGACCGCGGCGGCGGTGGCGGCGGCGGCGGTTACGGCGGCGGCGCGCCCCGTAGCGGCGGCTATTCGAGCGGCGGCGGCGGCGGCGGTGGCGCCTCGGCCGGCGGCGAGGCCGGCGAAGGCGTGGTGAAGTGGTTCAACTCCACCAAGGGCTTCGGCTTCATCCAGCCGGACCAGGGCGGGTCGGACATCTTCGTCCACATCTCCGCGGTGGAGCGTGCGGGCCTGCGCGGCCTGAACGAGGGCCAGCGGGTGAGCTACGTGGCCGCCCCCGACCGCAAGACCGGCAAGGTCTCGGCCGAGTCGCTCCAAGTCATCTGAGATCGGTCGGCGGCCGCGGTCGCCGACCCCTTCGGACCAGCCGCCGTGCAGTCGAGACTGCGCGGCGGCTTTTCCATGCGCATCGTCAAGAAAACTTCGCGCGGCGGAGGGAGCCAAGCCCTGCCGCACGGGTTAACGTGACTGCGACAGCCGCGGAGCCGTGACATGCACGCACGTTGGATCCAGCGCCTCGGGATCAAGCGGTGGATGGCCTCGGCCGTGCGCACGCTGCGCATGAGCGCGGCCAACCGCCGACGCCGCCAATACCTTATACGGCTCTACACCACGGCCTGATCGCGGGCGCCGCGTCGAGCGCGCACGCCCCCGCGCCGATCCACATCCACGATATGTCGCGGCGCCGCCCGATGCGCACCGTCCCGGCCCGTCCCGATCGCGGAGCCGCGACGTTTCGAGCCGCGCTCCCCGGGCTTGACCGTGCTAGAGCGCCCCGCCCCCGCTAGAAAGCGGCGGCTGAGGAGCGTGTTTTGGCCAACGACACCTGGAGCCACGCCGCCGCGCGCGTGATGGTGCGACCTTTCCTGGGCACGGCGGTGCGGCCCAACCACATCACCACCCTGCGCCTGCTGACGGGCGCGGCCGCCTGCCTGCTGTTGTGCGAGGGCGCGCCCAAGGCCGACCTTTGGTCCGGCGTGTTCTGGCTGGTGAGCGCCTTCCTCGACCGCGCCGACGGCGAGCTCGCGCGCATCGGCGGCATGCAGAGCCGGCGCGGCCACCTGTACGACTACTATACGGACGTGCTGCTCAACTCGGCCTTCTTCCTGGCGGCGGGGCTGGGACTGCGCCACTCCTGGCTGGGCGCCTGGGCCGTGCCCGCCGGCGCGACGGCGTGCCTGGCCATGCTGGCCTGCTGCTGGCTGTCGGAGGTTTACGAGGACCTCAGCGGCCCCGGCGTGCGCACCTGGGAGGGGGCCTGGGGCTTCCAGCCCGACGACGCGCTGTACCTCCTGGCCCCGGCCATCTGGTTCGGCTGGCTGGCCCCGGTGGTGGCGCTGGCGGCGGTGTCGACCAGCGTCATGGCGGTGGTGATCCTGGCGCGCCTGCTGGGCCTGAAACGCCGGCTGGCCTCCGCCGTGTGATCCCCGGTCCGCTCAGGCCTTCAGCGCGCGCCGCCCTTCCAGCAGCTGGAAGACGAGCAGGGTGGGCGCGCCCAGCGCCACGTCGCGCGCGCGCTTGAGGAAGGACAGCGCCAGCGCCGTCTCCGCCGGCAGGCCGAACAGGGGCCCGATCAGCGCGTAGGCCCCCTCCTGCACGCCCAGGCCTCCGGGGATGGCGAAGCCGAAGCTCTTGGCGGCGTACATCAGGCTCTCCACCGTCATCACCGCCAGGAACGGCAGGGGCGCGCCCATCAGGTGCAGGGCCAGCCAGGTCGCCCCGGCGCTCGCCACCCAGCCCGCCCCGTGCAGCAGGCCGGCCAGGACCACCCGGCCGGGCCGGCGGTAAACGCGGGCGAGCTGATCCAGCACCGCATCGGCGCGCGCGGCGCTCCCCGGCAGGATGCGCTCCGCGAGGCGGGCGGCCAGGCCTATGCCGCGGCGCTGGAAGACGAACACCGCCACGGTGAGCGCCAGCCCCGCCACCAGGAGCGCGCCGGCCGCCCACAGCACGCCTTCGTGCGCCGCGGCCCCGCCCCGCACCCCGCCTCCCAGCAGGCGCCAGCCCAGGCCCGCCACGCCGAACAGGGTGTAGACCAGCTGGGAGGCCATCTCGGCGGTGACGTCCACCACCAGCGAGGCCCAGACCAGCGCGCTCCCCACACCGGCGGCGGTCACCGCCCGCGCGCCGAGCACGAGGCCGCCGACCTGGCTGAAGGGCAGGATGTCGGCGGCGCCCTCGCGTACGAGCCGCCCCCACACGAAGCTCGGCAACCGCCGCCGTCCCGCCCCCGGGGCCCCGGCGGCCCAGGCGCCTCCCAGCACGAACAGGACGAACAGCCAGTAGCCGCAGAACAGCGCGAAGCCGAACGCGCCGATGGAGGTGGCCGCCGCCAGGACCGGACGCCAGCCGACGCCGAGCACCAGCGCCGCCGCCAGCAGCAAGCCCAGGCTCAGGGCGGCGAAGCTTCCCAGCCGTCGCCAGCGCTTGCCGGCGGGAGCCGCGGGCGGACCGCCCGCCGCCGCGGCCAAGTCCGCGGCCCCGGTCTCGCTCAAGAGCCGACGGCCTCCAGGGCGCGCGCGGGCGTGAGTTCGGCCGCCGCCGCCACCAGACGGCGCATGTCGCCGGGCGTCACCGCGCCGATGCAGCCGATGCGGAAGGAGGGCTCGGCGGTCAGCTTGCCCGGGTAGATCAAGAAGCCGCGCGCCGCCAAGCCGTCGTAGAAGCGCGGGAAGCTCCAGCCCGGGTCGCCCGGCGGCGGCCGGAAGGTGGCGATCACCGGCGCCTGCACCGCCCGGTCCAGGAACAGCGGATAGCCCAGCGCCTCCATGCCCTCCACCAGCACCTGGAGGTTGGCGCGGTAGCGTGCGCCGCGCGCCGCCGGCCCGCCTTCCGCCTCCAGGAGCCGCAGCGCCTCCACCAGCGCGGCCACGACCTGCACGGGCGGGGTGAAGCGCCACTGGCCGTCGCGCTCGAAGCCGCGCTGCTGGTCGTGCAGGTCGAGGCTGAGCGAGGGCGACACCCCTCCCGCCGCCGCCAGCAGGTCGGGGCGGACCAGGGCGAAGCCGATCCCGGGCGCCCCCTCCAGACCCTTGTTGGACGAGGCGAGCACCACGTCCACCGGCGTGACCGCCACGTCCAGCGGCAGGATGGCGAAGCTCGACATGGCGTCCAGCAGCAGCACCCGCCCGGCCCGCGCGGTCACCTGCGCCACCGCCTCCAGCGGGTTGGCCAGGCCCGTGGTGGTTTCGCAGTGCACCAGGCCGACATGGGTCACCGCGGGCTCGGCGGCGAGGCGCTCGGCCAAGCGCGCGGGGTCGACGGGAACGTGCTCCGGCCAGTCCAGCGCCTCCACCGGGCGGCCCAGGCGCCGGGCGATCTCCACCATGCGCCGCCCGTAGGCGCCGTTGACCAGCACCAGCAGCCGGTCCGTCGGCTTGACCAGGGTGGCGACCGCCGCCTCCACCACGAAGGTGCCCGAGCCCTGCAGCGGCACGGCCGTGTGGCTTCCCGCCGCGTTCGCCACGTCCAGCAGGCGCGTCCGCAGCTCGGCGGTGAGCGCGATGAAGTCGGGATCGCGCGACCCCCAGTCGCGCCCCATGGCCGCCCGCGTCCTCGCATCGGTGGTGAGCGGCCCGGGCGTCAGCAGGAGGGGGGCGGGAGCGGACATGCGCGGCTTATAGTCGCCCGGACGGGGATGCGGCCAGCGCGGTTGCACGACGACGCGCCGGCGTGGGACACGGCGCCTTCGCTTCGGAGCCCGCCTATGGACCGCGACGTCCTCATCGCCGAGCACCAAGCCGTGTGCGCGCGCCACGGCGCGTGGGAATGGCACAACGTGGCCCTGCCCTACGGCCTGTTCACCCGCGGGCCGCAGGCCACGGGCGACAACCACCGAGCGCTGAAATTCCTGCAGATCACGGCGGACATGCTGCGCCGCCCCCTGCCCGGCCTGCGCGTGCTGGACCTCGGCTCGGGCGAGGGGCTGTACGCGCTGGAATTCGGCCGCCACGGAGCCGAGGTGCTGGGGCTGGAACTGCGCGACTCCCACTTGGCGCGAGCGGAATTCTCCCGGCGGGCGCTTCGGCTCGACAACGTGCGCTTCGAGAAGGGCGACGTGCGCGAGGCCACCCTAGAGCGCTACGGCCGCTTCGACCTCGTGATCTGTTCGGGCATACTCTACCACCTCGACCGGCCGGCCTGCTTCGACTTCCTGCGCGAACTGAAGCGGCTTTGCGCGGGCCTGATGATCGTGGACACGCGCATCGCGCTCACCACGCAGGTCGAGGCGGAATACGAAGGGCGGACCTACGGCGGCTCGATCTACCGCGAGCATGCCCAAGGAGCGACTTCCGCCCAGAAGGAGGCCGATCTCGGAGCCTCCGTCGACAACGACGAGAGCTTCTGGTTCACGCGCCACGCCCTGGCCAACTTCCTGGCGGACGTCGGCTTCACCTCCGTTTCGGAGGTGCTGGCGCCGGTGCCGCTGCAATTGCGCACGGACCGGGCGACCTTCGCAGCGGTGGCGGGAACTCCCGTGCGCGCCTTCAGTGAGGTCGCACCGGACCTGGCGCAGCGACGCTGGCCGCCGCGCCACGCCGAGTAGGCGCGACGCTCAGCCCGCCAGGAAGGCCTTGAAGCGGCGGGCGACTTCCGGGGGCTTCACCGTGGGGCGGCCGAGGACGGACATGGAGCCCGGGGCGATGCGCAGATGGATCAGGGCGGGGCCGCCCGCTTCCCGGGCCTGGGCCCAGGCCCGGGCCAGGCCGTCCAGGTCGTCGGCGTTCGCGGCGAAGCGGTAGCCGCAGGCGATCGCCACCGCGGCGAAGTCCACGGAAGGCGACACGGTGGCCTGGCCGCCGGTGGAGTCGTGCACGCCGTTGTCCAGCACGAGGTGGAGCAGGTTCTTCGGCGCGTAGGCGCCGACCGTGGCCAGCGTCCCCAGCTTCATCAGCGCCGCGCCGTCGCCGTCCAGCACCAGCACCGGCTTGTCCGTGTTGAGCGCCACGCCCAGCGCCATGCCCGACGCCCCGCCCATGGAGCCCACCTGGTAGAGGTGCTGCTCGCGGTCGGCCAGGGTGAACAGCTCGCGGCCGCACTTGCCGGTGGTGGCGACGATGGCGGTGCGGTCGTCCACCAGCTCCAGCACGCACGTGAGCGCCGCCTCGCGCGAGGGGCGCGGGCCGCCGCGGGCCAGCTTGACGTGGCGGCCGGGCGCCGGCGGGACGGGCGCGGCCTGGTCGAGGTCGGTGTCGGCCACCGTTCCCTTGGCGAGCACCCAAGCGGCGGGCAGGCCCGTCTCCTCCATGGCGGCGACCGCCCGGTCGAAGGCGGGGCCGAGCGCGCCGGACTCGGCGGGGACGTCCTCCACCACGGGCAGGCGCATCAGGCGCAGCAGGTCGTGGGTGATCTCGCCCATCAGCTCGTGCTGGGGCTCGTCCTTGACGCCCGGCTGGCCGCGCCAGGTGGTGACGAACAGGGTGGGGATGCGGAACGGGTGGTTGAGCGAGGTCAGCGGGTTGACCGCGTTGCCCAGTCCCGAGTTCTGGCACATCACCACCGTGCGCCGCCCCGCCAGCCACGCCCCGGCGGCGATCGCCACGGCCTCCCCCTCGCTGGCCGCGCCCACATAGCTCAAGGATCGGTCGGAGAGCACGCCGTTGATGAGCGGCGTCAGGAACGAGCAGGGCACCCCCGTGTAGAAGTCGAACCCCCGCGCGCGGGCGGCGTCGATGAAATCGGTCGCGGTGATCATGG
>CAXSDV010000057.1:0-16560 GCA_964235945.1 uncultured Caulobacteraceae bacterium
CGGGCTTGGCTTTCACATGAACGAATTGGCTGAACTCAGTTTGCGCCATTGTCATTCCCCGTCTTGTTAGGTCAATATCTGGACCATAAAATGTCGGTCGAGCAAGTGCCTGACGTGCTTAGGCGAGTTTTGCGCCATTGATGACGTTGGTGGTCGTGGCAGTGATATGACTGGTAGTCATCAGAAGGATGGCGACGTTCTCGGCCCGGCCCAATCGATACCTGGAACGTGAATCGATCTGCGCAGTTCCCACGTCGTTTTTTGAAGTCGGTGTCAGCAGCCTCTCAAAATGGCGTTAGTGGAGCCGACCGGGCGCCCTCTCTGGGAGCTATTCGCGATCGCCGGCGGACTGCCCGAGAGACGACCGCTCCAATGAGGGAGCTTGGAACCACCTGTCTTCAAGCATCTTCTAAAACCGTGTGGCGGCGGCAAAAAGCGGGTCCCGGGTGCCGGGCTCCGCGCCGATGCGGTCACCAAGGGAGAAGTCGGTATGAGCGCGCTGTGCACTCTGGAGTTTCAGGACGGAGGCGCCGTCGCGCTCGTCACACTGAACCATCCCGCCGATGGGAACGCGATGAGTCCTGAGATGGGCGACGAATTCCGGGCGACCGTGGAGGACCTTCGTCACCGCAGCGGACTTCGGGCGGTCATCATTTCCGGGGCGGCCGGAGACTTCTCGATCGGCGGAAATCGCCAGATGCTTGCAAAGCTCGGTGACAACTCCATAGACGAGAAGTCACGCCACGACTTCATGATCGCCTACTACGACCGATGGCTGACCGTCCTGGAAATCCCAGTCCCTGTCATCGCCGCGTTCGAAGGCAAGTGCGTCGGGGTCGCCGTGGGAATGGCGTTCCTTTGCGACATCGCCGTCGCAGACGAGACGACGCACTTCGACACCGGCTTCGCGGGCGTGGCGCTTTTCCCGGGCATGGGCATGGCCAAATTGGTGCCGGACGGGATCGGCCGCTCCCGGGCGAACCTGATCCTAACCGCCGGCCTTCCCTTCAGCGGCGCCGAAGCCGAACGGTTAGGCGTCGTCGGCCGCAGCGTGCCGGTCGGCTCCGTCCATGACGCCGCCCTGGCCATCGCACGAAGGATCGCGGGCAACGGCGAGGAGGTCGTTCGCGAGCTCGTCTCGGCCATCCGCATGAAGCGCAAGGACCTGGACGCGCAACTCGACTCCGACGCCACCACTCAGGCCAAGAACTACGCAAGTGAAGAGTTCAAGAAGCGCATCGTCGGCCATCAATCCGACGCGGGATGACCCTGTCCGGGCGGACGACTGCGGGTCCGCAAGTGCGCGAAGACGCAGACGAATTGTCTCTACAACGGTCAGGAGTTCGTTATGGCTGGAGCTTACCAAATCCGTCCCGCGATGATCGGTGCCGACCTGCCGAACTATGCCTATCCCTTTCCCGTGCAATGGTTTGAAGCGCAGGCCTGCGGATCGGCTATTCGGATGGCGTACATGGACGTGGCGCCGACCCATGTCGCCAACGGCCGCACCCTTGTGCTGCTTCACGGCAAGGAGTTCACGGCCGCTTCCTGGGGCGAGACCATCCGCGCGCTCACCAGCGCAGGTTATCGGGTGATCGCGCCCGATCAAATCGGGTTCGGTAAATCGTCTAAGCCGGCAGACTTTCAATACAGCTTCGCAGCGCTCGCTACACTGACGCAGGCACTGCTCCAATCAGCCGGCGTGGACCGGTTCAGTCTTGTCGGTCATTCGACCGGCGGAGTTCTAGCGATGCGTTACGGCCTGCTATATCCCAGTAAGCTTGACGGAATCGTGCTTGTGAATCCGCTCGGTCTCGTCGACACCCTGGCGCAGGGTGCACCCTACACTCCGATCGACGCGCTGCTCCATGAGGAAGCGAAAACCGATCGCGATTCGATCACGGCATATGAACGTAAGAACTACTATCATGGAGAATGGAGACCCGAATACAACGAATGGGTCGACGTTCTCGCCGGGCAATATGCAGGGGAGGACGCGAGCGTCGTACAGAACGCGCAGGCGCGGATCACCGACATGATCGAGACGCAGCCTGTCGCCGCCGAACTGCCGCGATTGGCGCTTCCGGTGACGTTGCTGATCGGTCAGCTTGACGCGACTGCGGTGCTCGCTGCTTCCGCGCCGGCCGATGTGCGCCCCCACATTCAGACCGTGCCGCAGGCTGCGGAGACTGCGGTCGCCACGCTGCCGCGTGGGCGGCTAGTGCGGCTGGATGGGCTGGGCCACGCACCGCAGATCGAGGATCCCTCCCGCTTCCAGGCCGAGTTACTCGCCGCACTTGGTCTGACCCCCTGGGAGTGATCCACCTTAAATGAGGGCTGCGGCCCCGAGGAGGATCTGATGGGAACCAAGCGTCACAAGCCTGAGGAGATCGTCGCCAAGCTGCGGCAGGTTGAGATCGTCACCGCTCAGGGCAAGTCGATTGCGGAGGCGGCGAGGTCGATCGGCGTGAGCGAGCAGACGTACTTCCGCTGGCGGGCCGAGTTCGGCAGCATGAAGACGGATCAGGTGAAGCGGCTGAAGGAGCTTGAGATCGAGAACACCAGGCTGCGTCGAGCTGTGTCGGACCTGACCTTGGACAAGCTGATCCTGACCGAGGCTGCAAGGGGAACTTCGAAGCCCTTCTCGCCGCCGCGGATGTGTGGAGAGGGTGAAAGCGGAGCTCGGCGTGTCTGAGCGGCGGGCTTGCCAGGCCCTTGGCCAGCACCGCTCCACGCAGCGCAAACCGCCCCGCACGCCTGACAACGAGGCGCAGCTCACCGCCGACATCATCGAGCTGGCCACGCAATATGGCCGCTATGGCTACCGGCGGGTCACCGCCCTCCTGCGAAGCGCAGGCTGGACGGTGAACGCCAAGCGGATGCAGCGGATCTGGCGGCGAGAGGGGCTGAAAGTCCCACAGAAGTAACCAAAGAAGGGCCTTCTCTGGCTCAACGACGGCTCGTGCGTGCGCCTGCGCGCCAGCTGGCCCAACCATGTCTGTCCTACGATTTCGTCGAGGTCCAGACCCATGAGGGAAGGAAGTTCAGGATGCTATGCCTGATTGATGAGTTCACCCGCGAGGCTCTGGCCATCCGGGTGAAGAGGAAGCTCAACTCCAACGACGTCCTGGAGACCTTGGCTGACTTGATGATCAGCCGGGGAACGCCGGAGTTCATATGTTCGGACAATGGCCCTGAGTTCATCGCCCTGACACTCCGCAAGTGGATCGCCGACGTCGGCACGCAAACCGCGTACATCGAGCCGGGCAGCCCGTGGGAAAACGGCTATCGCGAGAGCTTCAACAGCAAGCTTCGTGACGAGCTGCTGAACGGTGAGATCTTCTACAGCTTGGGTGAAGCCGAGGTGCTGATTGAAGCCTGGCGCAGGCACTTCAACACCGTTCGCCCACACAGCTCGCTGCACTACAATCCGCCTGCGCCAGAGACCGTACTGCCCCGCAGCGGAAACGTCGCGCCGTGGCCGGGTGCGCTAGCTTCTGGGGGCGCGCACGCGGCCAATCCAGACGTGGCGCCAAAGCCTACATTCCACTAACACTATGCCCGGATCACCCCGTGGGGGCAGGCCAGTCCCGCAAGTGAGGTGCTCGCCACTCTCGTCCGTCACGGCCTGCCGGCGAGCTGCATAGAGCTGGAGCTGACCGAAACCGCGATCATGACCGACCGGGGCCAGGCCGTGCTGCAGCTGGAGGCTCTGGATCGAGCGGGCGTGCGGCTCGCCATCGACGACTTCGGGACTGGTACAGCAGCCTGGCCTAACTCCAGAAGCTGCCGGTCCACGTCGTCAAAATCGACCAATCGTTCGTCCGCTCGATGTCGCAGGACGCGAGGCAAGCCTCGCTCGTGCGCGCGATGATCGGTCTCTGTCACGACCTGGGCCAAGAGCTTTGTCGGGTTAGCTGGCTGAGAGCGCGGAAGCTGCAATGCGCAGCTTGGGCTTACGCGGCCGAGGCGGCTTCGGCCCACACGGCTGCCGCGTCGCTTCGGAAGCGGCGAAGGGTGGGACGGCTGATCAGGTGTCGCTGGTGGTTGTGGGCGTTGTAGACGGCGGCGTGGGTGGCGAGAAAGCGCTGGGCGGAGCCCTGTGATTTGAAGCGCTGCATCACCCGCTCGCGACGGCGCAGCGGCAGGTGGGCGCACTCGATGCGGTTGTTCTCGGGTAGTCGCCCGGGTCGGTGTCGGTCGGCCAAACGCAAGTCTGAGAGCGCGGCTCCGTAACTGCGCAGGCCGTTGGTGACGATCGTCTGCGGGCTCACGCCCTGGTTCTTCAGGAGCTTGAGCGCCGCGGCGGTGTTGCGCCGTCGCTGAACGAGCATGTCGAGCACGACGCCCTCGTCGTCGACGGCGCGCCAGAGGTACATGCGCCGTCCACCGATCTTCGCGACCATCTCGTCCAGATGCCAGCGCGGGGAGGCGAGGGGGTGCGCCCTTCGCAGATTGCGGGCGATGGCGGGCCCGAACTTGATCGTCCAGCAGCGGATCGTTTCATAGCTCACCTCCACCCCGCGGGCGGCCAGGAGTTCCTCGACGTCGCGCAAGCTCAGGCTGAAGCGGAAGTAGAGCCGCACCGCCTGTTGGATGACCTCCGGCGGGAAGCGGTGGCGCTTGTAGGAGATGGGCTGCACGGTCCGACCCCGGCCCGCGCCACCCCCGGCCGGCCTGCGGGAGACAGGTTGCCATTACACTGACAGCACCATCAGGCTAGGAATCTCGCGATCGAGCCTCCTGCCTGCCTTTGTGGTCACCGTCAGACCTGTAACAGCGATCCCCGATACGGCGTCGCGCTTGGTGAACGCACGCGGACCCTGCCACGAGCCGCGAGGCGTTACGCCCGCGATTACAGATCGACCGACAGCCGCAGGGCGAGCACGACGCCGTCGGGCGTCGCGCTCGATCCGTTCGGACGATGGACGTATTGCAGGTCCGGCACGAGATGGAGACCCTCGCGGAGCCGGGCGTTGTAGACGGCCTCCAACACGGTCTCCGACGTCTGGATGTCGTTGGAAGCCGAGGCGGCCCCAGAGGAGAGCGGGTCGACCGCCCCATTCAGCAGCGCCTGCAGCCGTTCGGTGGCGGTCAGTCGATCGCTGACGCCCAGCCAGGTCGTCATCAGGCCGACCGTGTCGCCCGGGCGGCCCGGGACGACCCCGCGGGCGAGCAGGCCCACGACGGCGGTCTGGTCGATCATGGCGGTGTGCGGATCGACGCGGTCATAGGCGCCGAAGACCAGCACTCCATCGGTCCCGTTTGGGCCGGTGCGGACCACCATCTGGTCCGCGGACGCGTAGGCGAGCACCTGCCCGCGGTGGGTGCGGGCGACGCGACCGTCGCCCAGGGCGAGCGGCCCGCCGTCCTGCGCTTCCCAGAGGTCCTTCGCCTTGGACGTGTTCTCGGCGACGCCGATCTTGTAGTGGCCGACCAGGGCGTCGGGACCGAAGCGGGGCGTGAGGCCCACCTCGAACGGCAGGAGCGCCCCGCTCGTCCCGGTCGTCGAGACGTCGAAGCCGGAGCGGCCGCCGCCCTGACGGCGCACCTGAAAGGCGCCCACCTGCAGGTAGGCGGGCACGCGCTCCAGATTGCCGGAGAGTTTCAGGCGCGCGCCCCAGGTCGCGGTGGGAAAGACGGTGAAGCCCTGCGCCGCGGTGAGCGCCCGGGGATTGGGACAGAGCGCGAGGTTGAGGAAGTCGCAGTAGATCGGAGACGCCGCGAAATCCTGGCCCACGTCGAGGCGTCCGGCCTGCAGGTCGAGGTGGCCGCCGGCGGCCTTCTGCTCGAGGAACAGGTAGACGAGGTGCGCGCCCACGTCGCCGCCCGAGCCGTAGATCTCCTGGACCTGGTCGAGGCTGTCGAGGAGGTAGTCACGGCTGGCGTTGCGGCCGGCGCGCTCGACGACGGCGGTGTGGAACGACAGGCCCTGCGCTCCGATCAGCGTCTGCAGGTCGATGTCCGCCAGGGCGTTGATGCTGTGCGCGTAGTCGACGCCCTGACAGGCGCCGGCGACCACGGCGGTCGTCTCGGACGTGTAGCTGAGGGACAGGTCGACGCCGCGGGCGGCGAGGTGGGGGCGGAGCCCGTTCCAGTCGCCCAGCAGGTGCTCGGGAGAAAGCTCGTCGCCGTCCGCGACGGCCTGGGCGTCGGCCGTGGCCCGGTGGTTGGTCCGGGACTGCTGCGCCAGGGCCGGGGCCGCCGCGGACAGGACGACGCAGACGGCGCAGGCGAGGGTGCGCAGGCTCCGTCGACCGCGCCGCGCGGCGGTGCGCCCGCCGGCCGCCACGCTCAGGCTTTTCCGCCGGGGGCGGGAGCGCTCTCGCTCTCCGCCGCCTCCGCTTCGCCCACGGTGGCCGGGCCGCGGAGCAGGCGGTCGAGGCCCACGGCGGCCAGGGCGCCGAGCACGGGGCCCAGCACGTACACCCAGGCGTCCTGCAGGCGGCCGACGGCGAGGTTCGGACCCAGCGCCCGGGCGGGGTTCATGGCCGCGCCCTCAAACAGGCCGCCCACCGTGCCCAGCGACATGATGTAGGCCGCCACGGCCAGGGGCGTGAACGGACCGTTCAGCTTGGGCCCCTGCGTCGTGGCCAGGATCAGCAGCACGAAGCCGCCCGTGAGCAGGGCCTCGAACCCCATGGCCGACCAGGCCTGGCCGGGAGGCGGCCCCACCGATGCGAGCCCGCTGGACGGACCGAACCAGGCCCGGGCCAGCCCCGCCGCCGCCAGCGCGCCGGCGAACTGCACCACCCAGTAGATCGCCGCCCGCCGCCAGCTCATGTCGCCCCGCACCGCGTAGGCGAAGGTCATGGCGGGGTTGAAGTGCGCCGACACGTCGCCCAGCGCGTAGATCGACACCACCAGCCACAGCGACGAGGTGGCCGACAGCAGGGTGACCAGGGTCGTGTTGGAAATGTGCGGCTGCGACCGCGCGGTGAGGATCGCGGCGCCGAAGCTCAGCACGATCACCAGCCCGAAGGTGCCGATGAACTCGCTTAAGAGCCGGCGGTGATGGTCGCGGCTGTCCGACCAGTCCGACCGGTAACGGGAGCCGCCGAAGCGGTCGATCATCTGCCGGTAGGCGTCCCGGCGTGCTGGTCGGGAAGGTGTCGTCATGCGCGAGGTCCTCGGGGTCAATGCGGGCCCAGGATCGACTTGAGCAGGTTGCCGCCGCGCACGAGGTCGATCACCTCGTCGCCGCGCCCGTTCATGACGGCGCGCAGTCCCCACAGGCCGAAGCCTTTGACTTCGCTCGCCGCCACCTTGGGCGGCATCGACAGCTCCTGCGGGTTGACGACCACGTCGAGCACGGCGGGGCCGTCGTGGGCCAGCACGTCGCGGACCGCCGCCTCCAGCGCCGTGGGATCGCTCACGCGCACCCCGTGGACGCCGATGGCGCGCGCCATGGCGGCGAAGTCGGGATTGTCGAGGTCCGTGCCGAACTCGAGGAAGCCCGCGCCCTTCATCTCCAGCGCGACGAAGCCCAGCTCGCCGTTGTTGTAGATGACGATCTTCACGGGCAGCTTCTGCTGGCGCAGGGTCAGCACGTCGCCCATCAGCATGGCGAAGCCGCCGTCGCCCGAGAGGCTGATGACCTGGCGGCCGGGATGGCTCGCCTGCACGCCGATCGCCTGGGGCATGGCGTTGGCCATGGAGCCGTGACTCAGGCTGCCCAGCATGCGCCGCCGGCCGTTCATGCGCAGATAGCGCGCCGCCCAGATGGTCGGCGTGCCCACGTCGAAGGTGAACACCGCGTCGTCCGCGGCGAGGTCGCTGACCACGCGGGTGAGGTGCTGGGGGTGGATGGGCTTGCCCGGCTCGGCCTGCGCCAGGGCGTCCAGCCCCTCGCGCGACTTGGCGTAGCGGGCGCGGCTGCCGTCGAGGTGGGCGGCGTCGCCCTGCGGCGTGAGCAGCGGCAGGAGCGCATCCAGCGTCGCGGCGATGTCGCCGACGAGGCCGACGTCCACCGGCGCGTGGCGGCCGATGCTCTCGGGGCGCAGGTCGACCTGGGCGATCGTGACGCCGGCGTCGGTGGGATAGAACTGGCGGTAGGGGAAGTCGGTGCCCAGCAGCAGCAGGGTGTCGCAGGCGTGCATCGCTTCGTAGCCGGAGCTGAAGCCGATCAGCCCGGTCATGCCGACGTCGTAGGGGTTGTCCCACTCCACGTGCTCCTTGCCGCCGAGCGCGTGCACGATGGGCGCCTTCAGCGTCTCGGCGAGCCGCAGGAGCTGCGGGCGGGCGCCGGCGCAACCGCGGCCGCAGAACAGCGTCACGCGCTTGGCGCCGTTGAGGGTGGCGGCGAGCGTCTCCAGCTCCGGCTGCGGCGGCGTCACCACGGGCGCGGCGAGCCTGAGCCCCGCCGCCTTCGAGGCCCGCGGCGGCTTGTAGTCGGCCAGCGCGACGTCGCCCGGCAGCACGACCACCGACGCGCTGCGGCGACCGATGGCCGAGCGGATCGCGGTCTCCAGCACGCCCGGCAGCTGGTCGGGATGGCTGACGAGCTCGCAGTAGTCGGAGCACGCGCGGAACAGGTCCTCGGGCTTGGTCTCCTGGAAGTAGTTGCGCCCGATCTCCGAGGAGGGGATCTGCGCCGCGATCGCCAGCACCGGGACGCGCGTGCGCTGGCAGTCGAACAGGCCGTTGATCAGGTGGGTGTTGCCCGGGCCGCAGCTGCCTGCGCAGACGGCCAGTTCGCCCGTCATCTGCGCTTCCGCGCCGGCGGCGAAGGCGGCGACCTCCTCGTGGCGCACGTGCACCCAGTCGATGTCGCCCCGCTCGCGCAGGGCTTCGGTGACGCCGTTCAGGCTGTCGCCCACCACGCCGTAGATGCGGCGCACGCCCGCCGTGTGCAGGACCTCGGCGAACAGGTGGGCGGCGGTCTGGGTCACGGGCGGCGGCTCCTGCGGGACGGGACGAAGGTCAGACGTCGGCGAGGCCCAGCACCGGGGCGGTGCGGGCGCGGGTCTCGCGGCAGGCGTGGGCGTCCGTCTTCAGGTCGACGCCCCAGGTGGGGATCATCGCCTTCAGCCGGGGCAGCCAGGCCTCGTCCGTCAGCTTGGCGGCGAAGCAGCGCTTCAGCACCTCCGACGCCACCCACGCCGCGGTGGAGGCGCCGGGCGAGGCCCCCATCAGCGCCACGAAGGAGCCGTCCGCCGAGGCGACCAGCTCCGTGCCGAACTCCAGCGCGCCGCCGCCCTTGCCGTCGGGCTTGATCACCTGCACGCGCTGGCCGGCCGTCGCCGCGTGCCAGTCCTTCTCGTCGGCGTCCGGGTAGAGGGTCTGCAGCGTTTCGAAGCGGCCCTTCTCCGACAGCACCACTTGGTCGGCGAGGTACTCCTCCAGCGGCAGCCCGTGCACGGCCACGTCAAGCAGGGGGATGATGTTGCCGATCTTCAGCGACTTCGCCAGGTCGAGCAGAGAGCCTTCCTTGAGGAACTTGGGGCTGAAGCCGGCGTAGGGGCCGAACAGCACCGAGTGCTTGTCGTCCACCACGCGCATGTCGAGGTGCGGGACGGACATGGGCGGAGAACCGTGGGCGGCCTTGCTGTAGACCTTGACCTTGTGCCGGGCGACCACCTCGGGCTTGTCGCAGCGCAGCCAGACGCCGCTGATCGGGAACCCGCCGTAGCCCTTCCCCTCGGGGATGCCGCTCTTCTCCAAGAGCAGCAGGGAGGCGCCGCCCGCGCCGACGAACACGAAGCGGGCCCGCACCGCCCCGGACCGTCCGCCCTCGCCGTGCGGCCGCATCTTCACGGTCCAGAGCCCTTCCGCGTCGCGCCCCACGTCGTGCACCTCGGTGTGGAAGGCGGCCTCGAAGCCGGTCTCGGCGGTCAGGGCGCGCGCCAGGAGGCGGGTCAGCGTGCCGTAGTCGACGTCGGACCCGGTGACCATGCGGGTGGCCGCCACGGGCTCGGAGGGGTCGCGGCCGGCCATGACCAGCGGGGCCCAGCCGGCGATGACGGCCGGGTCCTCGGTGTACTCCATGCCCGCGAAGCAGTGATGCGACGACATGGCGGCGTGGCGCTTCTTGAGGAAGGCGATGTTCTCTTCGCCGGTCACGAAGGCGCAGTGCGGGCAAGGCAGGATGAACTGCGCGGGGTCGGGAATGGCGCCCTTCTGCACGAGGAAGGTCCAGAGCTGGCGCGACAGGTCGAACTCGACGTTGACCTCCAGCGCCTTTGAGATGTCGACGGCGCCGTCCGAGCCCTGCGGCGTGTAGTTTATCTCGCAGTTGGCGGCGTGGCCGGTGCCGGCGTTGTTCCAGCCGTCCGAACTCTCCAGCCCCGCCCCGTGCAGGCGCTCCACCATCAGCATGGACAGGCCGGGGTCCAGCTCGCGGAGCACGGTGGCCAGCGTCGTGCTCATCACGCCCGCGCCGACGAACACCGCGTCGTAGATCGGGGAGGCGGCCGCGTTGCTCACGCCTTCTTCTCCTCGACGAAGGGGACGGCGGCGAGGTCGTGGATGTTGACGTAGGCGCGCCGCCAGGGCTCCGCGTCCAGCAGCCTCCACTCGTGGCCCGAGCCGGTGTCGTCCTCGGCGAAGAGGACGTCGCCGGGGCGGATGTCGAAGCTGCGCCCGTCCTTGACGGTGAAGCGCAGCGAGCCCGAGAGCGTGAGCACAAGCCGCGGCGTGGGATCGGTGTGCCAGCCGTAGTCGCCACCGTGGGGCGTCTCCCGGAAGGAGACGGCGGTGGCCGGCGCCTCCACGCTCAGGGTGTCGGCCCCGCTCGCCTTGGCCAAGTCGATGCGGCCCTCGGCGAAGTCGGAGTTTCCGTCCGGACCCGTCCAGATCCTCACGCAGCGTATCATCGCGCCAACCTTCCTTGTTCTGCGTCGCAGGCGTCGCTCAGGCCCCGGCGACGCCGTGGCCGACCAGCGCCTTGGGATCGACCACGCGATCGTAGGTCACCTCGTCCACCTTGCCGGACTTCAGCGCGGCCGCCTTCAGCGTGGAGCCGTCGGCGTTGGCGGCCTCGGCGATGTGGGCGGCGTTGTCGTAGCCGATCACCGGCGAGAGCGCCGTCACCAGCATCAGCGACTGGTCGACGCCGGCGTCGATCCGCTTGCGGTTGAGTTCGGTGCCCTCCACGGAGAACTGGCGCATCTTCTCGCACATGTCGCCCAGGATGCGCATCGAGTGCAGCGTGTTGTTGATGATGATCGGCCGCATGGCGTTGAGCTCGAAGTTGCCCTGGCTGCCGGCGAAGGCCACCGCGGAGTCCTCCGAGATCACCTGGATGCAGACCATCACCATGGCCTCGCACTGGGTCGGATTGACCTTGCCCGGCATGATGGACGAGCCCGGCTCGTTCTGCGGCAGCAGCAGCTCGCCCAGGCCGCAGCGCGGGCCCGAGGCCAGCCAGCGCATGTCGTTGGCGATCTTCATCAGCGCCACCGCCAAGCCCCTCACCGCCGCCATCACGGCCACCATGGAGTCGAGCGAGCCCTGGGCGGCGAACTTATTGGGGGCGGTCACGAAGGGCTTGCGCGTCAGCTCGGCGATGGTCTCGGCCATGTCGACGGAGAAGCCGGCGGGCGCGTTCAGCCCCGTGCCCACCGCGGTGCCGCCTGCGGCCAGCTTGTAGAGACCGCCCATGACGCTTTTCAGGTTGGCGAGGGCGTCGCGCACCTGCGCGGCGTAGCCGGACCACTCCTGGCCGACGGTCAGGGGCACCGCGTCCTGCAGGTGGGTGCGGCCCGTTTTGACCACGCCCATCCACTGGTTGCTCTTGGCCTCGAGCGCGGTGGCGAAGGCGTCGACCTGAGGCAGCAGGACTTCGTCCAGCTCCATCACCGTGGCGATGTGCATGGCGGTGGGGAAGGTGTCGTTGGACGACTGGCCCATGTTAACGTGGTCGTTGGGGTGGACGGGCGCCTGCGAGCCCAGCTTGCCGCCGAGGAGCTGGATCGCCCGGTTGGAGATCACCTCGTTGACGTTCATGTTCGACTGGGTGCCCGAACCCGTCTGCCAGACGAACAGGGGGTAGTCGGCGTCCAGCTCGCCGGCGATGGTCTCGTCGGCGGCGCGCACGATGGCGTCGCGTCGCCAGGTCTCCAGACGGCCGGCCTTGGCGTTGATCAGGGCGGCCGCCTTCTTGACGTAGCCGTAGGCGTGGTAGACGCGCTTGGGCATCTTGTCGTGCCCGATGCTGAAGTGGATCAGCGAGCGCTGCGTCTGCGCGCCCCAGTAACGGTCGGCGGGCACCATGACCTTGCCCATGGAGTCGAACTCTTCACGCTCGCCCTTGGCGTCAAGGCCGATGGGGATGTCCTGCAGCTTGGGCGGGGCGGCGTCGTCGGCCATGGTTCAATACTCCGGCTTGTAGGTGAGTCCTTCGATCCAGGCGCGGATGTCGGGCGGGCGGTCGACGGTGGCCTGGCCCTGGTCGAAGATGAATTCGGCCAGACGCGTCGCGGTGGTGATCTCGACCTCCAGGATCTGCGCCTGCTTGGGAAACAGCATGCCGCGGTCGCGGTCGTCCTGGCTAACTTGGTCGGCGCTGGCCCGGGCGGCGGCGATGAACATCTCGTCGGTGATCCGCTCGGGCCGGGTCGCGTAGACGGCCAGGCCGATGGCCGGAAAGATGTAGAAGTTGTTGGCCTGCCCCGGGTGGAACGTCTTCCCGCCCACGGTGACGTCGGGGAACTGCACGCCGCAGGCGACCAGCGCGCGACCCTGCGTCCAGGTGTAGGCCTGCTCGGGCGTGCACTCGGCCTTGTCGGTGGGGTTGGACAGCGGGAAGATGATGGGCCGGTCGTTGATCCGGCCCATGGCCTCGACCACGCCCTGGGTGAAGGCGCCCTGGGTGGTGCTGACGCCGATCAGCGCGGTGGGCTTGAACGCCTCGACCGCCGCCTGCAGGTCGCGCGTCGGCTGCAGGCCGGCGTGCGCGTACACCTGCTGGGACGGCGACAGGTCCTTGCGCGAGGGCTCGACCAGGCCGTCCACGTCGAACATGGCGATCCGGCCCTGCGCCTCCTCCGGCTTCAGCCCGTCGGCGACCATGGCCGAGACGATCATGTTGGCGATGCCTATGCCCGCCGAGCCCGCGCCCAGGAAGAAGATGCGCTGGTCGACCAGCTTGGCGCCGGTGATCTGCAGCGCGGTGGTCAGTCCCGCGATGGTGACGCTGGCCGTGCCCTGGATGTCGTCGTTGTAGACCAGCGCCTTGTCGCGATAGCGCGCCAGGAGGCGGATGGCGTCCACGCCCTTCCAGTCCTCGAAATGCACGCACACGCCGGGAAACACCGCCTGGGCGGCTTCCATGAACTCGTCCATGAGCGCGTCGATCTCGTCGGGCGAGGGCGGGGCCTCGCGCAGGCCGAGGTACAGGCCGTCGGCGCGGTAGGGGGCGTTGGTGGTGCCGATGTCGAACAGGATGGGCAGCAGCACGTCGGGCGGCACCGCGGCGCACGCGGTGTAGAGCTGCAGCTTGCCGATCGGGATGGGCGCCCCGTTCACGCCGATGTCGCCCAGGCCGAGTATCCGGCCCCCGGAAGACACGCAGATGAAGCGGATATCGCGCGTCGGCCAGTTGGAGAGCACCTCCTTCAGGCGCCCCTTCATGTTGCGGCTGAGATACATGCCGCGCGGGCTGCGGTAGATGTAGCCGTAACGCAGGCAGGCGTCGGCGATCGTCGGGTCGTAGACGATCGGCACGAAGCGCGCTGGATCGGACATCAGCGTTTTGTAAAATAACGTTTCGTTGCGATCGCAGAGGCCCATTAGGTAGATGTAGCGCTCGATATCGTCCGTCTTGGCGGACAGATGGCCGATGACGCGCTCGAGCTGCCTGTCCAGCGTCTCGACCGCATCGGGCAGGAGACCTTCCAAGCCGAACTCGCTTCGCTCCTCCGCAGAAAACGCCGTACCCTTGTTGAGTATGGGATCGCTAAGGCGACCTAGTCCCTTAATAGTTGAGTCGTTCCGTTCCTGCTGTCGCATTCCGTGTCCTTTCGGCTGTATGCGCCTCGCGGAGATAAACTTGCTCCGGAATCGGTTGCGTCACCCAAGCTACCCTACGGCAGCGCTTTGGCAACCTGGGATTCTCAGCTTATTAGAGAACGCCTCGTCCTCGGTCGCGAAGCTACCCGAGGCGCATAGGGTGGAGACACGTTGGCTAGGTGATCGGCGAACCCAGCGTCTGGCGAGACCCGCACTGCGAGTCGTCGAACTGTAAGTCCGACATGCATTTAGGATCTTCCGAAGTGCGAGCACCGAATGGCCTTGATCGCAAGTCGATCAACTGAGTCACAGAACACGGACCCTTCTATTTATACCGCGATGCCCAACGTAGGACGGCCTCCGCGACGCCGACGGGCTGTTCAGGGAACAAGGCGTGGGACGCGTCTTGAACAACGGTGGTCGCCACCCGCGCTCCCAGTTCTGATTTGAGTTCAGGCCAATATCGAGGTGGCTTGAAGGGATCGCAGGCTCCGAACAGCTCGAGCACAGGCGCGACGCCGCAGGCCCGGTAATCGGCGGGAGGGACCGATTGGGCCGCTTCGTGCTCCATTCTGAGCGTCTCGGGGCTCCAACCCGTGAGCCACGGGCGGGGGTCGTGACCCGGTGCGAAGAAGCCGAGGCGGAGAGCGGCGAGGCGGTCGGCGTCCGGCAGGCTGACGTCCCCCGCGATGAAGGGCGTTCTGGCGACATCGTCCTGAACTTCCGACGCCTGCGGGGCCGCCAGGATGACCGCGGAGACAAGATGGGGATGGTCGGTGGCCGCCAGGCTCGCCACGGCGTGGCCGAACGCATGGCCGAGGATGATGGCGGGTTCACCGCCGAACCGCTCGACGACGGCGGCCACATCGTCGGCTAGGTCGTGCAAGGTGACGCCTGACATCGGGCCCTGAGAGCCGCCCACGCCGCGCGGCTGCGGACGCAGGACACGCCAGCCTGCATCCGCGAGCCTGCCCGCGAGATCATCGAAATCCTCACCACTCCCGCGCCCGTACGAGGGGAGGATCACGAACGGCGACCCCTCTCCGTCGACAAAGGTCTCGATGTCGGCGGCGCCTGTGGCCACCCGCACGACCTGCCGTTCCACACCCGTCATCTGCGTCATCCTCACGCGAGCCATCGCGGACGGCGCCCACGCCGCCGACCTTGACGGTTCAGGCCGCTGTGGTCGGGAACGTCCGAGCGGGGTCCACCTTCGGTGCCGTCGAGCCCTGAATTAACGCCGAATCCGTCGGCTTTGCGAACCCGGCCTCGCCGAAGGTCTCGCGGCCGGCGGTGGAGGTCGCGGTCGCACGGTCCCGCCCTGGAGCAAGGTTGAACCCGGCAAATACGCCCGTGCGGGTGATCGTTGGGCGGAAGGAGCCGGAAGCCGCGCCTGCGCGCCGCTCCCCTGTCGTGGGAGCGGCGCGTCCGCGCGCGCCGTTCACTCTTGCGCGAGCCTCGCCGCGACCTTGGGGAACAGTCGCAGGGCGTTGCCCCGCATCACCGCCTCCAGTTCCTCGGGAGAAAACTTGTAGCCCTCCAGCTTCGACTGCAGGGGATCGTACCAGTCGGGCTTCATGAACGGGAAATCGAAGCCCATCATGCAGTGATCTGGTCGCGTCGTCGCCATCAGCGCCGCGATCTGCTCGGGCTCCGTCGTCGCGGTGAGCTCGTAGAAGAACGTGTCGAAGATGTCATTCTTACCGTTCATCCAGTACTTCACCAGCCGCTGGTGGGTGAGCGGCAGCGCGGCGCCGCCGTGGGCGACGATGATCGTCACATCGGGGAATTTCGCCTTCGTTCCCGACGCCACCAAGCGCTGCGCCATGCGGGTGCTGTCGAAGATGTATTCCATCGCCGGCGCGGCGATGTCGACGGTGAACGTGTCCCAGTGGGGCGGGATCGTCGGGTGTACGAAGGCGACGGCCTTTCGGCGGTTGAGCTCGGCGAACACGGGGTCCAGGGCGGGATCGCCCAGGTAGGTTCCGTGGTGGTTGCTGAGCAGGCCCACGCCGTCCATCCCCAGAACGTCCAAGGCGTACGCGATCTCGGCGAGGGACGCTTCGACGTCGGGAAGAGGAAGGACGGCCATGGAGCCCAGGCGCGGCGCATGCTCGCGCACAAGGCCGGCCATGTACTCATTCAGGCGCCGGGCGAGCGCTGCGGCCGGCGCGCCCTCCAGGAAGTTGACGCCGGGCGACGACAAGGAGAGCACCTGGGCCTGGATCCGGTGCCCGTCCATGGCTTGGAACATGGCCTCGACACTCCACGTGGGATTGGGCCAGCCGTCCACGTCCTTGACGCCGGCGGCCTTCAAGGCGTCGGCGTAAAAGTCGGGGAACACGTGGGCGTGAACGTCGATGTAGAGGGCCTTGCCCTTGTCGTTCTCGGCATTGGTCGCGGTCATGGTCGCCTATCGTTGCTGTTTGCAGACTGGAGATGCTCGATCATACCAGGATTCGCGCGATCGCGTCGCTGGCGTGCGCATGAATATGCCTCGACCTTGAGAGCAGACGTTGCGAAGGGCAGGGGAGGATGGATTGCGGCTGTTCTGCATTTGAGTGAACGGATCAGCTGCGAGCAGCAGCTTCAGCGTCGGTTAGAACGTCT
>CAXSDV010000058.1:0-15806 GCA_964235945.1 uncultured Caulobacteraceae bacterium
AAGCCCGCCATGCAGTACATCGCGATCAACGCCGCGCCCATCCTGCTGGCCGCCCTGGCCGGCTTCGCCGTCAGCCTGCTCTACGCGGCGGCGGTGAAGCGCGCAGCCCGCGGCGGGACGGGCGGCGTCCGCGGCGCCGTGGGGCTGGCGGTCGTGGCCTTCGTCGCCCAGGGATGGCTCGCCTGCATCCTGGCGGGCGCCCTGATCCTCGCCCCGCGCGGCGCGGGCGCCTGGACCATGGCGCTGGGCAGCGCCGTGGTGATCTGGATCGGCTTCGTGCTGCCGTCCGTGTTCGTGAGCCTGCGCTTCCGCGGATCGCCGGTCGCCGCCGCCTTGTTGGACGGCCTGCTGTGGCTGGCGGTCATGCTGGTGCAGGCGGCCGTGCTGCAGCTCGTGGGGGTGAGCCGCCCAGCCTGAGCCTGCGCGACCTGAGCCCGGGCGACCCGAACCCGGGCGACCTGGCCGCGTCCGCGCTCAACCCGGCGGGCGGGCGGGCGGGCGGGCGCGACGGGGCGGGGCGGCCCGCGCCTGCGAAGGCGCGGGCGACCGGTCGCCGTTTCGGCTCAGCCGTGGCAGGTGCAGCCGGCGTGGTGGCAGCCCTGACCCTGGGCGTGGTGGTCGGCGCAGGAGTCGTCGCAGTAGACGCGGCCGTCCTTGGAGACGCCCTTGGAGACTTCGACGACGCAAACGCAGTCGGCGCAGGCGCACTTCACGTGATCGACTTGGACGCTCATGGCTCTTCTCCTTCGTGCGGCGCGTGCCCGTGGGGCTCGCCCGCGTGTTCGATCATGCCGTGGAGCATGTCCCGCACGTGGTGGTCGGCCACCACGTAGAAGACCTCCTTGCCCCGCCGCTCGGCCTTGAGCAGCCGCGCGGCGCGCAGGAGGCGCAGGTGATGGGACACCAGCGACGGGCTCAGGCCCGCCCCTTGCGCGAGGTCGCCCACCTTGACCGGCGCGTCGAGGCACTGGGCCACGAGCACCAGGCGGCTGGGCTCTCCGAGCAGGCGGAACATCTCCGCCAGCTGCGTCACGTCATCCGGCGACATGCATCCCTTCACATGAACAGGTGTGCATTTGTAGGAGGCGTGCGCGGACCCTGTCAAGCGGCTTCGACGCGCGCCGGCCAATTCCGCGACGAAGGCTGCGGAACGCGTACCCGCACGGCGCGAGGGGGTCCGCCGGCCGCGGCGTCAATAGATCACCACGCTGCGGATGCTTTCCCCCGCGTGCATCAGGTCGAAGCCGCGGTTGATCTCCTCCAGCGTGAGCCGGTGGGTGATCATGGGGTCGATCTCGATCCGGCCGTCCATGTACCAGTCGACGATGGTGGGCGTGTCCGTGCGGCCGCGCGCGCCGCCGAAGGCCGAGCCCTTCCACACGCGCCCGGTGACCAGCTGGAACGGCCGGGTGGAGATCTCGCGGCCCGCCTCCGCCACCCCGATCACCACGGACACGCCCCAGCCGCGGTGGCAGGCCTCCAGCGCCTGGCGCATGGCGGTGGTGTTGCCCGTGCAGTCGAAGGTGTAATCCGCCCCGCCGTCGGTCAGCGCCACCAGGTGGGGAACGATGTCGCCCTCCACCTCGCGCGGGTTGACGAAGTGGGTCATGCCGAAGCGGCGGCCCCACTCGGCCTTGTCGCCGTTCAGGTCGACGCCGACGATCTTGTTCGCGCCCACCATGCGGGCGGCCTGGACCACGTTGAGCCCGATGCCGCCCAGGCCGAACACCACCACGTCGGCGCCCGGCTCCACCTTGGCGGTGTTGACCACCGCGCCCACGCCGGTGGTCACGCCGCAGCCCACGTAGCAGGCCGTGTCGAACGGCGCGTCCTTGCGGATCTTCGCCACCGCGATCTCGGGCAGCACCGTGTGGTTGGAGAAGGTCGAGCAGCCCATGTAGTGGAAGATCGGCCGGCCCTGATGGCTGAACCGGCTCGTGCCGTCCGGCATCAGTCCCCGCCCCTGCGTGGCGCGGATGGCGGTGCACAGGTTGGTCTTGCGCGACAGGCAGCTTTTGCACTGGCGGCATTCGGGCGTGTAGAGCGGGATCACGTGGTCGCCGACCTCCACGGAGGTCACGCCCGGGCCGACCTCCAGCACCACGCCCGCGCCCTCGTGGCCCAGCACGCAGGGGAACAGCCCTTCGCTGTCCAGCCCGTCCAGGGTGTAGGCGTCCGTGTGGCAGATGCCCGTGGCCTTGATCTCCACCAGCACCTCGAAGGCCTTGGGCCCCTCCAGGTCCAGCTCCACGATCTCCAGCGGCCTCTTGGCCTCGAACGCGACGGCGGCGCGGGTCTTCAACGGACACCTCCAAAAACGGGGGCGCGACCCCTGGCGGAGGGTCGGCGGCGACTGCGGGCCGCACCTATGCCCTGTCCGCGGGCCCGGCGCATCCGCGCCGAGGGGCGCGGGCGGGCCGGCGCGCCTCACAGCGCCTTGACGATCCCCTCCACCATCTTCTTGGCGTCGGCGAACAGCATCATGGTGTTGTCGTGGAAGAACAGCGGGTTCTCCACGCCCGCATAGCCCGAGCCCATGGAGCGCTTGATGAACAGCACCGTGCCCGCGCGCTCAACGTCCAGCACCGGCATGCCGAAGATGGGCGAGCTCGGGTCCGTCTTGGCGCTGGGGTTGGTCACGTCGTTGGCGCCGATCACGAAGGCCACGTCCGCGCTCGCGAACTCGGCGTTGATGTCCTCCAGCTCGAACACCTCGTCGTAGGGCACGTTGGCTTCGGCCAGGAGCACGTTCATGTGGCCGGGCATGCGGCCGGCCACGGGGTGGATGGCGTACTTCACCTCCACGCCCTCCTTCTTGAGCAGGTCGCCCATCTCGCGCAGGGCGTGCTGGGCCTGGGCCACCGCCATGCCGTAGCCGGGCACGATGATCACCTTGGAGGCGTTCTTCATGATGAAGGCCGCGTCGTCCGCCGAGCCCTGCTTCACCGGCCGCGTCTCGGCCGCACCGGCGCCGCTCGCCGCCGCGGTCGCGCCGAAGCCGCCCAGGATGACGCTCACGAACGAGCGGTTCATGCCCCGGCACATGATGTAGCTGAGGATCGCGCCCGACGAGCCCACCAGCGCCCCGGTGATGATCAGGGTGGTGTTGGCGAGGGTGAAGCCCAGCGCCGCCGCCGCCCAACCCGAGTAACTGTTGAGCATGGACACCACCACCGGCATGTCCGCGCCGCCGATGGGCACGATCAGCGTGCCGCCCATCACGAGCGCGACGGCGAACACGCCCCAGAACGCCCAGGTCGCGGCGCCGCCGCTCGCCGCCAGCACGACCACCAGCGCCACCAGGACGACGGCGAGCGCGATGTTGAGCGCGTGTCGCCCCGGCAGGAGGATGGGCGCGCCGCTCATGTTTCCGTTCAGCTTGGCGAAGGCGATCAAGGAGCCGGTGAAGGTCACCGCGCCGATGGCCACCCCCAGCGAAAGCTCGACCAGGCTCTCCAGCTTGATCCCGCCGCCGGGCGCGGCGATGCCGTAGGCGGCGGGGGTGTAGAGCGCCGCGGTCGCCACCAGGCAGGCGGCCAGGCCCACCAGGCTGTGGAACGCCGCCACCAGTTGCGGCATGGCCGTCATGGCCACGCGCCGCGCCACCAGCGCGCCCACGCCTCCGCCCACCGCGACCCCGCCCACCACCAGCAGCAGGGTGGTCGCGTCCAGCGCGCCCTGTTCCCAGAGCGTGGCCAGCGCGACGCCCACCGCGATGGCCATGCCCGCCATGCCGAGCCGGGCGCCCCGCCGGCTGGTCTCCGGGGAGGACAGGCCGCGCAGGGTCAGGATGAACAGCACCCCCGAGACGAGGTACAGCACCGCGGCGAGGTCGGCGTTCACGTCAGGCGCGCCGGTCGGCCATGGCGGCCGCGGCCGCGTCGGCCTTGGCCGCCGGCCGCTCCTTCTTGCGGTACATGGCCAGCATGCGCTGCGTGACCAGGAAGCCGCCGAAGATGTTGACGGAGGCCAGGGCCACGGCCAGCGCGCCCGCGCCCTTGCTGATCCACACGTGGGCGGGAGTCCCCTCGCCCGCGGCGCCGTGGGCGGCGGCGGCCAGGAGGGCGCCCACCACGATCACGCTGGACACGGCGTTGGTCACCGCCATCAGCGGCGTGTGCAGGGCGGGGGTGACGCTCCACACCACGTAGTAGCCCACGAACACCGCCAGCACGAAGATCGCCAGACGGAACACGACGGGGTCGACGAGGTCCATCAGATCGCCTCCGGGCCAGGGCGGCGGGCGGCGGCCGCCCGCTTGTCGAGATCGAGCAGGAACAGCAGGCCCAGGCCGAGGGCGAACGCCTCGATCAGCCGGAAACCGGTGTTGACGAGAAGGTGGAACAGGACCCCCGGGTAGGCGGAGGCCGTCAAGCCTTGCTGGTTCATGAGCGCCAGGGCGCCCAGGAAGCCGAACACGGAGCCCACCGTCGCCCCCACCATGACGCACCAGGCCAGAACGGCGAGCAGGACCCGCATCAGGCCGCTCCCGGCGCGGTCAGCACGGGCTGGGCGTCCGCCGGCCGCAGCCCCGGATGGACCACCGCGCCGCCGCGCGCGACCAGGGAAGCCTTGAGTATCTCGTCGTCCCACTGCGGCTGCAGCGCGCCGTCCCGGCCGAGCAGCAGGCCCGCGAAGCTGACCAGGTTCCTGGCGTAGAGCGCGCTGGCGTCCGCGGCGATCCCGGCCGTGACCTGGCCCAGGCCCAGAATGCGCACGCCGCCGGGCGTCTCCACCGTCTCGCCGGCGCGCGCGCCCTCCACGTTGCCGCCCTGCTCCACGGCCAGGTCCACCAGCACGGAGCCGGCGCGCATGGCGGCCACCTGGGCGGCGGTGACCAGCCGCGGGGCCGGACGGCCGGGGATCAGCGCGGTGGTGACCACCACGTCCTGCTTCTTCAGGTGCTCGCCCACCAGCGCGGCCTGCTTCTCCTGGTAGGCGGCGCTCATGGCCTTGGCGTAGCCGGCGGCGGTCTGGGCGGAGGCGAACTCCTCGTCCATCACCGCGACGAACTTGGCCCCCAGGCTCTCCACCTGCTCCTTGGAGGCGGGGCGCACGTCGGTTGCGGTGACCACCGCGCCCAGGCGGCGGGCGGTGGCGATCGCCTGCAGGCCGGCCACGCCCGCGCCCATCACGAACACCTTGGCCGGAGCCACCGTGCCCGCCGCCGTCATCATCATGGGGAAGGCCCGGCCGTAGGCGCGCGCCCCCTCCACCACCGCGCGGTAGCCCGCGAGGTTGGCCTGGGAGGACAGCGCGTCCATGGCCTGCGCCCGGGTGATGCGCGGCACGAACTCCATGGAGAAGGCGGTGGCGCCGTGGGCGGCCAGGGCGTCCAGCCCGTCGCGGCGCGCGTGCGGGTCCATCAGCGCCACCACGGTGGCGGAGGGCGCCAGCGCGGCCCTCACCTCCGCGCCGGGACCGCGCACGGCCAACAGAAGGTCGGCGCCCGCCAGCGCCTCGCCCAGGGAGGCGGCCACGCGCGCGCCCGCGGCGGCGTAGTCGGCGTCGGGATAGGCGGCGAGCAGGCCCGCGCCCGCCTCCACCGTCACGGACGCGCCCAGGGCGAGCAGGCGCTTGACGCTGTCGGGCGTGGCCGCCACGCGCGCCTCGCCCGGCTCGCGCTCCCGAACGACGGCGATCACAGCTCCCATGCGTCGATCCCGGTCGGCGGCCGAAACGCCGCTCGAACCTTGGGACGCGCCCGCTCCCATGTCCAGCGGACGACGGGGCCGCCGGGAGGGGACCGACGACGCGCCGAAGCGCTGCGATGCGCAGATGTCGCTGGAAGACCGCAGGCGCTTGCGGGTCCCGTCGTCACCCCCTCAAAGCAACGCTTCGCCCGCCGGCCCGCGACCCATGTCGACACCCGCGGACGCCGGGGCGGAGCAAGGCTCCATCCGCGTGGAAACGGGAACTTCCCCCTTCGCATCCGGTTCGAACGGGCATGCGGACCTGAATTCAACGCCCGATCCTCAGCCGTTCGGCCAGCTCTGCTATGGGAGTGGAATACATGTCAGACGAGAACCTGAAGCAATTGGTGACCCAAGGCCTGTCGGCCATGAAGGCCGGAGGCGACATTGCGGCGAAGGCCGTCGACGAGATCAGCGGCGACGTGCAGAACCCGCAACTCAAGGCGGCCCTGGAGCAGGGGAACAGCATCTCCCAGCAGTGGGCGCAGCGGATAGACCGCGCCCGTCAGCAGGCCGGCGGCGGCGGCGGCGAAGAAGAGAACGCCGTGATGAAGGCGCACTACGAGGTCAGCCGTAAGATCCGGCAACGCGCGCCGGACGCCCAGTCCCGCGACCTCGGGATCATCGCGAACGGGCAGATGGCGCTGCACTATTGGATCGCCGCGTTCGGCACCATGGCCGCCTATACGGGCCGGCTGGGGATGGACGACGTCGCCCGGGACATGAAGGGCTGCGCGGACGAAGCCAAGCAGGGCGACGAGAAGATGACCGACATCGCCCAGACGATCCTCCAGCAGGGCTGACGCGCGGCGACGGCGGGGCGGCGGGCGAAGGCGTCCACCGCCTCGACGGCGGGGCGGTCGGCGGGCTCGCCGGCCGTCGCCGGCGTCGGATTCCGGGCGTCCTCCACAGGGATTTGAGAGCGATCGCGTCGAGGCGTCGGGATCGCAAACCCATGAGGGTGACAAGAACCGCGCCCCGTGCCTCCAATAAGGGATGGACGCGCAACCTCCTCAGGCCTGGCCCGCCGGCGACGGCGCAATGGCCTCGCTGATCAGGGCGTTCGATTGGGGGGCGGGCCCGCTCGGCCCCCTGGAGGGATGGCCGGAGCGTCTCAGGGTGGTCGTCGAGATGATGCTCGCGAGCCCCCTCGTGTCCAGCCTCGTGTGCGGGCCCGACCGCATCCTGATCTACAACGACGCGGCCGCCCGGCTCTACGGCGGCGGCCACCCGGCGGCGCTCGGCCGTCCTCTGCCCGAAACCTTCCCGCAAGGCTGGACGACCGTCGAGCCGCTCTACCGCCGCGTGGCGGCCGGCGAAACGGTGCAGGTCGTGGCGCAGCCCCTCGACGTGCGTGGCGACGACCTGGCCGAGGAGGCGTTCGACGCCTGGCTGACCCCGATCCGCGACGAACACGGCGACGTCGTCCACGCCCACATGGTCGGCTTCGAGGTCGGAGGGCGGCAGGCCGCCGAGGCGGCGCTGCGCGAGAGCGAGCTGCGCCTGCGCCAGTTCGGCGAGGCGTCCCAGGACGTGCTGTGGATACGCGACGCCCGGACTTTTCAATGGGAGTACCTCACCCCCGCGTTCGAGACGATCTACGGCATCGACCGCGAGGACGCCCTGCGCGGCGACAACATGGCGAACTGGCTGGACTTCGTGCATCCGGACGACCGGGAGCACGCCGCGGACAGCCTGCGGCGCGTCAGCCAAGGCGAACCGGTCACCTTCGAATACCGCATCCGCCGCCCGGCGGACGGCCAGGTGCGCTGGCTGCGCGACACCGACTTCCCGATCCACGACTCGTCGGGGCGGGTCGCGCGCATCGGCGGCATCGGGCACGACGTCACCGAGCTCAAGTCGACGGAGCAGGCCCTCGCAGCGGCCGAAGTCCGCCAGCGCACGCTGATGGACGGCATCCCGCAACTCGTCTGGCGCTCGTGCGACAAGGGCCTTTGGACCTGGGCGGGTCCGCAATGGCTCGCCTTCACGGGGCAGACGCAGGAGCAGAGCCACGGGCGGGGCTGGATGGACGTCATCCACCCCGACGACCACGCGGCGACGCTGCGCGCCTGGGACGAAGCGCGCTCGCACGGAATGCTGGACGCCGAGTACCGCGTCCGGCGCGCCTCGGACGGGGCCTGGGTATGGCACCATACGCGCTCGGTCCCGGTGCGCGACGCCGACGGGCGCATGGTCGAGTGGCTGGGCACCTCCACCGACGTCCAGAGCCTGCGCGAGCTGCAGGAGCGTCAGAAGGTGCTGGTCGCCGAACTCCAGCACCGCACGCGCAACCTCATGGGCGTGATCCGCTCCATGTCCGACAAGACGGCCAGGACCAGCGCCCACCTGTCGGACTTCCGCGCCCGCTTCCGCGACCGCCTCGACGCGCTGGCGCGCGTGCAGGGCTTGCTGTCGCGGCTGGACGAGCACGACCGGGTGACGTTCGACGAACTGATCCACGTCGAACTGTCGGCGATGGACGGCACGGCCGAGCGCGTGACCACCGAGGGCCCCTCCGGCGTGCGCCTGCGCTCCTCGACGGTGCAGACGCTGGCCATGGCGCTGCACGAGTTGGCGACCAACGCGATCAAGTACGGCGCCCTGGGTCCGTCCGACGGCCGTCTCGCCATCCGCTGGTCGCTGGACCCGTCCGGAGGGACGGGCGAGCCGTGGCTGCACGTGGACTGGCGCGAGAGCGGGGTCGCCATGCCGACGGCGGAGGTCAAGCCCACCGGAACCGGCCAGGGACGTGAACTGATCGAACAAGCGCTGCCCTACCAGCTCAGGGCCAAGACCTCGTACGTGCTCGGCCCCGACGGCGTCCACTGCACGATCTCGCTACCCGTATCCGCCAGCACGATAGAGACCGATGGGCATGCCTGAGAGAACCCTTCGCGACTGCCACATCCTGGTCGCCGAGGACGAGTACCTGCTGGCGGACGAGCTGCGGACCGAACTTTTGGAGGCCGGAGCGGTCGTCATCGGGCCGGCCGCCACCCTGGCGGACGCGATCGCGCTGCTCCAGGACGCCCCGCGGGTCGACGGCGCCATCCTGGACCTCAATCTCGGGGGAGAGATGGCCTACCCGCTGGCCGACCTGCTGCTCGGGCGGAACGCGCCCTTCATCTTCACCACGGGCTATGACGCGACGGCGATCCCGGCCCGCTTCAGCTCCGCCCCCCGCTGTGAGAAGCCGGTCGACATGAAGAGGGTCGCCCAGGCGATCGGCCGCGTCATCCACGACGCGGCCTAGCCGCCCCTCAGGCCGACATCAGGTGCGGGCTTCCGTTCCACGGCGATGTCCGGCTCGTGCGCCTTCGACGCCCCGCAACCTTCTCTTCGGCGCCCGGTTCAGATCTCGTCCCGCACGAGATCGACATGACAGACACCAGCCGCCGCGCCCTGCTCACCGCCGCGACCGCGGGATCGGCCGCCGCCCTCGCGGCCGGAACCGCCCAAGCGCAAGCGCCCCAGTCGCCGGGCGGCAAGCAGGACCCGCGCACCAAGTATCCGCGGCCGCCCTTCCCCGAGCAGTCGCAGCCCTGGCCGGGCTTGGCCGGGCGCATGGACCCGCGACCCGACCATGGCGAGACGAGCTATGTGGGCTCCGGCCGGCTGAAGGGGCGCAAGGCGCTGATCACGGGCGGAGACTCGGGCATGGGCCGCGCCGCGGCCATCGCCTTCGCCCGGGAGGGGGCCGACGTCGCCATCAACTACCTCCCGAGCGAGGAGCCGGACGCGCGCGAGGTGATCGGGCTGATCCGTCAGGCGGGCCGCACCGGCCTCGCCCTTCCGGGCGACCTGCGCAGCGCCGCCTTCTGCCGCGACCTCGTCTCGCGCGCGGTCGGCGGGCTCGGCGGCCTCGACATCGTGGTGTCCAACGCGGGCCGCCAACAAGCGCGCACCTCCATCCTCGACCTGACCGACGAGGACTTCGACGCGACGATGAAGACCAACATTTACGCGCCGTTCTGGATCATCAAGGCCGCCGTGCCGCACCTTCAGCCGGGATCGGTGATCATCGGCACGACGTCGGAGCAGGCCTACGATCCCTCGCCCGACC
The DNA here is from genome assembly GCA_964235945.1 of uncultured Caulobacteraceae bacterium. GTDB lineage: Bacteria > Pseudomonadota > Alphaproteobacteria > Caulobacterales > Caulobacteraceae > JASLDZ01. Next base: position 9,760 of record CAXSDV010000058.1, read on the forward strand.
TCTACGACTACGCGCAGACCAAGGCGGCGACGATGAACTACGTGAAGTCGCTGGCCAAGCAGCTCGGCCCCAAGGGCATCCGCGTGAACGGCGTGGCGCCCGGCCCGATCTGGACGCCGCTGCAGGTCTCGGGCGGCGCGTCGCCCGGCAAGGTCGTGACCTTCGGGGCGACGGCGCCGTTGGGGCGGCCGGGCCAGCCGGCCGAACTCGCCGGCATCTACGTGCGCCTCGCCGAGGACGACGGCAGCTACACCACCGGCAACATCTACGGGGCCGGCGGCGGCCAGGGGCAGCCGTGATGCGCGACCGCAAGGCTCCGCACCGGGACGGCGCGGGATCGGGCGGCCGGACGGCCGTTCTTTCGCTGCTGTTCGCGGGCGCGCTGGTCGCGTCCGCCCACGCCCAGCCCCCGCCCGTCACCGCCGACGACTTCGTTTCCGCCGCCAGCGGGTCGAACCTTTACGAGGTCATGGCGGGTCACGTCGCCCTGATCGAGTCGCACGACGCCAAGGTGCGCGCCTACGCCGGGGAGATGATCCGCTATCACACCGCCGCGCTGGACAGCCTGCGCCAGGCGGCGACGCGTTCCGGACTGAAGCCGCCCGACGGCGGGGTGGGGGCGTCGCAGGCCATGCTGCTCGCCGCCTTGCAGAGCCTGCAAGGGCCCGACTTCGACCAGGCCTACGCCCGCCAGCAGGTGCTCGCCCACAGCGGCGCGCTGACGACGGAGCGGGGGTATGCGGGCGCCGGCTCCGACCGGAACCTGCGCGCCGTGGCCAAGGCGGATGTGCCGGTGATCGAACGCCACCTCCAGGCCGCCCGGGCGCTCGGCCGCTGAGGGCGGAGTCGGCGACGCCCCCGGGCTATTCGACCCGGACGCGGGGTCCGGCGCTTCGCCCACGTCCGGGCCGAGACCCGGGCCTCGCCGCGGGGCGCCCTCGCCCGCCCCGCCGGTCGTCGAGGTCGCAAGGTCGCGCCCATACCTCCACTCCATGATGGCGGTTCGAGGCGCCGGCGATGTACGACCTCGCGCATCCATCCACCTTCGCGTGCAGGTCCGGCTCGGCCGGCCCGCACCCGGGTGGTCCATGGGATGGGCTAGGAGCGGCCTGTGCGGACGGTGATACTCGGGGCGGGACACGGCGGCGGTTCGGTGGCCGCCCTGCTGCGCCAGGCGCGCTTCGACGGATCGATCACGCTGATCGGCGACGAGCCCCTGCCGCCCTACCAGCGGCCGCCGCTCTCCAAGGCGTGGCTCAAGGGCGAGGCCGACGGCGAGTCGCTGCTGCTCAAGCCGCGCGAGTGGTACGCCGCCCACCGGATCGACCTGCGCCTGGGCGTGCGCGCCGAAGCTCTCGACCGCGAGGCGCGCGAGGTGCGCCTGTCGGACGGCTCGACCCTGGCCTACGACCGGCTGGTGCTGGCGCTGGGCGCGCGCGCCCGGCGCTTCGCGTGGACGGGGCGCGAGCTGCCCGGCGTGCTCGAACTGCGCACCGCCGCCGATGCGGACGCGCTGAAGGCGGTGATCGGCCCGGGGCGAAGGCTCCTGGTGATCGGCGGCGGCTATGTCGGCCTGGAGGCGGCGGCCTCGGCGCGCGCCCTGGGTGCGGCGGTGGTGGTGGTGGAGCGCGAGCCGCGGCTGCTGGCGCGGGTGGCGTGCCCGGAGCTGTCCGACTTCTTCCTGCGCCTGCACCGCTCGCACGGCGTGCGCTTCGTGTTCGACGCCACGGTGGAGGCGGTGGTCGACGACGGCGCGGGCCGCGCCCGGGGCGTGCGGCTGACCGGCGGCGAGGAGATCGAGGGCGACGCGGTGCTGGTGGGCGTGGGCGCGCAGCCCAATGTCGAGCTGGCCGCCGCCGCGGGGCTGCCGTGCGACGACGGCGTGCTGGTCGACGCCCGCGCCCGCACGCGCGACCCGCTGATCCACGCGGTGGGCGACTGCACGCGCCGCCCCCTGCCCTTCTACGAGCGCGAGGCCCGGCTGGAGAGCGTGCCCAGCACGCTGGAGCAGTGCAGGCAGGTGGTGGCCGACCTGACCGGCGCCCCCCGACCCGCGGAGGAGACGCCCTGGTTCTGGTCGGACCAGTACGACTGCAAGCTGCAGATCGCGGGCCTGCCCTACGACGCGGTGAGCGTCGTGATCCGGGGCGATCCCTCCGCCGGCCGCTTCTCCGTCTTCCACCTGGACGCGGGGGCGCGGGTGCGGGCCGTGGAGGCGGTGAACGCACCCGCCGACTTCATGGGCGGCCGCCAGTTGATCGGCGCCCGCCGCGCCGTCGATCCCGCCCGGCTGGCCGACACCGCCCTGTCGATCAGGCTCGCGGCGGCGTGACCGGCGGGACCGGACCGCCGCTCGCCGACCCGTCCGCCTCCAGCCTCGTCCACAAGGCGCAGGTGTCCGCGTCGGGCGGGGCGGCGGCGGGCGTCGCGCCGGCCGGGGCGAACAGGTGGGAGGCGGGCCACCGGAGCCAGGGGTCGAGGCCCGGCGCGTCCGGGGCGCCCGTGCGGGCGAAGGCGGCCCAGCGGGCCTGCATGTCGTCGGACAGCCGGCGGCCGGCGGCGTCCAGCCGGCGCGGGTCCGCCAGGATCCAGGGGCGCTGGAACACGTAGGCGATCTCCGCGCCGTGGTAGGCCCCGAGCGGCGGGAAGCCGGGCAGGCGGGGCAGGACGGAGGGCGCCCGCCGGTCGGCGAACACGTAGGTCCACACGGGCGCGCGGGCCGCCAGCAGCGGGGCGGCGCGCGCCAGGGGGCAGCGGAAGGCGCCGTCCGTCACCGCCCGGGCGTAGGCCAGGGCGGGCGAGCCGTAGGCGGCGACCGGGTAGCGCGCCTCGACCAGCGGGGCGTCCGCGCCGTAGGCGGCCGCCAGCACCGCGCGGTAGCTCTTCGCCGAGCCCAGCCGGCCGGTGAGGCGCAGCAGGTAGGCGAACAGCCGCCCTTCGTCCGCATTGGTCCCCATCAGCACGGGAACGGGCGCGAACTCGCCGGCGGCGAAGGCGTCCGCCGCCGGCCGGGGCAGGACGGGCCCGCCCGCCACCGCGCCCCAGCTGTTCGGACCCAGCACCCCCGGGCGGTGCGACACGACCCGCGCCACCCGTCCGGCGGGCGCCCGGCGCAGGCAGGCCGCCGCCGCCGCGCCGTCCCGGGGGCAGCCGAGGTCCCGGGCGAAGCGCCGCCCCGCCGCCTCCGCCCGGGCGAGCGGCAGGTTGTCGCCGCGCCCGGTGCAGGCTCCGCTTTCGACGATCACCCGCGCGAACAGGCCGCGCGCACCGGGGGCGTGGAGCTGGTGGCAGGCGCTGAAGCCCCCGGCCGACTGGCCCCACAGGGTGACGCGCGACGGATCGCCCCCGAAGGCCGCCACGTTGTCCCTCACCCAGCGCAGCGCCGCCTGCTGGTCCAGGAGGGCGTAGTCGCCCGACCCGGCGGCCGGATCCTCCGCCGAGAGCGCCGGGTGCGCCAGGAAGCCGAACGCCCCCAGCCGGTAGTTCAGCGTCACCACCACCACGCCCCGGCGCGTCGCCAGCCGGCTGGGGTCGTAGTTGGCCGCCGTGCCCGCCGCATAGCCGCCTCCGTGCAGCCACACCATCACGGGCAGGCCCGCCCCCTCCACGGCGTCCGGCGGGGCGTAGACGTTGAGCACCAGGCAATCCTCGCGCCCGCGCACGAACAGGCCGCCCGGCCGGCCCAGCAGCGCGCGGGGGCTGAGGTTCTGCACGCAGTCGCCGCCGGGCCGCACGGCCTTGCGCACTCCCGCCCAGGGGAGCGGGCCGCGCGGCGCGCGCCAGCGCAGCGGGCCCACGGGCGGCTCGGCGTAGGCCAGCCCCAGCCAGGCGCGGCCGCCGGGGGCCGCCACCCCCTCCACCACGCCGCCGTCCACCTGCGCGCGCACGGCCCGCGCGGCGGGATCGCGCACCAGCCGCACCACCGCCCCGGGCGAGGCGCAGCCGCCCAACGCCAGCAGGACGAGGGCGAGGGCGCTCCGGCCGCCGGCGCGCGTCACGCCGCCGCCTACCAGCCCCGCGCCACGCCCTCGCGTCGCGGGTCGGCCCCGCCGACATAGCCGCCGCCGGGGGCGGCCAGCACCGCGTGCAGGCCCGAGTCCTCCCCCGCCGCGGCGTTCACCTTCAACCCGCGCGCGCGCAGGGCCGCGGCCACGGCCGGGTCGGCCCCCGCCTCCAGGTCGGTGTGGTCGGGCCGGGCCACGAGGTTGGGCAGGGCGAAGGCGTCCCTCGGGGCCATGCGCCAGTCCAGCATGGCCACCAGCGCCTTGGCCACGTAGGCGATGATGGAGTTCCCCCCCGGCGAGCCCACCGCCAACACGAAGCGCCCGCGCCGGTCCAGCACGATGACGGGGCTCATGGACGATCGCGGCCGCTTGCCGGGCCCGGGAGCGTTGGCCGCGGGCGTCCCGTCCTTGTCGAGGGGCGAGAAGGAGAAGTCGGTCAGCTGGTTGTTCAGGAAGAAGCCGTGGACCATGCGGCCGGAGCCGAAGATGCTCTCCACCGTGGTGGTGATGGACACCACCGTGCCCGCCGCGTCCGCCACCACGAAGTGCGAGGTGCCCCCGGGCTCGGGCGTGGCGTCCGGGCCGGGCCGCGCCGGCGCGCCGGGGGGAGAACCCGCCTGCGCCGCCGCGCCGTCCAGCGTCGGGATCAGCAGGGCGCGGGTCCGGTCGTAGGCGGGGTCGATCATGCCGGCGACCGGCACGCGCACGAAGCGGGGGTCGCCCACATAGCGGTCGCGGTCGGCGTAGGCGAGGCGGCTCGCTTCGGCGAACTCCACCCAGGCCTGCGGGTCGTGGGGCCCGCGCGAGGCGATGTCGGTGGTCTCCAGCAGGCCCAGTATCTCCAGCACCCCCACGCCGCCCGCGGGGGGCGGGGCGGCGCAAACCCGGTAAGCGCGGTAGGGCCGGCACAGGGCGGGCTCGGCCAGGGGCGTGTAGCCGGCGAGGTCGGACAGGCTCAGCGCGCCCGGGCGCGGGTCGTCGTGCACCCGGGCCGTGATCTCCCGCGCCAGCGGGCCGGTCAGCAGGCCCCGCGCCCCTTGCCGGGCGATGCGCGCCAGGGCGTCGGCGTAGGGCGCGTTGGTCAGCCGGTCGCCCGCCCCCAGCCGCGTCCCGTCCGGCCGGGAGAAGTAGCGCACCGCGTCCGGCTCCGCCGCCTGGGGCGCGCGGCCGGAGATCATGCCCGCCAGCCGGGGCGAAACGACGAAACCCTCGCGCGCCAGCCGCTCGGCGTCGGCGAACAGGCCGGACCAGGGAAGGCGGCCCTCGCGCCGGTGCGCCAGCTCCAGCATGGCGATCGCGCCCGGCGCGCCCGTGGACCGGCCGGACAGCACGCCCTCGCGGAACGGCAGCGGGCGGCCGTCCGCCCCCAGGAACAGGTCGGCCCCGGCCGCGGCGGGGGCGGTCTCGCGCCCGTCATAGGCGGTGATGCGGCCGGTGCGGCCGTTGAGCACCAGCATGAAGGCCCCGCCCCCCAGGCCCGAGCTCTGGGGCTCCACCAGCCCCAGCACCGCCTGCACCGCGACCGCGGCGTCCACCGCGCTCCCGCCCGCGGCCAGCACCTTCAGTCCCGCCGCCACCGCCAGCGGATTGGCCGCCGCCACCATGGCGTGCCCCCGGCGGCGCGCGCCGCGCCCCGCCCCGTCCGCCCGCGTTCGGGCGAGGCTGGACGGGTGCGCCCGGGCGAGCGCGGAAGAGTGCGGCGGGGCGGGCGTCGGCGTCGGGGCCTGCGTGGGGGCCGGGACCGCCACCGGGGCGACGGCCGCGTCGGCGAGCGGACCCCCGACGAGCGCCGCGCCGGCCAGCGCCGAAACGACCGTGGTGAGGATGGTGTGTCGCATGGCCGCCGCCTCCGTCGCGCCCGCCCCCTTACAGGGCTCCGCCCCCGCACGTCGACGCCCACTTGCGCCCGCCCCCCCGACGCGCTACTCCCCCGCCCTCGCCGGGCCCGACAGCCCGCGCGATGCGCGCCCGTAGCTCAGCTGGATAGAGCATCAGACTACGAATCTGAGGGTCGGACGTTCGAATCGTTCCGGGCGCGCCAAT
>CAXSDV010000059.1:0-15784 GCA_964235945.1 uncultured Caulobacteraceae bacterium
GACGTCCCAAGCGGAAGCGCACCCTCCCGCGCTTGTTCCATGGTCGGTGAAGTCCTCCACCTGGGGGCCTGATCGCGGTCGATCCCCAGGGTCGATTCCGTCGCAAGATCGAGACGTGGCACGTGACGCCCAGCGGTTCTCGTGCTGGAGAGGTCCGACCTGCGTCGGCCCGCGCCGCCTGGACGCCGACCCGGAGCTTCCCTGGAACACGCCATCCTCCTCTTGATCGCGGGCGTCGCGGTCGCCGGCGTGTTCGCGCAGTGGCTGGGCTGGCGCTTCCGCGTGCCCTCGATCCTGGCGCTGCTGATCTTCGGCCTGGTGATCGGGCCGGGCTTCGGCTGGGTGAAGCCGTCCGCGATCCTGGGCGAGGTGATGAGCCCGGCCATCGGCATGGCGGTGGCGATCATCGTCTTCGAGGGCGGCCTCAACCTGAACCTGCGCGAGCTGCGCAGCGCCGGCTCGGGCGTGACGCGGCTGGTGTTCCTGGCGCTGCCGCTCAACTGGGCGCTCGGCGCCGTGGCCGGCCACTATGTGGGCGGCCTCGCCTGGTCGGTGGCGGTGCTGTTCGGCTCGATCCTGGTGGTCACCGGGCCGACGGTGATCATGCCGCTGCTGCGCCAAGCCAAGCTGGAGCCGCGCGCGAGCGCCTTCCTCAAGTGGGAGGGGATCGTCAACGATCCGATCGGCGCGACGCTGACGCTGCTGATCCTGAGCGTGCTCGTGGCGCTGCGCACCCGGGGCCAGGACCTCGGCTCCATGTCGGGCCTCGCGGGGCGCGCCATGTTCGGCGCCTTCGTGGCGGCGACGCTGGGCTTCGCGCTCCCGTTCGCCCTGCGCTACGCCTTTCGCCGCGACCTCGCGCCCGAGTACCTCAAGACTCCGATCCTGCTGGCCGGCGCGCTGGGGGTGTACGCCACGGGAGAGGCCATCCAGGCCGAGACCGGGCTGGTGGGCGCCACCATCTTCGGCGTGGTGCTGGCCAACATCGAGGTCACCGGCCTGCAGGAGCTGCGCCGCTTCAAGGAGAGCCTGACCGTCTTCCTGGTGTCGGGCCTGTTCATCCTGTTGACCGCCGACATCGACCCCGCCGTGGTGCGCCACGTCTCCTGGCCGATCGTGCTGACCACCCTGACCATCCTCTTCCTGGTGCGCCCCGCCGCCATCGGCCTGGCGACGGTGGGCGCGCGCATGACCTGGCGCGAGCGGCTGCTGGTCGGCTGGATCGGTCCCCGGGGCGTGGTGGCCGCCGCCGTGGCGGGGCTGGCGGGCGAGCAGCTGACCCGCGCCGGCTACCGGGACGGCGCCCTGGTGCTGCCCATGGTGTTCTGCGTCATCGCCGCCACCGTGGTGCTGCACGGTCTGAGCCTCGGGCCGCTCGCACGCCTCCTCAAGCTGGCGTCGACGGCGCCGCCGGGCGTGCTGATCGTGGGCGCATCTCCCTGGACGATCGGCTTGGCCAAGGCGTTGCGTGCGATCGGGGTGCCCTCCATGCTCGTCGACCCGTCTTTCGAGGCGCTGCGCCCGGCGCGGCGCGAGGGGCTGGCGACCTCCAGGGTGGAGATACTCTCGGCGGTGGGCGAGCACATGGTCGACATGCGCGACCTCGAGTATCTCTACGCGGCCACCGACGATGACGCCTACAACGCCCTGGTGTGCACCCGTTTCGCCGGGGAGATGGGGCGCGAGCGCGTGCACCAGCCGCCGCCCGCCGCCGAACGCGAGCAGTTGCAGACGAGCCGTGACTGGCGCGGCAAGTACACGCCCCACGCGACCCTGACCCATGCGCGCCTGAGCGAACTGGCGGCGGACGGCTACGGCTTCGCGGTGCACGAGGGCGACGACGAGCCGGCCCGCGGGGCCGAACGCTGGCCCGTGCTTGCGCTGGCCCCCGGCGGCGCGCTGAGCTTCCGTTCGCCGGACGACGAGTTCGATCTCGAGACGACGCCGGGCGAAAAGACGATCTGGTTTGAGCGCGTGCAGCCAGCCGTCCCACGTCGACGACTTCGACGGTCGAGACGTTCAGCCGAAGCAGCGTGAGGCGAAGAAGATGACCAGCAGCTGGCGCAAGTAGCGGTCACCCTGTTTGGTGATCCCGCCGAGCCGCTCCTTGCCGCCGCTGGAGCTCATCGGCTGCATCTCGTGCAGCACAACTATTGCTGGGCCCATGACACTGATCAGCTTTCGATATTAAGGTTGATCATGGGGCGGTGCCCGAACGCTTCGCCGAACGGGTCCTCATCGGACGATGAACAGCGCGATCGCCGCCGCGCCCATGACGGCCGTTGCGATCCAGCCGACCGTCTGCAGCACCGCGCCGTTGCGGAAGGCGCCCATCTGCGCCTTGCGTGAGCTGACCACCATCATCGCCGCCATGATCGGCACGGCCGAGACGCCGTTGATCACCGCGCTCCAGAAAAGCGCCTTGATGGGGTCGAGCGGGGACCAGTCGATCAGCAGGCCGAGCAGGACGGCCGCGGCGACGACCCCGTAGAACGGCTTGGCCGAGCGCGGGTGATGCTCCAGGCCGCAGCGCCACCCGCGGGTTTCGCCCACGGCGTAGGCGGTGGAGCCCGCGAGCACGGGCACCGCCAGCAGGCCCGTGCCGATGATGCCGAGACTGAACAGAAGGGACGCGAACGGTCCTGCGATGGGCGCCAGGGCCCGTGCGGCGTCCGCCGAGGTGGTGATGTCCGTCTTGCCCGAGGCGTGCAGCGTCGCGGCGGCGCCGATCATCACGGCCAGCGCCACCACGTTGGAGACCGCCATGCCGAAGAAGGTGTCGAGCCGGATGCGTGCGAAGGCGGAAGGCGCCTGCCGCGGCGCCTCGACGAGCGGCTTGTCGTGCGCGTGTTGCACCATGCCCTCGACCTCCTGGGCGCTCTGCCAGAAGAAGAGGTAGGGGCTGATGGTGGTGCCGAACACAGCCACCACCGTCGTCACCGCCGCGGCGAACGGCAGGCGGCTCGGCCAGACCAGGGACTTGAGGGCCGTCGGCCAGTCGACCTTCACCACGAACAGGAGCGCGATGTAGGTGAACAGCACCAGCGTCAGCCATTTCAGCAGGTTGGCGTAGCGGCGGTAGGGTACGAACAGCTGAAGCGCCAGGCTCAGGACGGCGAAGGCGATGGTGAAGACATGGTCGCCGCCCCCGGCGACCAACTGCGCCGCGGCGCCCATCGCCGCGAGGTCCGCACCGATGTTGATGGTGTTGGCCACGAACAGGAGGGCGACCAGCGCAAGCACCACCCCCTTGGGCATGACCTCGCTCATGTTCTTGGCCAGACCGCAGCCGGTGACCCGGCCGATATGGGCGCTGATCAGCTGGATGGCGCTCATCAGGGGGTAGGTCAGCACCATCGTCCAAAGCAGGCCGTAGCCGAACTGCGCTCCGGCTTGGCTGTAGGTGGCGATGCCGCTCGGATCGTCGTCTGCAGCGCCAGTGACGAGGCCCGGCCCGAGCTCGCGGAACAGGGCGACCGAGCGGCGGCCGCGCGGCAGGTGGATCATGGCCCGTGAACTCCAGCTTCGCTGGAAACAGCTATGTCGCGCTTCGCGCGGCCCACCAACGGTGCTGCCGCGGGCGCCCACCAGCATGGCGCGGCGCGGGCGAACGCTCGTCGCTGGAGGGCGGCAACAAATGAGGGCGCCGGCGGTTCAGGCGGGATGGCTGGATCCACCGCCCCTTACGCGTTCGTCGTCGACGACGATCCCGTCATCCTCATGGATGTGCGCGCCATCCTGGAAGACGCCGGGTTTCGGTCGTACGAGGCGGGGTCGGGGGACGAGGCGAAGGAGCTGCTCGGCCGGGTGGCCGAACACGTCACCCTTCTCTTTTCCGACGTGGAGATGCCCGGCGGGACGAACGGGTTCGCGCTCGCCAAGTACGTCGCCGTGCACTGGCCATGGATAGAGATCGTGATAGCCAGCGGACGGCTCACTCCGGCCGACGGCGACATGCCCGAAAAGGCCAGCTTCATCGCCAAGCCGTTCGACTGCCACATGGTGCACGGCCACCTGCGTGAGATGCTGCCCGAGTCTAAGAAGCCTGCGCCGCTCAAGAAGGCCGTCTAAGCCCCTGGACCGGGTTCCGGCGACGAATGGAGGGACGCGCACGTGAGGCGCGACCTCCTGTTCGCGGCGGCGCTCGACGGCCTCCTCGTTCCGAGCCGGGGAGTGGTGGTTTTGCGACTTTCCTCCGCTATGTTGCCCGCTGCCGCATCCGACCGGGAAGCGGAGCCTTACGGATCGCCGGCGCAGCGGGGGTCCTGCCGACCGCAGGGCGGGGGAGCGCGATCCTGATCACCGCCATGGACTTTCCCCGGTCGCCCGGTGCGCTGAGCGACACTCTCATGATGTTCGGGGGCGGATGACGTGCGCAGCTTCGCCGACCTGAACGAGCGCGAAATCCTGGCGCTGGCCATCGCCAGCGAGGAGGAGGACGGGCGCATCTACGCCGACTTCGCCGAGCACCTGCGCGCCCACTATCCCGACAGCGCCAAGGTCTTCGACGACATGGCCACCGAGGAGAACGGGCATCGGCGCGCGCTCCTGGACCTCTACATCGCCCGTTTCGGAGCCCACATCCCCCTCGTCACCCGGCGCGAGGTGCGGGGCATGCCCGCGCCCGCCTCCCCGCGGCAGGTGGCGTTGCGCGGGGTCGACGCCATGCGCGACCAGGCCCGGCGCATGGAGGCGGACGCCACGCGCTTCTACCGCGAGGCCGCCGCGCGCAGCACGGACGCCGACGTGCGCCGGCTCCTGGGGGACCTCGCCGCCGCGGAAGCGGCGCACAAGGTGACCGCGGGAGAGATCGAGTCCCGACGGCTCCCCGGCGAACGGCGCGAGCGTGAGGACGACGACGCGCAGCGCCGCTTCGTGCTGCAGATCGTGCAACCCGGCCTCGTGGGGTTGATGGACGGTTCGGTCTCCACCCTGGCCCCCGTCTTCGCCGCGGCCTTCGCCACGCACATGCCCTGGAACGCCTTCCTGGTGGGCTTGGCCGCCAGCCTGGGCGCCGGGATCAGCATGGGGTTCGCCGAGGCGCTGGCCGACGACGGCAAGCTGTCCGGCCGCGGCGCGCCGCTCCTGCGCGGCCTGGTCTGCGGGCTGATGACCACGGTCGGGGGAATCGGCCACACCCTGCCTTTCCTGATCCCCGACTTCTGGACCGCGGTGTGGGTGGCCGCCGGCGTGGCCGTCGCCGAACTCGGCCTGATCGCCTGGATCCAGTGGCGGTTCATGCAAACGCCGCCGCTGTCCGCGGCGGCCAAGGTGCTGCTCGGCGGCGCGCTCGTGCTGGCCGCCGGCATCCTCATCGGGAGCGGCTGAGCCGCATCTTCCTTAGGCCGGATCCCGCGCCGGCGCCGTTCGTCCCGAGGTCGTCGCTCAGGTCGGAACGGCGGCTTGCGGATGCAGGAGGCCCTGGGACCGAAGCTCGTCCCAGAACTCCGCCGGGATCCTGGCCCGCAGCGCGGCTTGGTCGGCGAGGATGTGGTCGGGCCGGGCGACCCCCACGACCAGGGCGGAGGCGACGTCCGGGGCCAGGCTGAACTGCAGCGCGGCGGCCAGCAGGTCCACGCCGTGGCGGCCGGCGACCGCGCGCAGGCGGGCGAGCCGTTCGCGCTTGTCTGCGGGGATCAGCGTGTTCTCCTCCCCGTAGTTGTAGTGCGGCTCGCCCCCCAGGAAGCCCGCGTTCAGCGCCGAGCCGACCACGAAGCTGACGCCCTTCTCCCTCGCCTTGGGGAACACCTGGTCGACCGCGCCGGCGTGATCGATCAGCGAGTACTGGCTGGCCAACAGGTGCACGTCGCTGTCGGCGGTCTCCAGGCAGCGCAGGATGGGCTCAGGGCGGTTCACGCCCATGCCCCAGCCGTCGATCACGCCCTCCTCGCGCAGGCGGGTCAACGCCGGGAAGGCGCCGCGCTCGGCCACCGGCCACAGCGCCTCCCAGTCGTCGGGCAGGTAGCTGTTGTCGGGGGACAGGTCGTGCACGAACACGATGTCCAGCCGGTCGAGTCCCAGCCGCTGCAGGCTGTCCTCGATGGAGCGCAGCACGCCGTCCGCGGTGTAGTCGAAGTGGGGCGTGTTGGGCGAATTGGTGTAGGGGAAGTACGTCTTGGCCTTGTTGTCGCGGCTCGCGCGCAGCAGCTTGCCCACCTTGGACGAGATCACGAACTCACCCCGCGGCTTGCGCGCCAGGAAGCGGCCGAAGCGGCGTTCGGCCAGGCCCAGCCCGTACCAGGGCGACACGTCGAAATAGCGCACGCCCGCGTCCCAAGCCGCCGCCAGGGTGGCTTCGGCCTGCTCGTCGGTGGCGAACTGGAACTCGTTGCCGATGGCCACCCCGCCCACGCCGAAGTCGTGGGGAGGGCGGTGGCGCCGCCGGATCATCGCCACCTCCCTCAAGCCGCCACGGGCGGGAAGCTGAACAGCTCAGTGGTGATGGACGGCGGCGCGTCCGGCTTGAACCAGCAGGTGTCCTGGATGTGGCTGGCGGTGACGTACATCGTGCCGTCCGGGCCCTCGGAGAAGGTGTCCGGCCAGCGCAGGCGCTTGTCGGCGAGCACTGTTTCGGGCGTCGATCCCGACAGGCGCTTGATCGAGAAGTCGCTGGGCGAGGTGAGGTAGAGCACCCCCGCACGGCTCATCCACAGGCCGTCGGCGACGTGGGTCTTGGCCACGGTCTGGACGGCGGCGGCGCGGTCCGCCTCGCTCACCGGCTTGGCCAGCTTGGCGGTCGCGATGGCGTAGAGCGTCTCGCCGGTCAGCGCCTGGTAGTAGAGGGTCGCGCCGTCGTTGGAGATCGCGATCCCGTCGGCGGCGAACATGGGCTGGCGGCCGTCGGGCCGCACCAGCGGCTCGCCGTCGAGGGTGACCTTCACCGCCTTGTCGACCTGGGTCGACGGATGGCCGTCCAGGGCGCGCCAGCCTTCCCCGCTCCGCAGGTCGACCACGATGACGGCGCCGCGCGCGCCGCTGTCGGTGATGTAGCCGAAGGCGCCGTCGGGCGAGAAGCGGATGTCGTTCAGGTAGGCGCCCTGCAGGGCGACGTCCGGTGCGAAGGCGATCACCTGGGTCACCGCGTTCGTCCGCAGGTCGATCCTCACCAGCTTGGGGGCGCCTTCCAGGATCTTCTCGTTGCCCGGCGCGCCGGGGTCGAGCACCCACAGGTTTCCCCGCCCGTCCGGCACGATCGACTGCACGCACACGAAGTGCTCGCCCACGGCCATCTCGTCGGCGCGGGCGTTGCGCCAGCTGTTCCAGCGCTCGTCGGGGTAGGGTTTGATCCCGCCGTCGGGCGTCACCTCGGCGACCGAGACGGGCGCGTCGTCGGTCCAGCGCGGGAAGTTGACGAAGCGGCGGCCGTCTTCGACCACCGCCACGCCGGTGACCTGGTGGTCGAACTGCGCGACCAGGGTCAGTTGCGGCGTCGCGGGGGTGATGGAGGGCGTGTCGCTGGAGGTCATGGGTCGTCTCCGGATCGGGTGCGGTGCGGGGGTTCAGGCGCGGAAGTGGCGGACGAGGTGTTCGGCCACGGCGGCCCAGGTCTGGGCGCTGTCGGGCCAGCCGTGGAGCAGGAGCACGACGGGACCGTCCGCCGGCCCCGCGTCCTCGTAGGCGATCTCCAGGGGGGGCGTGGCGGCGGCGGGCATCAGGGGTCCACCGCGCCGCTCTGCTTCAGCGGGGTGGGGTCCTCCATCGTGACGGCGCTCATCGGTGCTCCTTGCTGAAGCGCAGGGCCCGCGAGCCCGGCGCGGCTCATGCGGGGATGGCGTCCAGGCCCTGCGGCTCCTCGCAGGCGACGCCGTTGTCGCTGTGGCGCAGGTCGCTCAGCGCCTGGTACACCTGCAGCCGCGCGCGCATCACCGAGCCCAGCGGCCGGTGGGCGAGGAGCGCGTGCGCGGGGCGGAAGCTCATCACCTCGTCGAAGAAGCGAACCCGCGCCGCGCCGTAGGCGTCCTGCCGCGGCAGTCGCAGCGTCGCCACCGTGCGGTAGGGGCTGAGCGAGACCGGCCAGTCCACCGAAGCGTCCTCGATGGGCTGCTTGTCGGCGTCCACCCAAAGCTGCGCCTTGATCTCGTACACCGCGTCGTTGCCGGCGAAGTACTCGACCGCCGCGTGGCGGAAGCCGTCCTCGTCCTTGTGCGGGTCGAGCCGCCAGTCGGCCAGGGCGAGCTGTTCGGGCGCGACGGGGATGATGGCGAGCTTGGCCACGTAGTCGCCGAAGCGGACGGGGGCCTGGCTGAAATAACCCTCCGACAGGGGATGGCTGAACGGGTGGCCGAAGAAGTCGGCCTTGGCGCTCTCCCCGCCGAAGGCGTGCAGCGCCTGGTTGAAGCCGCGGGCGGTGGCGGAGACCGCGCTCTTGAAGCCCTCGGGCGCGCCGACCGCCTGGCCGATGGCCGCGCCGTCCTTCAGGAAACCCTTGGCCGTGCCCGAGGGGAAGGTCGTGCCGGTGGCGAAGACGAAGTCCTGCGTGTCGGCGTCATGGCCGGGCAGCCGCTCGCCCTCCACGCCGAACACCTTGACCGCCATGCCGCGGTGGGTGGACACGCGGTCGCCCAGCGTCTCGCCCGGCCCCTGCGCGAAGCGGACGGCCACGTCGTGGCGGCCGGGCGTGGCGAACAGCCCCTGCGCCAGTTCGGGCGGCAGGCCGGCCGCGACCGTGAGCTCGCCCACCACGCAGGCGGAGCTCTTGGCGTGGCTGGCGCGCACGGCGTGGTGCTCGCGCTCCTCCACCTTCCCGGTCTGCTCGCTCATGCCCTTGATGATGCCGTCGATGGATTTCTGCTCGTCGGCCTCCGGCTGTTCGATGTCGGGGCTGTAGGGAAGGGGCGTCATGGCTGAACTCCGGGGATGGGCTGGGGTCGGGGGCGGTTCGTGCGATCAGGATTTCGCCAGGCGCGCGCCGACGCGGGCGCCCGAGGCGATCAGCAGGCCGTAGACGGCGTGCACCACCAGGTGCTGGGCGACCGCGGCGGGAGGCTCGCGCCACTCCGGCCGCTTCAGTCCCAAGAGCGGGCCGGCGATCCAGTGGCAGGCGACGTAGAAGGCCGCGCCGAACGCCAGTCCGCTGGCGACCACCGGCGCGTCCTCGTCGAAGGCGGCGGCGTAGGCGGCCCCGCCCAGGGCCGACAGCGCCAGGTGCCCGGCGTGGACGCCCGCCTGCTCGCCCGCGCCCGGCGCGCCGCGGCCCGCTCGCAGGCCGAGGCGCCCGACGCCCACGCGCTCCCACCGGATCAGGTCGGACGGCTCGCCGCTCGTCCGCTCCTTGAAGAGCATCAGGCCGCTGATCGCCAAGCCCGCCAACAGGCTTGCGGCCAGCGCGCCCGAGGTCCGGCCCGCGCGTTCAGCCACGGGGCGACCCCTCTTCGCGGCCGGGGACGGAGACGTCGTAGGCGTTGAGCAGGACGGAGATCAGCAGGTAGCCGCCGACCAGGTAGATCAGCTCGGCCGTCTGCGCCTCGCCGAACGCCGACACCGCCCGCTGGTAGGTGGCCTCCGGCAACTGCCCGCCCGCCGTGAGCACGGCGGCGACGTCGTAGGCGGCTCCCTCCTCCTGCGTGAGGTCCGCAGGCCGCTGGCCGGCGGCGAGGGTGGCGATCTTCGACTCGCTCAGGCCCGCCCGCCCGGCGACCCGCTCGTGGGCGTAAAGCTCGTAGCGGGAGTCCATGGCCGCACCCGTGACGAGGATGGTCACCTCGTGGGCGGGCTTGGGCAGCTTGGAGTTCTCGATCAGCGCCTTGGCGTAGGCCCAGGCGGGCCCCCCGAACTGCGGATGTCGCAGCATGGGCGCGAACGGGCCCACCAGGGCGCCGTCCTCACGCCGGGAGACGAATCCCTGCAGGTGGGCGGCGATCTGCGGGACCATGTCGTCGTGCAGCGCCCGCACGTCCGGCGGCATCTGCGAGGGGGGGAAGGGCGGTGCGCGCATTGGGGGCGACTCCTCAGGTCGGCGTGGACGCCGCGGCGTCCGGTTCGTGGATCGGGCGGCGGTCGTCACTCTGCGGACCACCCCCTCAACTGCGAACAGGACGTCCCTGTTTCCGTACGCTGGCGGACGGAAGCGTTAGCGCCGGCGCTTGAGGCGCGGGAACCGTGCGCCGGCCAGGCCACCGCTTGGTCGGACCGCGCCCCTGAGGCGGCCGACCCCGCGGCGGCCCGGAGCGCGAAGAACCCCCGCGGCGCGACGGATCACGAACGGTGCTAGCGTGCCGCGCATGACGCTGGAGCAGCTGCGCATCTTCGTGGCCGTGGCCGAGCGCGAGCACGTGACCCAGGCCGCCCGCGCGCTGAACCTCACCCAGTCGGCCGTGAGCGGCGCGGTCGCCGCGCTCGAAGCGCGTCACGGCGTTCACCTGTTCGATCGCGTGGGCCGTGGCGTGGTGCTGAACGAGACCGGCCGCGTCTTCCTGGCCGAGGCGCGGGCCGTGCTGCAGCGCGCCGCCGCCGCCGAGGCCGCGCTGGACGACATGGCCGCCCTGCGCCGCGGGCGCTTGGCCATCCACGCCAGCCGGACCATCGCCAGCCACTGGCTGCCCGCGCGCCTGGTGGCCTTCCACGCCCTGCATCCGGCGGTGCGGGTGGAGATGAAGGTCGGCAACACCCGCGAGGTGGCCGACGCCGTCCTGGCCGGCGTCGCCGAACTGGGCTTTGCGGAAGGCGCCATCGACGAGCCGGCGCTGCAGGACGAGGTGGTGGGCGCCGACGAACTGGTGGTGCTCACCACCCCCGACCACGCCTTCGCCACCGCCGCGGCGTTGACGCCGCGCGACCTGGCCGCCTCGCCCTGGGTGCTGCGCGAGGCGGGCTCGGGCACGCGCTCCACGCTGGAGGCGGTGCTGGCCGCGGCGGGCGTCGACCCCGCCGGGCTGACGGTGGCCATGAGCCTGCCCTCCAACGAGGCGGTGCTGGCCGCCGCCCAGGCGGGGGCGGGGGCCACCGCCCTGTCGCGCAACGTGGCGGAGGCGGCCATCCTCACCGGCCGGCTGGCGGTGGCGCCCCTCGCGCTCCCGCCCCGGCGCTTCCACCTCCTGCGCCACAAGCAACGCTACCGCAGCCGTGCGGGCGACGCCTTCACGGCCGTGGCCAAGGGCGCCTAGGCCTTCACCGCCGGCCGGGGGCTCGTGGACTCGGCCGCGACAGCGCGCCCCGCATCGGCGTAGAAAGCCCGCATGTCGCAGATCGAACGCGCGCAGGCCCACCTCAACGTCCACTCGACCGAGCCGCTCAACGCCGAGCCGCCGCTCGACCGGCTGGTGGCCAGCTTCATCACGCCTCAGCGCGACCTCTACATCCGCACCCACGGCGAGGTGCAGCACATCGACGAGGCCGCGCACCGCCTGCACGTCACCGGCCGCGTGGCGCGTCCGCTGGAGCTTTCCGTCGCCGACCTGCGGGCGCGCTTCCCGGCCCGCACCGTCACCGCCGGCCTGCAGTGCGCGGGCAACCGGCGAGCCGACCTGCAGGAGGTGGCGAAGACGACGGGCGATCCCTGGTCGGGCGGCGCGGTGGCCAACGTGCGCTGGACGGGCGCGTCGCTGCGCGACGTGCTGGAGGCGGCGGGCGCGGCCGTCGGTCCGGAGCTTCACGTCGCTTTCGAGGGCGCCGACGAGGTCGAGGTCGAGGGGGAGAGGGCGCTCTACGGCGTGTCCATCCCCATGCCCAAGGCGCTCGGCGGCGACGTGCTGCTGGCGTGGGAGATCAACGGCGAGCCGCTGACGCCCGAGCACGGCTTCCCCCTGCGGGTGGTGGCTCCCGGCTATGCCGGGGTGCGCAGCCCCAAGTGGGTGACGCAGGTGCGCGTGCAGGACGCCCCCGCCCAGAGCCCGATCCAGCGCAAGGACTACAAGCTGTTCCCGCCGGACGTCTCCAAGGACGACGTCGACTGGGAAGCCGGCCTGACCATCGACGCCATGCCGCTGAACTCCGCCATCTGCGAACCCGCGCGCGGAGCCCGGCTGAAGGCCGGCCCGCTGACCCTGCGCGGCTGGGCCACGGCTTCGGAGCGGGCCGTCCGCCGCGTGGACGTCTCGACGGACGGCGGGCGCCGCTGGGCTCAGGCCGAACTGGAGCAGGACCCCGGCCAGCCGCACGCCTGGACCCTGTGGCGCCTCGAGACGCGGCTCGAGAAGGGCGAACACGAGCTGGTGGTGCGCGCCTTCGACGAGGCCATGCAGACCCAGCCGGACACGCCGGACGACACGTGGAACTTCGCCGGCTACCTCGCGGCGCACCGGCACCGGATCCACGTCACCGTGGAGTGAGGAGGGTCGCTCCTCCGCTCAGGTCGCAGGGTGCGGGTCGCGGCGCCGACCCCCGTCGCAACGGCCTTGACCTGCGCCTTGAACATACCCGGCGGCGAAGGACTCGGGCGCGAGCGGCCTGTCGAACAGGTAGCCCTGGAGCTCCTCGCACCCCATCAGGTCGAGGTGCGCCCGTTGTTGCTCGTGTTCCACGCCCTCGGCTATGACGTCGAGGCGGAAAGCCCTGCCCAGCTCCAGCACCGACGACACGACGGCCATGTCGCGGGGGTCTTCGCACATGGTGCGGACGAAAGACTGGTCGATCTTGAGACGGGTCAGCGGGTATCTCTTGAGAAGACTGAACGAGGCGTAGCCCGTTCCGTAGTCGTCGAAGGCGATGCCCACGCCCATGTCGCGCAGGCGCTTCAGGTACTCCACGGCCACGTCGTCGTGATGCAGCGCGACGTTCTCCGTGATCTCGATCTCCAAGGCCTCGGCGGGGAGGCCGGAGCGCTCGAGGGCGCGCTCGATCTTGACGATCAGGTCGGCGCTGCGCAGCTGGGCGCCGAACAGGTTGACGCCCATCCTGAAATGCGCCGCTCCGCGGCGACGCCACTCGGCGGCCTGGGAACAGGCGGTGTCGATCACCCATGACCCGACCTGGCCGGCGAGGGAGCTCGTCTCCAGCGTCGGCAGGAACTCCCCCGGGCTCTGCAACCCGCGCTGGGGGTGGCGCCAGCGCAGGAGGGCTTCGGCGCCGACCAGCGCGCCGTCCTCGGTCCGCACCTGCGGCTGGTAGTGAAGCTCGAACTGCTCGAGCAGCGTCGCCCGTCGAAGCTCGTCTTCCTGCGAACGTCGGTGCACGGCGACGGCGCGCAGTCGAGGCTCGAAGACGCGCGCGCACCTGCGCCCTTCGGCTTTCGCCTGGTAGAGCGCCAGGTCCGCGGCGGCCAGCAGGTCCTCCAACGAGGAACCGTGATCGGGCGCGTGCGCGATCCCGATGCTGGCGCCGACGCACACCTGTCCGGCCGGAAGTCGGAACGGCTCGGCCAAGCGGTTCATGATGTCGAGGGCCGAAGCCTGCGCGTTCTCCACGAAGGCGTCGCACGAGGAAAGGATGGCGAACTCGTCGCCGCCAAGCCGAGCGACGAAGATGTCGTCTCGTGGAGCGCGAAGACGCTCGGCCACCTGCCGCAGCAGCAGGTCGCCCTGTGAATGACCCAAGGTGTCGTTCACGGGCTTGAACCCGTCCAGGTCGATCGCCAGCACGCAGACCCGGCGTCCTTGCGTCAAGGCCTCGCGGACCTTGACGCTGAAAGCGGATCGGTTGGGAAGACCTGTAAGCCCGTCGTGCGCCGCCTCGTATTCCAGCTTGCGTTGGGAGCCCACCCTCTCGAGCACGCGCCCGAGCTGGGTCCCGATCTGCGAGGCGAGGGTGAGCAAAGCGGCGTCGGCTGAAAGCGGCGAGGAATGGAAGAACTCCATCACCCCGCGGACATCGTCTCCGACCATCAACGGGAAGGCGAAGGCGGCGTGAAGTCCGCAGGCGTCGGCGAGGGCGAAGCGAGGGAAGTTGGTGTCCTGCGTCACGTCGTCGATCCAGACGGGCGCCGCGCTCGCCCACACCCGACCTGGGAGGCCGACTCCCGATTCGAACCGGGTCTCGAAGGAAGCGTCGAGGAACGGCCGCACGCCGAGCGGCTGGCGGGCGAACGCGACCCGCGCCGAAGCCAGGCGAGCCTGTTGCGTTTGCTCGAGCACGTAGACGTGGCCGACCTCCCAACCGGTATGGTCGCACACGGCGCGCAGCGCATGCTCGAGCGCTTGTTCGGCCGTGGCGCTGGCGTTGGCGGCGACGGCGATCGAAGTCAGCAGTTCGAGCTGCCGTTGGCGCTCGTAAAGATCGCGCAGACCCTTTTCGGCTATGGCCTCCGCGTTGAGGCGGGCGTGGCGCTCGCGCTGGAGGCGTCGCTCCAGGGCCAGGATTTTCAAACCTTCCGGTTCGTCCCTGGTCACCCTGGGGCTCGTCGATCCCAGGCTCATCCCCAGGTCACCGCGAGCCGGCAGGTCTGCGCGCCCTCGTGGACGCAGCTCTCATGCTCGACCGTCACCCGGTCGCGCCATAGCTCCGCCGCGCCTTCGATGAAGCCTTGCGCAAGGTGGCACATCCGCCGTGGGGAGTCGTAGTCCACCACCAGGGTTCCGCTTCCCGTTCCGGCTTCGCTCAGGTGGAAGAAAGGGCAGGACGCCCGGGGGTAGAGCTTGCGCACCTCGGGATGGATGATTGAGTTCACACTCAGCACGAACGCGCGTGAGTTCGCCCGGTCGCTGAACAGCCCCTCGTAGCGTCGTTTGAGGATGGGCATCGCCTGGCGGCCGAACCATCTCAGCGTCTCCGCCCTTGAGATGCTCAGCTTCTGGGCGGCCGCCTCCACCAACGCGGCCACTTCGGCGTCCGGATAGTCGCCCAGCGACGTGTAGGCCCCGTCCAGGGCCGTATCGTCGAGGAGGTCGTCCCACACCGCGGCGCCGAACCGGGTCGTCACCGCTTCCTCCAAGAGGTTGAAGATGATGCCCTTCATGCCCGCTCCTCGTCCGGGCCAGGCTTAAAGGACAAGCCTCACCCAGGCGTGAACGCCGCCCGGCCGCCGCGACAAATAGTACGGACGCGCTCGGCCCCGCGGATTGGATCGTACGGAGCCTCGGCATCGGGCCGAGGATCAGCGACCCGTCCCGGGGGCTTTCGTGGCCGACCGGCTCACCGCGGTTCACGTCGATCGGCCAGGAGCGCGGCCGCCCATACGACCAGGCCGCTCAGGGAGAGGCCGCAACCGACCCAGCCCGTCGAGCGCCATCCCAGCCCGGCGGCGAGGGCCAGGCCGGCGAGCCAGGGGCCGAGCGCGTTGGCGACGTTGAAGGCCGAGTGGTTGAGCGCGGCGGCCAGCGCCTGGGCGTCGCCCGCCACGTCCATGAGGCGGGTCTGAAGGACGACGCCGAGCGCGCCGCACGCGCCCACGGCCGCGACCGCGACCGTCATGGCCGACCAGTCGGGAACGGCCGCCGCGTAGGCGGCCAGCGCCACCGCGCTCAAGGCGAGCAGCCCTCCCGCCGTGGGCATGAGCGCGCGGTCGGCGAAGCGCGGCGTGAGCAGGGCGCCCAGGGTGAGGCCGACGCCGAACGCCACCAGCGCCAGCGGCGTGGCGTAGGCGGGCGCGTGCGCCGCTTCCAGCGTCGAAGCGAGGTAGCTGTACACGGCGAACAGGCCGCCATAGCCGATCGCGCCGACCCCCAAGGTCAGCCACACCTGCGGCCGCCGCAGCGCGCCCAGCTCGCGCAGGGGCGAGGCGGTCGCCTCCGGCGGGTCGGCGGGCGTGAGCGCCGACACCAGCACCGCCGTGACGAGCGCCAGCGCCGCGACCACGCCGAACCCCCACCGCCAGCCCAGCGCCCGCCCCAGCAGGTTGGCCAGCGGCACGCCCACGATGGTGGCGGCGGCGAAGCCCGTCATCACCCGGCCGACCGCCGCCGTTCGCCGCTCG
>CAXSDV010000060.1:0-15149 GCA_964235945.1 uncultured Caulobacteraceae bacterium
GCCGAAACGCTGCGACGAAGGCTCCTCCAGCGCGGCGCCGAAGTCGCTCTGGAACACCAGGGCGCCCTGACCTGGGGCGTTATAGGCCCGGTAAATCGCCAGGAGGGCGGCGGGCTGGCCGAGCCGGGCGTAGAGGGCGTCGTCGGCGTGCTTGCGCTCGGCGGTCGCGGGGTTGTCCCAGGCCTTTGAGATGGCCGCGCCGGCCGCCTGGTCGTCCGGCGAGCTGGCGGTGTCGGCGGTGTGGTCGTCGATGGCGTTAAGCCGCTCCAGTCCCGACCGGGCGGCCAGCGGCGCGGCCAGGGCGTAGTCCTCGTTGCGGCTCGCCCTGAGCGTCTCCAGCCGCGCCACCAGGGCGGAGTTCAGCCCATCGCCCGCGTGCCGTTCGGTAGGAGGAAGACGCAGCCATTGCACCTCCGCCGAGGGCTCCTCGCCGCCCGCCAGGAACACCGCAGCCAACCGTCGACGCTGCGCGGGCGAAGGCGCCGACGGCCATGCGGCGAGCAAGCGGTCGGCCTCGGCGGTCGCCGCGGGCACGTCCAGCCCCATGGCGGCGTGGGCGGGAGCAGGATCACCGCAGTAGGCCTCGACCGTGTCGGCGTAGCGTCCGGGATAGCGGCGCAGGCCGTCGCACTGCACGCCCGAGAGCGCCTCCACGGCGACCCCCTCCGGGCGCCAACGGGCCAGCGCGTCGACCAGCGGCTCAGCGTCTCGAGGCTTGAAGGCGGCCGATAGCTGCGACAGGTGGGGCGAGCCCAGGACCATGACCGTGTTCACCGCCCCGACCTGCGGGCCCTTCAGCCGCGAGGGGTCGAACGCAGGGCGGTACGTCTGAGCCGCCGCGGCGCCGGCGACGGCTACGAGCCCGACCGCGATGATGATGCGCAGCAAGGGCGGCTCCATCCGTGTCGACTGTCGGCACGTTGGCCGATGGCGCCTCCGTCGGCCAGTTACATCGCCGTCACCGCGCCCGCCTCGCGCGCAGGGCGCCCTTGATCGCCGAACGCTGCGGTCCACGCCGCAGCGAAAGCGTCAACGGAGCATGGCGTCGATGACGTCCTCAAGGGTCGTGGCCGCGTCGTCCACCAGCCCGGCCTGGATCAGGACGGTCAAGCCGTGCACGAGGGCCCAGCACCCGACAGCGCGCGCCGCGGCGGCCGCGCGCGAACTTCCAGCCGCGATGACGCCCTGGGCGAGAAGCGCCTGGGTCGCGGACTTGGCGGCGGCCAGGGCGGGGTCGGCGTCCTCCAGGCGGTAGCTGAACATCAACCGGTACAGGGCGGGGCGTTCCAGGGCGAAGCGGACATAGGCGACCGCCTGCTCCTGGAGCCGGCGTCCGTCCCCAGCCGTCGCCGTCGCTCCAGCAGGACGGTCCTCAGCGCGTCGAAGCCCTCCGCCGCAAGGGCGGACAGGAGCGCGTCCTTGCCGTCGAAGTGCCGGTAGGGCGCGCGGCTGGAGACGCCCGCGCGCCGGGCCGCCTCCCGCAGCGACACGGCCTCGGGGCCCACCTCCTGCAGCAGCGCGCGGGCCTGCTCCAGCAGGGCGCGGCGCAGGTCCCCGTGGTGGTAGCGGCCGGGCGGCGTTGTCTGGAGCGCGCCCGGTCGACGACCCGACCATGCTCGTGACGTCCGGCTCGGGCGTCAGCAGGCTTTCGCCCGCCTGCGCCTTGAGGTCGTCCAGGGCGCCCGTCTTGCGCAGAGTGGCGACGACCTGGTCGCCCCGGGCCGGCCGGTGTGAAGAAAAGCCACCCATGATACGCAATGCTTCGACGTCATGTCCTGTAGGAGGTGTCCCGCTTCGCCCAGACGGAGCGAGGGTGGCGTGCGTGCAGCAGAAGGAAAGCGCGGCGGCCGATATGGTCGTGGGCGACGCCGTAGCGGCCGATGTGGACGAGCCAGTGCAGCGCTTCGGCGCTGCGCGGATCGTCGGGGTGGGCGGAAGCGTAGGCGAACAGCTCCTCCCAAACCGACGTGGAGCCTGCGGGGAGCGTCGGCTCGCCAAGCGGGCCCTCGTCCCACCCTCGATAGAACACACCGCGGATATAGCTCCCCGGCGGCGGCGGCGTGGTGAACCGGCCACGCTCGCCCGCGGCGATCGCCGCTGAGGGGCGCAGGGCCTCCGGCATGCGCAGGGGAAAGCTGGCCGAACCGCAGCGGCCCAGGCAGAGCGCGTCCGCCCGGCCGTCGAGCAACCGGCGCAGGGCGGGGTCGCCGCCGTCGAACACCCCGCCCGGCCGGTAGGCGACGACGCCAGGGGCGTCCCGCCGCGGGTCGGGTCTGTCGGGCGCGACCCGCCGCCAGTCCGGCCAGCCGCCCTGGAAGTCCGCGACGTCGCGGCCCTCCGGCCGGACGTAGAAGGCCAGGTCCGTCGCCAAGCCCGGGACCTTGGCGAGGATCAAGTCCTCCGCGAAGCGCCGTTCCGGCCCGGGCCGGGCGTTCAGCAGGGCCCGCCAGTCCGCCGCCAGCAGCGGCAGGAGCGGCGCCGCGCGCCGGGTCAGCTCCAGCACCTGCGCGTCGCGGCCCAGGAGGACGGCCCGAGTCCAATCCGTCAACACGAGGTCGAGGCGCAGGCGCGCCGGCAGGCCGGGAGCGGCCGCGAGAGCCTCGCGCTGGGAGAGCGCCATCCGATCGATCAGCGCGCGTGCGTCCTCGCCCCAGCCGGTGGAGCCCGCGGGGCTCGGACCGTCGAGAACGCCCCAGGGAGGAGCCTCGTCCCCGCCCTTGCCGATGCAGCCCTGCGCGGCGGTGGCGCAGACACGGGTCCGCAGGGCGTCGCGTTGGAACTCCGCGAGGGTGCGGGCCGATTGCAGCCGCTCGGCCACGAACAGGTTGCGTGAAGTGGTCGACAGGTTCCGCCGGGCCAGGATCGCGTCGAGCTCGCGCCGCAGCGATCCGGTGTCGCCGTCCCCGAGCTGCAGTCGGACTCGGTGCCAGGCGAGGGGCAGGTAGGCCGGAGCGTCCGCGGGCGCGGCCCGGGCCGCGGCGAGCAGGGCGCCCACGCCGTCCTCCCCGCGGTCGCTCAGGAGCAGGGCGGCGAGCAGCCAGCCGCGGTCGCGCGTCTGCGACCAGCGCTGGAGGGCGTGGGCGCGCGCGGCCAGTCGCGCGACCTCCCGAGCGTCCGAGTCCCTGCGCGCCTGGGCGAGGAGGCCGCCTCCGCCCCAGGCCGGCTTGGGCTGGGCCTTGATCGTGCGGATCCAGTCGACGATGGCCGACCGGCCGTCGTCCTGGTCGGCCAGGAGCGCCAAGTCCTTGAAGTCCGCCGCCGCGGTGGCGGGCAGGACCGGACCCGACAACTCCGCCTCCAGCTCGGCCGCCCGCTCGGCCGGACGCTCCCGGAAGGCGATGGCCGAGCGCAGGCCCGGCACGTCCGCCTTGCCGACCGCGCTTGCAGGAGCGACGGCCAGACGCCCGACGGCGGCCCGTGCGGCGGCGAAATCGCCGGCCGACGCCGTCGAGAACGTCGCCCGGATGCGGCTGCGGGCGACGAGGTAGGGAGCGTAGTCCCGCCAGGGTGAGGCGGGATCGCGGCCGATCGCCTCGAAACCGTCGGCGGCGGCGCCGTAGCGACCCTGGTAGAGCGCGAGCGCGGCCTCCTGGTAGGCGCGGTCGCGCACCAGCCAGGCGGGAGCGGAGGGCGAAGGTGGGGGAAGGCGCACCCCGTCGTCGCTGCAGCCGCGGAACACGGCGTCCTGGGCGTCGAGCCAGCGCTTCACCCAGGGCGAAGCCGCGCCCTGGACGGCGCTGCGCGCCTTAAGGGTCGCGGCCGCGAGGTGGAACGCCTGCGCATGGCAGTTCACCCCGAACGCGCCATCGGACTGTCGGCGGTCGGTTTGGATGGCGGCGACGACGGCCGCGCCGGGCACGGCCTTGCGCGCGTCCAGCCACTCGTTCTCCGCCAGGTAGCCCATCATGTCGGGGGCGCCGCAGCAGGGGACGGCGAGGCTTTCGCCCACCGCCACGCCGACCGGCAGGCCGTGCAGCCGCCGCCAAATGATGAAGAGCTGGCCGGGCGAAGCGGAGGTCAGCAACACGCCGGGCGCCCCGCCGGCGTAGAGCGCCTCGCGGTCCGTGCGGCTTCCTCCGGCGCTGTCGAGCGTCCAGGGCGAGACGTAGCCCGGACCCGACGCCGCCGCGGGCGAAGCCGCAGCCAGGACGGCGATCGCGCCTGCGGCTGCACGTCGGCGCATCACGCCCCCTGTCTCCCGAGACGCGCCAGCATGGCGCGGTAGGCCGCGGCCGTCCACGGGTGCGGGTCGAACAGGTAGAGGCGTCGGCGCGGCGGAGCGCGGGGGCTGGGCGTGTCCACGGACAGGCCGAGGGCGGAGCGGCAACGCTCGTCGGAGAAATCCCCTCCCCGCTCCAACCGGGCCCACGCGGCCGCTCCGCCCGCGCCCATGCGGAACATCATGGGCACGATCTCGTCCACGGGCGCGCGAGCCAGCCAGGTTTCGCCCATGCACCACGAGGCCAGGGCGGTCATGGAGAGCGGCGTCGACGGCGGCAGGCCGGCGCGCACGTCGTGCAACAGGTCGAGCAGGACCCGGCGTCGGGAGGCCGCGACTTCAAAGTCGATCTGGACCGCCCGGAAGCCGGGCTGGCGGGCGTAGAGCAGCACCGCCGCGGCGGTGCGGGCGCGCAGGTCGGGCGTCCACGACAGCGGCTCACCGGGCGCGATCTGCACGTGCACCAGGGCGATCGCGCGCCGACCGGGCGGCAGGCGCAGCGCGGAACGCCGCCCCCTCGCCCAGACGTGTGATCCCCGCAACTCGACGAAACCGACGAGGGCGGACACGTCCGCGCCCGGCGGCAGGAAGCTCAGGTCCTCGGGCCGGTCCCACGCCCAAAGCACGAGGCGCGGGTCGGGAGCCGTCGGTGCGGCCGAGGCGGTTGCGAAAAGCGCCAACGCAAGCGCGACGGAACGGGCCAAGGTCACACGCCCACTGTCCGCGTTTCGTCGCCCGGCTTCAATCGTTCCGGCGGCCACCTTCGCGGCGTCGACGTTTCGTACTCACCGCCGGTCTCGTTGCGGACGAAGTGGTCCTGGTCGCACAGGTCGACGGTGCGGCCCCGAAACCAAGGACGTCCGATCTTAGCGCCCCTATGATCTAACTGACCGACGTCCGCGTCGCGGCGAGCTTACCGAACACGCCGTCCGCAAAATCGGCGATGGCCCGATCGTACGCCTCCGCGCGTTCCATGAAGCCCATGTGGCCGGCTCCCTCAAGCGTCAGCAGGCGACCCTGACGCGCCTGGGCGACGATGGTCTCGCTCGCGGCGGGCAGGGTCACGATGTCCTTTGTTCCGGCCAGGACCAGCACAGGAACGGGAATGGTCGCCAACACCTCCGTCGCTTTCCAGCGGAACATGGCCAGGTTGCCCTTGGCCTGCACTGCAGGCGAGCCCTTGCAGGCCAGTCGGGCGGTGAAGTCGACCTGCCCGCGGGTGGCGTGGCGGCCGAAGCCCGTCAGCCGCATGGCGAGCTGGCTGGAGCCGCTGAGATAACTTTGCCAGCTGGAGAGCCAGACCACGGGGGACAGGGCGACCACCACTCTCATCATGGGCTCGATCAGCGGCTTGCGCAGGGCGCGCCATAGCGGGCTCAGCCACATGGTCTGGATCGGGTCCTCGTGCGTGGTGTCCACGAGCACGACGCCGCACACGCGGGCCCGCGTTCTTTCGGAGCAGGCGCGCCAGAACGTCTGCGTCGTCATGCCGCCGATGCTGTGGCCGACGAGGACGATCGGTCCCCCGTCGACCGAGTCCACCACCTCGCCCAAGGCTTGCGCGAAGCCGTCGATCGTGATCACGCCGTCCTTGGGCGGCTCGGAGCGGCCGAGACCCGGCAGGTCCCAGGAGACCAGGCGAAAGCGGTCGTGGAGCGCGTGCTTGGTGTACCACCAGGACGTGGAGTTCAGCCCCCAGCCGTGCGTCAACACGAGCGTCGGGCCGCGGTCCAGCCCGGAGGTCTCGACGTACAGGTCCGATCCGTCGGGGGCTTGGACGGCGTAGGCTTCGCCCCGCTCCTCCCGCGGCTCGTCGGCGCCCGAAGGAATGAACAGCAGCACGATCGAGCGGCCGCCGAAGGACCAGGCCAGGAGCGCCAAGCCGGTGTAGAGCCGCCAAGCCGGACCGTGCACGTGGTGCACCACGCCTGCGACGTCGCGCACGTCCAGCCCGTTTCCCCAGCTCCACAGCAGGTAGGCCGCCGACCCCAGAATCAGCAGCGAAAGCAGCGACAGCAGCGCTCTCGGGAAGAAGATGATCGGCACGGCTCGTCTCCGACGCGGCGGCGTCAATTCGTCAACGCATCATCGGCCGCTCCGGGGGCGCCGCTCGAAGTTCTTCGCCAAGCGCCGGTTGCGGCCGATCCAGGCGAAGCAGCGCTTGAGGAACGGCCAGCCGCCTAGTCTTGATCGGCCCAGAGCGCATGGGCGTCGAGGCGGAGCTTGGTGACGGCCGCCCACGCCGCGACGCGGAAGTCGATCTCCGCGCGCAGGGCGTCGTAGAGCGAGCCGTTGGCCAGGAGCGTCTGGGAGAGGTCCATGGCGCCGAGCTGATAGGCGCGCTGTTGCAGCCGCGCCGCGCGCAACGCGGCCTGCGCCGCCGCCTGGCCCGCGCGCCAGCCCAGGAGCGCGGTGTCGACGGCCGCCACGTCCTGCCCGGCCAGGGCGTCGATCTCGCGCCGCACGCGCACCGCCTGGGCCTGGAGGACGCCGGCCTTGGCGGTCTCGGCCGAGGTGATCGCGCTGCGGCGGGCGCCGCCGAACGGGATCGAGAAGGTGAGCTGCCCTCCCCGCTCCCGATCGCCCTGCTCATCGAAGGCGCGCAGGCCGAACGTGGGGTCGGGGTGCTGGTCTAGTCGGGCCCTGGCGGCGATGGTGCGCTGTTCCTGCGCCTTCAGCTCCGCGATGCGGATCTCGTGGCTGCGCGCCAGGATGGCGGCGCGCCAGCCGCCCGGCGGGTCGGGAGGAGGCGCGGGATCGGGAAGCACGGGCGCCCGCACGGGCGGCGGCAGCTCGGGGAAGCCTTCCGTCAGCGCGATGCGCGCCTGACGAACCTGCCCGGCGGAGGCCTCCGCCTTGGCCTGAGCCACCGCCTGGGCTGAGAGCGCCTGATCGAGCTCCAGCTGGGCGGCGTCCTTCAGCTCGACGCGCCGCTTCAGGGCGGCCACGGCCGTTCCCGCGCCCTCGACGGTGCGCCGGTCGAGGTCCGCCTGCGCCGAGGCGCGCACCCAGGTGAACCATGCGTCGGCCAGCGTTTGGCCGGTCTGGTGACGGGCGTCGTCGACCTCGTCGGCGGCGGTCTCCACCCCGAGGGCGCCCGTCCGCCGGTCCAGGCGCGCCTTGCCCGGCAAGCGGATGGTGCGCTGCGCCCCGACATAGCCTTCACCCACCAGCGCCCCAGGCGGACGCCCCGGCGCTGTGTAGTAGTCCGAAACGTGGCGTACGCCCGCGCCCCCGTCGAAGGTGGTCTCGTATTCGCCGACGCGCAGGCGTTCGGCGTCCGCCTTGGCCTGGGCCAAGCGCGCCTTCGCGGCGACCACGTCCGGGTGCGCCTCCAGGGCGGCGCGGGCCAGAGGCTCCAGCGGCAGGGCGGCGTCCAGCGCGTCGGGACCGGAAGCGCGCGGGCGGGGCGGAGCGGCGAGCACCGCGGGCGAGGCGTAGGTCGGCGTGTTCGCCGCGGGCGAGGGCGGCGGCGGAGGCGAGGGCGGCGGCGGCGAGACGCTCATCGACGGTCCGGCGCCGGCCGTGGAGCCCACCGGCTGCGGTGCGGCGCCGGCCGATTGCGCCAGGGCGACGGCGGGCGCCAGCGCGAGCGCCGCGGCCAAGAGGATCGTTCGTCTCACGCGCGCGCCTCCTTCGCCTTCGCCGTGTCTTGCGGTGCGACCCCGAAGCGCAGGAACAGCATCGGGAGCATCACCAGGGTGAGGAGGGTGGACGTCGCGAGCCCCCCCACCACCACGGCCGCCAGGGGGCGCTGCACCGAGGACCCCGCGCCGCTGGCGAACAGCAGCGGCACGAGTCCGAGCGCGGTGATGGTGGCCGTCATCAGCACCGGGCGCAGCCGCCGCTTGGCGCCCTCGACCACCACCTCCTTCACGTCCAACCCCTGCTTCAGGAGGTCGTCATAGTGGTCGACCAGCACGAGCCCGTTCAGCACGGCGATCCCCAGCAGGGCGATGAACCCCACCGAGGCCGGCACCGAAAGGTACTGGCCCGAGGCCCACAGCGTCAGCATGCCGCCCACCAGCGCGAACGGCACGTTGGCCATGATCAGCAGCATCTGCCTGACCGAGTTCAACGTGAGGTACAGGACGACGCAGATCAGCACGAGGGCGACGGGGATCACCAGCAGGATGCGCGTCATGGCGCGCTTCTGCTCCTGGAACTGACCGCCCCACTGCAGCCGGTAGCCGGGCGGAACCTTCACCTTCTGCGCCACCGCCTTCTGCGCATCCTTGACGAAGGCCACGAGGGCGCGACCCTTGACGTTGATCTGGACGGTGGCGTCCCGCTCGCCGTTCTCCCGCTCCACCAGCACCGGACCGTCGCGGCGACGCACGTCGGCCACGTCCTCCACGTGGGCCATGCCGCCGTCCGCGGTGGGGATCTCGGTCTGCGCGAAGTCCTCCGGGTGCTCGCGGAGAGACTGCGGAGCGCGGATCAGGATCGGGGTTCGGCGATCGGTCGCGCGCACGACGCCCGCCTCCACACCTTCGAGCATGGCCTGCATGTCGTCCTGCAGCGCCTGCACGGAGAGGCCCAGCCGCCCCGCCCGCATGCGGTCGGTGTCGAGCTCGAGGTAGGAAAGCCGATCCTTGGCCAGCGTCATGGGGTCGGAGGCGCCTTTCACCCCTCCCGCCACGTCGCGCACCTGCACGGCGAGCTTGGAGAGCGTGTCGAGGTCCTTGCCGAAGATCTTGACGATCACGGCTCCGCGCGCGCCGGTCAGCATCTCGTCCGTGCGCATCTCGATGGGCTGGGTGAAGGAGGAGTCGACCCCCGGGTAGCGCGTCATGATCTTGCGCAGGTGGTCGACCACGGCGTCGGGCTTCGGCTTGTGGCCATGCACCTTGGGCTTGAGCATGATGAAGGTGTCGGTCTCGTTCAGCCCCATGGGGTCGAGCCGCAACTGGTCGGCGCCCGTGCGGCTGACCACGTCGCGCACCTCGGGGACTTCCGAGAGGACGGCCTTCTGGATCGAGCCGTCGATCGCGACCGAGTGGGCGAGGTCGATGGAGGGCTGCTTGGTGAGCTGCATCACGATCGTGCCCTCGTCCAGCGTCGGGATGAAGCTCTTGCCGACGAAGAAGAAGCCGACGACGGCCAGCGCCGCGCCGGCGAGGGCCACGCCCACCACCAGCCGCGGGCGTCCCAGGGAGGCCTTGAGCAGGCGCTCGTAGGGCGGGGTGATCCGGGCCATCAGCCAGTTGGGTTTGTTCGGCTTCGCCGTGTAGCCAGGGCGGGGCGCGGCGGGCTTCTTGAGCAGGAGCGAAGCGGCGGCCGGGGTGAAGGTCAGGCTCAGCAGCAGCGAGGCCGCCAGCGCGTAGACGATGATCACCGCCACGGGCCGGAACATCTTGCCCTCCTGCCCCTGCAGCGAGAGCAACGGGGTGAAGACCAGGCAGATGATCAGCACGCCCGCGAAGGTGGGGCGGATCACCTCCTTGGCGGCGGCGGCCACCACCTCGCGCCGCGGATGCTCGCCCGCGTCGGCGGCCAGGCGCTCGGTGGCGTTCTCCACGATCACCACGGCGCCGTCGACCAGCATGCCGATGGCGATGGCCAGGCCCCCCAGGCTCATCAGGTTGGCGGAGACGCCCGTGACCCGCATCAGGAGCGTGGTGATCAGCGCCGCCAGCGGCAGGCTCAACGCCACCACGAAGGAGGCGCGAACGTCGAGCAGGAACAGGAACAGCATGGCGACCACGAACAGCATGGACTCCAGCAGCGCCTCCACCACGGTGCGCACCGCCTCGTGGATCAGCTCCGACCGGTCGTAGAAGATGTAGGGGTGGACGCCCCTGGGCAGTTCGGCCTGCAGGTCCTTCAACTTGGCGCGGGCGGCGTGGATCACCGCGTTGGCGTCGGCGCCGCGCAGGGTCTCCACGATGGCTTCCGAAGCCTCGCCGCGCCCGTCCTTGGAGACGGCGCCGTAGCGGGTCAGCGCGTCGATCTTCACCGCGGCGAGGTCGCCCAGCCGCGCCTGACCGCCGCCGTGCAGCTGCACGGTGGTGTTCTCGAGATCGTCCGTCGTGCGGATCGCGCCCAGGCTGCGGACGATCAGCGCCTGGTCGCTTTCCTCCAGCCGCCCCGCGCCGCTGTCGCGGTTCACCGCCATGAGTTGATCGTGCAGGTCCGAGACGCTGAGGCCGGCGCGCGCCAGGGCGGCCGGGTCGGGCTGCACCTCGAAAGCCTTCACGTAGCCGCCGAGCGCGTTGATGTCGGCCACCCCCGGCACCTCGCGCAGCGCCGGGCGCAGCGTCCAGTCCACCAGGCTGCGACGCTGGCGCAGGTCCAGGTCGCCGCCCTCCAGCGTGAACATCAGGACGCTGGAGAGCGGGGTGGCGATCGGCGCCAGCCCGCCGGTCACGCCCGGTGGAAGCTCCGCCTTCGCCTCGTTCAGACGTTCGGCGACCTGCTCGCGGGCCCAGTAGAGGTCGGCGCTCTCATCGAAGTCGATGGTCAGGATCGAGACGGCGTATTTCGACGTCGAGCGCATGATCCGTGTCTTGGGGATGCCGCGCATCTGGATCTCCAGCGGCACGGTGACCTGGCTCTCCACCTCCTCCGGCGTCAGCCCCGGAGCGTTGTAGATGATCTGCACCTGCACCGGTGAAACGTCCGGGAAGGCGTCGATCGGCAGGCCGCGGATGGCGATGGCGCCGGCGATGGCGGCCGCGGTGAAGGCCAGCAGCACCAGCCAACGCTGCGCCACCGCGAGGTCGACGAGGCGCTTCAGCACGTCATTTCTCGGCCAGGTTCTTCAGCTCGCTCACCGCCGAGATCGCCACGGCCGCGCCCGGCCGAATGTCGCCGCGGAAAGCGACGACGCCGCCGGAGAGGCCCTCCACCTTCACGGGCGTGGGCGCGAAGCCGCCCGGGCGACGGACGAACACCACGTCGCGCCCGTTCACCCGCACCAGCGCCCCGCGCGGCGCCTGAAGGAGCCCCCGCGTTCCCGCGTCGAAGAGATCGATGGCGGTCGCGCGCCCGGGGATGAAGCCGGGACGCGGCGGGACCTCGGCCAAGAGCGACAGCGAGCGCGTCTTCTCGTCGACCTGCGCGCCCACGGAGACGACGCGGCCTTCGACGCCGTCGACGACCGCACGATCGCCGACCCTCACGCGCCCCGCCAGCGAGGCCGGCAGGGCGGCCATGGCCTGGATGCGATCGGTGCGGTCGACGATGAAGCCCGTCTCGCCGGCGGCCAGCGCACCCCCCGCCTGAACGCCGGCGTGGGCCACCCGCCCGTCCAGCGGCGCCTTGAGCGCATAACGCCCGGAACCGTCGATCCCCGCGGCGCGCGCGCCCAGGCCCTTGGCGCGGGCCATGGCCTCGGCCTCCCGAAGCTTACCCGTCGCCTCCTCGCCGCGCGCTCCGGCGACGATGCCTTCGCGGACCAGCTCGGCCGTGCGCCGCTGAGCCTGTGCGGCCACCTGCGCCTGCACCCGCGCCTGCGCCAGTTCAGCCGCGGCGGTCAGCGCGTCGCGGCTGAACAGGCGCGCCAGCACCTGCCCGTGACGCACCGCCTGGCCTTCGACCACCTCCACGCGCGTCACCACCCCCGGATAGGGCGCCACCACGGCGACGCGGCTGTTGACGGGAGGGGTGAAGGTCGCGGGCACGTGCGCCAGCGGCCGCGCCTCAGCCGCCCGGACGGCCGCGAGCTTCAGGCCGAGCGCCTGCTCCTGCACGCCGGTGAGGCGGATCAGCGGGACCCTGTCGGCCCACGCCGACGTGACCGCGCAGAGGGCGGCGACCAGGGCGAACAGAGTGGCCCTCATCGGACGCACCCGCCGACCAGGGAGACGCCGGCGAAGAAGGTCATCGAGGGGTCCGGTGAGCGGCCGTGGGGGGGAGGGATCGGTAGGATGGACGCCGCCGAGCCAAACTCGCCCCAGCGGGGCTGTCTGGCCGGCCGCAATGGCCGCACGACGAAGACGACGTGCGGCGGGTGATGTCGTTTCATCCCGGCGATCCGCCAATGCTGATCGCCGGGATGAAGAAAATCAGCCGAACTTGGCCTTGAGCTCTTCCCCGACCTTCTTATGCTTTTCGTCCATGGATGAGAATTTCGTCAGGTAGGCGCGGATCCGCTCGTCGTGAGTGACGGTTTTCTCATGATCGGAGTCGGATGCGTCCTCGGCGTTGATGCGGGTCATCTCGTCGAGGTAGGCCTTGTCGAAGGCGGCGCCGTTCATCCCCTTCAGCTTGGCCAGGGTCTGCGCGTCTTGCTGCGTCATCCCGGTCGGCGCTTTGACGCCTTGGCTCTGGGTGAGCCCGATCAGGGCGGCGTTCGCCGATTGATGGTCGTGCACGATCATGCGGGCGTAGTTGCGCACCTGGGGTTGCGTAGCTTTCGATGCGGCCAACTTCCCGAGAGCCAACTCGTAGCGGGCGCCCTGGACATCCTTGGTCAGAAAAGCCCGGTCGTCCTTGGATTGGGCGAACGCCGGAGCGGTCGCGAGCGCGAAGCTGAACAAGGCGGATGCGAAGAGGAGGCGCATGGCGAGGTTTCCCAAGAGCGCCCGAGCGACGCTTGTATTGTGAATGACGCCGCCCGGCCGAGGGCGCCTCAAGGCATGGGCGGTTACGGCCACGCGAAGCCGTCGCCTCCGGCTTTGCTCACCTGGAAAGTCTGGCCGCCCTCGACATGATCCAGCACGCTGCCCGAGGTCAGGCGCACCCTGGGTCCCTCGTCCCCCTGGGCGGGCCCCACGGCCACCACGCCTCGACGCACGACGACCCGCAGGCGACCGTCGCGGCGATGCACGCCGAACTGGGTGTGCAGCACCGTCAGCGCGTCGTCACCGACCACCACCCTGAACGGCCGCAGGGCGCGGTCAGCGACCTGAAAGCTTACGTCGCCACGCTTCATGACCACCGTGCGGCGCAGGTCGAGCTTCACCAGGATCTTGGAGTCCTGGCCGAGACGGACCTGCGTGCCATCGGCCAACGTGAAGCTGCGTCGCTCACCGGGCCGCGTCTCCAGGACGGAGCCGGTCGCGGACCGCAGCAGTAAGGGGCCGGTCGCCGCCGCGCCGATCACCGCCACCAAGGCGAGGCTCGCCGCCAGGGCCCATCGCCGCGGCGTGAAGGCGCCGGCCGCGGGCGGGGAAGGAAGGGCGACGACCTCCGGCGGCGTCAGCCACACCTCCAGCGCGCGATCGTAAGCGCCCCGCGCGCCGCGTTCGCTGCTCAGCCAGAGCCGGAAGGCGGTCCAGTCCGCCTCGGCGACGGGCTGGACCGCCAGACGCACGACCCAGGCGGCGGCTTCGGCGCCCAGTGTGGGGGCGGCGCCCAGTGTGTCGAGGCCGCTCACGAGAGCCTCGCGGTCAGGAGCTTCAGCGCCGCCATCATATGTTTCTCGACGCCGCTGCGGGAGATCCCCATCAAGCGAGCCGTCTGCGCGTGGCTATGCCCCCTCAGCTTGTGAAGCTCGAAGGCGAGGCGCGGCTTGGCCGGCAGCCGGGCCACTTCCGCGGCGAGCCGCCGCAAGGCTTCGCGCGCGCTCGCCGCCTGCTCGGGGCTCGCCTCGTCCGCCGCCAGAACGCCGCCGCCGCCGAGCGCGACCTGATGCTCGACCACCCAGCCCTCGCGGCGACGCTCCCGGCCCTCCGACCGCCGGAGGTCGAGCATCAGGTTGTGAGCTGTGCGGAACAGGTAGGCCGAGGGCCTGTCGATCTCGACGGAGGGGGGCGTCTCGAGAAGCCGACGCCCCAGCTCCTGGATGAGGTCCTCGGCCGCCGTGCGGCACCGCAGCCTCGGGGCGAACGCCCGGACGAGGTCGTCGCGCTCGCGCAGGTAGGTCTCGAGAAGCGAAGGGGCGCTTCCAGGCTTCCCCGACCCCGCGCCCTCCCCCATGTCCTGAGCCTGCCCCCGCGCGCACGTCTCGCCTTGCGGAGAACACGCGCCCGCGGCGTCAGTTCAAACGGGGCCTCTCGTCAGCCTCGGCAAGTCGAGGCCTCATGACCCGTTCGAAAATCGCCAGACTCCCCGGCGAGGGCGTGTCGTGTTCGACCTGATCACCCGGCTGATCGCGGGCGGAGGCGTTTGGGGCGTGTTCCTGCTGATGCTGGTGGAGAACCTCGTGCCGGTGATCCCCTCGGAGATCATCATGCCCATGGCCGGCTTCGAGGCGGCGCTGGGTCACCTCAGCTTTGTCGCGGTCGTCCTCGTCGGGACCTTGGGCTCCACCGTAGGCGCCGTCGCCTGGTACGGCTTCGGCCGCTGGCTCGGCCTCGAGCGGATGACCCGCTGGAGCGAGCGCCACGGGCGCTGGCTCACGCTCACCCCAGGCGAATTGCGCCGCGCCCACGGCTGGTTCGAGCGGTACGGAGCCCTCGCCGTCTGCGTCGGCCGCACCCTCCCGGGGGTCCGCGGCGTGATCTGCATCCCGGCCGGAGTGTCGGGCATGCCCTTCGTTCCGTTCCTCATATGGTCGTCGCTGGGATCGCTGATCTGGTGCGCACTGCTCACCGGAGCCGGCGCTCTCCTTCAGAGCCGCTTCACGCTGCTCGACCGCTGGCTGAACCCGCTCACCACGGCCCTCGTCGTCTTCGGCGTGGGGATTTACATCCTACGCGTCGCGACCTTCAAGGGAGCGCGCCCATGATTGAAACGTAAAAGCTGCGCAGGCGAACAACTTCAGGTTCCCCGAAATCGGACAGGTGCGGCTACGCCGAGTGGAGATTGTTCAATGGGCGGTTAATATGCGCCAAAAGTCGGCTTGGCATCCTCCGGGAAAGGCGACGCTCAGTTGGCTGCTAGAGCAGATGCCGACCGGTGTGACTCGCGAGGGGGTTCACGGGGAGTCTTGAGTCTTGGCCTGCCCCCACGGGATGATCCGGGTGGAATGTTAGTGGAGCGTCGGCGTGGGCGCCATGCCTGACTTCACCGAAGGATCGGATTGCGAGGCCGGGGTGGCTGA
>CAXSDV010000061.1:0-14987 GCA_964235945.1 uncultured Caulobacteraceae bacterium
ACGAGGCCCCGCCGGGCGACCGGCGGGGCCTTTCGCACACCTGGACGGACCGGGATATTTCGGCTGGACATTGCGGGCTGCCCGCGTCCCGAAATCGGGACGCTTCGTGCATCTTCGCCGACGCATGACGGCGAGTTAAGCTGACGCGGGCCACGCGGGCGGTCACCCTGGCGCCGAGCCGTCAGGAGCCTCCGCATGTCGTCCGCCCCCGCCCTTCTCCCAGCCGCCGCCCTGGCGACCGCCCTCCTCGTAGCCGGGCAGGCCCTCGCCGACCCGGGCGTGCGCGTGGAGCACGCGGCGGCGCGGCTGGTGGTGATCCCCGAGGCGCGCGCGGACGTCGCCGTCACCGTCACTCCCGGCGACCCGCGCCTGCCGGCCCTGGCCGTGCGTCGCGAGGGCTCGACGGTGGTGCTCGACGGCGGCCTGCGCGGCCGCATCGGCGCGTGCCGGGGCGCGGACCTCAACGTGAACGGGCGTCTGCCGCTCATTACGGTGGACGTGCGCGGGGTGGGCCGCGTCCCCTTCGACCGGCTGCCCGTGGTCACCGCCCGCGTACCGCTGGCGACGCAGGTCGCGGGTGGGGAGGCGGTGTGGGGCGAGGTCGGGCCGAGCCGCCGTCTGACCCTGTCCAACGCCGGCTGCGGCGACTGGCGCGTCGCCCCCGTGCGCGAAGCGCTGACCGCGCAGGACGACGGCTCCGGCGACGTCCACGCCCAAACGGCGGGAGAGCTGGGCTGGAGCTCCCACGGCTCGGGCGACCTGACCTTGGGCGCCGTGGCCGGACCGGCGGTTCTGCAGATGGCCGGCTCCGGCGACGTCAGGCTCGAGCACGTGTCCGGCCGCTTGGAGGCCCGGCTCGCCGGATCGGGCGACGTGGTGGCCGGCCGGGTGGACGGCCCCGTGCAGGCCTCCATCGCGGGCTCGGGCGACGTCCACATCGCCGCGGGCCGCGTCCCCGCCGTGCAGGTGGAGACCGCGGGCTCAGGGGACTTCGTGTTCAACGGCGAGGCGGGCAGTCTTTCGGCGCGCACGGCGGGCTCGGGCGACATCCACGTCGCGCGTGTGACGGGCCCGGTGAGCCGCGCTTCGGCGGGCTCGGGCGAGATCACCGTGGGCGGGCGCTGAAGTTCCACGCCGCTTGACGCGGAGCGGGGCGGGAGGTATCCACCCGTCCTCCGTTGAATCGGCTGTGGCGCGAAGGCGTCAGACGCGGTTCGCTCAAACGGGTCCGACCCCGCCCACCCGGCGGGCTAGGGCTTCAGGCCGAGGCGGCTTCAGCCGCGGCGGCCTTTTCGTTTTTGCGTATCTCGTGAAGCCGGGGCTCGGGGACGGGTTTCTGCGTTCGGGATGCGTTGGGGTCGTCCGGCCCCGTGGTCTTTGAACTGTTCAGGCGTGGGGCGCTGCGAGGCGACCGCGGTAATTTGGAAGCGATATGGATCGTCAGAACATCCGCATCCGGCTCAAGGCCTTCGATCACCGCGTGCTGGATCATTCCACCCGCGAGATCGTGCAAACGGCCAAGCGTACGGGCGCCACGGTGCGCGGGCCGATCCCGCTGCCCACCCTCATCGAGCGGTTCACGGTGAACCGCTCGCCCCACGTCGACAAGAAGTCCCGTGAACAGTTCGAAATCCGCACGCACAAGCGCGTGCTCGACATCGTCGACCCCACCCCGCAGACGGTGGACGCGCTGATGAAGCTCGACCTGTCCGCCGGCGTCGACGTCGAAATCAAGATCTGAGCGGCCGACCACCATGCCCACACACGCTCACCGCCGC
Source organism: uncultured Caulobacteraceae bacterium (assembly GCA_964235945.1). Taxonomy (GTDB): domain Bacteria; phylum Pseudomonadota; class Alphaproteobacteria; order Caulobacterales; family Caulobacteraceae; genus JASLDZ01. Next base: position 1,779 of record CAXSDV010000061.1, read on the forward strand.
ACCGGCGTCCTCGCCAAGAAGCTCGGCATGACCCGCTTCTTCGACGAGTCCGGCGCCCACGTGCCCGTCACCGTGCTCGCCCTCGAGGGCTGCCAGGTCACCGGCCAGCGCACCATCGACAAGGACGGCTACGTCGCCGTCCAGCTGGGCGCCGGCAAGAAGAAGGCCAAGAACACCGCCCAGCCCCTGCGCGGCCAGTTCGCCAAGGCGCTGGTCGAGCCCAAGGCCGAAGTGACCGAGTTCCGCGTTTCGGGCGAGGACATGCTGATCGAGCTGGGCGCCGAGCTCACCGCCGATCACTTCCTCCCCGGCCAGAAGGTCGACATCCAGGGCGTGACCATCGGCAAGGGCTTCGCCGGCGGCATGAAGCGCTGGAACTTCGGCGGCCTGCGCGCCACCCACGGCGTGTCGCTGAGCCACCGCGCGCTGGGCTCCACCGGCCAGCGCCAGGATCCCGGCAAAACCTTCAAGAACAAGAAGATGGGCGGCCACCTCGGCGTCGAGACGGTCACCACCCAGAACCTCACCGTGTTCCGCATCGACGCGGAGCGGGGCCTGATCATGATCAAGGGCGCCGTGCCCGGGTCCGAGGGCTCCTTCGTCAAGGTGCGCGACGCGGTGAAGAAGGCGGCCCCCGAAGGCCTGCCCGTCCCCGGCGCCTTCCGCGCCGTCCAAAGCGCAGATGGGGCCGCGGAAGCGTCCACCTCGGCTCCCGCCGAGGCCACCACCGAACAAGGGGGCGAGGCGTGAAGCTCAACGTCGTCAACCTCGACGCCGCCGCCGCCGGCGAGGTCGAGCTCTCGGATGCGATCTTCGGCCTGACCGAGATCCGCGCCGACATCCTGCAGCGTTGCGTGGTGTGGCAGCTCGCCAAGCGGCGCGCCGGCACCCACAAGATCAAGACGCGCAACGAAGTCGCCCGCACCGGCAAGAAGATGTACAAGCAGAAGGGCACCGGCGGCGCCCGTCACGGCTCGCGCAAGGCCGCGCAGTTCGTGGGCGGCGCCAAGGTGTTCGGGCCGATCAACCGCAGCCACGCGGTCGACCTGCCCAAGAAGGTGCGGGCCCTGGCCCTGCGCCACGCCCTGTCGTCCAAGGCGCTGTCCGGATCGATCATGGTGCTGGACGCCGCGGTCGTGTCCGAGCCCAAGACCGCCGCCCTGCGCGCCCGCTTCGACAGGCTGGGGCTGACCAACGCCCTGGTGATCGCCGGCCCCGAGGTCGACACCAACCTGAAGCTCGCCGCCCGCAACATCCCGCGCGTGGACGTGCTGCCGAACGCCGGCCTCAACGTCTACGACGTGCTGCGCCGCGACACGCTGGTGCTGACGCGCGCGGCGATCGAGGCCATCGAGCAGCGCTTCTCCACCGAGGCGCCGGCCCAGACGCAGGAGGCCGCGTGATGGCCAACCCCACCGCCCGCCACTACGACGTGATCCTGGCGCCCCACATCACCGAGAAGGCCACGGTGCTTTCCGAGCTCAACAAGGTCGTGTTCCAGGTCGCTTCGGACGCCAGCAAGGACGAGATCGCCGCGGCGGTCGAGGCCCTGTTCTCCGTGCAGGTGACCAAGGTCAACACGCTGATCCAGGAAGGCAAGACCAAGCGCTTCCGCGGGGTCAAGGGTCGCCGCTCCGACGTGAAGAAGGCGATCGTGACGCTGGCCGAGGGCCAGTCCATCGACGTGACGACGGGTCTCTGACGCCATGGCATTGAAGACTTTCAACCCGACCTCGCCCGGCCGCCGCCAGCTCGTGCTGGTGGACAAGAGCGAGCTGCACAAGGGCCGGCCCGAGAAGTCGCTGGTGGAGGGCCTGACCTCCAAGGGCGGCCGCTCCAACAACGGCCGCATCACCGTCCGCTTCCGCGGCGGCGGCGCCAAGCGGTTGTACCGCCAGATCGACTTCAAGCGGCGCAAGTTCGACGTGCCCGCCACCGTGGAGCGGCTGGAGTACGACCCCAACCGGTCGGCCTTCATCGCCCTGGTGCGCTACGCCGACGGCGAGCTGAACTACATCCTGGCTCCCCAGCGCGTGGCGGTGGGCGACCAGGTGGTGGCCGGCGAGCGCGTGGACGTGAAGCCGGGCAACGCCATGCCCCTGCGCTCCATGCCCATCGGCACCATCATCCACAATGTGGAGATGAAGCCGCTCAAGGGCGCGCAGATGGCCCGCTCGGCCGGGACCTACGCCCAGCTCGTGGGCCGCGACGCCGGCTACGCGCAGATTCGCCTCGGATCGGGCGAACTGCGCATGGTGCAGGACGCTTGCATGGCCACGGTGGGCGCGGTCTCCAATCCCGACCATATGAACGAGAGCCTGGGCAAGGCCGGCCGCAAGCGCCATATGGGCTTCCGCCCTCACGTGCGCGGCGTGGCCATGAACCCCGTCGACCACCCCCACGGCGGCGGCGAGGGCAAGACCTCGGGCGGCCGTCACCCGGTCACCCCCTGGGGCAAGCCGACCAAGGGCCGCAAGACGCGGACCAACCAAGAGACCGACAAGTTCATCATCCGTTCGCGCCACGTGCGCAAAGGCTCCCGCTGATGACCCGCTCCATCTGGAAAGGTCCGTTCGTCGACGGTTATCTGCTCGACAAGGCGGACACCGCGCAGAACTCCGGCCGCAAGGACGTGATCAAGACCTGGTCGCGCCGCTCGACCATCATGCCCAACTTCGTGGGCCTGACCTTCGGCGTGTACAACGGCCAGAAGCACGTGCCGGTGCTGGTGTCGGAAGACATGGTCGGCATGAAGCTGGGCGAGTTTTCGCCCACCCGCACCTTCTACGGCCACTCGGCCGACAAGAAGGCCAAGAGGAAGTAAGATGGCCAAGCAATCGAAAGGCCGTCGCGTGGGCGAGACCTCGGCCATGGCCAAGGTCGTCAACCTGCGCACCAGCCCGCGCAAGCTGGGCCTCGTGGCCCAGAGCATCCGCGGCCTGCCGGTGCAGCGCGCGTTGAACGAGCTCGAGTTCAGCAGGAAGCGCATCGCCCTGGACGTGCGCAAGGCGCTGTATTCGGCGATCAGCAACGCCGAGAACAACCACAACCTGGACATCGACAGCCTGATCGTGTCCGAGGCTTACGTGGGCAAGAACCTGATGATGAAGCGTTTCTCGGCCCGCGCCCGCGGCCGGGCCGCGCGCATCGAGAAGCCGTTCTCCGAGATCACCGTGGTGGTCCGCGAGCTCGGCGGCGAAGTGGAGCCCGCCTGATGGGACAGAAGGTCAATCCGATCGGTCTGCGCCTCGGCGTGAACCGCACCTGGGACAGCCGTTGGTTCGCCGACGGCCAGGACTACGCCAAGCTCCTGCACCAGGACATCAAGCTTCGCGCCATGCTGAAGAAGCGCCTGAACCAGGCGGGCGTGTCGCGCATCATCATCGAGCGCCCGCACAAGCGCTGCCGCGTGACCATCTACGCCGCACGCCCGGGCGTGATCATCGGCAAGAAGGGCGCCGACATCGAGGTGCTGCGCCGCGACCTGGCCGCCATGGTCGAGGGCGAGGTCAGCCTCAACATCGTCGAGGTGCGCAAGCCCGAGGTGGACAGCCAGCTGGTGGCCGAGAGCATCGCCCAGCAGCTCGAGCGCCGCATCGCCTTCCGCCGCGCCATGAAGCGCTCCATCCAGAGCGCGGTGCGCCTGGGCGCCAAGGGCATCCGCATCAACGTGTCGGGTCGCCTGGGCGGGGCCGAGATCGCTCGGATGGAGTGGTATCGCGAAGGTCGCGTGCCGCTGCACACCCTGCGCGCCGACATCGACTACGGCTTCACCGAGGCCAAGACGACCTACGGCATCATCGGCGTGAAGGTGTGGATCTTCAAGGGCGAGGTGCTGGAGCACGATCCCATGGCGCAGGACAAGCGCTGGGCCGGCGAGGCCCAGGGCCCGTCCTCCTCCGAAGGCCGCGACCGTGACCGCGGGCCGCGCCGCGACCGTCGCCCCTCCGGCGGCGACCGCGACCAGCCCCCGGCGTAAGAGCGCACACCATGCTTCAACCCAAGAAGACCCGCTACGCCAAGCAGTTCAAGGGGCGCATCCACGGCGCCACCAAGGGCGGCTCGGCGCTCAACTTCGGCGCCTACGGCCTGAAGGCCCTGGAGCCCGAGCGCATCACCGCGCGGCAGATCGAGGCGGCCCGCCGCGCGATCACCCGCGAGATGAAGCGCCAGGGCCGGGTGTGGATCCGCATCTTCCCGGACCTGCCGGTCTCGGACAAGCCGGCCGAAGTCCGCATGGGCAAGGGCAAGGGCTCGATCGAGTACTGGGCGGCGCGCGTCGCCCCCGGCCGGATCATGTTCGAGATCGACGGCGTGCCGGACGACGTGGCCCGCCAGGCGCTCGCGCTGGGTGCCGCCAAGCTGCCGATCCGCGTCAAGGTGGTCACCCGTCTCGACGCCGGCGTGCTGGTGGAAAACACGGCGGAGGCCGCCTGATGAAGATCGACGACGTGCGCGGGTTCACCCCCGACCAGCTGACCGACAATCTCCTCAACCTGAAGAAGGAGCAGTTCAACCTGCGCTTCCAGGCGGCGACCGGCCAGATGGAGAAGACCCACCGGGTCGACCAGATCCGCAAGGACATCGCCCGCATCAAGACCGTGATGCGCGCCAAGTCCGCCAAGGCCTGAAGGGAGTCCTGCGATGCCTAAGCGAATCCTCGAAGGCGTGGTCGTCTCCGACAAGGGCGACAAGACCGTGGTGGTGAAGGTCGAGCGGACCTTTCTGCACCCGGTGATGAAGAAGACCGTGCGCCGGTCCAAGAAATATCATGCCCACGACGAGGCCAACACCTACCGTGAGGGCGAGCTCGCCCGCATCGTGGAGTGCGCCCCGAAGTCGAAGACGAAGACCTGGGAAGTGCTGCCCAAGGGCGACACGGCCTCGGCCTCCGCGTAAAGGAAGCCTGAACCATGATCCAGATGCAGACTAACCTGGACGTCGCCGATAATTCGGGCGCGCGCCGGGTCATGTGCATCAAGGTGCTCGGCGGTGCCGGGCGCCGGTATGCGGGCGTGGGCGACATCATCGTCGCCTCCGTCAAGGAAGCCATTCCGCGCGGCCGCGTGAAGAAGGGCGACGTCGTGCGCTGCATCGTCGTGCGCACCGCCAAGGATATCGCGCGCCGCGACGGCTCGACCATCCGCTTCGACAAGTCGGCGGCGGTGATCGTGAACAAGCAGAACGAGCCCGTCGGCACCCGCATCTTCGGGCCGGTCCCTCGCGAACTGCGCGCGAAGAACCACATGAAGATCATCAGCCTGGCTCCGGAGGTGATCTGATGGCCGCCAAGATCAAGAAGGGCGACCGGGTCGTCCTGCTGACCGGCAAGGACCGCGGCAAGCAGGGCCAGGTTCTCAAGGTCATGCCCAAGGACGAGCGCGTGATGGTGGAGGGCCTCAACATGGTCCAGCGCCACACCAAGGCCAGCCAGGGCGATCCCCAGGGCGGCATCAAGAGCAAGGAAGCCTCCGTGCACGTCTCGAACGTCGCGGTGGTCGACTCCGCCGGCAAGCCCACCCGCGTCGGCTTCCGCATGGAAGAGGGCAAGAAGGTCCGGTTCGCCAAGACGACCGGCGAGGTGATCCATGGTTGACGTGCAAACCACCGAAGCTCCCGAGGGCCAGGCCTACGAGCCGCGCCTCAAGGGCGAGTACAAGTCCCGCATCCGTCAGGCCCTGCGCGAGCAGTTCGGCTACACAAACGAGATGCAGGTGCCTAAGCTCGACAAGATCGTGATCAACATGGGTATCGGCGAGGCCGTCGCCGACTCCAAGAAGGTCGCGGCGGCGGTGAAGGACCTCACCCAGATCGCGGGCCAGAAGCCCGTGCAGACCCGCGCCCGCAAGTCGATCGCCCAGTTCAAGCTGCGCGAAGGCATGGTGATCGGCGCCAAGGTCACCCTGCGCAAGGACCGCATGTACGAGTTCCTCGACCGCCTGGTCACCATCGCGCTGCCGCGCGTGAAGGATTTCCGCGGCCTGAACGGCAAGGCCTTCGACGGCCGCGGCAACTACGCCATGGGTCTCAAGGAGCACATCGTGTTCCCCGAGATCAACTACGACCAGATCGACCAGATGTGGGGCATGGACATCGTCGTCTGCACCACGGCCAAGAGCGACGCGGAAGCCAAGGCGCTTCTGAAAGAGCTCCAGTTCCCGTTCACGAACTGAGCGGGAAGGAACCAGGACAATGGCTAAGAAGTCTGCGGTCAACCGCAACAAGATGGTCGCAAAGCTGATCAAGCAGTATTCGTCCAAGCGCGACGAGCTGAAGGCGATCGCCAATGACGAGAGCCGCGCGCTGGAGGACCGCTTCGACGCGCGCCTCAAGCTCGCCGAGCTGCCGCGCAACTCCTCGCCGGTGCGCTACCGCAACCGCTGCGACGTGACCGGCCGCCCGCGCGCCGTGTACCGCAAGATGAAGATGAGTCGCATCGCGCTTCGCGAGCTCGGCTCCGCGGGGCAGATCCCCGGCCTCGTCAAGTCGAGCTGGTAGGGGAGGGAACCTATGTCCTTCAACGATCCCTTGAGCGACATGATCGCCCGCATCAAGAACGCGGCTCAGCGCCAGCGTTCCTCGGTGCGCACCCCCGCCTCCACCCTGCGCCGCCGCGTGCTCGACGTGCTGCAGGACGAAGGCTACATCCGCGGCTACGCCCTGATCGAGCATGAGGGGGCCCACCCCGAGTTCGAGATCGAGCTGAAGTACTTCGACGGCCAGCCGGTCATCGCGGAGATCAGCCGGGTGTCGACGCCGGGCCGCCGGGTCTACTCGTCCATCAAGGACCTGAAGCCCGTGCGCAACGGCCTCGGCATCTCCATCCTGTCCACGCCCAAGGGCGTGATGAGCGACACCGCCGCCAAAGCCGAGAACGTCGGCGGCGAAGTCCTCTGCCGCGTGTACTGAGGAACAGCCGATGTCCCGTATTGGAAAGAAGGCTATTTCCGTGCCGTCGGGGGTGAACGTCACCCTCGCCGGCCAGTCGGTCACGGTGAAGGGCCCCAAGGGCCAGCTCGCCTACACCGCCCCCGAGGAGATCGAGGTGGCCCAAGCCGACGGCCAGCTGACCTTCACGCCCCGCGAGGAGAGCCAGCGCGCCAACGCCATGTGGGGCCTGTCGCGCACCCTGGTGTCCAACATGGTCCAGGGCGTCACCGAGGGTTACTCGGAGACGCTGGAGCTGGTGGGCGTGGGTTACCGCGCGGCGCTGAAGGGCCAGGCGCTCTCCATGTCGCTCGGCTTCAGCCACGACGTGGACGTGCCGCCGCCGGAAGGCATCACCTTCGTGGTGCCGCGCCCGGTCGAGATCAGGATCTCGGGCGTCGACAAGCAGGCGGTGGGTGAAATCGCGGCGAAGATCCGTCGGCTGCGTCCGCCCGAGCCCTACAAGGGCAAGGGCGTGCGCTACCAGGGCGAGAAAGTCCGCCGCAAGGAAGGCAAGAAGAAGTAGGCCATGGCGCTCACCCCTCGCGAATCCCACGACCGCCGCGCCCAGCGCAACCGCACCCGCCTGAAGAAGGTGGGCGCCGGCCGCGCCCGCTTGTCGGTGTTCCGCTCCGACAAACACATCTCCGCCCAGGTGATCGACGACGCCCAGGGCGTGACCCTCGCCGCCGCCTCCTCGCTGGAGAGCGGTGAGGGCGTGCCGGAGAAGGGCTCCGACAAGTCCGCCGCCGAAGCCGTGGGCAAGCTCGTCGCCGAGCGCGCCAAGGCGGCCGGCGTCACCGACGTGGTGTTCGACCGCGGCGGATACCTGTATCACGGCCGGGTCAAGGCCCTGGCCGACGCCGCGCGCGAAGCCGGCCTGAACTTCTGAGGTAGCAGCAACATGGCTCGTCCCCCCGAAGGCGGCCGCGACCGCCGGCCTCGCGACCGCGAGGACGGCGACAGCGATGTCGTCGAGAAGCTGGTGCACATCAACCGCGTGGCCGCCACCGTGAAGGGCGGACGCCGGTTCTCGTTCGCCGCCCTGATGGTGGTCGGCGACGGCAAGGGCCGCGTCGGCTTCGGCCACGGCAAGGCGCGCGAAGTGCCCGAGGCCATCCGCAAGGCCACCGAAGAGGCCAAGAAGACCATGGTCCGCGTGCCGCTGCGCGAGAGCCGCACCCTGCACCACGACGGCGCGGGCCGTCACGGCGCGGGCAAGGTGATGCTGCGCGCGGCGCCCCCCGGCACCGGCGTGATCGCCGGCGGCCCGATGCGCGCGGTGCTCGAGACTCTGGGCATCCAGGACGTGGTGGCCAAGTCGGTCGGCTCGTCCAACCCCTACAACATGATCCGCGCCACCTTCGACGCCCTCAAGGCGCAGAGCTCGCCCCGCCAGATCGCCTCCAAGCGGGGCAAGAAGGTCAGCGAGATCGTCGGTTCGCGCCAGGACGGCGCGAGCGATCCCGCCGCACTGGAGGGCTGAGCATGGCGACCATCACCGTTCGTCAGACCGCCAGCCCCATCCGTCGTCCCGCGCACCAGCGCGCGACGCTCAAGGGCCTGGGCCTCAACAAGATCGGCCGCGAGGTCGAGCTCGAGGACACGCCCGCCATCCGCGGCGCCATCGCCAAGGTCGCCCACATGGTGGCCGTGGTCGAGCCGAAGGCCTGAGCGCCTTTCGTCCTCGACCGGTCTGAGCTAAACCCGTCCGCAGCCGCCCCGCGCACCCGCGCGGGGCGGCTGCACGTCCACCCCCCGCCGAGTCGGGTCCGTTGCGGACCCGGCGCAACCTCCCCAGGAGAAGGCCCGTGACCAAGCTCAACGAACTCGCCGACAACGCCGGCGCCCACAAGAAGCGCATGCGCGTCGGCCGCGGGGAAGGCTCCGGCAAGGGCAAGACCGGCGGCCGTGGCGTCAAGGGCCAGACCTCGCGCACCGGCCACGGCATCAACGGCTTCGAGGGCGGCCAGATGCCCTTGCACATGCGCATGCCCAAGCGCGGCTTCAACAAGCCGAACCGCCGCGAGTACGCGGAGGTCAACCTGTGGCGCATCGCCCAGGCGATCGAGGCCGGCCGCCTGCAGGCGGGCGCCGCCATCGACGCCGAAGCCCTGGTGGCCGCCGGCGTGATCCGCCGCGCCAAGGACGGCGTGCGCCTGTTGGGTGAAGGCCAGGTGACGGGCGCGCTCACCCTGACGGTCGAGTCGGCCAGCGCCGGCGCGCGCGCGGCCGTCGAGGCGGCGGGCGGGGTGCTCACCGTGACCCGCAAGCCCAAGGCCGAGGTCGCCGAGGCCTGAGGCCTGCGCGCGCTCGCTCCTCCACGGCCGGCCGCGGCCCCCCCGCGACCGGCCGTCGCATGTCGGCCCCTGGTTTCGGGCCGACCCTCCCGCGCGTGACAGGCCGCCCGCCGCGTCCTATGTCTTGCGCCTCAGCTACGTCTTGAGAGCGCCATGGCCTCCGCCGCCGAACAGCTCGCCGCCAACATGAACGCCGGGGCCTTCGCCAAGGCGACGGACCTGCACAAGCGCCTGTGGTTCACCCTGGGCGCGCTGATCATGTACCGGGTGGGCACCTACATCCCGATCCCCGGCATCGACGCGGCCGCCTTCCAGCACGCCTTCTCCGGCCAGGCGAAGGGCATACTGGGCATGTTCAACATGTTCTCGGGGGGTGCGGTCGCGCGCATGGCGATCCTGTCGCTCAACGTCACCCCCTACATCTCCGCGTCCATCATCGTGCAGCTCATGGCCACCATCTACGGCCCCTGGGAGAAGCTTCGGAAGGAGGGGGGGGAGGCCGGCCGCAAGTCGCTGAACCAGTATACGCGCTACCTCACCGTGCTGCTGGCGGTGGTGCAGTCCTTCGGCATCGCCATGGGCCTGCAGAACACGCCGCACCTGGTGACGGAGCCGGGCCTGTTCTTCGTGGTCTCCACGGTGGCGACGCTGACGGGCGGCACCCTGTTCCTCATGTGGCTGGGCGAGCAGGTCACCGCCCGCGGCGTGGGCAACGGCACCAGCCTGATCATCTTCACCGGCATCGTTTCGGCCCTGCCCGGGGCGGTGGGGCGGTTGCTCTCCCTGGCGCAGACCGGGGCGATCAACCCGCTCGTGCTGCTCGTCATCCTGGCCCTCGCGGTGGGCGTGGTGCTGGCGATCGTCTACTGCGAGCGCGGCCAGCGGCGGCTCCTGATCCAGTATCCCAAGCGCCAGCAGGGCAACCGCATGTACGGCGGCGAGAGCTCGTTCATGCCGCTGAAGATCAACACGGCCGGGGTGATCCCGCCCATCTTCGCCAGCTCGCTCCTGCTGCTGCCGACCACGGTGATGGGCTTCCTCGCCAGCGCCAACCTGCCGCCCTGGGCCAAGTGGCTGCCGGGGGCCGTGGGCCAGTTGCAGCACGGACAGCCGCTGTTCATCGTGTTCTACGCGGCGCTGATCATCTTCTTCTCGTTCTTCTACACCTCCATCCAGTTCAATCCGGAGGAGACGGCGGAGAACCTGCGCAAGCACGGCGGGTTCATCCCCGGCGTGCGCCCCGGCAAGAACACCGCCACCCACATCGACTATGTGCTGACGCGGCTGACGGTGATCGGCGCGGCCTACATCACCGCCGTGTGCATTCTGCCGGAGGTGGTGACCAACGCGCTCGGCCCGTCCATCTACCTGGGCGGCACGTCCATCCTGATCGTGGTGACGGTGACCATGGACACGGTGGCGCAGATTCAGTCCCACCTCCTGGCCCACCAGTACGAGGGGCTGATCCGCAAGTCCAAGCTGCGCGGAGGCGCCCGCGGCGGCGCTGCGCTGCGCGGCGCGCGTTGAGCGGGCGGGGGCGCGCGTGAACCTGATCCTGTTCGGCCCGCCCGGCGCGGGAAAAGGCACCCAGGCCCAGCGGCTGGTGAGCCAGCGGCGCATGGTGCAGCTCTCCACGGGGGACATGCTGCGCGCGGCCATCGCCGCCCAGAGCGAGCTCGGCCGGCGCGTGAAGGCCATCGTCGACTCCGGGCGTCTCGTTTCGGACGAGATCGTCATCGCGCTGATCGAAGAACGGCTGGACGCGGCGGAGGCGGCGGGCGGCGCCATCTTCGACGGCTTCCCGCGCACGGTGGCCCAGGCCCAGGCGCTCGACATCCTGCTGGCCGGCCGCGGGCGCGCGGTGGACCGGGTGGTGCGGCTGAAGGTGGACGACCACGCGCTGGTGGAGCGCATCACCCGGCGCTTCGAGGCGCAGGGCCGACCGGACGACAACCCGACCACCTTCCAGACGCGCCTGCAGGCCTATCTCGATCAAACCAAGCCGCTGGTGTCCTTCTACGAGGGTCAGAACAAGCTGGCGCAGGTGGACGGCATGGCCGCCATCGACGAGGTGGCCCGCCAGATCGACGCCGCCCTGGAGACCTCGCCCGCCTGAGCCGTCGTCGACGGGACTTGTTCCACGAGTCCCGTTGACGCGGACGGGTTTCGACTTATAAAGATCGGCTTTCCGCGAAACGCGTGGAACGCCCGCGCCGGCTCCCCGACCTGGAGCCGGCCTTTCATGCGTTCCATACGCGCGCGACCAGGAGATCAACGACGTGGCCCGTATCGCAGGCGTCAACATTCCGACCAACAAGCGCGTGGAGATCGCGCTGCAGTACATCCACGGCGTGGGCTCCCACACCGCCAAGGAGATCATGGACCGGGTCGGCATCGAGGACAGCCGCCGGGTGAACCAGCTCACGGACGCCGAGGTGTTGCAGATCCGCGAGGCCATCGACCGCGAGTACACGGTGGAGGGCGATCTGCGCCGCGAGACCACCCTGAACATCAAGCGGTTGCAGGACCTCGCCTCCTACCGCGGGCTTCGCCACCGCAAGGGCCTGCCGGTCCGCGGACAGCGCACCCACACCAACGCCCGCACCCGCAAGGGTCCGGCCAAGCCGATCGCCGGCAAGAAGAAGTAAGGCAAAACAGCGATGGCCAAGGCTCCCGAGCGCGTCAAGAAGCGCGAGCGCAAGAACATCACCTCGGGCGTGGCGCACGTGAACGCCTCGTTCAACAACACCATGATCACGATTACGGACGCCCAGGGCAACGCCATCGCCTGGTCGAGCGCCGGCACCATGGGCTTCAAGGGGTCGCGCAAGTCGACGCCTTACGCCGCCCAGGTCGCCGCCGAGGACGCGGGCAAGAAGGCCATGGAGCACGGGGTGAAGACCTTGGAGGTCAACGTCTCCGGTCCCGGGTCCGGGCGCGAGTCGGCCTTGCGCGCCCTGCAGGCCACCGGCTTCACCGTCACCACTATCCGTGACGTGACTCCGATCCCACATAACGGTTGCCGCCCGCCCAAGCGCCGCCGGGTCTGAGACCCAACCGTCCCGCCTGTCTGCTTGAGGCGTCCGCGACCATCGCGGGCGCCTCGCACCACGTCCGCGAGAGAGCTCCGTGATCGAAAGAAATTGGCAAGAACTGATCCGCCCGGAGAAGCCGCAGATCGAGGTGGGCGGCGACGGCGCGCGTAAGGCGCGCATGATCGCCGAGCCGCTGGAGCGCGGCTTCGGCGTGACCCTCGGCAATTCGCTGCGCCGCGTGCTGCTGTCCTCCCTCCAGGGCGCCGCCGTCACCGGCGTGCAGATCGACGGCGTGGTGCACGAGTTCTCCTCCATCGAGGGCGTGCGCGAGGACGTCGTCGACATCGTGCTCAACATCAAGGCGCTGGCCCTGCGCATGCACGCGGAGGGTCCCAAGCGCATGACCCTGCGCGCCACGGGTCCGGGCCCGGTGACCGCCGGCCAGATCGAGGCCGTCTCCGACATCGAGATCCTCGACAAGAACCACGTCATCTGCACGCTGGACGACGGCGCGTCGGTGCGCATGGAGCTGACGGTGCAGACCGGCAAGGGCTACGTCTCGGCCGAGCGCACCCGCCCGGAAGACGCGCCCATCGGCCTGATCTCGGTCGACGCCCTCTACAGCCCGGTCAAGCGCGTGGCCTACCGGGTGGAGCCCACCCGCCAGGGGCAGTCGCTCGACTACGACAAGCTCGTGCTGGAGGTGGAGACCAACGGCGCGGTGACGCCGGTGGATGCGGTGGCCTATGCTTCGCGCATCCTGCAGGACCAGCTCAACATCTTCATCACCTTCGAGGAGCCGCGCCAGCGCGCCTCCGACGAGGCCAAGCCCGAGCTGCCCTTCAACCCGGCCCTGCTCAAGAAGGTCGACGAGCTCGAGCTCTCGGTCCGTTCGGCCAACTGCCTGAAGAACGACAACATCGTCTACATCGGCGACCTGATCCAGA
>CAXSDV010000062.1:0-14724 GCA_964235945.1 uncultured Caulobacteraceae bacterium
TCGCAAGCCGCCACGGGCGCCGCGTCACGAAGGCGACGTTCAGATGTCGGCCCCGGATCGTTCCTCGCCCAGGAGGACGCCGAGCCGGCCATCTGCGGGGATCAACGGCCTCGGCCCGTCCGCTTGCGCGGCGCCTTGGCGCGGGCCGCCGCCTCCACGCCCAGGCGGGCCCAGCGGACGGCTTCGTCGGGGTCGTCCATGGCGGAGTCTGGCAGGCGGCGATAGCGTAGGGCGAGCACCTCGCCGTTCTTGCCGGCGTAGGTGAAGGCGGGACAAGCTTCGGCGACGAAGGCCGCCTCGTTGGCGTCGTCGGCCTTGATGTAGATCGCCTCGTCGGCGAGCAGGGCGAAGAACAGGTCGTCGCAGTACAGGCCCGCGCCGCCGAACATGCGCTTGAGCCGCAGCGGCCCAAGCCCCGACAGGAGTTCCAGCGCGAAGGCCTCACACTCGCGGGTGATCGCCACCCCCGGCCCGTGCTAGTCCGCCTCGGGCTCGTCCACCGCGACGGGAACGATGGTGACGCTCTCGCCGCAGCCGCAGGCGTCCGTCTCGTTGGGGTTGTGGAACACGAACTTGGACGACAGGCGCGTGGTCTCGTAATCGATCTGCGTGCCCACCAGGAACAGCACCGCCTTGGGCTCGATGAGGATGCGCACGCCCTTGTCCTCCACCACCTCGTCGAGCGGCTCGGCGGCCTCGGCGTAGGCGAAGACGTACTCGGAACCCGCGCAGCCCCCGTTCTTCACGCCCACGCGCAGGCCGGCGTAGGGCTTGTCGGCGGCGGCCATGACCTCGCGCACGCGCTCGGCGGCGCGCTCGGTCAGGCTCACCACCTGGCGGCGGGGGCGGCGGGGGCGGAGTTGGACGGCGGCTTCCATGTCGGGCCTCAGAACATGTTCAATTCGAGCTTGGCTTCTTCGGACATCATCGACGCGTCCCAGGGCGGCTCGAAGGTGAGCTGGGCGCGGGCGGAGCGTACGCCGTCGATCTTCTCCAGCGCAGCCTCGACCCAGCCGGGCATGTCGCCGGCGACGGGGCAGCCGGGCGCGGTCAGCGTCATGTCGACCAGGACGTCGCGGTCGTCGGAAACGTCCACCTTGTAGATCAGCCCGAGCTCGTAGATGTCGACGGGGATCTCGGGATCGTACACGGTCTTGAGCGCGACGATGATGGCGTCGGTCAGCCGGTCGAGCTCGACCTGGGGGATGGCCGAGCCCTCGGCGAGGGGCCCCTCCGCCGCCGTGTCCTCGTGGGGCGGCGTCTGCGCCACGGCGTCGGGCGAGGCGCCCGCACCTTCGGGCGCGATGGCCGCGGCGCGCGCGGCGTCCTCGTCCGAAGGGTCGAGGTCGTCGGCGGGTAAGTGCGGGGCGTCGTCCATCATGCCTACTCGAAGAAGGCCCGCGCGCGGGTCAGCGCGTCGACGAAGGCGTCGGCCTCGGCCTCGGTGTTGTAAAGTGCGAAGGAGGCGCGCGCGCTGGAGGTGATGCCGAAGCGGCGCATCAGCGGCTCGGCGCAGTGGGTGCCCGCGCGCACCGCCACGCCGTAGCCGTCGAGGATCTGCGCCACGTCGTGGGCGTGGGCGCCCTCCACGGTGAAGGCGAAGGTCGGTCCCTTGTCCGGCTGCGTGCCGATCTCGCGCACCCAGTCCAGCCCGTCGAGCCCCGCCTTGGCGCGGCGGTAAAGCGCGCGCTCGTGGGCGGCGATCGCCGTGCGGTCCTGCGCCATCAGCCAGTCGCAGGCCGCGCCGAAGCCGATGGCCTCGACGATGGCGGGGGTGCCCGCCTCGAAGCGATGGGGCGAGGCGGCGTAGGTGATCACGTCCATGGACACCGAGCCGATCATCTCGCCGCCGCCCTGGTAGGGGATCATGTCCTCCAGGCGGTGGGCCTTGGCGTAGAGCGCGCCGATGCCGGTCGGGCCGTACAGCTTGTGGCCGGAGAAGGCGAAGAAGTCGCAGCCCAGCGCCTGCACGTCGATCGCCTCGTGCACCACCGACTGGCAGCCGTCCAGGAGCACCGCCGCGCCCGCCGCGTGCGCCGCCTCGACGATGGCCGGCCCGTCGGACATCCAGCCGGTGACGTTGCTCATGTGCGTCAGCGCCACCATGCGCGTGCGCGGGCCCAGCAGGGCGCGGTAGGCGTCCATGTCGAACGAGCCGTCGTCGTGCAACGGCACCCAGCGCAGCACCACGCCCTTGCGTTCACGCAGGAAGTGCCAGGGCACGATGTTGGCGTGGTGGTCGAGCTCGGAGACGATCACCTCGTCGCCCGCCTCGAAGGTCGAGCCGAAGCTGGAGGCCACGAGGTTGATCGCCTCGGTGGCCCCCTTGGTGAAGATCACCTCCTCCACCGACGGCGCGTTGATCAGGCGCGCCACCGAGCGGCGGGCGGCCTCGTAGGCTTCGGTGGTCTCGTTGGCCAGGGTGTGCAGGCCGCGGTGGACGTTGGCGTAGGAACCCTCCATCGCGCCCACCATGGCGTCGATCACCGCCCGGGGCTTCTGGGCGGAGGCGGCGCTGTCGAGGTAGACCAGCGGGCGGCCGTTGACCTGGCGCGATAGGATCGGGAACTGCGCCCGGGCGGCCTCGACGTCGAAGGTCGAGACCGTGGGTGGGCGGACATGGGCGTTCATGAGCCGAGCGCCTCCAGGCGCGTCTCGATCCAGGCGGCGACCACCGCGCGGGCGCCCTCGTGCGCGATGCGCTCCACCGCCTCGCCGACGAAGGCCTGCATGAGCAGCGCCTTGGCCTGCATTTCGGGCACGCCGCGCGAGCGGATGTAGAACAGCACCTCGTCGTCCAAGGCGCCGATCGTGTTGCCGTGGGCGCACTGCACGTCGTCCGCGTAGATCTCGAGCTCGGGCTTGGCGTCGACCTCGGCCCCGTCGTTGAGCAGGATCGCGTCGTGGCGCAGGCGCGCGTCCGTGCCGTCCGCCCCTTCCGCCACCACGATGCGGCCCTGGAACACGGCGCGGGCGCGGTCGGCGGCGACGCCCTTGGCGACCTGGCTGGTGGACCCGCCCAGGCCGCGGTGCTCGACCACGGTGGTCAGGTCCGCGTGACGGCGGCCGGACAGGAGGTAAACCGCATCCATCCGCACCTGCGCGCCCTCGCCCGGGTGGACCAGCCGCGTCTCGTGGCGCTGCAGGCGCGCGCCGTCCGTGACCACGGTCTGGGCGAAGCTCGCGCCGGGGGCGGGGCGCACGTCGGCGTCGGAGACGCTGACCGCGTCGGCGGCGTCGGCCTGGATGACGATGCGCTCGACGCTCGCGCCCTCGCCCAGGTGGAACGACAGGTCGGCGGCGGCGACGTAGCCTGCGCCCTCCCCCTCATAGCTCTCCAGCACGGTCAGCGAGGCGCCGGGGGCGACCTCGAAGGCGAGGTCTGCGGCGTGGGCCGTGCCGTCCGTGCGCGAGACGAAGCGCAGGGCGATCAGCGCCTCGCCCTCCACGCGCACGGGGCCGGAGCCGCCGTCCGCACGGCGGCCGTTGAGCACCAGCAACTCGCGCGCGCCGTCGATCGCCGCGAACGGGCCGGGGCCCGCGGGGGCGTCCGCCGCGGGCGAGGCCGGCGGTACGGCGCGCACGGCGGCGCGCAGGTCGGTCCAGCGCCACGCTTCGTCGCGCCGCGCGGGCAAGAGGGCCACGTCGCGCGAGCGGATGGCCTGGGCGAGGTGGGCGCGGGTGGGGTGGGCGGCCTCAGCCTCGACGCCGCTGAGCGTGGCGCCCACCTCGGCGGAGTTCACCGGCTTGGCTTCCGGCTGCGGCCGGCGAAGCTCGACGACGCTCATGCCGCCTCCCTCGCGCCGTACTTGTCGTAGCCCTCTCGCTCCAGCTCGTGGGCCAGCTCCGGCCCGCCGGAAGCGACGATGCGGCCCGCGGCCAGCACGTGCACCCGGTCGGGGCGGATGTAGTCCAGCAGGCGCTGGTAGTGGGTGATGACCAGCATGGAGCGGGTGGGCGCGCGCATGGCGTTCACCCCCTCGGCGACGATGCGCAGCGCGTCGATGTCCAGCCCCGAGTCGGTCTCGTCCAGGATGACGAGGCGCGGCTCCAGCATGGCCATCTGCAGGATCTCCATGCGCTTCTTCTCGCCGCCGCTGAAGCCGACGTTGAGCCCGCGCTTGAGCATGTCGAAGTCCATCTTCAACTCGGCGGCGGCGGCGCGCACGCGCTTGAGGAAGGCGGGGGCGGCGATCTCCTCCTCGCCGCGCGCCTTGCGCTGGGCGTTGACCGCCGTGCGCAGGAAGGTGAGCGCGGGCACGCCGGGGATCTCCAGCGGGTACTGGAAGGACAGGAACACGCCGCGGGCGGCGCGCTCGCTGGGGTCGAGCGCCAGCAGGTCCTCCCCGTCCAGCGTCGCCGTGCCCGCGGTGGCCTCGTAGCCGCCGCGGCCGGACAGGGCGTAGCTCAGCGTGGACTTGCCCGCGCCGTTGGGTCCCATCACCGCGTGCACCTCGCCCGCGGGCACGTCCAGGCTGAGACCGCGCAGGATCTCCTTGTCTTCGATGGAGACGTGGAGGTTGTTGATCGAGAGCATGTTCATTCTTGTTGTTAACCGACAGAGCCTTCGAGGCTCACGGCGACGAGTTTCTGGGCTTCGACGGCGAACTCCATGGGAAGCTCCTGAAGCACGTCGCGCACGAAGCCGTTGACCAGGAGGGCCACCGCTTCCTCCGCGCCGAGGCCCCGGCTCCGGCAGTAGAACAGCTGGTCGTCGGACAGGCGCGTGGTGGTGGCCTCGTGCTCGAAGGTGGCGGCCGCCGTCTTGGCCTCCACGTAGGGCACGGTGTGGGCGGCGCAGTGCTTGCCGATGAGCAGCGAGTCGCACTGGGTGAAGTTGCGCGCGCCCCGCGCCTTTTGGTGCGCGGAAACGAGCCCTCGGTAGGTGTTGGACGAGCGCCCGGCGGAGATGCCCTTGGAGACGATCCGCGACTTGGTGTTACGGCCCAGGTGGATCATCTTGGTGCCCGTGTCCGCCTGCTGGCGGCCGTTGGTCACGGCGATCGAGTAGAACTCGCCCTGGCTGTCGTCGCCCTTGAGGATGCAGGACGGATACTTCCAAGTGATGGCGCTGCCCGTCTCCACCTGCGTCCAGCTCACCTTGGAGCGGTCGCCCCGGCAGTCGGCGCGCTTGGTGACGAAGTTGTAGATGCCGCCGCGCCCTTCCGCGTCGCCCGGGTACCAGTTCTGCACGGTGGAGTACTTGATCTCCGCATCGTCCAACAAGACCAGCTCGACCACCGCGGCGTGGAGCTGGTTCTCGTCGCGCATGGGGGCGGTGCAGCCCTCGAGGTAGCTGACGTAGGCGCCCTTGTCGGCGATGATCAGCGTGCGCTCGAACTGGCCGGTGTTCTCCGCGTTGATGCGGAAATAGGTCGACAGCTCCATCGGGCAGCGCACGCCCGGCGGCACGTAGACGAACGAGCCGTCGGAGAACACCGCCGCGTTCAGGCAGGCGAAGTAGTTGTCGCTGGGCGGCACCACCGTGCCCAGGTACTGGCGCACGAGCTCGGGATGCTCGCGGATCGCCTCGGAGATCGGCATGAAGATCACGCCGGCGGCCTCCAGCTCCTTCTTGAAGGTGGTCACCACCGACACGCTGTCGAACACCGCGTCCACCGCCACGCGCGGGCCGGGCTTCACGCCCGCCAGCACCTCCTGCTCGCGCAGGGGAATGCCGAGCTTGGCGTAGGTGGCCAGCAACTCGGGGTCGACCTCGTCCAGGCTGTCCAGCTGCGGCTTCTTCTTGGGCGCGGCGTAGTAGTACAGGTCCTGGTAGTCGACCTTGGCGTAGCCGAGCTTGGCCCAGTTGGGCTCCTCCAGCGCCTTCCAGCGCGCGAACGCCTCCAGCCGAAGCTGCAGCATCCAGTCGGGCTCGTTCTTCTTGGCCGAGATGAAGCGCACCGTGGACTCGTCCAGTCCCTTGGGCGCGTACTCGGTCTCGATGTCGGTGACGAAGCCGTGGACGTACTTGTCCACGTCCAGGGCGGCGACGGTGTCGACGGTCTCTCTGACGGCGGCCATGCGGCGTATCTTTTCCTCAGGCCGCGGCGGTGGCGCGGGTGCGCGCCGACCGTCGGGCCGCGATGTCGATCCAGGCGTCGGCGAACCGGCGCCAATCCTGCTCGGTGGTCCCCCAGCCGCCCGACGCGCGCAGCGCGCCGTGGGCCAGGTCGCCGTATCCCATGGCGGCCAGCACGCCCGAGGGCTTCACCTTGCCCGACGAGCAGGCCGAGCCGCCGCTGACCATCACGCCCTCGAGGTCGAGCTGCATGACCTGAAGGTGCGAGGGGAAGTCGGGGGCGGCCAAGGAGAGCGTGGCGGCGGTGCGCGGCGCGCCCTCCCCGCCCACGCGCACGCCCAGCGCCTTGAGGCGACCGGCGGCGGCGTCGCGCCAAGCGGCCTGTTCGGCCATGTGCGGCAGGTCGCGTTCGGCGGCTTCGGCGGCCGCTGCGAAGCCGGCGATGCCCGAGGCGTTTTCGGTGCCGGCGCGCAAGCCGCGCTCGTGGCCGCCGCCGTGGAGGGCGCGCACAGGGCGCACCCGCTCGCTCCAGGCCAGCGCGCCCACGCCCTGCGGACCGCCGAGCTTGTGGGCGGCCACCACCAGGGTGTCGGCCCCCAGGGCGTCCAGGTCGAGGGCGAGCTTGCCGGCGGCGGCCACCGCGTCCACGTGCAGCCAGCCGTCGGCGGCGCGCACCAGGGCGGCGGCCTCGGCGACGGGCTGGACGACCCCCGTCTCGTTGTTGGCGAGCATCAGCGCCACGAAGGGACGGCCGTCGGCGGCGTGGTCCCAGCGGGCGAGGCGGCCCCGCAGCCAGTCGAGGTCGGCGAGTCCCCGGCCGTCCACCGGCCAGGTCTCGACCGCCAGGCCGGTGGCGGCGCAGGCGGCGGGCACGGCGACGTGCTCGGTGGCCGAGACCACCAGCCGCCGGCTCCCACCCGCCACGGCGCTCGTCACCGCCAGGTTGTCGGCCTCCACCCCGCCGCTGGTGAACACCAGCCGCTCGCGGTCGGCGCCCAGGAAGGCGCACACGGAGGCCCGCGCGCGCTCGACGCGATCGCGCGCCGCGCGGCCGGCGGCGTGGACGGAGGAGGCGTTGCCCCCCAACTCGAGCGCGCGCGCCACCGCGGCGACCGCTTCGGGCCGCACGGGCGCGCTGGCGGCGTAGTCGAGGTAGACGGGCGCGCGCGTCATGCGGGAACCGGGGCGGGCGTGGGCGCGGAAGTCGCGGCGCGGGCGGCGGCGTCAGGGCGCAAACGCCCCTCCACCACGTCCTCCAGCGAGACGCTGGCGAGATAGTCCTCGATGCGGCGGCCCAGCGCGTCCCAAAGGTCGTGGGTCAGGCAGCGCTCGCCGCGGGTCATGCAGCCGTGGCCGTCGGGCCCGTCGCAGCGCACAGCCTCCAGCGGCTCGTCGGCGGCGACCACGATGGACACGATGGAGGTGGCGGCGGGGGTGGCCGAGAGACGGTAGCCGCCGCCGGGACCGCGGGCCCCCGTCACCAGCCCCGCCCGGCGCAGGCGCGCGAACAACTGCTCGAGATAGGCCAGGCTGATCTCCTGGCGCGCGGCGATCTCCGACAGGCGCACGGCGCCCTGCGCGCCGTGGCGCGCGAGGTCGGCCATGGCCATGACCGCGTAGCGCCCTTTCGTGCTCAACCGCATGAACCGCGCCCGGCCGCCGCGGGGTGCGCCAAATCGCGGACCCGAACGCGCGCGGCTTGTGCTAGAAGCCCCGCCCGCGCGCAGGCCTTGAGCCTTCGTGCGGACCGCGGTGATCTAGGAATTCCGACCCCGCCGGTCAACAAATCAAGCGGCCCTGCGAGACGTTCTCACGCCTGGGCCCGGAGGAGGTCCCCATGCCCGAGCTGATCCTGAGCGGCGCCGCGGGCCGCATCGAGGCGCAGTACTCGCGCGGCAAGACCGAGAACGCCCCCATCGCGCTGATCCTGCACCCGCACCCCAAGACCCATGGGCACATGAACAACGCGGTGACCGTGGCGCTCTACCGCGTGTTCATGAAGCACGGCTTCGCCACCCTGCGCTACAACTCGCGGGGGGTGGGCAAGAGCCAGGGCGAGTTCGACAGCGGCATCGGCGAGCTGGGCGACGCCGCCACCGCGCTGGACTGGCTGCAGGCTGAAAACCCCACCGCCAGCCAGACCTGGGTCGCGGGCTACCAGTACGGCGCCTACATCGGCATGCAGCTCCTGATGCGCCGGCCCGAGACGGACGGCTTCATCTCGGTGACGCCGCCGGCCAACGTCTACGATTTCACCTTCCTGGCCCCCTGCCCCGCCTCCGGCCTGATCCTGCACGGCGCGGCGGACACCGTCTCGCCCCACGCGGACGTGGACCGGATGGTGGCCAAGCTGCGCAGCCAGAAGGGCATCTCCATCGCCTACGACCTGGTGCCGGGGGCCACCCACTTCTGGCAGGACCACGTGGCGGACGTGGAGGCCAAGGTCGCCCACTACGTCGACCAGCGCATGAACGGCCTGACCGACTGAGGGAAAGGCGCGCCTCACCCGTCCGCTCCCGGCGGCGGCGTGACGACCGCGCCCGCCGCGCGCAGCCGATCGAGCAGGCCGCCCGGGCGCAGCAGCAGGTCGGGGCTCGTCAGCACCACCGTGCGCCCGCCCCGCGCCAGGGCCGCCCGCGCCGCGGCGGCCGTGTCGTCCAGCGTGCGCCGGCGCAGCGCCGCGAAGGCGGGCGCCGCGTCCAGGCAGACGGCCGTGCGCGGCGGGCGCGACTGGGCGAGCCAGGCGCGCACGTCGCCCAGCGCCCAGGCGCGCGCCGCGTCCCCCCCGTGGGCGCGCGCCTGCTCCACGTCGTCCAGCGCGCCGTCCAGGCACAGGGCGGCCTGCGCGTCCGGCAGGAGCGACTGGTCGACGCCGAGGTCCGCGCGGTAGGTCGCCACGGGCCGCAGCGGCGTTCCCGCCCGCCGTGCGAGGCGCTTGACCGCCGCGTCCGGCTCGGCCGGGTCGAGGTCGGCGGCGCGGAGAGCGTCGTTCCGCAGGCGGTAGGCCGCCTCCAGCGGCGTCAGCCGGGCGTAGGCCTGCGGCGATGCGCCGAGCCGCGCGAGCTCGCGCTCCAGCCGGTCGCGCACGGAGGCGGGCAGGCGCGCGTCCAGCTCCGGCGGGGGCGGCGCGCCCGGGCGCGGACGGGTGGTCTCCTGGTCGAGGGCGTAGGCGGCGGGCGTCAGCAGGACCCGCGCCCCCGCCAGCAGCAGCTCCAGCCGCCGGCTGTTCCAGTCCAGGCCCGCCGGGGCGGCGAGCGGAGTGGGCAGCAGGTCGAGTTCGCCGCCGCCGAGCACCGCGCGCCAGACCGCCGGGCCGCGGGGCGCGTCCACCACCACTTCCGGCGAGGGGGGCGGGGGCGCGGCGCGGGCGACGGGAGCGGACGCGCCCAGCAGCACCGCCGCCAGGAGCAGGCCGCGGCGCCTCACGCCGGCTCCGGGCGGGAGATGCGGCCGCCCGCCAACGGCACGGGCGCCCCCGTCGTGCCGGGGAAGCTGACGGGCAGATCCCGTAGGGTGCGGGCGGCGAGGAAGGCGAAGAGTTCGGCCTCCACCGCGTCGCCGCGCCAGCCCACCGCCTCGGCGGTCAGCATGGGGCGGCGGGTGCGCAGGGACAGCTCGGACAGGAGCGCGCCGTTGCGCCGGCCGCCCCCCGCCACGATCACCGCCGCCCCGCCCCAGCGCGCCTGGCGCAGCGCGAGCGCCACCGCCTCGGCGGTGAAGGCGGTCAACGTCGCCGCCCCGTCGGGCGCGGACAGGTGCGCCACGGGCTCCAGGCCGAAGTCGTAGCGGTCCAGCGACTTGGGCGCGGGCCGGGTGAACCAGGCGTGCGCCATCAGCGCGGCCAGCACGGCTTCGTCCACCCGGCCGGCGCGCGCCAGGGCCCCGCCCGCGTCGTAGCGGCCGCGCCCGTGGCGCTCGGCCCAGAGGTCGAGAAGGCCGTTGCCGGGGCCCGTGTCGAGCGCGGTCAGCGCGCCCGCCGCGTCCGTCAGGGTCAGGTTGGCCACCCCGCCGAGGTTCAGCACCGCCGAGGGCGGCGGCAGGCCCGCCCGCGCCAGCAGCGCCGCGTGGTAGACCGGAGCCAGCGGCGCGCCGTGCCCGCCCGCCGCCACGTCCGCGCTGCGGAAGTCCCAGGCGACGGGCACGCCCGCCCGCCGCGCCAGCCGCGCCCCGTCGCCGAGCTGGCGTGTGCGGCCCAGCGGGTCGGACCGACCCGGCTCGGGTTGCTCGTGCAGCACGGTCTGGCCGTGGAAGCCGACCAGGTCGAGGTCGCGCCAGGCGAGGCCGTGCGCCTGGAGGAAGGCGTCGGCCGCCTCGTAGTGCAGGTCGGCGACCGCGTCCTCCAGCTCGGCGAACAGGTCGGGCTCGGGCGTCCCGCGAGTCCAACCGCGGCCGGCGGCCACCGCCTCCAGCACCCGCGCGCGCAGCGCCTCGGGCAGGGGCGCCTCGCCCGCCGGACCGAAGGCGGCCACCGTCTCGCCGTCCGTCTCGATCACCGCCATGTCGACGGCGTCGAGCGAGGTGCCGCTCATGAAGCCCAGCACGCGCATAGGAGAACGACCCCGCAAGGTTCATGGCGGCCCCGGTCGTGCTAACAGCGCCGCCCATGAGCTTCCAGCCCCGGTCCGACCTCGTGCGCGTTCTCGTCGAGCGCGGATACCTGCACCAGGCCACCGACCTGGAGGCGCTGGACGCGCGCGCCGCGGCGGGGCCGATCGCGGGCTACATCGGTTTCGACGCCACCGCCTCGTCGCTGCACGTGGGCAGCCTCGTGCAGATCATGATGCTGCGGCGCCTGCAGCAGGCGGGGCACAAGGCCGTGGTGGTGATGGGCGGCGGCACCACCAAGGTGGGCGATCCCTCCGGCCGTGACGCCACGCGCACCCTGCTGGACGACGCGGCCATCACGCAGAACATCGCGGGCGTGCTGCGCGCCTTCGGTCCGCTGGTGCGCTTCGGTGGGGGCGCCTCCGACGCGGTGACGGTGAACAACGACGAGTGGTTGTCGGGCTTCGGCTACATCCAGTTCCTGCGTGATTTCGGCCCGCACTTCACCGTGAACCGCATGCTGACGTTCGACAGCGTCAAGCTGCGGCTGGAGCGCGAGCAGCCGCTGAGCTTCCTCGAGTTCAACTACATGCTGATGCAGGCGGTGGACTTCCTGGAGCTGCGCCGCCGCCACGGCGTGGTGTTGCAGATGGGCGGCTCCGACCAGTGGGGCAACATCGTCAACGGCGTGGAGCTGATCCGCCGGGTGGACGGCGCCGAGGCGTTCGGCCTGACCACGCCGCTCATCACCACGAGCTCGGGCGCCAAGATGGGCAAGACCGCCGCCGGCGCGGTCTGGCTCAACGCCGACCGGCTGGGGCCGTACGAGTACTGGCAGTTCTGGCGCAATACGGAGGATGCGGACGTGGGCCGCTTCCTCAAGCTGTTCACCGACCTGCCGATGGACGAGATCGCCCGGTTGGAGGCGCTGCAAGGGGCGGAGATCAACGCCGCCAAGGCCAGGCTGGCGGACGCGGCCACCGAGCTCCTGCACGGGAGGGAGGCCGCCGCCGCCGCCGCCGAGACCGCGCGTCGCGCCTTTGCGGACGGCGCTTCGGCGCAGGGCCTGCCCACCGTGGAGATCGGCCGCGACCGCCTCGCGGCCGGCCTGACCCTGGCGGAGCTGTTCGCGGACGTGGCGGGGCTGGCGGGCTCGCGCGGGGAGGCGCGGCGGCTGGCCCAGGGCGGCGGCCTGCGCCTGAACGACGCCGTCGTGGCGGACGCCCAGCGCGCCGTGACCCTGGCGGACGTCAACGCCGAGGGCGTGGTCAAGCTCTCCGCCGGCAAGAAGAAGATCGTGCTCGTCCGCCCCGTCTGAGCCGAAGGAGACACCCCCGTGACCGAACTGCGACCGGGCGACGCCGCCCCCGATTTCGACCTTCCCGCGGACGGCGGCGGCCGGGCGCGCTTGGCGGACTTCACCGGAGCCAGGCTCGTGCTCTACTTCTACCCCAAGGACGACACCTCCGGCTGCACGTCCCAGGCGCAGGCCTTCACCGCGCTGGCCCCCGAGTTCGCCGCGTCGGGAACGGCGGTGGTGGGCGTCTCCAAGGACGGGCCGAAGAGCCACGACAAGTTCAAGGCCAAGTACGGCCTGGACCTCGTGCTGGCCTCGGACG
This sequence comes from uncultured Caulobacteraceae bacterium, assembly GCA_964235945.1. GTDB lineage: Bacteria > Pseudomonadota > Alphaproteobacteria > Caulobacterales > Caulobacteraceae > JASLDZ01. Next base: position 12,187 of record CAXSDV010000062.1, read on the forward strand.
AGGACACCGCGGTCATGCAGGCCTACGGCGTGTGGGTGGAGAAGAGCATGTACGGCCGCAAGTACATGGGGGCGGACCGCGCCACCTTCCTGATCGGGCCGCAGGGCCGTGTCCTGCGCGTCTGGCGCAAGGTGAAGGTGCCCGGCCACGCCGCCGAGGTGCTCGCCGCCGCCCGCGAGCCTTAAGCCTCAGAACGGCTTCCACCAGGGCCGGGCGGGATGCGGCGGGTGCGGGCCGCCCCACACGTCCGCCAGCCGGTCGTCGCGGCCGCAGCCCTGGCGGTAGGCGGCGTAGTCCTGTTTGTGCACCACCGCATAGTTGCGGTGATAGCTTTCCGCCGGCCAGAACGGGCCCAGCGGCAGGATGGGCGTCTTCATCGTTCCGCGCTTGAGCTGTCGGGCGGCGTCGGCGCGCGACTGCTCGGCTTGGCGGCGCTGGTCGGCGTCGGCCACGAACACGGCGGGGCGGTAGCTCGAACCGCGGTCGCAGAACTGGCCGCCGACGTCGGTGGGGTCGATCAGCTTCCAATACCGGCTGAGCAGGTAGCCGTAGCTCGTGCGGTGGGGGTCGAACACCACGCGCACCGCCTCCACATGGCCGGTGTTCTCGCCGGACACCTGCTCGTAGGTCGGGTTGGCCACGTGTCCGCCGGTGTAGCCCGGCTCCACCGACACCACCCCCGGCAGGTGCATGTCGTGCTCCATGCACCAGAAGCAGCCGCCGGACACCACCAGCTGCTGCAGCCCGCGCGGCGGCGGAGGCGCCGCCCCGGGCGGGGTGGACGCGGCGCGGGCGGGCGAGAGCGCCAAGCAGAACAGGGCCAGGACGGCGGCTAAGCGACGGATCATGGAGGCGGTCTCCCATGGGAGGGCGCCGTCAACATGGCGCACGCCATCATGTACGCGCGGGAGGGGGGCGGGGATGACGTCCCCGCCCCTTCTCACAACAGGGCGCGCACCCGGTCGGCGGGGCGGCACACCGCGGCGCCCTTGGCGGTGGTGACGATGGGGCGCTCGACCAGCGAGGGGTCGGCGACCATGGCGGCCAGGATGGCCTCGTCGTCCTTCTCCGCCAGGTCCGACGCCTGGGCGATGGGGCGCAGCAGGTCGCGCGGGCGCATGGCCAGCGCGTCCAGCAGCATGAGCAACCGCGCCCGCGTCCATCCCGCCTGCAGGTAGCGCACCACCTGGGGCTCGATCCCGCGCGCCCGCACCGCCTCCAGCACCGTGCGCGACGTGCCGCAGCCGGGATTGTGGTAGACCACCACCGGCTCGGCCTCGTGCGCCAAGCTCAGGCCTCCGCCTCGTCGCGGGTCACGCCCACGCGCTGGGCCAGGCTCGCCCCCATGAAGCCGTCCAGGTCGCCGTCGAGCACGCCCTGGGTGTCGCTGGTCTCCATCTCCGTGCGCAGGTCCTTCACCATCTGGTAGGGCTGCAGCACGTAGGAGCGGATCTGGTGGCCCCAGCCGATGTCGGTCTTGGCGTCGGCCAGGGCCTGCGCCGCCTGCTCGCGCTTCTGCAGCTCGGCCTCGTACATGCGGGCGCGCAGCATCTTCCACGCCTCCTCGCGGTTCTGGTGCTGGGAGCGGCCCATCTGGCAGGCGACCACGATGTTGGTCGGGATGTGCGTGAGGCGCACCGCCGAGTCGGTCTTGTTGATGTGCTGGCCGCCCGCGCCCGAAGCCCGGTAGGTGTCGGTGCGCACGTCGGACGGGTTGATGTCGATGACGATGGTGTCGTCCACCACCGGCGAGACGCCCACCGACGCGAAGCTCGTATGGCGGCGCGCCGAGCTGTCGTAGGGGCTGATGCGCACGAGGCGATGCACGCCGCTCTCCGTCTTGAGCCAGCCGTAGGCGTTGGGGCCCTTCACCTGCAGGGTGGCGGACTTGATGCCGGCCTGCTCGCCCGGCGTCTCCTCCAGCACCTCCACGCTCATGCCGTGGGCGCCCGCCCAGCGCGAGTACATGCGCATGAGCATCAGCGCCCAGTCGGCGGACTCGGTGCCGCCCGCGCCCGAGTTGATCTCCACGAAGGCGTCGTTGGCGTCCGCCTCGCCCGAGAGCAGGGCTTCGAGCTCGGCGCGGGCGGCGTGCTCCTTCAGCGCGCGCAGGGCGGCGGCCGCCTCGTCGCCCACGGAGGGGTCGCCCTCCATCTCGGCGAGTTCGGCCAACTCCACCGCGTCCGCGCGCTCGCGTTCGAGCGTCTTCACCGCGTCCACCGCGGAGGCGAGGCGCGTGCGCTCGCGCATCACCGCCTGGGCGTCGTCGGGCCTGTCCCAGAGCGTCGGGTCCTCGACCCGGGCGTTCAGTTCATCCAGGCGTCTGAGGGCGGGATCCCAGTCAAAGACGCCTCCTGAGCAGAGCGACGCTCTGCTCGATGTCGGCGCTCAGCGCCTCGACATCCGCTCTCATGAACACACCTCGAAAACCGAGGGGTCGAGATAGGCCGCTGCGCGCGCGGTTGCAAACAGGCAGGACCGCGCGCCCCCGCCGCCGACCGGCGCGGGAGGTGTGGGGAGTGCGGCGGAGCGCCGGGC
>CAXSDV010000063.1:0-14466 GCA_964235945.1 uncultured Caulobacteraceae bacterium
CGCCGCCGTGGTGCCTGGGGGCGGATTCGAACCACCGACACGCGGATTTTCAATCCGCTGCTCTACCAACTGAGCTACCCAGGCCCGCGCGGGGCGAGGGCCGGGTTCTAGCCAGGGCGCACCGCCCTGTCCAGCGGCGGCGCGGACGGGGCGCGTTCAGCCCTCGTCCGACCCGGATCCGTCGTCCGCCGGGTCGGCGGCGGGCAGGACGTATCGGTCCGACAGCCAAAGCCGCAGGTCGAGGTCGGCGCAGCGGCGCGAGCAGAACGGCCGGTGCTCGGCGGACGCCGGCTTGGTGCAGATGGGACAGGCGCGGGTCACAGGACGCGTATGTGGGGGCTGGAGCGGGCGCGTCCAGGCTCCGCCTCCCAGCGCACGCGCGGGCCGAGCAGGGCCGCCAAAGGCGCGAAGGCCTGCGCCACCTCCGGCGCGCAGGTCGCGAGCAGCCGCGCGCCCGGCGCCGCCGCCAGCTCGCGGCGCAGCGCCCGGGCGAGCTCCTGGGCCAAGGTGCGGGCGCTTGGGGCGCCGTCCGCGTCCAGCAGGATCTCGGCGACCGGGCGCCGGCCGTGGGGTCGGGCCACGGCCAGCAGGCCCAGGGCGTCCGGCGGCAGGACGCGCACGTCGGGCCCGTCCGGCGCGAAGGCGCGCGCCGCTTCCGCACGCACCAGCCCCGCGGCGGGGACGCCGATGAGGTCGATCACCGCCGTTCCGCCCAGCCCCTTCAGGCGCAGCAGCCGCGCGGCGTGGCGCACGGCGCGCAGGTTGGCCTCCTGCACGCGCTTGGGCGTGGCGGGCGTGGCGGGCGCGAAGTCGACGTCCACCACGGCCAGGGCGCGGGTGGTCTCCACCGTGAGGCGCAGGGCGCCCGGCAGGGGGTGGATCGTCGCCACCGCCGTCTCCGCGGCGAGGTCGGCGGCGGCCTCGGCGGCGGGCCCGCACTCCAGCGGGGCGTCAGCGAAGGCCCGCAGGCGCGCTTCCAGCGACGGGGCGGCGGCCAGGCGGCGCGGCGGACCGTCGGCCGCTGCGCGGAACTGGAGGCGCGGGCCCTTGTCGGCGCGCGCCTCGGCGGCGACCTCCGCCTCCACCGCCGCGCCCTGGGCGAGGCCGTCGGGGGCGCGCGAGAACCAGCCGGCGGGCCCTTCGCCGAGGTCGGCCCAGACGCCGCCGCCCGGCCCCCTGGCGGCGAGGCGCACCACGTGGCGCGCCCCCAGCCGGGCGAAGGGCCCCTCCCCGTCCCGCTCGATGAGGAGGCGCTCGGGCCGGTCGTCCAGCAGCACCACGCCCCGGCGCTCGCCGGGGGCGTCGTCCAGCAGCAGCCGGCGCACGCCGCTCACGGAACCGGGCGGCCCAGGCCCACCAGCAGCGCGCGCGTTTCGTACAGCGGCAGGCCCACCACCCCGGTGTAGGAGCCCTGCAGGGCGGTGACGAAGGCTCCGGCGCGCCCCTGGACCTGGTAGGCCCCCGCTACGCCCCGCCACTCGCCGCAGGCCAGGAAGGCGTCCAGTTCGCGCGGCTCCAGCCGCTTGAACTGCAGGCGCGATTCGCTGACGCGCTCGGCCACGCGTCCGCCGGGAGCGCACACCGCCACCCCCGTCAGCACCCGGTGGGCGCGGCCGGACACCAGGGACAGCATGCGCCGGGCGTCCGCCTCGTCGCGCGGCTTGCCCAGGATGCGGCGGCCCACCGCCACCGTGGTGTCGGCGGCGAGCACGTAGGCGTCCGGCCGCAAGGCGGCCACCGCCTGCGCCTTCACTCGCGCGAGACGCGCCACCATGCGCCGGGGCGTTTCGTCGACCTCGGGAGTTTCGTCCACGTCGGCGGGCTCCACCAGGTCGGGGACGACGCCGATCTGCGCCAGGAGCTCCAGGCGCCGCGGGCTCGCGCTGGCGAGGACCAGGAGCGCGGAAGGCGTGGGGGCGAGCGGCAGGACGGACTCCGGGGCAGGACCGGCGGCGGGCCGGCGCGGCGGTCTAGCCCGGGGAGGCGCCCGCGGCTACGGCCCCGAAGCGTGCGACCAGGCGGCGCTCCAGCTCGTCGCGCACCCGGCGATAGGCGGCCAGCCGTGTTTCGCGGTCGCCCGTCTCCTCCGTGGGGTCGTCCGTCGGCCAGTGCACCACCTCCGCCGACAGGTGGCGCGCGAAGGCGAGCGCGGCCGCGTGCGCCTCGGGGCTCAACGCCACGATCAGGTCGAAGGAGCCGTCCCACAGCGCTTCGAACGGCTTGGGCCGGTGCCCGCCGGCGTCCAGGCCGCGCTCAGCCAGCACGGCGGATACGAAGGGGTCGACCGCCTCGGCCGCCCCCACCCCGCAGCTGTCCACGTGGATGCGGCGGCCCCAGCCGGCGCGCAGCAGGGCGGCGGCCATGGGGCTGCGCACCCGGTTGAAGGTGCAGACGAACAGGACGGCGTCGGGGATCGCCGCCATCACGGCCGCCTGTGCAGGGCGCAGATCAGGGTGAACAGCCGCCGTGCGGTGTCGAAGTCGACCTCCACCTTGCCCGCCAGCCGCTCGCGCAGGCGCTGCGACCCTTCGTTGTGAAGGCCGCGCCGGCCCATGTCGATCGCCTCGATCCGGGTGGGCGTCGAGTTGCGGATCGCCTCGTAATAGCTGTCGCAGACCAGGAAATAGTCCTTGATCACGCCGCGCAGGGGGGTGAGCGACAGGACGTGGCGCTGCCGGTAGTCCGTTCCCGCGATGTCCAGGGCGAGGCGCCCGTCCGCCAGCGACAGGTGGAGGTCGTAGGGGCCCGACCGCGCCCCCTCCGGGTGGAAGTGATTCGCTTCGAGCAGATCGAACACCGCCACCTGGCGCTCGTGCTCCTGCTCGCGCGAGGCCGGGGCGAGGCTCGCCTCGTCGATCACCACCGCGCGGAGCCGGTGATCGCTCACCCGCGGGCGGCGCTCCCGCCCTGGCCCAAACGCAGGGCGGCGGAGCGGGCGTGGGCGGGCAGGCCCTCGGCGTCGGCGAGGGCGACGGTGGCGGGGCCGAGCCGGGCGAAGCTCTCGGGCGAGCAGGCCAGGATCGAGGTGCGCTTGAGGAAGTCGTACACCGACAAACCCGACGAGAAGCGCGCCGCCCGGCTGGTGGGCAGCACATGGTTGGAGCCGGCCACGTAGTCGCCCAGCGCCTCGGGCGTCCAACGGCCCAGGAAGATCGCGCCCGCGTGGCGCACCCGGTCGGCCAGGGCGCGGGGATCGGCCACGGCGAACTCCACGTGCTCGGGAGCCACCGCGTCCACCAGGGCGGGCGTGGCCTCGCGCGGCGCGACCACGATCGCGCCGTGGCGCTCCCAGGAGACGCGCGCCACCGCCCGGGTCGCCAAGGTCGAGAGCTGGGCCTCGACCGCCGCCTCCACCCGCGCGGCGAAGCCCGCGTCGTCGGTGATGAGGAGGGACTGGGCGTCGGGGTCGTGCTCGGCTTGGCTCAGCAGGTCGGCGGCGATCCAGTCGGGGTCGTTGTCGGCGTCCGCCACCACCAGGATCTCGGACGGGCCCGCCAGGGCGTCGATGCCCACCACGCCGTAGAGCCGGCGCTTGGCGGCGGACACGTAGGCGTTGCCGGGGCCGGTGATCTTGTCCACCGGGCGGATCGGCCCCGCGCCGTAGGCGAGCGCCGCGCACGCCTGCGCCCCGCCCACGCGCCAGATTTCGGTGACGCCGGCGATTTTGGCGGCCGCGAGCACCACCGGCTCGAGCCGGCCGGGCGGGGTGACCATGGCGATCCGGTCCACCCCCGCCACCCTGGCGGGCACGACGTTCATCAGAACGCTCGACGGGTAGGCCGCGCGGCCCCCCGGCACGTAGACTCCCACCGACTCGAGCGGCGTCCAGCGCCAGCCGAGCTCCACGCCCGCCTCGTCCGTCCAACTGTCGTCCGCCGGGCGCTGGCGCGCGTGGTAGGCGGCGATGCGGTCGGCGGCGAGCTGCAGGGCGTCGCGCACCTCGGCGGGGCAGGCGGCGGCGCCCGCCTCCACCTCGTCGGGCGTGACGGCCAGCGAGGCCTCGTCCAGCTCCACACGGTCGAAGCGTCGGGTGAGGTCGAGCAGGGCCGCCACTCCGCCGATGCGCACGGCCTCGATGATGTCGGCCACCGCCGAGTCCACGTCGGCGGGGGCGCCGCGGCGCTCGTCGAGAAAGGCGGCGAAGGCGGCGGCGAAGCCGGGCTGCGCGTGGTCGAAGCGGCGCGCCAAGCTCAGGCCCCGTGGCGCGGCTTGGCCAGGGCCGGGCGCGGTTCGGCGAGGTCGGCCAGGGCCGCGTCCACGCACTCCACCTCGATGCGCAGGTCGCCGCCGCCCGCGAAGTGCAGCATGACGCACCCGCCGGGCGCCTCGCCGGGCTGGAAGTCCACCGCCAGCAGGCTGGAGGTGCGGTCGCGGTCGCCCGCCGCCTCGCCGCGCGCCTTGACGGAGACCACGTCGCCGAACTGCACGGCGGCGTCCACGCGCTCCTGCCCTTCCCTCTCCCAACGGAAGCGGCGCACGGGGAAGGTGACGGTGCGCGCCAGCGGCGCGTAGGAGATGTCCGCCAGCTTGACCACCGCGTCCTGCAGGGCGGCGGAGATCAACTGAAGGTCGTCGGCGTCCTGGGCCAGCAGGCGCAGCGGGGGCGTGGTCATGCGGCTCGGGCCTCGTCTGCGGTCTCGTCCGAAGCGTCGTCGCCCTCGCCGCGCAGGCGCACGACGTCCGCCCCGCAGCGGCCGAGCTTGTCCTCCAGCCGCTCGAACCCGCGGTCCAGGTGGTAGACGCGGTGCACGGTGGTGCGCCCCTCCGCCGCCAGGGCGGCGATCACCAGGCTCACGGAGGCGCGCAGGTCGGTGGCCATCACCTGCGCGCCGCGCAGCGCGTCGACGCCGCGCACCCGCGCCTCCCCGCCGTGGACGGAGATCTCGGCGCCCAACCGCGCGAGTTCGGGGGCGTGCATGAAGCGGTTCTCGAAGATGGTCTCGCGGATCACGCTCTCGCCGTCGGCCAGGGTCATCAACGCCATGAACTGGGCCTGGAGGTCGGTGGCGAAGCCGGGGTAAGGCCGGGTGTCGAGGTCCACCGCCCGCAGGCGCACGCCCGGGTCGCGGCGGATCACCACGCGATCCTCGCCCGGCTCGACCTGCACTCCCGCCTCCCCGAGCTTGTCCAGGAGCGCGCCGATCAGCGCGGGCGGGCAACGGGTCAGCGCCACCTCGCCGCCGGCCATGGCGGCCGCCACCGCGTAGGTGCCCGCCTCGATCCGGTCGGCGATGACGGGGAAGCTCCCGCCGGAAAGACGCGCCACGCCCTGCACGCGGATCACGTCCTCGCCCGCGCCCTCCACCCGGCCGCCCATGGCGTTGAGGCAGTCGGCGAGGTCGGCGATCTCCGGCTCGCGGGCGGCGTTCTCGATCACCGTCTCGCCCCGGGCCAGCACCGCGGCCAGGAGGGTGTGCTCCGTCGCCCCCACCGACACGAACGGGAAGGCGATGCGCGCGCCCACCAGCCCCCGCGGGGCCTGGGCGTAGACATAGCCCTCGTGCAGGTCGAGCTTGGCCCCCAGCGCCTCCAGCGCCTGCAGGTGCAGGTCCACCGGGCGCGCGCCGATGGTGCAGCCGCCGGGCAGGCTCACCTTGGCGTGGCCGGTGCGCGCGATCAGCGGCCCCAGCACGTTGAAGGAGGCGCGCATCTTGCGCACCAGGTCGTAGGGGGCGAAGGCCGACGTGATCTCCGGCGTGTGGAGCGTGGTCTCCTGCCCGTCCGGCCCGTCCCGTTCCGTCAGGGTCGCGCCGAAGCGCTCCATGAGGCGGCCCAGGAAGCGCGTGTCCGCCAGGCGCGGCATGTTGGTCAGCCGCAGGGGCTCGTCGGTGAGGAGGGCTGCGGCCATCAGCTTGATGGCGGAGTTCTTGGCGCCGCTGACGGGGATCTCCCCCCGCAGCGGACGGCCGCCGGTGATGGCGATGCGATCCATCGACGTCTCTTAGACGGGGGGCCGCGCGGGTGCCAGCGGAGCGTCTTCGTCCAGATAGTCCCGAACGAACTCGGCGCCCTCCCCCGCCTCCTCCGGCCCGAGCGGGTCCTCGTCGCCGGCGGCGGCGCGCGAGGGGTCGGGCACGGCGAAGCCCGGCGGCAGGTCGAGGCTGAGCAGCCCCGCCGCGCGCATGTCCGCCGCCCCCGGCAGGTCCGCCAGGGAGGCCAGGCCGAAGTGTTCCAGGAAGGCGTCGGTGGTGGCGTAGGTGACGGGGCGCCCCGGCGAGCGACGACGGCCGCGCATCCGCACCCATCCCGCCTCCAGCAGCGTGTCGAGGGTGCCGCGCGAGAGCGCCACGCCCCGCACGTCCTCGATCTCGGCGCGGGTGGTGGGCTGGTGGTAGGCGATGATCGCCAGCGTCTCGTAGGCGGCCTTGGACAGGCGGCGCACCTCCTCGCGCGTTTCGGCCATGAGGTGGGACAGGTCGGCGGCGGTGGCGAAGCGCCAGCGGCCCGCCACGCAGGAAAGCTCGACACCCCGCCCGGCGTAGAGCGCCGCCAGTTCGGCCAGCGCGGCCGCAAGGTCCGTGTGCGCGGGCAGGCGCGCGGAAAGGTCCTCGGGCGAGAGGGGCTCGGCGGCGGCGAACAGCAGGGCCTCCACCATGCGCGCGCCTTCGCCGGGCGCACGCGAACCGCCCTCCCCGCCGTCCGTGCTCACCGCGCGATCCCGGAGCGGGCGCGCAGGTAGAGCTCGGCGAAGGGGTGGAGCTGGCGCGCTTGCAGCACCTCGTCCTTCACCATCTCCAGCCCCGCGGACAGGGTGGAGGCGAGGTAGGAGGCGCGGCTGGGCGCGGGCCTCCCCTCCGCGTTCCCGGCCGGCGCGGGCGCCAGCTCGCTCAACGGAGCCCAGGCGGAGAGTTCGGGCAGGAGGGCGCGCAGGCGCTCGCGGGCGGCCTCCAACGCATAGGCCTCCACCCGGCGGGCGGGAGCGTAGCGGCGGGTGGACGCGCGACCGCGGCCTTCGGCGTAGGCCCGCACCAGGTCGAGCAGGTCGCCCTGGTAGGAGACGCGCGCGTGGACGACGGTCGCCTGGGGATCGCCGCGGCCGAACACGTCCGTCCCCGCCTGGGGCCGGGCGCGCAACGCCTCCACCGCGACGCGCATGGCGTCCAGCTTGGCGAGGCGGAAGGCCAGGGCCTGCGCCACCTCCTCGGCGGGAACGGCGTCGGCCTGCGCGCGCTCCGGTTTGGGCAGCAGCAGGCGCGACTTGAGGTAGGCCAGCCACGAGGCCATGACGAGGTAGTCCGCCGCCAGGGCGAAGCGCCGTCGCCCGGCCTCGCGCACGAACAACAGGAACTGCTCGGCCAGGCGCGTGACCGAGATCTGCAGCAGGTCGATCTTCTGGCGTCGGGCCAACTCCAGCAGCACGTGGAGCGGGCCCTCGAAGCCGTCGATGTCGAGCAGCAGCGCCTCGTCCGCGTCGATGTCCGGCGCGGGCGTTCCGCGCGCGGCGTCGAAGTCGAATCGCGGCTGGAAGGTCACGACCGGGAGTCTAGGCGCTCCGTCCGTCCAGGCCCAGGTCGGCCAGGCGGCGCTCGGCGGCCTCCGGGTCGAAAGGCCGTTCGCGGCGGGCCACGGCGCGCGCCGCCTCCGCCCGCTCCAACGCGCGGCCGGTCAGCTCGGGCGAGGCCTGCGCCACCGCGGCGAGCTCGGCCCGCAGGTCGCGCACGGGCTCGCCGGTGAGCGCCCCGTTGCCGTGGAGCACGACGTCGCAGCCCGCGTCGAACGCGGCGCGGGCGCGCTCGGCCAGCGTGCCGCCCAGGGCGCGCATGGACAGGTCGTCGGACATGAGCAGGCCGTCGAAGCCGATGGCGCCGCGGATCACCGCGCCGATCACCCGGTGGGAGACGGTGGCGCAGCGCTCAGGATCGACCGCCGAGTAGGTGACGTGGGCGGTCATGGCCATGGGCGCGTCCGCCAACGCGGCGAAGGGCGCGAAGTCGGTCTCCTCCAGCACCTCCAGCGGGGTGTCGACCACCGGCAACTCCAGGTGGCTGTCGGCGGTGGCGCGGCCGTGGCCGGGCGTGTGCTTGACCACGGGCGCGACGCCGCCCTCCATCAGCCCGTCCGCCGCCGCGCGGCCGAGCGCGGCCACCACGGCCGGGTCGCGGGAGAAGGCGCGGTCGCCGATGACCGCGTGGGTCTCGTCCTGGAGCACGTCCAGGCAGGGCGCGCAGTCCGCGTCGAAGCCCGCGGCGCGCAACTCGTGGGCGAGCAGGCGGTGGTTGAGGCGCACCGCCTCCTCCGCCAGCTCCGGTTCGCGGCCGTACAGCTCTCCGAACAGCGCGGCGGAGCGGCGGCGGCGCGCGAGCGGCGGGTGCAATCGCTGCACCCGCCCGCCCTCCTGGTCGACGAACACGGGGGCGCCCTCGTCGTCCGCCGCCTCGCGCAGGGCGTCCGTCAGCCGCCGCAGCTGGTCGAGGGAGCGGACGTTGCGGGCGAACAGGATGAACCCCCAGGGCCGCACGTCGCGGAAGAAGGCGCGCTCCTCCGCCCCGAGCTCCGTTCCCTCGCAGCCCAGGATGCAGGCGCGGCCGGCGCGGGCGCCCGCCACCCGGCTCAGCCCTTGACGATGCAGGTGCGGCCGTGGGCGGTCAGCCGGGCGCAGAACGCCTTGGCGGCCGCCCGGTCGGCGAAGCCCGAGATCACCGTGCGGTACAGGGTGTGGCCGCCGCTCTGCACGGGGGTGACCACCTTGCCGTGGCCGCCGGCCCCGCCCACCGCGGCCGTCGCGTCCTGGTAGCCCTTGTCGGCCAGGGCGGCGGAGGAGAAGGCGCCGATCTGCACCACCGCCCGTCCGCCCTTGGCGGGCGCTTCCGCGACGGCCTTGGCGGCGGGCCTGGACGCGGCGCCCGCCAGGGCGGCGTCGATGGTGGCGTCCGTTTCACGCGCGGCGGCCAGCGTCATGGCCTTGTGGACGGGCTTGTCCGCGGCCGGGGCGGCCGGGTGCGGCGTGGCGCGCGCCAGGGCGTCGGCGGCCCCCGGGCGGATCACGGTGCTGGTCACCGGGGCGGAGGCGGCCGGCGCGGCGGCCACGGTGGTCGTGGTGGTGGTGGTGCGGGCGGGGGAATGCACGGTGGTGGTGGTCACCGCGGGGGCGGCGGCGGGCGGCGCCTCGATCCGCACGGGCGCGGGCTCCGGAGCGGCGCGGACCTGCAGCTGGCCGGCGGAGGGCCGGGGCGCCGGCTGCTCGGGGGCGGGCGCGAACTCGGGCGTCGCGGGCACGTTCTGCGCGGCGTACACGTCCAGCCCCGCCGCCGGGTCGCGCGCCTGGGCGCCCGGAGCGGCGGCCGTCTTGATCTGGCCCACCGGCTCGCCCACCGGCCGCGGCCCGCCGTCCGGCCCGCGCGCGCCGTGGCGGTAGATCATGAACACGCAGGCGATCAGCACCACCAGCACGGCGGCGCTGCCCACCAGCGTCATGGGGATGGGCCGGCGCTCGCGCGGACCCCGCGCGTCGAACGCGAGGGGCGCGTCGGTCTGGGGGGTGTAAACCCCGCGGTCGTGATCGGTCATGGCCATAGGGGTCCCACACGCGCGGAGGGCGAATCGCAAAGCGGATCGCCCCCATTCACGCTTAATTATCCTTACCAACTCGTGAACGGCCGGCGCCTGCGACGTCGAACGGGCGCGTCAGTGCCAGGGGTCGAGGGTGAACAAACGCCGGTGCTCCTCAATGGCGTAGCGGTCGGTCATGCCCGCGATGTAGTCGCACACGGTGCGCGCCCGCACCGCCTCGCCGCGCCCCTCCTGGCGCGCGAACCATTCGCCGGGCAGCACGTCCGGCTCGGCCATGAACAGGGCGAACATCTGCGCCAGCATGCGCCGCGCCTGGGAGCGGGTGCGGTTGACGCGGTGGTGGCGGTACATGCGCTGGTGCAGGAACGCCCGCAGCGCCGCCAGCTCCTCCGCCCGGTCGGCGGAGAAGGCCACGAGCTGGCGGCCCAGCGCCCGCACCGCCCCGGGCGAATCGACGCCGCCCGCCGCCGCCCTGCGCCGCGTCTCGGCCAACACGTCCTCCACCATCATGCCGATCAGCCGGCGCACCGCCTCCAAGCGCAGCAGCCGCGGGTCGAGCCCCGGGTGCTCCGCGCGCACCGCCGCGAGCTCCGGGCCGATCAGCGGCACGTCCAAGAGGTCCTCGGGCGCGAACAGTCCGGCGGCCAGCCCGTCGTCCACGTCGTGGTTGTTGTAGGCGATGTCGTCGGCGATGGCCGCCACCTGAGCTTCCGCGGAGGCGTAGGTGGCGAGCTCCAGGTCGTAGTCGCGCGCGAACTCGGCCACGGCGCGGAAGGCGGGCTCCTCCAGCCGCGCCTGGACGGGGCCGTTGTGCTTGACCACCCCCTCCAGCGTCTCCCAGGTCAGGTTCAGCCCCGGCCACAGGGGGTAGCGGTGCTCCAGCTTGGTGATCACGCGGAAGGTCTGCACGTTGTGGTCGAAGCCGCCGTGGGCGGCCATGCACGCCTGCAGCTCGTCCTCTCCCGCGTGGCCGAAGGGCGGGTGGCCCAGGTCGTGGGCCAGGGCGACGGTCTCGGCGAGGTCGGCGTCCAGGCCCAGCGCGGCGGCCACCGAGCGCGCCACCTGCGCCACCTCCAGGGTGTGGGTCAGCCGGGTGCGGTAGTGGTCGCCCTCGTGGGCCACGAACACCTGGGTCTTCTCCTTGAGGCGACGGAAGGCGGTGGCGTGGATGATGCGGTCGCGGTCGCGGGCGAAGGGGGTGCGCGTGGCGCTCTCCGCCTCGCGGTGGCGGCGCCCGCGCGAGGCGGCCGGATCGGCGGCGTAGGGCGCGCGCTCGACCGCGCGGCGGCGGAACGGAACGGTCGGGCTCGCATCGTCCAAGGCGGCGTTCTCCTGTCGGGACCGCGGGCGGGCTTCCGGCCGGCCGCCGCCGCGCTCATATAGTCCCCACGGGGGCCCCGCCCCAGCCGCGACGAACCGTGACCGCCATGCGCTCGCCTCCCATCACCCTGTCCGACTCGGCCGCGCGCCGCATCAACGCGCTCAGCGCCGGCGAGGGACGCCCCGTCATGCTGCGCGTGGCGGTGGACGGCGGCGGCTGCTCGGGCTTCCAGTACCGGCTGGACCTGGTGGAGGCGGGCGAGGCGTCGGACCTGCGGGTCGAGCACGCGGGCGCCACGGCCCTGGTGGACGACGTGTCCCAGCCGCTCCTGGCCGGATCGGTGATCGACTGGGTGGACGAGCTCGCCGGCTCCGAGTTCCGGGTGAGGAACCCCAACGCCCGCACCAGCTGCGGCTGCGGGGTCAGCTTCTCGATCTGAGGCGGCCCGGGCGCGCGACGCCCGACCGGCTTGGCTGGGGAAGGATGGTCCGCGTCCGCGGCACGGCGGCTTGCGCTTAGCCGTTTTCCTAATTAGCGTCGTGGCTATGGAAGCCCTCTTCAAGGCGCTGGGCCACCCTGTCCGCCGGCGCATCGTGGCGCTGCTGCGCGACGGCCCGCTCACCTCCGGCGAGATCGCCGAGCGCTTCGACGTGAGCTGGCCCACGGTCACCGCCCACCTGTCCGCCCTGCGCGACGCGGGCCTGGTGGCGTCCGAGCGCGAGGGCGTGTCGATCCGCTACCGGCTCGAGATCTCCGCCGCGGAGGAGGCGCTGGGCTTCCTGCTCGACATCGTGGAAGCGGGCCGCGCCTGCACGACCGTCGCCCGCCCCCTTCGTCAGGAGCCTTCCCGATGAACCCGCGAATCAGCCGCGCGGAGACCGCCGCCCTCGCCCTGGCGGGCGTCGAGCTCGCCGTCGCGGCGGCCGTGCTGCGGTGGGGGCCGCCGCGGATCGCCACCCATTTCGGCCTGGACGGCGTCGCCGACCGGTGGAGCACGCCGAAGGGGGCCGCCCTCGCCATCGCCGCCCTCGCCTTGGGCGTCCTGGCCACGGTGGCGGCGCTCGGCCTGGCGGTCCGGCGCCCTTGGGCGGACCCGTCCCGCCGCCGCGGGCTGGGCGTGGCGCAGGGCCTGCTCGCGTTCACAGGCGCGGCGGTCGTCGCCCTGTTGGCGGAGCAGGCGTCGGGCGGACTGGGCGGCTCGGTCCCGACGGCCGGACCCACCATGGGCGTCAGCCTGCTCCTCGCCGGCGTGGGCCTGTTCCTCGGCCGCGTGGCGCCCAACGCCCTGGTCGGCGTGCGCACGCCCTGGAGCCTGTCCAGCCGGCTCGCCTGGGACCGGTCGAACCGCCTCGCGGGCCGGCTGTTCCTGGTCGCGGGCCTGGCCGGCGTGCTCGCCGCCTTCGTGCTGCCCGCGGGTGCGGCGAGCATGGTGCCCGTGATCGGCGCCCTGCTGGCCGGCGCCCTGGCGGCCTTCGAGAGCTGGCGCGTGTGGCGCGCCGACCCCGACAAGCGCGCGGTCTGAGCCGGATCGGTCGAACCCCATGCGGACCGCCGTCCTCCTCGCCGCGCTTCCGACCGCCGTACCCCTGGCTTGCCGCGGGGCCGAACGGGAGGTGTCGATCGACCGCGGGCGAGCCCCGCTGGTCGGGACGCTGGTGGAGCCCGAAGGCGCCGCGCACAAGCCGGCCGTGCTCCTGATCGCGGGCTCGGGACCCACGGACCGCGACGGAAACTCCACCCTGCCCGGCGTCAGGCCCGCCACGCTCAAGCTGCTGGCCGACGGGCTCGCGAAGGAAGGCCTGACCAGCCTGCGCTTCGACAAGCGCGGCATGGGCGCCAGCGCCGCCGCCGGCCCCGACGAGGCGGAGCTGCGCTTCATCGACTATGTGGACGACGCGGTCGCCTGGGCCCGCTTCCTCCGCGCCCGTCCGCACGTGAGCTGCGTGGTGGTGGTCGGCCACTCGGAGGGCGCGCTGGTCGCGGCCATGGCGGCGCTCAGGACGCCCGTCTGCGGTGTGGTGGAGCTCTCCGGCGCCGGCCGCGCCGCGGGCGCGGTGATCCGTGAACAGCTGCGGAACCGGCTCCCGCCCGAGGTCGCCCGCAGGGTCGAAGCGACGCTGTCGGCGCTGGAGGCCGGCCGGACGGTGGCCGATCCGCCCCTGCCGTCGCTGCTGCGCCCCTCGGTGCAGCCCTACCTGATCTCCTGGCTGCCGATCGATCCGGCGGCCGAGCTGGCGAAGGTCAGGGCGCCCGTGCTGCTCGTTCAGGGCGGCCGCGACCGTCAGATCTCTCCGGAGGACGCGCGTCGCCTTTCCGCCGCCCGGCCGGGAGCGCAGGTCGCAACCCTGCCCGACGCGGACCACGTGCTCAAGGACGCGCCCGCCGACCCCGCGGCCGACCTGACGACCTACGCCGATCCGGACCGACCGCTCGATCCCCTGCTGATCCCCACGGTGGCGGCGTTTGTCAAACGCCTCGGCGCGGGCCACTAAGCGTCCATGCGCATCGCCACCTGGAACGTGAACTCCGTCAATGCGCGGCTGGAGACGGTGCTGGCCTGGTTTCGCGCGGAGCGGCCGGACGTGGCCTGCCTGCAGGAGATCAAGTGCGTGGACGAGCGCTTCCCCACGGAAGCGTTCGAGGACCTGGGCTACCACGTCCAGGTCCACGGCCAGAAGAGCTACAACGGCGTGGCCCTGCTCTCCAAGGACCCCTTGGAGGAGGTGCGGCGCGGCCTCCCCGAGGGGCCCGGCGAGGCGGACGAGCAGGCGCGCTACATCGAGGCGCTGGTGGCCGCGCCCCGCCCCGTGCGCGTGGGCGCGCTCTACCTGCCCAACGGCAACCCGGTCTCTGACGCGGCCAAGTTCGGCTACAAGCTGGCCTGGATGGAGCGCCTGCGCCGCCACGCCGCGAGCCTTTTGCCTCTGGAGGAGGCGCTGGTGCTGGCGGGAGACTTCAACGTCATCCCCGAGGGCGCCGACTGCTACGACCCCGCCGCCTGGACGGGCGACGCCCTGGCGCAGCCCGCCGTACGCGAGGCCTGGCGCGCCCTGCTGGCGCTGGGGCTGGTCGAGGCGCATGGCGCGGTGGCGCAGCAGCCCCACGCCTACACCTTCTGGGACTATCAGGCTGGGGCCTGGCCGCGCGACCTCGGCATCCGCATCGACTTCGCCCTGCTCTCCCCCCAGGCGGCCGACCGGCTGGAGGGCGCCCGGGCGCACCGCGACGCCCGCGCCATGGACAAGCCTTCCGACCACGTGCCGCTGGTCATCGAACTGACCAACTGATCGCGCTCCGGATCGCTCCCCCGCCGCCCCGCGTTGGACATGCGAGGGAGTTGACCATGAGCCGGACCCGCGCACCCGATCCCGCCGCCTACGAGAGCGAGGATCAGAAGGACGGCGCTCCGCCGCGCCCCGCGGTCGAACCCGTGGGCGCGGAAGGGGCGGCCGACACGTCCAAGACCCAGACCGACCCGGCCACCGGCGAACCCAATCCCGGCCGCTCGGACACCCACGGAGCCTCCTGAGCGCGTTCCCGGTCCCGGGACATCGGCGTCCCGCCCTGTCCAGCCGGAATGTCCCGGTCCGTCCAGGTGTGCGAAAGGCCCCGCCGGTCGCCCGGCGGGGCCTCGT
>CAXSDV010000064.1:0-13672 GCA_964235945.1 uncultured Caulobacteraceae bacterium
CGCGCAGGCTCTCGGGGCTCGGCTGGAACTTCGGGGCCCACTCCATGATGACGTAGTACTGGTTCAGCGGGTTATAGATGGTGGAGGCCTGGCGCTGGCCAAAGGCGTCGTAGAGGGTCGCGTCCACCTGGCTGGCGGTCACACCCAGCTTGGCGGCGTTCGCCCGGTCGATGGTCACGAAGGTCTCGAGCCCGCTCTCCTGCTGGTCGGTGTTGACGTCCGTGAGTTGCGGCCGGCGCTGGAGCTCGACCTTCAGCTTCTCCGACCACGACTTCAAGAGTTCGGTGTTGTCGCTCTCCAGCGTGTACTGGTACTGGGCGTTGGACGAACGCCCGCCGAAGCCGCGGCCGAAATCCTGGCTGGACTGCAGGAAGAGCTGCGCGCCCGAGACCTTCAGCGTCTTGCCGCGGATGCGGCCGATCACGTCGTCGGCGGTCTCGCCCGGACGTTGGGCGCGGGGCTTGAGCGCCACGAACATGAAGCCGCCGCCCTGGCCGGAGAAGGCGGTCACAGTGTCCACCGCCTTGTCGTGGCGCACGATGTCCACGAGGCGGACGAACTTGGCCTTGGTGGCGGCGAAGCTGGAGGCCTGGTCCACCTGCACCCCGCCCTGCAGCGTGCCCGTGTCCTGCTGGGGAAACAGGCCCTTGGGCACCACCACGTAGAGGTAGCCGTTGAGCACGATCGTGCCCGCCAGCACGAGCAGCACGATGCGCCCGTGGTCCAGCGCCCAGCGCAGCGACCCCTCGTAGGTCTCCAACGACCAGGCGAAGGCGGTCTCGATGGCGGAGGAGGTGCGGCTCCACAAGCGGTTCCAGGCGCTGCGGCGACGCGGGACGGCGCCTGCGTCCGTCGCCGGGCCGCGCGGTTCGTCCATGATGTAGGCGGCCATCATGGGCGTGGTGGTGAGCGACACCACCAGGCTGATGAGCACCGCCGCGGCCAGCGTCACCGCGAACTCGCGGAACAGCCGGCCGACGATGCCGCCCATCATCAGGATGGGGATGAACACCGCGATCAGCGAGATCGACATGGAGACGACGGTGAACCCCACCTCGCGCGAGCCGCGCAGGGCCGCCTGGAAGCGGGGCATGCCCTCCTCCACGTGACGCGTGATGTTCTCCAGCACGACGATGGCGTCGTCGACCACGAAGCCCGTCGCTACGGTCAGGGCCATGAGGCTCAGGTTGTCCAGGCTGTAGTGCAGGGCGAACATCACCGCCAAGGTGCCTAGGAGCGAGGTCACCACCGCCACCGCCGGGATCAGGGTGGCGCGGCCGTTGCGCAGGAACACCAGCACCACCAGCACCACCAGCACCACCGAGAGCAGCAGGGTGCGCTCCACTTCCGCCAGGCTGGAGCGGATGCTGATCGTGCGGTCGAGCGAGACCTCCAGGTGGACGGAGGGCGGCAGCGCGGCGCGCAGCTCGGGAAGCACCGCCTTGATGCGCTCCACGGTGGCGACGATGTTGGCGTCCGGCGTGGCCTCGATGCGCACCACGATGGAGGGCTTGCCGTTGGACAGGCCCAGGTTGCGCGTGCTGGCCGGGCCGTCGATCACCTCCGCCACGTTCTGCAGGCGCACGGCCGCGCCGTTGCGGTAGGCGATCACGAGGTCGCGGTACTGGGCGGCCTTGTCGGCGCGGTCGTTGGTGTAGACCTGGGCGCGCCGGCCTCCCAGCTCCACGGCGCCCAGGGGCTGGCGCGCGTTGGCCCCGGCGATGGCGGCGCGCACGTCCTCCAGGCCCAGGCCGTAGTGGTTCAGCGCGTAGGGGTTCATCTCCACGCGCACGGCGGGGGTGTCGGCCCCCTGCACGTCGGCTTGGCCAACGCCCTGGATCTGGCTGAGCTTCTGCTGCAGCACGATGGAGGCGGCGTCGTAGACCTGCGGCAGGGACAAGGCGTCCGAGGTCAGGTTCAGCACCATGATGGGCGCGCCGGCCGTGTTGACCTTGTTGTAGGTGGGGGTCTGGCGCAGCGTCGCCGGCAGGTCCGAGCGGCTGGCGTTGATGGCCGCCTGCACGTCGCGCGCGGCGCCGTTGATGTCGCGCCCCAGGCCGAACTGGACGGAGATCTGGGTGCGCTCGCGCTGGCTCTGGGAGGTCAGGGTGGTGACGTCGGCGATCTGGCCCAGGCGCCGCTCCAGCGGGGTGGCCACGCTGGTGGCCATGATCTCGGGGCTGGCGCCCGGCAGGCGCGCGAACACGGTGATCACCGGCACGTCCGTCGCGGGGAGGGAGGCCACGGGCAGCACGAAATAGCTGGCGATCCCCATCAGGCAGATGCCCAGGGTCAGCAGCACGGTCGCCACCGGCCGCTTGATGAAGAGCTCCGACGGGTTCACGCGGGGGCGCCCACCGGCGGCCCGCCCGGGGCTTCGCGGGGGGTGCGCGGACCGGGGTCCTCCGGCTCGTCGCGCACCGGACCTTCGGGATCGCGGCGGCCGAAGCGCGTGGCGATCCTGTCGAACGCCAGGTAGATCACCGGCGTGGTGAACAGCGTCAGCACCTGGCTGAGCGTCAGCCCGCCGACGATGGCCAGGCCCAGCGGCCGCCGCAGCTCCGCCCCGTAGCCGCCCGCCAGCATCAGCGGCAAGGCGCCCAGGAGGGCCGCCATGGTGGTCATCATGATCGGGCGGAAGCGCAGCAGCGCGGCTTGGCGGATCGACTCCACCGGCGGCAGGCCCTGGTTGCGCTCGGCGTCCAGGGCGAAGTCGATCATCATGATCGCGTTCTTCTTGACGATGCCGAACAGCAGGATGATGCCGATGACGCCCACCACGCCCAGGTCCTGGCCGGCGATCATCAACGCCAAGAGCGCCCCCACCGCCGCCGAGGGCAGGGTGGACAGGATGGTGAGCGGGTGGATGAAGCTCTCGTAGAGCACGCCCAGTACGATGTAGATCGCCACCACCGCCGCCAGGATCAGCCACAGCTCGTTGGACAGGGACGCCTGGTAGGCCGCCGCCGCGCCCGAGAAGTTGGTGGTGATGGAGGCGGGCACGCCGATGTCGGCCTCCGCCTTGCGGATCAGGTCCACCGCTCCGCCCAGCGCTTGGCCGCGGGCCAGGTTGAAGCTGATCGTGTAGGCGGGGAACTGGCCCACATGGCTGACCTGCAGGGGGCCGGGGCGCTCCTCCACCGTGGCGATGGCCGACAGCGGCACGGGCCCGCCCGACGACGAGGTCAAGTACAGGCCGCGCAGCGCGTCCATGCCCTGCTGGAAGTGCGGGTCGGCCTCCAGGATCACCCGGTACTGGTTGGACTGGGTGAACACGGTGGACACGATCCGCTGGCCGAAGGCGTCGTAGAGGATGTTGTCGATGGACGAGAGGCTGACGCCCAGCCGGCCGGCGGTGTCGCGGTCGACGTTGATGAAGGCGGTGAGGCCCTGGTTCTGCGCGTCGGAGGCCACGCCCTCCAGCTTCGGGCTCAGCCGCAGCTTGTCGACGAGCTTGCCCGTCCACTCGTCCAGGGCGGCCTGATCGGCCGAGCCCAGGCTGAACTGGTATTGGGTGCGGCTCGTGGCCGAGTCGATGGTCAGGTCCTGCACCGGCTGGAGGTAGAGCTTGACGCCCGGGACGTTCACCTCGTCCTGCAGGCGGCGGATCACCTCCTGGGCCCCGGCGCGCGCCTTCAGCGGCTTGAGCTCGATCAGCATGCGGCCGGTGTTCAGCGTCACGTTCTGGGCGTCCACCCCCGCGAAGGCCGACAGGTTGGCCACCGCCGGGTCCGTCAGCACCTGGCGGGCGACCTCGCGCTGGAGCTCGGACATGCGCCCGTAGCTCACCGCCTGGGGCGCCTCCACCACCGCGGTGAGCTGGCCCGTGTCCTGGGTCGGGAACAGCCCCTTGGGGATGACGAGGTAGAGGGCGGCGGTCAGCACGAAGGTCGCCACCGCCACGATCAGGGTCAGGGCTTGGTGGCGCAGCACCCAGCCCAGCCCCAGGTCGTAGCGGGCGATCACCCAGTCGAAGGCGGCCTCGGAGCGGGCGTTGAAGCTTCCCGGCCGGGGCGCCCGCTCCGGCTTGAGCCACACCGCGCACAGGGTGGGCACGAGGGTGAGCGACACCACCGCCGAGATGACGATGGTGATGGCCAGCGTCACCGCGAACTCGCGGAACAGCCGGCCCACCACGTCCGCCATGAACAGCAACGGGATCAGCACCGCCAGCAGCGACACGGTCAGCGAGATGATGGTGAAGCCGATCTCGCCCGAGCCGCGCAGGGAGGCGGGGCGCGGCGCCTCGCCCTCCTCTAGGTGGCGGCTGATGTTCTCGATCATGACGATGGCGTCGTCGACCACAAAGCCCGTGGCGATGGTCATGGCCATCAGGGTCAAGTTGTTCAGGCTGTAGTGCAGCAGGTACATGACGCCCAGCGAGCCGACCAAGCTCAGCGGCACCGATATGCCCGAGATGATGGTGGCCCGCAGGTTGCGCAGGAACACGAAGATCACCAGCACCACGAGGAACACGGACAGGAGGAGTTCGAACTCCACGTCCTCGACCGAGGCGCGGATGGTGGTGGTGCGGTCGGTTTTCTGCACGACGGTGATGCCGGCGGGGAGGCTCTGCTCCAGCTCGGGCAGGAGCTTCTTCACCCGGTCCACGACGCCGATGACGTTGGCCCCCGGCTGGCGCTGGATGTTGAGGATCACCGCCGGGTCCGTGTCGGACAGGGCGCCCAGCGCGCTGTTCTCCGACCCGTCCACCACCGTGGCCACGTCCCGCAGGCGGATGGGGGCCCCGGCGCGGTAGGCGATCACGAGGTCGGTGTAGTCCGAGGCCCGCTCGAGCTGGTCGTTGGCGTTGATGTTGTAGGCGCGCTCGGCCCCGTCGAAGCTGCCCTTGGCCCCGTTCACGTTGGCCGAGGAGATGGCGGTGCGCAGGCTTTCCAAGGTCAGGCCGTAGCTGGTCAGCGCCCGCGGGTTGGCCTGGATGCGCACGGCGGGTCGGTGGCCGCCCGACACGGTGACCAGGCCCACCCCCGCCACCTGGCTGATCTTCTGCGCCATGCGCGTGTCCGCCAGGTCCTCAACCTGGGTCAGCGGCAGGCTCTTGGAGGTGAGCGCCAGCGTCAGGATGGGCGCGTCCGCCGGGTTGACCTTGGCGTAGACGGGCGGGTTGGGCAGGTCGGAGGGCAGGAGGTTGCCCGCCGCGTTGATCGCCGCCTGCACCTCCTGCTCGGCGATGTCCAAGGTCAGGTCCAGGCCGAACTGGAGGGTGATGATCGAGGCCCCCGCCGAGGAGGTGGAGGTCATGCGGCTGAGGCTCGGCATTTCGCCGAACTGCCGCTCCAGCGGCGCGGTGATGGTGGAGGTGGTCACCTCCGGCGAGGCGCCCGGATAGAAGGTCTGCACCTGGATGGTCGGGTAATCGACCTCCGGCAGGGCCGACAGGGGCAGGAACTGGAAGCCCATCACCCCCGTCAGGAAGACGGCGATCATCAATAGCGAGGTGGCGATCGGGCGCAGGATGAACAGGCGCGACGGGCTGAACCCTCCCGCGCGGTCGAACTCCGCGTCCGGGCGCTCGGCGGCGGTCTCGGGGCGGGCGGCGGCGTCCGCGCGCTCGTCGCGCGGAGCCTCCTCCGGGGCGGCGTCGGGGCGGCGACCGCCGGGGGGCGGGCCGGGGGGCGGGCCGGACTCGCTCATGGGGTCAGGCGCCGCCGCGCTCGGCGCGCATCCGCTCGCGGGCGGCGGCCAGCTTGGCGCGCTGGTCGGGGCGCAGGATCGCGTCCAGCTTCCGGAACCCGTCCTCGCGCGCCGCGCGGGCGCTGTCGCGGTCGCCCGACCGGTAAGCCGCCTGCGCCCGCGCGCGGGAGTCGGCCAGGATCGCCTCCGCCCGGGCGCGCTGGCCCGGGTCGAGGCCCAGCCCGTCCAGCAGGGCGGCTTGGCCGCCGCCGCCGCGGGGGGCGTCGGCCGGGGCGGGCGTGTCGATCACCGGCCCCGCGCCTGTCGGCCGCGTGGAGGTCGCCGCCGGAGCGGGCCCCTTCAGCGAGCCGTGGGGCCCGGAGGAGGGCGGGGCCCCCGAGGCGGGCGGCACGTCCACCGCCGGCGCGCCGCCCCGGGCCCGCTCGGCGGGGGAGGGGACGGGCGCGCCCGCGGGGCTGGCGGGCACGGGGGCGGGGGCGACGGCCGGGGCGGGCGAACCGCCGGCGCCGCCGCCCTGGAACGCGGCCCTCTGCTCGGCCTGGAGCCGGGCGTACTTGGCCTTCTGGTCCGGGCGCAGCACCGCGTTGATCTGCGCGGTCGTGGTCCGGCGCAGGCCGCCCATGGCCTCGAAGTCGCCCGAAGCGCGCGCCGCCTGGAGCTTGGGGGCGGACTGGGCGGTGATCTGGTCCACCTTGGCCCTCTGGCCCGCGTCCAGGCCGAGCTGGTCCAGCATGGCCTGCTGGCGGGCGGAGCCGTTGCGCCCGCCCTCGCCGCGGCTGAGCGGGGTGGGCGTGCAGCGCTGGCCGTCCGGCCCGACCCCGGGCCGCGCCGCCGCGCCGCCCTGGCCGCCGCGTCCGCCACCGTGGCCGTGACGCCGCCCGCCGCGCCCGCCGCCGCGGCCCGCGAGCATCTCCGGGGGCGGGCAGTCGCCCGGGAGCAGCACCTCCGCCCCGTCGCGCAGGCGGTCGGAACCGTCGGTGACCACCGTCTCACCCGGCTGGAGCCCGTCGGTCACGGCCGTGACGTCGCCCACCGCGGGCCCGGTCTTGATCGTGCGCATGCGCACCGTGCGGTCCGGGTCGACCACGTAGACGAACAAGCCGCTCTGCCCGCGCAGCACGGAGGAGGAGGGCGTCAGCACCGCGCCGTGCAGGGTGTCCACCAACAGGCGCAGGTTCACGAACTGGTTTGGGAACAGCTTGCCCTGGGCGTTGGAGAAGCGCGCCTTGGCCTTCACCGTGCCGGTGGTGGTGTCGATCTGGTTGTCCAGGGTGAGCAGGTAGCCGTCCTCCAGCGCTTCCGTTCCCGCGCGATCGAAGGCGGTGGAGGTCAGCCGCGCCCCCGTGCGGACGCGGGCCATGACCTGGCCGACGCTGTCCTCCGGCACGGTGAACACCACGTCCATGGGACGCACCTGGGTGATGGTCACCACGCCGTTGGCGTCGCCGTTGGTGACGTAGTTGCCGGGATCGACCTGGCGAAGCCCCACCCGGCCGGCCACGGGGGCGGTGATGCGCGTGTAGCCGAGGTTGACCCGCGCGGAGTTCACCGCGCCCTTGTCCGCCTCCACCGTGCCCTCAAGTTGGCGCACGGTGGCGCGCTGGGTGTCCACCTGCTGGCCGGCGATGGAGTCCTGGGCGAGCAGGGTGGTGAAGCGGTTGAGGTCCAGCCGGGCGTTGGCGAGTTGGGCGGCGTCACGCGCCAGGGCGCCCTGCGCCTGGGACAGGGCCGCCTGGTAGGGGCGCGGGTCGACCTGGGCGAGCAGCTGGCCTTTGGACACCTCCTGCCCCTCGCGGAACGCCACGGACAGGAGCTGGCCGGCGAGTTGGGAGCGCACGGTCACCGTGGCCGGGGGCGTCACCGTGCCCAGCGCGCTGAGGTAGATGGGCACGTCGCCCGTGGTGGTCTTGGCGGCGTTCACCGAGGTGACTCCGCCGCCGCGCCCTCCCCGGCCGCCGCGCCCGCCTGCGCCGCCCTCCTCCTTCGTGTGCCGGTTGGAGATGACCACCCAGGCCACCAGCGCCAGGACGGCCAGGAACACCGCCAGCAGGATCCAGCGCCCGCGCGCGCCGCGGGGCGGGGCGGGAGGCGCCGCGTGGACGGGGGCGCCGGGCGTGGCCGAAGGGCGGGGTCCGGTGTCCGAGACGCTCATGGATCCTGGAGATCTTCTCTGGTGCGCGGAAGGAGGGACGCGGCCGAGGCGCGCGCGCCGGCGGACGGCGCCTCCGTCTTACTATGACGGGCGACCGGACGTCTTTAGGGCTCTGTGCGACCTTGTAAGCGGACGCCCCGCGGATTTTTGTTGCTCCCGCGCTACAAAGTCCGGATGGCGTCGCGTCTTGGTTTGATTCACCTTTGACGCGGGCCCGGACCTAGGGCTCAGTCGTCGGCGAGGCGGCCGTTCGGTCCGCCACGAGCGCCGCGGCGCCGCCCGTCAGGGCGAAGGCCGCAACGGGCGAGGGGGAAAGGGCGGGTCCGCGAGGGCCCGCCCCGTTCGCTCGCCGACCGCCCAGGCGCGTGAGGATCGGACGGGCCGGACGGCGCAGATCCACGCCGGTCAGCAGGCGGAGCGGAGATCGTCCGCCCCGCCGCTCCAAAGCTCCGTCAGCGCGGCCTCCACCTCCGCCGGGCGCTCCAGCCGGCACAGGTGCGACCTCCAGCGCCGCCGTTCCTCCTGATCGCCCGGACCGGGGCCGCGCTCGACGTACCAGCCGAGGTGCTTGCGGAACACGCGCAGCCCCAGCGCGTCGCCGTAGAAGGCCAGGGAGGCGCCCATGTGCTCCAGCACGAGGCGCAGGCGCGTTTGGTCGTCCGGCTCTTCCGCCTCGCCGCCCGTCTCCAGCGCGCGGTCCAGGGCGGCGGCGAACCAGGGCCGGCCGTAGACGCCGCGCCCCAGCATGACGGCGGCCGCGCCCGACGCCGTCAGCGCCGCGCGGGCGTCGGCCGCGTCCAGCACGTCGCCGTTGACCACCACGGGCGCGCGCACCGCGTCGACCACCTCGCGCACCGCCGACCAGTCGGCCGTCCCCGTGTAGAACTGCGCCCGCGTGCGGCCGTGGACGGTGAAGCCGCGCGCGCCCGCGCCTTCCGCCCGACGCGCGAGTTCGGGGGCGTTGCGGGTGCGTTCGTCCCAGCCCAGGCGCATCTTGACGGTGACCGGGCGCGTCGTCGCGTCCGCCGCCGCCGCGACCAGGCGTTCGGCGCGGTCCAGGTCGCGCATCAGCGCCGAACCGCAGGCGGAGCCCGTCACCTCCTTGGCCGGGCAGCCGAAGTTGAGGTCGATCAGGTCGGCGCCGGCGGCCTCCGCCAAGCGTGCGCCCGCCGCCACCTGGGCGGGGTCCGCCCCGACGAGCTGGATGACGGTCAGCGGCAGGCCGTCGCCCACCGCCGCCCGGCGCACCACGTCCGGGCGGCCGCGGGCGAGCTCGGCGCAGGCCACCATCTCCGTGGAAACGTAAGCCGCTCCCAGCCGCGCGGCCGCCCGGCGGAACGGCAGGTCGCTGACCCCGGTCATGGGGGCGATCCACACCCTGCCGGGCACGCGGACGTCGCCGATCGTCACGCCGCAGGTCATGGGCGGGGTTGTGCCGGGGGGCGTGCGCCGCGTCCAGCGCCACCGCCGACCGGAACCGATGGGGAACTCCAGCCGCGGCCGGACATTCCTCGAGCGGTTCCGGAGATTGTTCCATGCGTATCCACGCTCTTCTGCTGACCGGCCTGCTCGCCGCGGCCCCCGCCGCCCACGCCCAGTCGGGGTACGGGCAGTCGGGGTATGGGCAGGGGGGCTACGGCCCGTCCGGGAACGCCCAGGGCGGGCAGGACCGGACCGGCCCGGAAGGGGGCTCCGCCTACGACCGTGGCTATGACGACCGGTCCGCGTCCCAGGGCCGGCAGGGTCCCGGCGGCTATGGAGACGATCGCGCTCCCGCTTCGGACGTGTCCTCCGGACGTCCTCCCGGCGGGGCGGGTTACGCGGACGCCGACCAGGCCCCGCCCGACCTGGGTCGCGAACTCGGCCTGCGCCCGGAACAGCAGACGGCTCTGCGCGCCTACCAGCAGGCCACCACGCCGGCGGAGGCGGACCAGCGCCGCGCGGAGCAGGAATTCCAACGGCTGGCCACCCTGACCACGCCCCAGCGCCTGGACTTCACCGCAGGCCAGATGCAACGCGACCAGGCCGACTTCGCCCGGCGCGCGGTGGCCGTGCGGCGCTTCTACGCCCAGCTCACCCCCGAGCAGCAGCGCCGCTTCGACCAGCTCACCGCCCCGCCCCAAGGCGAGGACGACGACGGGAGTGCTCAGTCGCGCTGATCCGCGCCGGGGGTCCGCACGCCACGCCCGGCGCGTAACCCGGTTCGTTCGCTACGAGGTCGGCGACGCCTTCGCGCACGCCGGGCCGCCGCATCCGCTGGCGGGTCGCCCGCCCGGCGCCTAACTTGCGATCCATGCCACGCTCCGCGCCGTCCTCCACGAAACTTCCCAGCGTGACCGAGACCACCGGTGTGGCCGAAGCGTCGACGCCCTTCGTGGTCGACATCCCCGCCCACCTGCAGGAGGCCTGGGCGCCACACCGTCCCACCCGTCCGGAGAAGTCGGAAGGCGGACGCAAATTCAAGCTGGTCAGCGCCTACGCTCCCGCCGGAGATCAGCCTACCGCCATCGGTGAACTCGTCCAAGGCGTGAGCGAGCGCGACCATGACCAAGTCCTGCTGGGCGTTACAGGTTCAGGCAAGACCTTCACCATGGCGAAGATCATAGAGCAGACGCAGCGTCCAGCCCTAATTCTCGCTCCCAACAAGACGCTAGCCGCTCAACTCTACGGAGAATTTAAGAACTTTTTTCCAGACAATGCTGTAGAGTACTTCGTAAGTTATTATGATTATTATCAGCCGGAAGCGTATGTGCCGCGGACGGATACGTTTGTGGAGAAGGATTCTTCGACCAACGAGCAGATCGACCGCATGCGCCACTCCGCCACGCGCGCGATCCTGGAGCGGGACGACGTGATCGTGGTCGCCTCCGTCTCCTGCATCTACGGCATCGGCTCGGTGGAGACCTACACCGCCATGACCTTCACCCTGAAGGTCGGCGAGCAGATGGACGAGGGCCGCCTGCGCACCGACCTCGTCGCCCTGCAGTACAAGCGCAACGACATGGCCCTCGAGCGCGGCACCTTCCGCCGCCGCGGCGACGCCTTCGAGATCTTCCCCGCCCACTACGAGGACCGCGCCTGGCGCATCTCCTTCTTCGGCGACGAGATCGAGGCCATCGTCGAGTTCGACCCGCTCACCGGCAAGAAGACCGCCGACCTGACCGCCGTCAAGATCTACGCCGCCAGCCACTACGTCACCCCGCGCCCCACCCTCAACCAGGCCACCCGCTTCATCAAGGCCGAGATGAAGGAGCGCGTCGACTGGTTCGTCGAGAACGGCAAGCTCCTCGAAGCCCAGCGCCTCGAACAGCGCGTCACCTTCGACCTGGAGATGATCGAGACCACCGGCTCCTGCGCCGGCATCGAGAACTACAGCCGCTACCTCACCGGCCGCTCCCCCGGCGAGCCCCCGCCCACCTTCTTCGAATACATCCCCGACGACGCGCTGCTCTTCATCGACGAGAGCCACGTCACGGTTCCGCAGATCGGGGCGATGTACAAGGGCGACTTCAGCAGGAAGCGCACCCTGGCCGAGTACGGCTTCCGCCTGCCCTCGTGCCTGGACAACCGCCCCCTCAAGTTCGAGGAATGGGAGCGCATGCGCCCGCAGACGGTCCACGTCTCGGCCACCCCCGGCAAGTGGGAGATGGAGCGCACGGGCGGGGTGTTCGCCGAGCAGGTGATCCGCCCCACCGGCCTGATCGACCCTCCCGTCGAGGTGCGCCCCGTCTCCGCCCACGGCCGCACCCAGGTGGACGACTGCATCGCCGAGGTGAAGGCGACAGCCGCGCAAGGCTACCGCTCCCTGGTCACCGTGCTCACCAAGAAGATGGCCGAGGACCTGACCGAGTACATGCACGAGCAGGGCGTGCGCGTGCGCTACATGCACAGCGACGTCGACACGGTGGAGCGCATCGAGATCATCCGCGACCTGCGCCTGGGCGCCTTCGACGTGCTGATCGGCATCAACCTGTTGCGCGAGGGGCTCGACATCCCCGAGTGCGGCTTCGTGGCGATCCTGGACGCCGACAAGGAGGGCTTCCTGCGCTCGGAGACGAGCCTGGTGCAGACCATCGGCCGCGCCGCGCGCAACGTGGACGGGCGCGTGGTGCTCTACGCCGACCACGAGACCGGCTCCATGGCCCGCGCCATGGCCGAGACGCAGCGCCGCCGCGAGCGCCAGGAGGCCTACAACACCCTCCACGGCATCACCCCCGAGAGCGTGCGCCGCGACATCTCCCAGATCCTCGACAGCCCCTACGAGAAGGACCGCGTCACCGTCGGCGCGGGCGTGTCCGAGGCCAGCAAGCCGTTCATGGGCTCCAACTTCCAGACCACCCTCAAGGACCTGGAGGGGCGCATGCGCGCCGCCGCCTCCAACCTCGAGTTCGAGGAGGCGGGCCGCCTGCGCGACGAGCTCAAACGCCTCAAGATGCTCGACCTGGAGTTCGCCAACGACCTGATGACCGCCCCGGGCGAGACGGTCGACAAGGCCGAGCCCGGCCGCCTGCGCAAGCAGGCGCGGGACGAGGCGGCGGAGCGGTTCAGGAAGGGGCGGCTGTAGGGCTAGGTGGTGGTTGGCGTGCGCCCGCCTTGGCGCTACGGTCCTCGTCGACGCTGAGGCGAAGCCGATCCCCATGACGTTCCCGCTGTCCGGCAAGGCCTCGACCTATTCAGACTGGTTCGTCGGCAAGCGCACTTCATCGGGCGACATCTATACGCACGAGGGCTACACGGCCGCTCTTCTGCCGCGCTCCAACTGGCACGCGCTCGCTTTAGGTACGCTGCTCAAATTGACCCACGGCGAGCGGCGGGTGGTGGTGAAGGTGAACGACCGGGGCGCCGGGCGCGTGGTCCACGGCGTCGCCGACGTCACGCGCATCATCGACCTCAGTCGTGCGGCCATGGCGACCCTCCTGGGCGTGCCGACGGCCAGCCTGACGGAGGCGTCGTCCGGCGTGATCACCCTAGACCGCATCGAGGTGGCGCCGCCCGGGACGGCGCTCGGCCCCGCGGGGCCGGCTCGATGAGGGCGTGGCTCCTCGCCTGCGCCGCCCTCCTGGCGACGCCGCCCGTCACCGGCGCGGCCTCGGTGGCGGGCCCGCCGCCCGCGCCCCCCGCCGTGACCGTCCTGGCCGGCCCCGGCGCGCCGGCTGGAACGCGCTGGACCGCCTGGGCGGTCGGCCGCGGCGAGGGTCAGGCCGTCCACCTCGCCCTGCGTGACGCTCACGGCCGGATCAGGTGGTCGTCCGTGCGGCCCGACGCCTACGACCCCGCACTGACCCCTGTCCCGGGCTGGACGGCGCGGGGCCGCCCCGTGGTGCTCCTCACCCTCAGCTACGGCGCCGCCGCGCAAACCGCCGAGCTCCTGGCCCTGGCCCTCGACGGCCGTCCGCGCATCCTGGCCCGCCGTGACGCCGCCGCCGTCGAACTCCGCACGGCCCCGGGCGCCCCGGTGCTGGTTCTGCGCCAAGCCCCGGGGTCCGAGCCGCAAACGGAGTGCCTGCGGTGGGACGGCCCGGCCTCGCGCTTGAGGTCGGCGCCTTGCCGCTGAGATGTTCGCTCGAGCGCGAGAAGGCGTTCGACATGGATCGGCGTCGAGCGGCCTGCGCCACGATCTCCGCACTGTGAGGCGTCCTGCGCGCTCGTCGGCGCGCAGGGCGTGAAAGCGCCCGTCTCCGACCTGCTCCTCTTGGCGGCCATCCTCGCCGCGCTCGCGGGCGTGACGGCGCTGCTGGCCCTGACGTGGGGGCGCAGGCTCGCCCGGCGCAGCCAGGTCGTGGCGGTGGTCGCCTGCGGGTCGGCCGCGCCCATCGTGATCGTCGTGTTCGCGTGGTTGCAGTACGCCGCCACCCGCAATGCGCC
>CAXSDV010000065.1:0-7161 GCA_964235945.1 uncultured Caulobacteraceae bacterium
CGCGCGGCGGGGGCGGCGCTGGCCGGGCGCACGGGGGAGGCGCAGGGCCTGCTCAAGGCGGCGGAGGGGCTGCGTCGCGCGGCGGAGGCGGCCCTCCCCGCCGCCGGGGGGTGGGACGACGCCGCGCGCTGGGACGACGAGGAGCCGCGCGCGTCGGACGCACGGAACTGGCGCCGGGTGGGGGCGGAGGCGGACGCGCCCGGCTGGGCCGACCCTCCCGCCGACCCGCGCGACCGGCGGCCGTGCGACGGCCCGGTCGTGGCCGCCCTGCCGTGGACGGACGCGCGGCCGCCCTGCACGGCGGGGACCTGCTACGTCCGCGCCTCCGAGGCGGTGATCGAGGGGGCGCTGGCGCAAATGGCGGTGCTGTTCGACCGCGAGCCCGACAAGGCGTCGGCGCGCGCGCAGGCGCACGCCCTGAACCTGGTCGAGCGGCTGGGGCGGCTGGCCGCCTCGGGCCTGCCCGAGCAGGCGCGCACGCTCTACGCCGCGGGCTGGGCGATGGGGCTGGCGGAGGGGCCGGCCTCCGGCGGGGCGAGCGCGACGGCGGCCGGGGCGGCGGCGGGCGGAACGGCGTGGGAGGGGGCGGGTTCAGACGAGGTCCCCTTTCCTCCTCCGGAGCCGCAAGCCATGAGCACCAACAAGCACCCCTCCGCCGGCCACGAGCCCGACCCGCTCCCCGCGGACGACCTGGCGACCAACCCCGGCATCGGCGAGAGCCGCGGCGTGACCCGCGCGGGCGGCCTCACACAAGAGCGCGAGGACCCGGCCGACATCGAGGGCGACAACACGGTGGAGGGCGACGTGGACCAGGACGTGGACCGCGGCGGCGGCATCTCCCCCGACCACCGGGGCCGCACCAACAAGTGAGGCGGCGGCCCGGCGCCCGCCCGCGCCTGCTCGGGGCTCAGCCTCGGGCGGGGGCCGGGCGCGCGTCCGCGCCGTCCAGCAGGTAGGCGCGGGTCGTGGGCAGGGCGTCCACGCGCTTGGCGAGCTGCACCTGCCAGACCATGTGCCCGCCCAGGCGGAACGACACCTCCGACAGCGCCAGGTAGAACTCGAAGGTGCGCACGAGCCGTTCGCCGCGCAGCTCCACCAGCTCCTCGCGGGCGGCGGCGAAGCGGGCGCGCCAGCAGCGCACGGTCTGGGCGTAGTGCAGGCGCAGCACCTCCAGGTCCGTCACCCACAGGCCCGCGCGCTCGACGGCGGGCAGCACCTCCGACAGGGAGGGGATGTAGCCGCCCGGGAAGATGTGGCGGGCGATGAACGGGTTGGTGACGTTGGGCTCGTCCTTGCGGCCGATGGCGTGCACCAGCGCCACCCCGTCGTCGGTGAGGAGCTCGGCGATCCGGTCGAAGTATCGCTGGTAGTTGGGCCGGCCCACGTGCTCGAACATGCCCACGGAGACGACCCGGTCGAACGCGCCCCCCACGTCGCGGTAGTCCGCGAGCTCGAAACGGACGCGGTCGGCCAGGCCGGCCGCCTGCGCGCGGGCGCGGGCCGCCGCCAGTTGCTCGGCGGACAGGGTGATCCCCGTCACCTGCGCGCCGTGCTCGGCGGCCAGGGTCAGGGCGAGGCCGCCCCAGCCGCAGCCGATGTCGAGCACGCGGGCGCCGGGGAAGAGGTTCAGCTTGCGGGCGATCAGCGCCTTCTTGGCGGCCTGCGCCTCTTCCAGCGTCATGTCGGGGCGGGCGAAGTAGGCGCAGGAGTACTGCAGGTCCTCGTCCAGGAAGCGGCGGTAGAACTCCACCGGCAGGTCGTAGTGGACCGACACGTTGCGGCGCGCGGCGGCGCGGCCGTTCACCTGCGACACGCCGCGCCGCGCGGCGTAGGCCAGGCGCCGCCAGGCGGGCTTCCTCTGGAAGACGGGGTCGAAGGCGAAGTTGACGCCCACCAGGTGGAGCAGGTCGTACACGTCCCCGCGCAGCAAGCGCATGGAGCCGTCGGCGTAGGCCTCGCCGAAGCGCAGGGGCGCGTCGGAGGCGATGCGCGCCACCGCGCCGGGCGAGACGGCCACCGCCACGTGCGGCCCGTCCCCGTCGCCGAAGAGGTGGACGCGGCCGCGCGCGTCCGTCACCTCCAGCCGACCGCGGCGGATGTAGCGCCGCGCCAACCTCTCAAGGATCATCCCGCCCCCGTCGCCCTCCCCGACGCTTATAGCGTCGGGAGGGCCGGGTCACTCGCCCAGGATCAGGCGCCGACGCCCACGCCCGCGGGGCAGTCCACCCCCGTGCCGCCGATGCCGCAGTAGCCGCCCGGGTTCTTGGCCAGGTACTGCTGGTGGTAGGCTTCCGCGTAGTAGAAGGGCCCCGCCGGCTTGATCTCGGTGGTGATCTCCCCGTAGCCGCGGGCGCGCAGCGCCTCGCCGTAGGCGCGGCGGGAGGCTTCGGCGGCCTGCGCCTGCCCGTCCGAGTGGGTGTAGATCGCCGAACGGTACTGGGTGCCGCGGTCGTTGCCCTGGCGCATGCCCTGGGTGGGGTCGTGGCCCTCCCAGAACGCCTTGAGCAACTGGTCGTAGGACACGATGGCGGGGTCGAAGGTGACGAGCACCGTCTCGTTCTGGCCGGTGCGGCCCGAGCACACCTCCTCGTAGGTCGGGTTGGGGGTGGCGCCGCCCGAGTAACCCACGGCGGTGACGTACACGCCGGGCACTTGCCAAAAGATGCGCTCCACCCCCCAGAAGCATCCCATGCCGAACTCGGCGACCTGCAGCCCCGCCGGAACGGGGCCCTGCAAAGGTCGGCCGCTGACGTAGTGGGCCTGGGCGGTGGGTAGGGCCTCGGCGCGGCCGGGCAGGGCTTCGGCGGCGGTGGGCAGGTCTGTGGGCTTCTTCGAGAAGAACATGGCGGATCCTCCTTGTGGCGACCGATATGGGGAACACCCCGCCGCCGCGCCACGGCGATTCATCGTCAGTTCAGTTTGTCCTCGGGCGGCGGTCCGGACGGCAGGGGCGCGACCTTCACGCCGTCCGCGTGCAGCGCCTTCACCTCCTTGGGGCTGGCCTCGCCGTAGATGCCGCGCTCCTGCGAGCGGCCCTCGTGGATGGCGCGCGCCTCCTTGGCGAAGCCGTCGCCCACATAGTCGAAGTTGGACTCCACGTGGCGGCGCACCTCGCCCGCCGCGGCGCGCATCATCTCGCGCAGCTTGGCGGGGGCGGGGGCGGGGGCGTCCTCGCCGCGCCGGCGGGTGGAGCCGGCGACGGCGGGGGCCATGATGGCCTTCTCCACCTGCGGCGAGCCGCAGACCGGGCACTCCAAGAGGCCCCGGGCGCGCTGGTCGTCATAGTCGGCGCCCGTCGAGAACCAGCCCTCGAAGGCGTGTTCGCGCGCGCAGCGCAGGGCGTACTTGATCACGGGAGGGCGAACTCACGGTCGTGGAGCAGGGCGGGCACCGCGGCGCGCGCGCGGTCCACGGCCTGGAGGTCGAGGTCGGCCAGGAGCACGCCCGGCTCGTCGCCGTCCAGCCGCGCGACCACCTCGCCCCAGGGCGAGACGACGGCCGAACGGCCCCAGGTGGCGCGGCCGTCCGCGTGCAGGCCGCCCTGGGCGGGGGCCAGCACCCAGCATCCGGTCTCGATGGCGCGGGCGCGCAGCAGCACCTCCCAGTGCGCCTCGCCGGTGGGGCGGGTGAAGGCGGCGGGAACGGCGACGACTTGCGCGCCCGCCTTGGCGAGGGCGCGGAACAGGTGGGGGAAGCGCAGGTCGTAGCACACGGTCAGGCCCAGGCGCCCCGCCGCCGTGTCGACCACCCGCGCGGCCGCGCCCGGCGTGTAGACCGCGCTCTCGCGGGCGGACTCGGCCGGGTGGCCGGGGCGGGCGGGCAGGTCCACGTCGAACATGTGCACCTTGTCGTAGGTCGCGCCGACCGACCCGTCGGCGCGCACCAGCACGCTGCGGTTGGCGCATCGCTCGCCGTCGCGCACCAGCGCCGAGCCGACCAGCACCTCGACCTTCAACTCGGCGGCGAGCTCGCGCAGGCCCGCCACCACCGGATCGGTCTCCACCTCGACCAGCGACGGCAGGAGCGCCGCGCGGTCGCGCTGCAGCAGGTTGGTCGCCTCCGGCGTCAGCACCAGGCGCGCCCCCTCCCCCGCCGCCCGCCGCACCAGGGGCGCGACGTGGGCCAGCGCCTCGGCGTGGGTCGCCGGGGTGCGCAACTGGAGCAGGGCGACGCGGGCCACGGGGCGGGCGCCCTCGCTCAGCCGGCCAACAGGGCGTCGAGCTCGCCCCGGCGGTCCAGCGCCATCATCTCGTCGCAACCGCCGATGTGGCGCCCGCCGACGAAGATCTGCGGGAAGGTGGAGCCGCCGTCCGCGCGCTCCACCATGGCGCGCTTCTTGGCGGCGTCCGCGTAGGCGTCGTCGATCTCGGTGAAGTCGGCGCCCTTGTCCTTCAACAGCTTCAGGGCGCGGGAGCAATAAGGGCAGAAGGGGCGGGTGTAGATGTCGACGTGGGCCAAGCGGACGAGCTCCTGAGGCGGACGGCTCATATAGCGGCTTCGGACGCCTCCCGCACGCGCGCCACCGCCGCCAGGTCCACCGCCGCCGCCCCCGCGGCCAGCAGAGCGCGGGCGCAGGCCTCGGCGGTGGCCCCCGTGGTCAGGACGTCGTCCACCAGCAGCACGCGGCGGCCGGCGACGCGGCGGGCGCCGGCGGGCGTGACCTGGAACGCCCCGCGCACCCCCTCGCGCCGGGCGCGGCGGCTCCTGCCCTCCTGCCCGCCCTCCTTCACGCGCACGAGCGCGTCCGGCAGGTGCGGCTTGCCCGACAAGCGCGCGAGGGGCCGGGCGATCTCCGCCGCCTGGTTGAAGCGGCGCTTGAACAGCTTGCCCGGCCGCATGGGCACGGGGGCGATCCAGTCGCACTCCAGGAGCAGCGGGGCGGCGGCGCGGCTCAGCCAGCGCGCGAACAGGGGGGCGAGGTCGGTGCGGTCGCCGTGCTTGAGCGCCAGGATCAGCTCGCGCGGGCCTTCCTCGTACAGGCAAGCGCAGCGCGCACGCGCAAAGGCGCGGGGCCGCGCCTCGCAGGCGGCGCACCGCCCGGGCTGGGCGTAGGCGAAGGGCAGGCCGCAGCCGTCGCACACCGGGTCGTCCACCCAGGCGATGCGCGCCCAGGCGGAGGGCGAGAGCCCGGGCGCGAACGGGCGCGTCCCGCCGTCCAGCGCGGCGGGCGGCAGCAGCAGGTCCAGGGTGCGCCGCGCCCCCGCGCGCAGCCAAGCGGGGGCGCGCGCTTTCGGCGGGAGCCCGGCCGCCCCATCTGCCCTCGTCATGAGCGCCCCCCTCCTGTTCGACCGCGCCCTGCACCGCCGCCGGCTGGACCGGGCGGCGCACGGCGACTACGCGGCCGCCGCCTTTCTGCGCGCGCGCGCGGCGGAGGACGCGGCCGAGCGCTTGTCGGCGATCCTGCGCGAGTTCCCGGTCGCCGTCGACCTGGGCGCGCGCGACGGCGGCTTCGCCCGGGCGCTGGCGGGCACGCCCGCCGCCGGGCGCATCGGTCGGCTGGTCGAGACCGACCTCTCCCGCGCCATGCTGGCGGGCCGGGAGGGCGCGCGCCTGGTGGTCGACGAGGAGCGCCTGCCGTTCGCGCCGGGGAGCGTGAACCTCGTGGTGTCGCTCCTCGCCCTGCACTGGACCAACGACCTGCCCGGCGTGCTGGCGCAGGTGCGCCGGGCGCTGGCGCCGGACGGCCTGTTCATCGGCGCCTTCTTCGGCGGCTCCACCCTGACCGAGCTGCGCCAGTGCCTGATCGAGGCGGAGGCGGAGGTGGCGGGCGGCGCGGGCCCTCGTGTCTCGCCCTTCGCCGACGGGGTGGACGCGGCGGGGCTGCTGCAGCGCGCGGGGTTCGCCCTGCCCGTGTCGGACGTGGACCGGGTGAGCGTGCGCTACGCCCACCCGCTGAACCTGCTGGCCGACCTGCGCGCCATGGGGGAGACGAACGTGCTGGTCGATCGCCCCGCGCGCCCGCTGACCCGCGCGGTGCTGGCCCGCATGAGCGAGGTTTACCAAGCGCGCTTCGGCGAGGCGGACGGGCGCGTGCCCGCCACCTTCGAGATCGTCACCGCCACCGGCTGGGCCCCCCACGAGAGCCAGCAGCAGCCGCTCAAGCCCGGCTCGGCCACCGTGCGGCTGGCGGACGCGCTGAACACGGTGGAGCGCCCCCTCTGAGCGGGCGCCGGCGCCTCGACCTCGCCGGGCGGCCGCTCACCCCCGGGGAGCGCGAACTGGCGGCGGGCGTATTCGGCGAGGCGCTCGATCCGGACCGGGTGCGCCTGTGCGCCCACCCGTTCGGCGGGCCGGCGGTGACGCTCGGCCGTCGCATCCTGTTCCCCGGCGCGCCGCCGGGCGACTTCTCGCGCCTGCCCGCGGCGAGCCGGGCCTGGCTGGTGCACGAGCTGGTGCACGTCCGCCAGTTCGCCACGGCGCCGGGGGCCACCCTGCTGAGCTGGGCGCGGGTGCTGCTCACGGGCGGCTACGGGCCGGGCCTGCCGGGCTACCGCTATCCCTGGCCGCCGCCCGCCTGGGAGGTGCTCAACCTCGAACAACAGGCGAGCCTGGTGGAGCACGCCTACCTGGCGCGCGAGGGCGAGCCCCGCTTCGGCGCGCCGGGACCGGACAAGCGAAAGGGCGCGGGGCCCTCGGCTTTCGCCGGCCGCACGCCCTTCGCGTCGCTGGACTGACCGGGCGGCGCGATCGCGCCACCGCGTGAGAAGCCTTTTCACCTTCGGTGAGAACAGGTCTCATTCGCCCTGAGAACGCCTCTCAGGTGCGCGCCGGTCACAGGATGTCGCGCAGCCAGGCGCAGAGCGGAGCGTCCGCCGGGGGCATGGGGAAGTCGAACAAGCGTGCGGGCTTCACCCAGGCGAGCTCGGCGTGCTCCAACCGCTCCACACGCCCCTCCCAGCGCCGCAGCAGGAACAGCGGCATGAGCAGGTGGAAGTCCTCGTAGGCGTGGCTGGCGAACACGGAAGGCGCCAGGCAGTCGCGCTTGGCCTCGATCCCCAGCTCCTCGCGCAATTCGCGGATCAGCGCGTCCTCCGGCGTCTCCCCCGCCTCCACCTTGCCGCCGGGGAACTCCCACAGGCCCGCGAGCGCCTTGCCCTCGGGCCGCCGCCCGATCAACACGCGCCCGTCCACGTCCACCAAGGCGGCGGCGACGACCAGGAG
>CAXSDV010000065.1:7261-12315 GCA_964235945.1 uncultured Caulobacteraceae bacterium
GCCCGATCAACACGCGCCCGTCCACGTCCACCAAGGCGGCGGCGACGACCAGGAGCAGGCGGCTCATGGGCGCCTCAGCGCAACCAGGTGCGACGGGCGCCGTTCAGTTGGCGAGGCCGGCATGTCGCTGGACGAACAGAAAGATGTCATGGCTACCGAGAAGAAGGCCGAAGCGTCCAAGACGATGCGCGATCCCGAGGCGAGCCACGAAGAAAAATCCAAGGCCGCTTCCGACCTCTCCTCCGGCGGCAAGTCGGGCGCGAAGGGTAAAGGCAAGTAGCGAACGTGCCTGGACGGGCGCCGGCCGCCGCCCAAGCCTCCTCCGTCGCAGCGAACGGGCGCTCGGACGCGGAGCGCCGACTCAAGAAGCGAGAAACGCAAGCCGCGGCCGGTACCGCGGCGAGCACCATGGTTGGGCTTCTGGTCATGTGGGGCTTCGGCTTGGTGTCTCCCAGCCGCACGTTGCTGGTGGAGGATGTCGCTCTCAGCGTCTTTTTACTGACATTCAACGCGATCAAGTTTGCGCGGTGGAAGCGAAAGCTCCGCGCCGCTCCAAACGCGGCTACCGGCCGGCGCCCTCTGATGCTGGACGCCTGACCGCGCCGCCGCTCAGCTGCGGTAATCGCCGTTGATCGACACGTAGCCGTGGGTGAGGTCGCAGGTCCACATGACCGCGCGGCCGGAGCCCACGCCCACGTCCGCGGCGATCTCGAGCTCCGCGTTCTTCATGTACGCGCCCATGGCCGCCTCGTCGTAGTCGGGGCTGACGGCGCCGTCGCGCGCGGCCCACAGGTCGCCGAAGCGGATGGACAGCCGCTCGCGGTCCACCGGCTCGTCCGCGCGGCCCACCGCCATGGCGATCCGGCCCCAGTTGGCGTCCTCGCCCGCGAGCGCGGTCTTCACCAGCGGGCTCTCGCACACGGTGCGCGCGATCTTCGCCGCCGAGGCGTCGGAGGCCGCGCCCGTGATCTCCACCCGCACGAACTTGGAGGCCCCCTCCCCGTCGCGCACCAGCGCCTGGGCGAGGTCGAGCAGCACGCCCTCCAGCGCCGTGCGGAAGTCCTCCAGCCGG
Organism: uncultured Caulobacteraceae bacterium; assembly: GCA_964235945.1. Taxonomy (GTDB): domain Bacteria; phylum Pseudomonadota; class Alphaproteobacteria; order Caulobacterales; family Caulobacteraceae; genus JASLDZ01. Next base: position 8,334 of record CAXSDV010000065.1, read on the forward strand.
CGGGAGGTCGGGTCGTCGACCTCGTCGCCCCCCGCCGCGCCCGTGGCGAACAACAGGCAGGTGTCGTTGGTGGAGCGGTCGCCGTCCACCGTCACCGCGTTCAGGGTGCGCGTCGTCGCGTCCGACAGCAGCGCCTGGAGCGCGGGGGGGGCGATCGCCGCGTCCGTGACCACGAAGGCCAGCATGGTGGCCATGTTCGGCGCGATCATGCCCGAGCCCTTGGCGACGCCCGCGACCTTCACCGGCCGGCCGTCGATCAGGCAAACGCGCACCGCTCCCTTGGGGAAGGTGTCGGTGGTCATGATGGCGCGCGCCGCCCGCGGCCAGCCGGCGGGATCGAGCGAGTTGGTGAGTTCGGACAGCGCGTTCAGCACGCGCCCGGCCTGCAGCACGACGCCGATCACGCCGGTGGAGGCCATCATCACCTCGTCGTCCACGCAGCCCAGCTCCACCGCGGTCGCCTCCGCCACCGTGCGGGCGGAGGACGCCCCGGCCAGCCCCGTGAAGGCGTTGGCGCAGCCGGCGTTGACCACCAGCGCCCGGGCGCGGCCGCCCGTGCGGTTCAGCACGGTGCGGCACCAGTCGACCGGCGCCGAGCCCACCGCGTGGTTGGTGAACACCCCCGCGCAGGCCGTGCCGGGTGCGAACCGCATCAGGAGCACGTCGTCGCGCCGGTGCTTGTAGAAACCGCCGGACGCCGCCGCGAGCTCCACGCCCGCCACCTCGCCCATCTCGGGGAAGGGCGTGGCCAGGGGCGACACGGCCAGGCCCGGCTTGCCGGGCGCGGCGGGGGCTTCGGTCATGGAGGGCGCTCCCGCGCGGGCCCGCAGGCGCGCGGAACCCGTCGCGTTGACAGGGTTGGGGCTGCTGCTTAAGTCTCGCGCCGCGCCAAGTCGAGCGGATTTCGGACGCGGGAGGCGGTCCCGCGGGGCCTTCGACCCGGCCCGTACAAGCGCTCGCGCCGTCGCGGGCGCCCAGTAGAGAACCGCAACGCCTATGCTCGCCTTCGCCAAGAAACTGCTCGGCTCGTCCAACGAACGCACGGTCAAGTCGATGCGCGGCCGGGTGGCGGCCATCAACGCGCTGGAGCCGCGCATCCAGGCGCTGTCGGACGCCGAGCTGAAGGCCAAGACCGCCGAGTTCAAAGGCCGGATCGAGCGCGGCGAGGGCGTCGACGCCCTGCTGGAGGAGGCCTTCGCCGTGGTGCGCGAGGCGGCGCGCCGGGTGCTGGGCCAGCGCCACTACGACGTGCAGCTCGTGGGCGGCATGGTGCTGCACAAGGGCGGCATCGCCGAGATGCGCACGGGCGAGGGCAAGACGCTGGTGGCGACCCTGCCCACCTACCTCAACGCGCTCGAGGGCCGCGGCGTCCACGTCATCACCGTCAACGACTACCTGGCCCAGCGCGACGCGGAGTGGATGAGCCGGGTTTACAGCTTCCTGGGCATGTCCACGGGCGTGATCGTCAACGGCCTCAGCCAGGACGAGCGCCACCGCGCCTACGCCAGCGACATCACCTACGGCACCAACAACGAGTTCGGCTTCGACTACCTGCGCGACAACCTGACCTACGACGTGGCGGAGATGGTCCAGCGCGGCCACAACTTCGCGCTGATCGACGAGGTGGACTCCATCCTGATCGACGAGGCGCGCACCCCGCTGATCATCTCGGGCCCGACTGAGGACCGCAGCGACTTCTACCGCACCATCGACACGCTGGTGCGCGAGCTCATCAAGGACGTCGACACCTTCGAGCACGACGAGAAGCAGAAGCAGGTCGTGCTGACCGAGCACGGCAACGAGCGCGTCGAGGAGCTGCTGAGCGAGGCGGGCCACCTGGAGGCGGAGTCCACCGGCCTCTACGACGCCGCCAACATCAGCGTGGTGCACCACGTCAACCAGGCGCTGCGCGCCAACGTGATCTACCAGCGCGACAAGGACTACATCGTCCGCGCCGGCGAGATCATGCTGATCGACGAGTTCACCGGCCGCATGATGCAGGGCCGCCGCCTCTCCGAAGGGCTGCACCAGGCCATCGAGGCCAAGGAGCACGTGGAGGTGATGCCGGAGAACGTCACCCTGGCTTCGGTGACGATCCAGAACTACTTCCGCCTGTACAAGAAGCTCTCGGGCATGACCGGCACCGCCGCCACCGAGGCGGCCGAGTTCGGCGACATCTACCGCATGGACGTGTCGGAGGTGCCGACCAACCGCGCCATCCAGCGCCGCGACGACGACGACGAGGTGTACCGCACCGAGGCGGAGAAGAACCTCGCCATCGCCCACCAGATCGCCCAGTGCCACGTGGCCGGCCAGCCGATCCTGGTGGGCACCGTCTCCATCGAGAAGTCCGAGCGGCTGTCCGAACTGCTGCACGAGTACGAGTACCGGGTGGAGACCTCGCGCGCGCTCAAGGCCGGCGTGAGCGAGAAGGAGGCGGGCAAGCTCGGCGACGAGGCCTACGACGTCGAGTACGTCACCGGGCGCGGCCTGCCCCACAGCGTGCTCAACGCGCGCTACCACGAGCAGGAGGCCTTCATCGTCGCCGAGGCGGGGGTGCCCGGCGCGGTGACCATCGCCACCAACATGGCCGGGCGCGGCACCGACATCCAGCTCGGCGGCAACCTCGACATGCGCATGGAGCGCTGGCGCGAGGAGCAGCAGGCGCTCGGCGGCGAGCCCACGGACGAGGAGGCCGCCGCACAGGAGGCGCGGATCAAGGCCGACATCGCCGAGGGCAAGGCGCGCGCGCTCGCCGCCGGCGGCCTGTTCGTGCTGGGCACCGAGCGCCACGAGAGCCGCCGCATCGACAACCAGCTGCGCGGCCGCACCGGCCGCCAGGGCGACCCCGGCCGCTCCAAGTTCTTCCTCTCCACCGAGGACGACCTGCTGCGCATCTTCGCGGGCGAGCGGCTGGACGCCATCATGCGCACCTTCGGCGTGGCCGAAGGCGAGGCCATCACCCACAAGTGGCTGAACAGCGCCATCGCCACCGCCCAGAAGAAGGTGGAGGCGCGCAACTACGACATCCGCAAGAACCTCTTGAAGTACGACGACGTGGTCAACGACCAGCGCAAGGCCGTGTTCGAACAGCGCCAGGAGTTCATGGAGTCCGCCGACCTGTCGGAGATCGTGGCCGAGTTCCGCCAGGACACGGTAGGCGACCTCGTGGGCCGCCACCTGCCGCCCAAGGCCTACGCCGAGCAGTGGGACGTCGAGGGGCTGGACGAGCGCATCCAGGAGATCTTCGGCGTCCAGCTTCCCGTCCGCGACTGGGCGGCCGAGGAGGGCGTGGGCGTCGAGGACGTGCAGCGCCGCATCGAGGAGGCGGTCGACAAGCTCGCCGCCGAGCGCCTGGAGCAGATCGGCTCCGACCAGATGCGCGGGCTGGAGAAGAACTTCATGCTCCAGCAGGTCGACATGCAGTGGCGCGAGCACCTGCAGCACCTCGACCACCTGCGCCAAGTGATCCACCTGCGCGGCTACGGCCAGCGCGACCCGCTCAACGAGTACAAGACCGAGGCGTTCTCGCTGTTCGAGAAGCTGTTGGTCGACCTGCGCCAGCACGTCACCCGCTGGCTGATGACGGTGGAGTTCCAGTTCGAGCAGCCGCCCGAGATGTTCCAGCCCTTCCCCCTCGACCTGAACGAGATCCACCTGGACCCGTCGACCGGCGAGAACGAGCGGGCGCCGGGCTTCGGCCAGGGCGGCGGCGGCGACCTCACCCCCGCGGAACGCGAGCAGCTCCCCGTCAGCGCGCTGCCGGGCGGGTGGGAGCGCACCGGGCGCAACGCGCCCTGCCCGTGCGGCTCGGGCAAGAAGTTCAAGCACTGCCACGGCGCGCTGGTGTGAGGCGGGGCTGGTAGGGACGGTCGAGTCACGGCCGCCGTGCTCGGGCGCGTCAAGGGTGCGCGCTCCGCGCCGGCTTCTGGCCGCCCTTGACCCGCCCTGCGCGCGACGGCTGACGCGGGGGCGTCGGGAC
>CAXSDV010000066.1:0-6778 GCA_964235945.1 uncultured Caulobacteraceae bacterium
CCGCGCTGATCCCGTTCCTCGAGAACGACGACGCCAACCGCGCGCTGATGGGCTCCAACATGCAGCGCCAGGCGGTGCCGCTGATCCAGTCGGATGCGCCGCTGGTCGGCACCGGCATGGAGGGCGTGGTGGCGCGCGATTCGGGCGCCACCGTGGTCGCCCGCCGCGACGGGGTGGTCGAGCAGATCGACGGCACCCGCATCGTGATCCGCGCCACCGGCGAGATGGACCCGACCCGCGCCGGCGTGGATATCTACCGCCTGTCCAAGTTCCAGCGCTCCAACCAGTCGACCTGCATCAACCAGCGCCCGCTGGTGCGCGTGGGCGACAAGATCCAGGCGGGCGACATCGTCGCCGACGGCCCGTCCACCGAGCTCGGTGAACTGGCGCTGGGCCGCAACGCCCTGGTCGCCTTCATGCCCTGGAACGGCTACAACTTCGAGGACTCGATCCTGATCTCCGAGCGCATCGTCTCCGACGACGTGTTCACCTCGATCCACATTGAGGAGTTCGAGGTCGCGGCCCGCGACACCAAGCTCGGGCCCGAGGAGATCACCCGCGACATCCCCAACGTCGGCGAGGAAGCGCTGCGCAACCTCGACGAGGCGGGCATCGTGGCCATCGGCGCCGAGGTGCAGCCCGGCGACATTCTCTGCGGCAAGGTCACGCCCAAGGGCGAGAGCCCGATGACGCCGGAGGAGAAGCTCCTGCGCGCCATCTTCGGCGAGAAGGCGTCGGACGTGCGCGACACCTCCCTGCGCCTGCCCCCCGGGGTGGCCGGCACGGTGGTGGAGGTGCGCGTGTTCAACCGCCACGGCGTGGACAAGGACGAGCGCGCCACCGCCATCGAGCGCCAGGAGATCGAGCGCCTGGGCAAGGACCGCGACGACGAATTCGCCATCCTCAACCGCAACTTCACCCTGCGCCTGCGCGAGCTTCTGATCGGCAAGACCGCCGTTTCGGGCCCCAAGGGCCTGGGCCGCGGCGAGATCACGCCGGAGAAGCTGTCCGACATCGCCGCCGGCCTGTGGTGGCAGATCGCCGTGGACGACGAGCGGGCCATGGGCGAGCTGGAAGGCATGCGCCGCCAGTTCGACGAGGCGAGGAAGCGTCTCGACCGTCGCTTCGAAGACAAGGTCGACAAGTTGCAGCGCGGTGACGAGCTGCCTCCCGGCGTGATGAAGATGGTCAAGGTGTTCGTCGCGGTGAAGCGCAAGCTTCAGCCCGGCGACAAGATGGCCGGTCGTCATGGCAACAAGGGGGTGATCTCCAAGATCCTTCCCATCGAGGACATGCCCTACCTCGAGGACGGGCGGCACGTCGACTTCGTGCTGAACCCCTTGGGCGTGCCGTCGCGGATGAACGTCGGCCAGATCTTCGAGACGCACCTCGGCTGGGCGTCCGCCGGCCTTGGCCGCCAGATCACCGCGTTGATGGAGGCTTGGCAGAACGGCGGCCAGCGTGCGGCGCTGATCGAGCGGCTGCGTGAAATCTACGGTCCCGACCAGGAACTGCCGGACGGAGACGAGGAACTCCTCGAACTCGCCCGCAACCTGGAGAAGGGCGTACCTTTCGCCACCCCGGTGTTCGACGGCGCGCACATCGCCGACATCGAGGAGCGGCTGGAGTCGGCGGGCTTGGCCCGGTCGGGCCAGTCGGTGCTCTACGACGGCCAGACGGGCGACAAGTTCAAGCGCCAAGTCACCGTCGGCTACATCTACATGCTGAAGCTGCACCACTTGGTGGACGACAAGATCCACGCCCGTTCCATCGGTCCCTACAGCCTCGTCACCCAGCAGCCGTTGGGCGGCAAGGCGCAGTTCGGCGGCCAGCGCTTCGGCGAGATGGAGGTCTGGGCGCTGGAGGCTTACGGAGCCGCCTACACCCTGCAGGAGATGCTGACGGTGAAGTCCGACGACGTGGCCGGGCGCACCAAGGTCTACGAGGCGGTGGTCCGTGGCGACGACAGCTTCGAGGCCGGCATCCCCGAGAGCTTCAACGTGCTCGTCAAGGAGATGCGCTCCTTGGGCCTCAACGTGGAGCTCGAGAACAGCCAGTAAGACCTGGGCTCGTTCCGCTCCGCAGCTACAGCGGGGGAGGCGCCGTCAGCGCCTCCCCGTCCGCTCCCCAATTGACTGACGACAGACTGGGATCCCGATGAACCAGGAAGTCCTGAATATTTTCAACCCCGTGGTCGCCGCTCCGACGTTCGACCAGATCCGCATCACCCTGGCCTCGCCGGAGAAAATCCGGTCGTGGTCCTTTGGCGAGATCAAGAAGCCCGAAACCATCAACTATCGCACGTTCAAGCCCGAGCGTGACGGCCTGTTCTGCGCGCGCATCTTCGGTCCGACCAAGGACTACGAGTGCCTGTGCGGCAAGTACAAGCGGATGAAGTACAAGGGCATCATCTGCGAGAAGTGCGGCGTGGAGGTCACCCTGGCCCGCGTGCGCCGCGAGCGGATGGGCCACATCGAACTGGCCAGCCCTGTCGCGCACATCTGGTTCCTCAAGAGCCTGCCGAGCCGCATCGCCATGATGCTCGACATGCCGCTGAAGGACATCGAGCGGGTGCTCTACTTCGAGCACTACATCGTCACCGAGCCGGGCCTGACGCCACTGAAGCTGCACTCGCTCCTCACCGAGGACGAGTACATGCGCTACCAGGAGGAGTTCGGCGACGACAGCTTCACCGCCGAGATCGGCGCCGAGGCCATCCGCGGCCTGCTCATGGCCATCGACCTCGAGAAGGAGGCCGAGCGGCTGCGCGGCGAATTGGCCGAGACCACCTCGGAGATGAAGCAGAAGAAGTACTCCAAGCGCCTCAAGATCCTCGAGGCGTTCACGGAGAGCGGCAACAAGCCCGAGTGGATGATCCTGACCGTCGTGCCGGTGATCCCGCCGGAGCTGCGCCCGCTGGTGCCGCTGGACGGCGGCCGCTTCGCGACCTCCGACCTCAACGACCTGTACCGTCGCGTCATCAACCGCAACAATCGCCTGAAGCGGTTGATGGAGCTGCGCGCCCCCGACATCATCATCCGCAACGAGAAGCGGATGCTGCAGGAGTCGGTCGACGCCCTGTTCGACAACGGTCGCCGCGGCCGCGTCATCACCGGCGCCAACAAGCGACCGCTGAAGTCCCTGGCCGACATGCTGAAGGGCAAGCAGGGCCGTTTCCGCCAGAACCTGCTGGGCAAGCGCGTCGATTATTCGGGCCGTTCGGTCATCACCGTGGGTCCGGAACTCAAGCTGCACGAGTGCGGCCTGCCCAAGAAGATGGCGCTCGAACTCTTCAAGCCGTTCATCTACGCGCGGCTGGACGCCAAGGGGCTGTCGGGCACCGTCAAGCAGTCCAAGCGCATGGTCGAGCGCGAGCAGGGACAGGTGTGGGACATCCTCGAGGAGGTGATCCGCGAGCACCCGGTGCTGCTCAACCGGGCGCCGACGCTGCACCGCCTGGGCATCCAGGCGTTCGAGCCCAAGCTGATCGAAGGCAAGGCCATCCAGCTGCACCCGCTGGTCTGCGCCGCCTTCAACGCCGACTTCGACGGAGACCAGATGGCGGTCCACGTTCCGCTGAGCCTTGAGGCTCAGCTTGAGGCGCGTGTGCTGATGATGTCGACCAACAACATCCTCAGCCCCGCCAACGGCCGCCCGATCATCGTGCCCAGCCAGGATATCGTGCTGGGGCTCTACTACCTGTCGCTGGCGCGTGAGAACGAGCCGGGCCACGGCAAGCTGTTCGGCTCGCTGGCCGAGATCGACGCGGCTCTGGACGCGGGCGCGGTGACGCTGCACTCGATGATCAAGGCGCGCTTCGAGGAGTCCAACGCCGACGGCCGAGTTGTCGCGCGCGTGATCGACACCACGCCCGGCCGCATGAAGATGGCGACCCTGCTGCCGCACCACCCGCAGATCGGTCACCGGCTGGTGGAGAAGCCGCTCACCAAGAAGGAGATCGGCAACCTGATCGACGTGGTCTATCGCCACTGCGGCCAGAAGGCGACCGTGATCTTCGCCGACCAGTTGATGGGTCTGGGCTTCCGCGAGGCGGCCAAGGCGGGCATCTCCTTCGGCAAGGACGACATCATCATCCCGGCCAAGAAGCAGCAACTGGTCGAGGAGACCAAGAAGCTCGCGGAGGAGTACGAGCAGCAGTACGCCGACGGCCTGATCACCCGCGGTGAGAAGTACAACAAGGTGGTCGACGCCTGGGCCAAGGCCACCGACCGCGTCGCCGACGAGATGATGGGTGAGATCGCCCAGAAGCACATCGACGCCGACACGGGCCGCGAGAAGGAGATCAACTCGATTTACATGATGGCGCACTCGGGCGCCCGGGGCTCCCAGGCGCAGATGAAGCAGCTCGGAGGTATGCGCGGCCTGATGGCCAAGCCTTCCGGCGAGATCATCGAGACGCCGATCACCTCCAACTTCAAGGAGGGGTTGACCGTGCTGGAGTACTTCAACTCCACCCACGGCGCGCGTAAGGGCTTGGCCGACACGGCGCTGAAGACCGCCAACTCGGGTTACCTGACGCGCCGCCTGGTCGACGTGGCGCAGGACTGCATCATCACCGAGGAGGACTGCGGCACCACGCGGGGCATCACGCTTCGCGCGGTGGTCGAGGGCGGCGACGTGCTCGTCAGCCTCGGCCAGCGCATCCTGGGCCGCACCGTGGCCGAGGATGTGAAGCACCCGATCTCCGGCGAGATGCTGCTGCCGGCGGACGGCTATGTGGACGAGCCCCTGGCCGAGCTGATCGAGAAGGCCGGCGTGCAGTCGGTGAAGATCCGCTCGGTGCTGGTGTGCGACGCCGAGGTCGGCATCTGCGGCGCCTGCTACGGCCGCGACTTGGCGCGCGGCACGCGGGTCAACATCGGCGAGGCGGTGGGGGTCATCGCGGCCCAGTCCATCGGCGAGCCGGGCACCCAGCTCACCATGCGCACCTTCCACATCGGCGGCACCGCCAACGTGGCCGAGCAGAGCTTCTTCGAGTCCTCCAACGAGGGCCAGGTGAAGTTCATGGCCGCCGCCACCGTCAAGGTCGACGGCGGCGACCTGATCGCCATGACCCGCAACATGCAGGTGGTGGTGCAGGTCGAGGGCAAGGACCGCGAGAGCTACAAGCTGCCCTACGGCGCGCGCCTGAAGGTGAAGGAGGGCGACACGGTCAAGCGCGGCCAGCGCCTCGCCACCTGGGACCCCTACACCACGCCGATCCTGACGGAAGTCGCGGGCACGGTGCGGATGGAGGACCTGGTCGAGGGCTTCTCGTTCCGCGAGGAGACCGACGAGGCCACGGGCATCGCCAACCGGGTGGTCGCCGACTGGCGCGCCACGCCCAAGGGCTCCGACCTGCGTCCCGCCATGGGCGTGGTGGAGGACGGAGTCTACAAGAAGCTCGCCTCCGGCGGCGACGCTCGCTACCTCCTGCCGGTGGGGGCCATCCTCTCGGTGGGCGACGGGGACACGGTGAAGCCCGGCGACGTCCTGGCCCGCCTGCCGCTGGAAAGCGCCAAGACGCGCGACATCACGGGCGGCCTGCCGCGCGTGGCGGAGCTGTTCGAGGCGCGCCGTCCCAAAGATTGCGCCATCATCGCCGAGATGACCGGCCGGGTGGAGTTCGGCAAGGACTACAAGAACAAGCGCCGGATCAAGATCACGCCCGAGCCGGACGGCGACGGCAATGTCGGCGAGCCGGTCGAGTTCCTGATTCCCAAGGGTAAGCACATCGCCGTGCACGACGGGGATACGGTCCAGAAGGGCGAGTACATCATCGACGGCAACCCGGATCCGCACGACATTCTGCGTATCCTGGGCGTCGAAGCCTTGGCCGAGTTCCTCGTCGACGAGATCCAGGACGTGTACCGACTGCAGGGCGTGCCGATCAACGACAAGCACATCGAGACCATCGTGCGGCAGATGCTGCAGAAGGTCGAGATCCTTGAGCCGGGCGACACGGGCCTGATCCGGGCGGACCACATGGACCGCACGGAGGTCGAGGAGGAGAGCCGCAAGGCGGAGAAGCGCGGAGGTCGTCCGGCGGTCACCCAGCCGGTGTTGCTGGGCATCACCAAGGCCTCCTTGCAGACGCGTTCGTTCATCTCGGCCGCCTCCTTCCAGGAGACGACCCGGGTGCTCACCGATGCGTCGGTCCACGGCAAGGTCGACACGCTGGAGGGGCTGAAGGAGAACGTGATCGTGGGCCGCCTCATCCCGGCGGGCACGGGCGCCCAGTTGCGCAGCCTGCAGCGCATCGCCGCCCAGCGCGACGAAGCCCTGACCGCCCGGCGCGAGGAAGCCATGGAGGCCTTCCCGGCCGAGCTGATCGAGGCCCCGGATCCCGTCCCCGCCGAGTGATCGGTGCGTACATGACCTGAGACGACCGGCGGCCCGGGGGAGCGATCCCCCGGGCCGTTCGGCGTTTCAGGTGCGCGGTGGTCAGGCGCGGGGCGGGGCGGCGGGCGGGGTCGGAGCGTCCAGCCGCGAGGCGTCGCGCGCGTCGGCCGCCTGTTCGCGGGCGGTGAGGGGAGGCGGCGCGCGCGTCTCGTAGGTGAGCGACCCACCGGCGGCATGGGCGCGCAGGGCGGCACGGCCCAGCGCACGCCCGCGCGCCGGTTGGCCTCCGCCGCACCATGGCCCAGCGCGATGTTGCAGCGGTAGCCGAAGCCGGCGTCCACGCCGCGGGAGCGCGCTCCGGAGGGACCGCGATTCTCGCGCGGGTCGAAGTACGCTCCCACCGGTCGGAACGCGCGCTCGTCCTCGTGCGCCGCCG
>CAXSDV010000066.1:6878-12094 GCA_964235945.1 uncultured Caulobacteraceae bacterium
TCAACTCCTCGGTGGCGGCGCGTAGCGCGCGCCGTGGGCGTCGTCGTCCGTCCGTTCGCGCAGGCTGGCGGTCGGAGCGACGTCCGCCTCCTCCGTGAACTGGCCGGAGGGCGGAGTGATGAAGCAGGGCAGGCGTCCGAGCTTGAGGCTGTGCGGCGGGGCGTCGTGGTAGGACTTCCACCCCCGGGGACGCCCGAGAAGGACCTTGCAGCCGACCCCGGGAGGGTGCGCGCCCGCGGCGCCGACCCAGCGTTCCTGCACGCCAAGGTTGCTGAAGCGTGCGCCTAACGGAGGCGTGAGGGCCACGGGGGCCCCCTCGTGCATCTTCGCATAGGCGGCCACGACCTGATCGTAGGTCGCCCGCTTCTCCGCGGGCACGCCGTCCACCCGCGGCGCGTCGCGGGCGGCGCGCAGGCGGCCGGCCTCGCAGCGGGCGCGGGACGCGGGGTCGAGGCCGCCGCCGCCGCCGTGGCAGGCGAACAGGGCGCCGATCGCGCGCAGGGCGTCCCCGTCCACCACGGCCGCACCTCCGGCGGCGCGGTCCGGCGCGGTCAGTGTCGCGGCGCCCGGTTCGGTCGGGGTCTCCGAGGGAGCGGGTGCGACCGGCGCGGCTCGGGCGCTCGTCGAAGCCGCCGCCTGGGACGTGGGGCTGGGCCCGGCGGCGGCCGGGGCCCGGGCGGGTGCGACGGCCCGCGCCGCCCGGGTCGGCGACGCGAGCGGAACGAGGGCGAGCTGCACGTCCGCGGCGGGCCGGGGCGCGGCGCTACGGTCCACCCCGAGCGCCATCAGGCCGAGGAGGATCACGTGTACGGCCAGGGCGACGGCCGTCGCCGCCGCACGCGTCCGTCGCCGGGCCGGAACGCCGCGTTCCGCCCCGGTCCGGATCATTTGGGCCGCAAGTGCTTGACGGCGTCGTCGGCCAAGCAGCCCGTGCCGTAGTTCGATCCCGCCCCGGCGCAGGCGGTGACGGGGTTGTAGACCGGGCCCTCCTGGTAAGCCCGCTTCCGCGAGTCCGCGGCGGCTTGACGGTCGAAGTCCGCACGCTTGTCGGCGGGCAGGGCGTCGATGTGCAGGCCGGATCGCATCCCTTCCAGGAACGGCGAGTTGCAACGCTCGCGCTCGGCTGGGGAAAGGCGCAGCCAGGTCTCGTGATCGCAGCCGACGGTGTTGCGCACCAGGGCGCGGGCCGCGCCTTGCGCGTCGCCGCCGTCCGCCCGTGGGCCGGACTCCCGGCCCGTCGCTCCGGCGGATCCCGCCGCCGCGCCCGCCGCGAGCCCGCCGCCCGGGGCCTGGGCGGGGAGGGCGGATTTGGCGAACGGCGACGGCGCCCTGATGCGCGCTCGGGGGGCGGGGGAAGAAGGAAGGCGCGTGGGCGGAACGGGGCGAGGCGCCAAGCGCTCGCCCCGCAGGATCGCGGGTGCGCGGGCGACCGGCTCGGCGAGGGCGGGGCGGGTGGACGTCGCCTCTTCGGCGGGCGCGGCCACCAATCGCACCTGCAAGGGTTCCGGCCGGCCTTGGGTCAGCACCAAGCGCGGGGCCACGCTCGCCAACAGCGCGACCACGCCCGCATGGGCGACCAGCGAAGCCAGCAAGGCCGCGGCACGTCGTCGGTCTCGAGCGTGGCGGAGGATCACACGAGTCCTGGACGGTGGAGGCGCGGGGCGCGCGGCGAAGGAGCAAGCCTTCGTGACGTGATCCAGAAGATATGGGAAGCCGCCGCGCCCGCCGCCGCGACCGCCTTGACCCGCGAAGGTGTTGCAGGTAAAGCACCGCAAGTTTCGAGGTCGGGAGCGCGAGTTCCCCTCCCTCCGTACAAGTCAGCGTCAAGGGCTGTGCCCGCCGGAACGCCCGTAGCGCGCGTCCCGGCCCTTCCCGTTGCCTGGAACGGATACGATCCACACCCGCCCGGACCGGCGCGGACCTTCGGGTCGGCGGCGGTCCGACAGAAGGATGGCGGGGGCGTCCGGCCGACAGGCTCAGCCCCCGCGACACAAGGACGAAAGTCACCGACCTCCATGCCTACGATCAACCAGCTCATCCGCAAGCCGCGCACCGCCCGCGTCGCCCGCAACAAGGTTCCCGCGCTGAAGGGTTCGCCCCAGCGCCGCGGCGTCTGCACCCGCGTCTACACCACCACGCCGAAGAAGCCGAACTCGGCGCTCCGCAAGGTCGCCAAGGTGCGCCTGACCTCGGGCATCGAGGCGGTGTGCTACATTCCGGGCGAGGGCCACAACCTGCAGGAGCACTCGGTGGTGCTCATCCGCGGCGGCCGCGTGAAGGACCTGCCGGGCGTGCGCTACCATATCCTGCGCGGCGTGCTCGACACCCAGGGCGTCAAGAACCGCAAGCAGCGCCGTTCGCACTACGGCGCCAAGCGTCCGAAGTGATCGGGACGGAATCGTCCCTCCTTCGCCGCCCCGCATAGAATTCAGAGAGAACCGCAATGTCCCGCCGCCACCGCGCAGAGAAGCGTGAAGTCCTCCCGGATCCCAAGTTCGGCGACCTGACCCTGACCAAGTTCATGAATTACGTCATGTACGAGGGCAAGAAGGCCGTCGCCGAAAACATTGTCTACGGCGCCTTCGAGATCGTCGAGGCCAAGCGCCGCGACATGGACCCGATCGCGGTGTTCCACACCGCGCTCGACAACGTCGCTCCCGCCCTTGAAGTGCGCAGCCGCCGCGTCGGCGGCGCCACCTACCAGGTGCCGGTCGAGGTGCGTCCCGAGCGCCGCCGGGCGCTGGCCATCCGCTGGCTGGTCAACGCCGCGCGCAACCGCGGCGAGAACACCATGACCGAGAAGCTGGCCGGCGAACTCCTCGACGCTTCGAACAACCGGGGATCTTCGGTGAAGAAGCGCGAAGACACCCACAAGATGGCCGAAGCCAACCGCGCCTTTTCCCACTACCGCTGGTAAGCGCGAGCTCACCGGACACCTTCGGCGCGGGCGGCTTGAGAAGAGCCGCCCGCGCCCCCACATTTGGGCTCTCCACAGCGCCCCCCTGATCCAGCCCTCGCCCGAGAGCCCGCACGCATGCCCCGCCTCCACAAGATCGAAGACTACCGCAACTTCGGAATCATGGCCCATATCGACGCGGGCAAGACGACGACCACCGAGCGGATCCTCTACTACACCGGCAAGTCCCATAAGATCGGCGAAGTCCACGACGGCGCCGCGACCATGGACTGGATGGAGCAGGAGCAGGAGCGCGGCATCACCATCACGTCCGCCGCGACCACCGCGTTCTGGAACGGCAAGCGCCTCAACATCATCGACACCCCCGGCCACGTGGATTTCACCATCGAAGTCGAGCGCTCCTTGCGCGTGCTCGACGGCGCGGTGGCGGTGCTCGACGGCAACCAGGGCGTGGAGCCGCAGACCGAGACGGTGTGGCGTCAGGCCGACCGTTACGACGTGCCGCGCATCGTGTTCGTCAACAAGATGGATAAGACCGGGGCCGACTTCGACATGTGCCTGGAGACCATCCGCGATCGCCTCGGCGTGAAGGCGGTGCCGATCCAGTTGCCGATCGGCTCGGAAGCCTCGCTTAAGGGCATCATCGACCTCGTGCGCATGAAGGCGGTGGTCTGGGAGAACGACGGCCTGGGCGCGAACTACCACGACGAAGAGATCCCCGCCGACCTCAAGGCCAAGTCCGAGGAGGCCCGCAACTACATGGTCGAGAACGCCGTCGAGCTCGACGACGAGGCCATGGAAGCCTACCTCGGCGGCGAGGAGCCGACTGAGGAGGTGCTGAAGAAGTGCCTGCGCAAGGCGGTGCTCACCGGTGCCTTTTACCCGATCCTTTGCGGCTCGGCGTTCAAGAACAAGGGCGTGCAGCCTCTGCTCGACGCGGTGGTCGACTACCTGCCTTCGCCGGTGGATATCCCCGCGACCAAGGGCATCGATTACAAGACCGAGGCGGACGTCACCCGCCGCGCCTCGGATGACGAGCCCCTGTCGGTGCTGGCGTTCAAGATCATGGACGATCCCTTCGTGGGCTCGCTCACCTTCTGCCGCATCTATTCGGGCAAGCTCGACACGGGCCTGGGCCTGCTCAACTCGACGCGCGACAAGCGCGAGCGCGTGGGTCGGATGCTGCTCATGCACTCCAACAACCGCGAGGACATCAAGGAGGCCTACGCCGGCGACATCGTCGCCCTGGCCGGGCTCAAGGACACGCGCACGGGCGACACCCTGTGCGATCCGCTGAAGTCGCCGGTGATCCTGGAGCGCATGGAGTTTCCCGCGCCCGTGATCGAGATCGCCATCGAGCCCAAGTCGAAGGCCGACCAGGAGAAGCTGGGCGTCGCCCTGGCCAAGATGGTCGCCGAGGATCCGTCCTTCACCGTCCAGACCGACCAGGAGTCGGGCCAGACGATCATGAAGGGCATGGGTGAGCTCCACCTCGACATCAAGGTCGACATCCTGAAGCGCACCTACAAGGTCGAGGCCAACATCGGCGCGCCGCAGGTGGCCTACCGTGAGAGCCTCGGCAAGAAGGCCGACATCGACTACACGCACAAGAAGCAGACCGGCGGCACGGGCCAGTTCGCCCGCGTCAAGATCACCTTCGAGCCGGGCGAGCCCGGCTCGGGCTTCGTGTTCGAGTCCAAGATCGTCGGCGGCAACGTGCCGAAGGAGTTCATCCCGGGCGTCGAGAAGGGGCTGGAGTCGGTCAAGGACAACGGCCTGCTGGCCGGCTTCCCGCTGATCGACTTCAAGGCCACGCTGACCGACGGCGCCTACCACGACGTCGACTCCTCGGTGCTGGCGTTCGAGATCGCCTCGCGCGCCGCCTTCAAGGAACTGCGCGAGAAGGGGGCTCCCAAGCTCCTGGAGCCGATCATGAAGGTCGAAGTGTTGAGCCCGGACGAGTACCTGGGCGACGTCATCGGCGACCTGAACAGCCGCCGCGGCCAAATCCAGGGCACCGACCAGCGCGGCAACGCCCAGGTGATCACCGCCTTCGTTCCGCTCGCCAACATGTTCGGCTACGTGTCGAATTTGCGCGGGATGAGCCAGGGGCGCGCCCAGTTCACCATGCAGTACGATCACTACGAGCCGGTGCCGCAGGTCGTCGCCGACGAAGTGATCAAGAAGTACGCCTAATTCACCCCAGAAACCTTTGCGGCCCCTCTGGGGTCAGGAGCTAGAGAAATGGCCAAGGAAAAGTTCGAGCGCAACAAGCCGCACTGCAACATCGGCACGATCG
>CAXSDV010000067.1:0-11315 GCA_964235945.1 uncultured Caulobacteraceae bacterium
ATCCTGCTCGGACCGAAGCGTGATTCAAGCTCTTCCAACAGGAGGGCCGGGATGAGCACGCAGTCTTGGCTGAGCGAGGCGCAGTTCGCACGGTTCAGGCCGTTCCCGCCCGACAAGCCGCGGGGCGTGGCCCGGGTCGATGACCGACGGGTGATCGGTGGATCGTGCAGGTGCTGATCAGCGCAGGCCGTTGGGTGGATGCGCCGGGGGTCTGCGGCCCCAGGCTCCACAACCGCTGGATCCGCGGGGCGAAGAAGGGCGTAGGGCGGCGCGCCTTCGAGGAGCTTGCGGCGGCCGGTGGTCTGAGGCTCGACTCCGCCCACGCCAAGGCCCACCGCTGCGCGGCCGCAGGCGAAGGGGGGCTCACGCCCAGGCCATGGGCCGCTCGCGCGGCGGGCGCACCACCCAGGTGCACGCCCTGGTCGACGGCCGCGGCCGTGCCGTGGCGCTGGAGATCACGCCCGGCCAGCTCGGCGACGCCCGCGCGGCCATGGCGCGGCTCGTCCAGGTCCCACCATCGCGCAGCCTGGCCGCCGACACCGCCTGCGACAGCGACGGCCTGCGCCGGTTCCTGCTGAGCGCGGGACCAAGCCTGTGATCCCCGACACCCCCACACGCAAGCGGCCCCACCCGTTCGACTCAGCCGCCTGCAAGCCCCGCAACCCGATCGAACGCGCCTTCCGCAGGCTCAAGGACTTCCGCCGCATCGCCACCCGCTACGACAAGCTCGCAATCACCCACGACGCAGCCGTAGGCCTCGCCGCTCTCGTCATCTGGTGGTTGTGAGTCTGGAGCCTAGGGCCGGCTCGGGGCCGGCGGCCGGCCCCGACGGGGCTCGGGCGCGGGCTCAGGCGGCGAGGGGCTCGCGCTTGGGGCGGTTGTGCTCGTCGCAGAGCACCACCACCGGCTCGTGGGCGCGCGCCTCGGCGGCGTCCAACTGGCCGTAGGCGACCACGATCACCTTGTCGCCCGCCTGGACCAGGCGCGCCGCCGCGCCGTTGACGCCGATCACCCGGCTGCCGCGCGGGGCCTCGATCACGTAGGTGGTGAAGCGCGCGCCCGTGGTGATGTTCAGCACGTCCACCTGCTCGTTGGGCAACAGGGTGGCGGCCTCGATCAGGTCGCGGTCGATGGCGATGGAGCCTTCGTACTCCAGGTCGGCCTGGGTCACGGTCGCCCGGTGCAGCTTGCAGCGCATCATGGTGAGGAGCATGGCGGCGGAACTCCGGCGGGCGGCGCGGCGGTCCGATCGCCGCCGGTGGTCCATATAGACCTTGCTGCGCCGCACACAAAGCGGGCGGCGTCGGCCGGTCCAGGCCCGCTCAGTCCGACGCCCGGTGGAGGCGACCGCCGCGAGCAGGCTCCGCGCAGGTCGGCGCCTCGCCTTCGTACAATCTGGAGCGCGTCCAGCAGCAGCCCCGGCGGCGGGGCGGGCCGCAGGGGGACGGGGGCGACGGCGGTGCGGCGCGCTGGTAGAGGTCGCCGCGTCCCGCCGTCCGGAGCCCGCGCGCCTTGGCCCACCACTTCCCATCCGCGCTGCTCAAGCCCGTCTGGTTCACCATCCCGCTGCCGGGCGGCCACGGCCTACCCATCCGCTGGTACGCCCTGGCCTACGTGTCGGGCATCCTGCTGGGCTGGCGCTACGGCGTGTCCCTGACGCGGGACGCGCGGGTTTGGTGCGGGCGGGCGCGCACCGCCGTCGACCGGCAGGTGGACGACTTCGTGCTGTGGATCACCGCGGGCATCATCGTGGGCGGGCGCCTGGGCTACGTGCTGTTCTACATGGCGCTGCAACAGCCCGCCCAGCTCGCCGCCGACCCGCTCATGGCGCTGCGGACGTGGGAGGGCGGCATGTCCTTCCACGGCGGGCTGATCGGCGTCACCGTCGCCATCGTCCTGTTCGCCTGGCGCAACAAGATCGACATCGTGCGGCTGGCGGACCTGACGGCGCCCTGCGTGCCCATCGGCCTGTTCTTCGGCCGGCTGGCCAACTTCGTGAACGGCGAGCTGTGGGGCCGCCCCACCACCTTGCCCTGGGGGCTGGTCTTCCCCGGCGGCGGCGACCTGCCGCGCCACCCGAGCCAGCTCTACGAGGCGGCGCTGGAGGGCGTGCTGCTGTTCGCGGTGCTGCGCTGGGCCACCCACCGGGCGAAGCTCTTGCCCCGCCGCGGCGCGGTGACCGGCGTGTTCCTGGTGGTCTACGGCCTGTGTCGCATCCTCCTGGAGACGGTGCGCGAGCCGGACAGGGGCATGCCGATCTATCCGCTGGGCCTGACCATGGGCATGCTGCTCTCCACGCCCCTGGTGCTGGGGGGCGTCCTGCTGATCGCCTGGTCGCGCCGCCCGAACGCGCTGGCCCCGCCCGCGCCGCCGGACTCCGACCCCGCTCCCGACCTCGCCCCGGGCAGGGCGGACCCCCAGCCGCCCGAGGTCCCCTCGGACGCATTCCCCGCGCTGGACGACGAGGCCGCCGGCTCCGGCGCCCCGCGCTAGCCGCCCCGCCCGTCGTCGCCCATGGACGCCGCCGCCCCCGCGGGACTGCTCCCGCGCATCGCCGCCGAGATCGCCGCGGACGGCCCCGTCAGCGTCGCGCGCTACATGGACCTGTGCCTGCACGACCCGGCCGGCGGCTATTACGCCGTGCGCCCGGCGCTGGGGGCGGACGGCGACTTCGTCACCGCCCCCCTGGTCAGCCGCATGTTCGGCGAGATGCTGGGCCTGTGGTGCGCCGGCGTGTGGACCGCGCTGGACCGCCCCGACCCCGTGCGCTGGGTGGAGGTGGGCCCGGGCGACGGCACGCTCGCCGCCGACATGCGCCGCACCTGCGCGCGCGCCCTGCCCGCCTTCGTGGCCGCCGCCGAGCTCGTGCTGGTGGAGACCAGCGCGCCGCTGCGCGCGTTGCAGGCGCAGGCCCTGGGCGCCGCCCCGCCGCGCTGGGCCGCGACCCTGCAGGAGGCGGACGGGCCCGGCCCCCTGGTGCTGGTGGCCAATGAGTTGCTCGACTGCCTCCCCGCGCGCCAGTTCACGCGCACCGAACGCGGCTGGGCCGAGCGCCGCGTGGGGCTGGACGCGGCGGGGCGCCTCGCCTTCGGCCTCGCCCCCGCGCCCGCGGGCTTCCTCCCGCCGCCCGGGCTGGAGCACGTCGCCCCCGGCCTGGTGGTGGAGGTGAGCGACGCCCAGGCGCGCCTGGGGGCGGAGGTGGGCGCCCGGGTGGTGCGCGACGGCGGCGCCGCCCTGTTCGTCGACTACGGCCGCGACCGGCCGGGGGCGGGCGACACGCTGCAGGCGCTGCGCCGCCACGCCAAGGTCGACCCGCTCGCCTCGCCGGGCGAGGCGGACCTGACCGTCCACGCCGACTTTCCCGCCTTCGCCGCCGCCGCCCGAACCGCGGGGGCCGCCGCCACGCCCGTCCTGACCCAGGGCGACTTCCTGCGCCGCCTGGGGATCGAGGTGCGCGCCGACGCCCTGGCCCGCGCCCGGCCCGACAAGGCGGACCTGGTGCGCCGCCAGCTCGACCGGCTGACGGGCGGCGACGCCGTCGGCGGCATGGGCGAACTGTTCAAGGTGATCTGCATCCACCGGCCGGGCTTCGTCCCGCCCGGCTTCGAGGAGGCCGCGTGAGCGCGCCCGTTCCCCTCCGATCCGCCCTGCTGGACGCGCAGCCCGGCGTGCGCCACGCCTTCTTCACGCGCGGGGGCGGGGTGTCGGAGGGGATCTACGCCGACCTGAACGTCGGCCAAGGCTCGCAGGACGATCCCGCGGCGGTGGCGGAGAACCGCCGGCGGTGCGCGGCGCACTTCGGACGGGGTGTGGAGGCGCTGCACGTCGCCTGGCAGGTCCACTCGGCGGACGCCCTCACGGTGGAGGCGCCCTGGACGGCGGGGGAGCGGCCGCGCGGCGACGCGGTGGTGACGGCGCGGCCGGGGATCGTGTGCGGCGCGCTCCACGCCGACTGCGCGCCCGTGCTCTTGGTGGACGGGGAGGCGCGGGTGGTCGCCGCCGCCCACGCCGGCTGGCGCGGCGCCGTCGGCGGGATCGTGGAGGCGACGGCGGCGGCCATGGAGCGCCTGGGCGCTCGGCGCGAGCGGATGGTCGCCGTCGTCGGTCCCTGCATCGGCCCGGCGAGCTACGAGGTGGGGGAGGACTTCCGCGCCGCCGTGCTGGCCGCGGCGCCGGAGGCGGAGGGCCTGTTCACCGACGAGCACGCCCCCGGTCGCCGGCGTTTCGACCTGCCCGGCTTCGTGCTGGACCGGATGGCGCGCGCGGGGGTCGAGCGGGCGCAGGCGCTGGGGCGCGACACGGTCGCCGAGCCCGAACTGTTCTTCTCCCACCGACGCGCCGTGCGCGCGGGGGAGGGCGACTACGGCCGGCTGCTCTCGGCGGTGGTGCTGGAGGCGTGAACGCCGCTCACGCCTCCCGCCCGTCGAACCGTTCCTGGGCGGCGGCGATGTCGGCCAGGTGGCCGTTCGCCCATTCGGCCAGCGCCACCACGGGCTCGGCCAGGGAGCGGCCGAGCGGGGTCAGGGCGTAGTCCACCCGCGGAGGCGCTCCCGCCCCCACGGTGCGCACCACCATGCCGTCCCGCTCCAGCCCGCGCAGGGTCAGGGTCAGCATGCGCTGGGACACGCCGCCCACCGCTCGCTTCAGCTCGTTGAATCGGTGGGGCCGCCCGCGCAGCAGCACCACCACCAGCACCGTCCACTTGTCGCCCACCCGCGCCAGCACTCCGCGCACGCCCGCGCACGACTCGCTCCGGACCAGCAGGGGCGGGGGGTCGTCGAGGTCGAACGGCATGGGGGAGCTCCGGAGGGCGGACGGGACGGGCGCGGTCACCCGCGTGTTCCCGGCGACACCCGTGTGCCTTCTTGCGCCCGGCCGCGCAGGCCGTAGCTAGGCCAGGTCACAAATCCATACCACGGATCGGACCCATGAAGCTCCTCCACGTCGACTCCAGCATCCTCGGCGCCAACTCGGTCAGCCGCCAGCTCAGCCACGAGGTGGTGGACGCCCTGGCCGCCGCCGACCCGACCCTGGAGGTCGTGACCCGCGACCTCGCCGCCCACCCCCTGCCGCACCTGGACATGGCCAACCTGCCGACGAGCCATCCCATCGCCCAGGCGGCGGACAAGGCGGCGGAGGCGGCCCCGTCGGCGGCGCGGGTGGAGAGCCAGGCGGCGCTGGACGAGTTCCTCGCCGCCGACATCGTGGTGGTGGGCGCGCCCATGTACAATTTCAGCGTGCCGAGCCAGCTCAAGGCCTGGATCGACCGCATCCTCGTTCCCGGCGCGACCTTCAAGTACGGGGCGAACGGCCCGGAGGGGCTGGTGAAGGGCAAGCGCGTGGTGGTGGTCGCCGCCCGCGGCGGCTTCTACGGCCAGGGCTCGCCCTACGCCGCGTTCCAGCACCTGGAGAGCTATCTCGAGTCGGTGTTCGGCTTCATGGGCGTGACCGACCTGCAGGTGATCCTGGCCGAGGGCCTCTCCGCCGGGCCCGACAACCGCAAGAACGCGGTGGACGCGGCCGTCGCGGCCGCCCGCGAGCTGAAGGCGGCGGCTTGAGGCCCGGGCGCCGGACCCCGCGCGGGTCCGGCGCCGGCGCCGAGCGGGTCGCTCAGGCGGCCCGTTCGAGCCCGCCCTCCCAGCGGCCGAGGCTGGCCAGGCTGTTCATGCGGGCGCGGTGGGCGAAGGCGGCCTGGGCGGCGGGCACGTTCTCGCGGCGGCCGCCCCAGGCCTTCTGGGGCGCGTGCTGCAGGGCGCGCCCGTAGGAGAAGGTCATGTCCCAGGGGAAGCCGCCCTGGCGCACCATGGCGTCCAGGTTGGCGGTGGCCTCCTCGTCCGACTGGCCGCCGGACAGGTAGGCGATCCCCGGCACCGCCGCCGGCACGGTGGCCTTGAGGCAGGCGATGGTGCGCGCGGCCACCTCCTCGGGGGTGGCGCGCGCCTTCCCGCCCTTGCCGGGCACGACCATGTTGGGCTTGAGCACCATGCCCTCCAGCGCCACGCGCTGGTCGTAGAGCTCGGCGAACACCGTGTGCAGCACGAAGCGCGTGACCTCGTCGCAGCGGTCGATGCCGTGGTCGCCGTCCATCAGCACCTCGGGCTCGACGATGGGGACGATGTCGTGCGCTTGGCACAGGGCGGCGTAGCGCGCCAGGGCGTGGGCGTTGGCGCGCACGGCGCCCTCGGTGGGGATGCCCGGCGCGATGTCGATCACCGCGCGCCACTTGGCGAAGCGGCACCCGCGCGCGCGGTACTTCGGCAGGCGCTCGGCCAGGCCGTCCAGCCCGGCGGTGATCGTCTCGCCCGGGAAGCCCGCGAGGGGCTGGACGCCCTCGTCCACCTTGATCCCCGGCACCGCGTCCGCGTCCTCGATCAGCTTGACCAGGGGTGCGCCGTCCGCCGCGTCCTGCCAAACGGTCTCGTCGAACAGGATCACGCCGGAGACGAGCTTCATGGCGTCGTGCGCGCGGAACATCAGCTCGCGGTAGTCGCGGCGGTTCTCCTGGGTGTTCTCCACGCCGATGGCGTCGAAACGCTTCTGGATGGTGCCGGTCGACTCGTCGGCGGCGAGCAGCCCCCGACCGGGGGCGACCATCTTGCGGGCGACGGCGTTCAGGGCGGACACGTCCACGGGCGCGTTCCTTTCCAAGCTTGTGCGCAAGCGGAACGTCGACGGACGCGACGGACGCGCGCGCTGTTGATGTGCGGGACGATCCGTGTAGAGCGCGACCGTGCGGGACGCCACGGTGACAACGCTGTCCGCGTGGGAATCCTTCGCAGGTGCGGCGCCGGTGCGCGGGGTGCGCGGATGACGCGGCCGGCGCCCGGGCCTATATCGACCCGTTCATGACCCTCGACGCTTCCACCGGCCCGCAGGCCCCCGCCGCGCCCGCGCGCCGTTCGGTCGGCATGGTGAGCCTGGGCTGCCCCAAGGCGCTGGTGGACTCCGAGCGCATACTGACCCGGCTCAAGGGCGAGGGCTACGACGTCAGCCCCGACTACGCCGGGGCCGACGCGGTGGTGGTCAACACCTGCGCCTTCCTCGACTCCGCCCGGGCCGAGAGCCTGGACGCCATCGCCGAAGCCCAGGCCAGCGGCAAGCCGGTGGTGGTCACCGGATGCCTGGGCGCGGAGGAGGCGCTGATCCGCGAGCGCTTCCCCGAGATCGCCGCGGTCACGGGCGCCCACGCCTACGACGCGGTGAGCGAGGCGGTGCGCCGCCACGCGCCCCAGCCCTTCGCCGAGCTCGTCCCCCAGCCCGCCCACGGCCTGCGGCTGACCCCCAAGCACTTCGCCTACCTCAAGATCAGCGAGGGCTGCGACCACCGGTGCAGCTTCTGCATCATCCCCCGCCTGCGCGGCGACCTGGCGAGCCGCCCCGCCGCCGAGGTGCTGGCCGAGGCGCGCGCGCTCCTGGAGGCGGGGGTGAAGGAGCTCCTGGTCGTCAGCCAGGACACCAGCGCCTACGGCCTGGACCTGCGCTACGCCGCCAGCGAGTTCGAGGGCCGCCCCGTGCGCGCCCACATGCAGGACCTCGCCGCCGCCCTCGGCGCCCTGGCCGAGCCGTACGGGGCGTGGGTGCGGCTGCACTACGTTTATCCCTACCCCCACGTCGACCACCTCATCCCCCTGATGACGGACGGTTCGGGCGGCGGCCTGCTCCCCTACCTGGACATCCCCTTCCAGCACTCGGCGCCCGCCGTGCTCAAGGCGATGAAGCGGCCGGCCAACGGCGGGCGGGTGCTGGAGCGGCTGGCCGCCTGGCGCGAGGCGCGGCCGGAGCTGGCGGTGCGCTCCACCTTCGTGGTGGGCTTCCCCGGCGAGACGGAGGCCGACTTCGAGCACCTGCTGGACTGGCTGACCCAGGCGCGCCTCGACCGGGTGGGGGCCTTCGCCTACGAGAACGTGGCGGGCGCCCCCGCGCGCGACCTGCCGGGCCACCTGCCCGAGGCGGTCAAGCAGGAGCGGCTCGGACGGCTGATGGCCCACGCCGCGCGCCTCAGCCGCGACCGGCTGCGCCGCCACGTGGGCCGGCGCCTGCGCGTGCTGGTGGACGCGGTGCGCCCGGACGGCGTGGCCGTGGCGCGCACCGCCTGGGACGCGCCGGAGGTGGACGGCCAGGTGTTCGTGCGCGGCGGCCGCCACCTGGAGCCGGGCGCCTTCGCCGACGTGCGGGTGGAGCGCACGGACAGTTTCGACCTGCAGGCGACGGCGCTGGACGCTCCCGCCGCCGTCCGCCCGTCCGCCCCGCGCCGGCTGCACCGGGTGATCTCGCGCCGGTGAGCGGCGCCGGCGTCCGTCGGCAACGGTCGGTCAACCCAGGCGCGACTAGCCTCCCGCCATGAACATCGACGTCCTCCACCCCCTCGACCTGTCGGACGACGACGTGCGGGCCTGGACGCGCCTGCAGGACGCGCGACGCGAGTTCGGCAACCCCTTCCTGTCGCCCCAATGGCCCCGCGCCCTTGCGCGGGCGGGCGGGCCGGACGCCGTGCGCGGCCGGGTGGCGGTGTGGCGCGCGCCGGGAGGCGAGGCGCTGGGCTTCATGGGCGCGCGCGTCGGCCGGCTCACCGCCCTGCCCCTGGGCGCCCCCATGGCCGACTATCAGGCGGTGGTGGCCGGGGCGGACGCGCCGGTGGACGCCGCCGCCCTCGCCCGCGCCCTGGGCGTGTCGCGCCTCGACCTGTACAATTTCCTGCCGCACCCGCGCTTCAGCCCCCACCTGCACGCGTCCGGCCAGTCGCTGATCGCCGACCTGTCCGAGGGCTACGAGGCCTACGCCCGGGGCCGGCGCGAGGCGGGGGCGGGCGTCCTGCAGGACACCGCCAAGAAGAAGCGCAAGCTCCAGCGCGAACATGGCGAGGTGGTGTTCACGCCGTTGTCCGCCTGCCGGGCGAGCTTCGACGCGCTGATCACCTTCAAACGCGCCCAGTACCGCGCCACCCGCCAGACCGACATCTTCGACGCCGGCTGGCCGCTGCGCGTGCTGGAGAACGCCTTCGAGCGCCCGGAGGAGGGCTTCCGCGCGGCGCTGTTCACCCTGGCCGTGGGCGGGCGCACGGTGGCGGCCAACCTGTCGGTGCTGGGCCGCGGGGTGGTCCACGCCTGGTTCATCAGCCACGACCCCGACTTCCAGAAGTACTCGCCCGGGGTGATCCTGTTCGACGAGATCCTGCGCTGGGCCCCCGCCCACGGCTACCGCGAGCTCGACCTCGGCCCGGGCGACTACCGCTTCAAGCTGTCCCTGGGCTCGACCACGCGCCAAGTCGCCCACGGCTACGCCGGCCCCGCCTCCCCCGCCGCCCTGATCCGCGGCGGCGAGTACCGCCTGCGCCGCGCCGCCGAGGCCCTGCCGCTGGGCCGCGCCTCCCACCTGCCCGGCAAGGCCATGCGCCGGGTGGACCTGTGGCGAAGCCTGAGGGTGTGACGATGGCGACGGGATCGCTCGCCGCCCGCGATCCGCGTCCGCGTTAACCTCCCGGTGGGGTGGGGCGGGGTAGGACGGCCTGCAAGTCCCAGGCCAGGAGGGCGCGGGTGGCGCTCAATGCTCGACTGGAGCTCCGGCAAGGCCAGGGGCTCGTCATCACGCCCCAGTTGCAGCAGGCGATCAAGCTGCTGCAGCTGAGCAATATCGAGCTCGACGCCTTCGTGGAGGCCGAGCTCGAGAAGAATCCGCTGCTCCAGCGCGACGAGCGCGAGGACGCGCGCGGCGAGGGCTCGCCCGAGGCGCCCGCCGCCGCGCCCGACCCGGAAGCGGCGCTGGACTCCGCTCCCGACGGCGCGGCCGCCGCCGCCGACATGGACGTGCGCCACGACGACCTGCACGACGCCTCCCCCGGCGACCGCGCGTCCGGCGACGCCCCCGCCGGCGACGCGGGCGGGGCGGTGGACTGGTCGCGCGCGGGCTCCGGGAGCGGCTTCGAGGACGGCGAGGGGATGGAGGGCGCCCTGGCGGCCGAGCAGACCCTGCACGACCACCTCCACGTCCAGCTCCAGGCCGCCCCGGGCTTGGACGCGGCCGACCGCGCGGTGGCCGCCGTGTTGATCGACGCGGTGGACGAGGGCGGCTACCTGCGCGGCGAATCCCTGCCCGCCGTGGCCGAGCGCCTGGGCTGCGCGCCCGAGCGGGTGGAGCGGGTGCTGTCGGTGATCCAGGGCTTCGAGCCCGTGGGGGTGGGCGCGCGCAGCGTGGCCGAGTGCCTGGAGCTTCAGCTCAGGGACCGCAACCGCCACGACCCCGCCATGGCCGCGCTGCTGGCCAACCTCGACCTGTTGGCGCGGCGCGACCTTTCCGCGCTCGGGCGGGCCTGCGGCGTGGACGCGGAGGACCTGCGCGAGATGATCGCGGAGGTTCGCGCCCTGACCCCGCGCCCGGGGGCGGCCTTCGGCTCGGCTCCCGTGCAGACGGTGGCGCCCGACGTGTTCGTGCGCGAGGACCCGCTGGGCGGCTGGCGCGTGGAGCTGAACGGCGACACCCTGCCGCGCCTCCTCGTCGACCAGCGCTACCACGCGACGGTGGCCGGCCGCGCCCGCTCCGACGGCGACCGCACCTACGTGGCCGAGCAGCTCTCCCAGGCGAGTTGGCTGGTGAAGAGCCTGGACCAGCGCGCCAAGACCATCCTCAAGGTGTCCAGCGAGATCGTGCGCCAGCAGGACAGCTTCCTGGCGTTCGGGGTGGAGCACCTGCGGCCGCTCAACCTGCGCCACGTGGCGGACGCGGTGGGCGTGCACGAGTCCACCGTCAGCCGCGTCACCTCCGGCAAGTACGTGGCCACCCCCCGGGGCCTGTTCGAGCTCAAGTTCTTCTTCACCTCGGGCCTGGCCTCCAGCGACGGCGGCGAGGCGCACTCGGCCGAGGCGGTGCGCCACCGGATCAAGTCGCTGATCGACGGCGAGGCCCAGGCGCAGGGCGACGTGCTTTCCGACGACCGCATCGTGGAGATCCTCAAGGAGGCGGGCGTGGACATCGCCCGCCGAACCGTCGCCAAGTACCGCGAAGCCCTGCGCATCCCGAGTTCGGTCGAACGCAAGCGAAGGCTGCGCACCGCCTGAGGCGCGACGAGGCGCGCGCCTTGCGCCCCGACGCCCTTTCCTTCGCTCTTCTTCTTATCGACAGCCCTGTGTTCGACCCGTCGGAGACGTGTCGAACTTGGATTGGAGGGACGCCCCGCGTCCCGACGCCAACCGGTCGGCCGTCGCGCGCAGGGCGGGTCAAGGTCGACGCGTCAGCGTCGCCCGCGGAGCGGGTCGCCTTGACGCGGCCGAGCACGGCGGCCGTGACTCGACGTACGAGGGAGTGCGGCTGAACGGTGGTGG
>CAXSDV010000068.1:0-11234 GCA_964235945.1 uncultured Caulobacteraceae bacterium
GTCGCCCAGGCGGTGGTCAACCTCTACGAGGAGGCGGACGGCTCCCAGCTCCTGGCCGCCTTCGTCACCGCGCGCGCGGGCTCGGCGGTCGACGTGGAGCGGCTCAAGGCGACCGCGCGCGAGCGCCTGCCCGCCTACATGCGCCCGGCGGTCTACGTGGTGCGCGCCGACCTGCCGACGCTGATCTCGGGCAAGGTCGACCGCAAGGCCCTGCCCAAGCCCGAGGTCGCCCCGGCCGAGGCGCGCGAGATCACGCCGCCCGCCACCCTCCTGGAAGCCAAGCTGCACGAAGCCTGGCGCCAGGTGTTCGACCCCGCCCCCGTGTCGGTGACCGACGACTTCTTCGAGGACCTGGGCGGCCACTCGCTGCGCGCCGCGCGCATGGTCTCGGTCGCGCGCAAGGACCCTTCGCTGCGCGCCGTGTCGATCCAGGACCTTTACGCCGCACCCACCATCCGCGCCCTGGCCGCGCGCCTGGAGGCGGGCGGGGTGGAGACCGCGCGGGTGGAGACCCCCTTCGCGCCCATCGACGACCGGCGGCGCATCCTGTGCATCGCCGCCCAGACGGTGGCGCTGGTGCCGATCTTCGCCTTCGCCGGCCTGCAGTGGATGCTGCCCTACCTGGCCTACACCTACGTGGCCGGGGTGGAGGGGCGGCTCAAGGCGCTGTGGGTCGGGGCGGCGGCCTTCGTGATCATGCCGCCCGCCATGATCCTGTTCTCCGTGGCGGTGAAGTGGCTGGTGATCGGCCGCTTCAAGGCCGGCGACTATCCGCTGTGGGGGTCCTACTACTTCCGGTGGTGGTTCGTGCGGCGGCTGCTGTCGACCATCCCGGTGCAGTACCTGTCGGGCACGCCCTTGATGCGCGTGTACTACCGCCTGGTGGGGGCGAAGGTCGGGCGGGGCGCGTACCTGGGCCTCGACCAGTTCGACGCCGCCGACCTCGTGACGATCGGCGAAGGGGCCGTGGTCTCCGAAGGCGCCCAGCTCGCCACCACCGGGGTGGAGCGGGGCCTCCTGCGCCTGGGGACCGTGAAGATCGGCGCCGGCGCCTTCGTGGGCACCATGGGCGTGCTCAGCCGCGACTCGACCCTGGGCGACGGGTCGGTGCTCGACGACC
Source organism: uncultured Caulobacteraceae bacterium (assembly GCA_964235945.1). GTDB lineage: Bacteria > Pseudomonadota > Alphaproteobacteria > Caulobacterales > Caulobacteraceae > JASLDZ01. Next base: position 1,121 of record CAXSDV010000068.1, read on the forward strand.
TGTCGCTCCTGCCCGCGGGCGAGGCGATCGGACCCGGCGAGGTGTGGACGGGCTCGCCCGCCGTGCTCCGCGGCCCCGCGCCGGTCCGCCCTCCCGCGCCGCGCCCGAGCCTCCTGCGCCGCACCTTGGTGACGCTGGGCCTGCTGGTCGCCGCGCCGCTGCTGCCCCTGGCCGCGGTGATCCCCATCGCGCCCGGCCTCATCGCCATGATCGAACTCGACTGGGCGACGGAGAGCTACCTGTACCTGGCGCTCGCCCCGCTGCTGGCCCTGGCCTACGTGGTGCTCATGTGCCTGCTCACCGCCGGGGTGAAGTGGGCGCTGCTGGGCCGGGTGAAGCCCGGCGTCTACCCCGTCTGGAGCTGGTTCTACGTCCGCTTCTGGTTCGTGCGCCAGCTCGGCCAGCTCGCCCTGGAGTTGCTGCACCCGATCTACGCCACGCTCTACGTGCGGCCCTGGTACCGGCTGATGGGGGCCCGTGTCGGCGAGCGCGCGGAGATCTCCACCGCCACCTCCGTGGTGCCCGACCTGATCGAGATCGGGCCGGAGAGCTTCATCGCCGACGGGGTGGTGCTGGGCGCCGCCCGCGCCGAGCCCGGGGCGATCCGCCTGGAGAAGACCCGCATCGGCCGGCGCACCTTCGTGGGCAATTCGGGCCTGCTCCCCACCGGGACGGACCTGGGCGACGACGTGCTGATCGGCGTGCTCTCCAAGCCGCCGGAGGAGCCCGCCAAGGCGCTGGAGCCCGGCTCCACCTGGTTCGGCTCCCCCGCCATCCGCCTGCCCCACCGGCAGGTGGTGGCCGTGTTCGACGAGGGGGCGCGCTTCCGGCCCCGAAAGCGCCTGGTCGCCACCCGCTTGGCCATCGAGTACGTGCGCGTCACGCTCTCGTTGACCGTGTTCATCAGCCTGTTCAGCCTGTTGCTGACGGTGGTCGGCGACCTGTCGGACGACAGGTACGCGGCGCTGGAGCTGATCGTCGCCTTCCCGTTCCTGTACATGACCTTCTGCCTCAGCGCGGGCCTGTTCGTGGTGGGGCTGAAATGGCTGGTGGTGGGCCGCCACCGCCCGCGCACCGCCCCCCTGTGGAGCCCCTTCGTGTGGCGCACCGAGCTCGTCACCTCCACGTATGAGAACCTGGCGGTGCCGCTGCTGCTGGAACCGTTGCGCGGCACGCCCTACCTCAACGTCTACCTGCGGCTTATGGGCTGCCGGATCGGCCGCCGCGTGTTCACCGACACCACCGACATCACCGAGCACGACCTGGTCACCGTCGGCGACGATGCGGCGCTGAACGAAAACGCCGGCCTGCAGACCCACCTGTTCGAGGACCGCGTGATGAAGGTCGCCCCGCTTGAGATCGGCGACCGCGCCACCGTCGGCTCCCTGGCGATCGTGCTCTACGACTCGGTGATCGAGGCGGACGCCATGCTCGGCGACCTGTCGGTGCTGATGAAGGGCGAGACCCTGCCCGCCGGCACCTCCTGGGAGGGCTCCCCCGCCCGCCCGGCCCGCGCCGGCCCGCCCGTCTGATGGACCGGACGCAGCCTCTCGGACGCGGGCGCCGCGACCGGTCGTTTCCGCGCTCAGCCGGTCGTCCAGGCGGGTCGGCGCGGAAGCGGGCGGCGACGGCGACGGGCCGGCTGCCGGCGGCAGCCCTCGCGGTCGCGCTTGCGGGCTGCGGTCCGGCCGGCGGCGGCGCGGGCGCGGGCGCGGCCGCCCCCGCTTCCGCGCAGGCGAAGGCGCTCCTGGCTCAGCTTCCCCCCGCCTACGCCCACGCCGACCTCGCCAACGGCGAGCTGCACTTCACCCTGTGCCGCTCCTGCCATTCGGTGGTGGAGGGCGGGGCGGACATCGTGGGCCCGAACCTGCACGGCGTATTCGGCCGGCGCGTCGCCTCCAAGCCCGGTTACGCCTACTCCAGCGCGCTCGCGGCCAAGGCTTGGACCTGGGACGCCGACCGGCTTGACGCCTGGCTGAAGAACCCCCGCGCGCTCGTGCCCGGCACCAAGATGACGTTCTACGGCGTGCGCGACGACGCCGACCGGCGCGACCTGATCGCCTGGCTCAAGGTCGCCTCCAGCACCTGAGCCCCGCCCCGCGAGCCGGAGGGCGCGTCAGAAGCTGCGCCACACGGCCAGCACCGGACCGCCGTCGGCGGGGGTGAGCCGGCCCGCCGCGACCTGGCGCCAGCCGCCCTGAAGCCGCCAGCGCCCGAAACGGCGCACGAGGCTGGTCTCCACCTTGGCCCAGCGGGGGCTCACGGGGTCGTAGTCCGCCTGGCCGGCGTAGCTCTGCACCAGCACCAGCCATGGGCCGGACTCGACACCGGCCGTCGCGTCCACACGCGTCTCGTCCGCCAGTTGCGAGCGGAACAGGCGCGCGGCCTCCAGGTCGACGAACAGGTTGCGGGTGCGCCACCCCCAGGAGCGGCCGAACAGCGCCCGCACCTCGCCCGCCCAGTCCCCCTGGTTCGGGAGCGAGTACTCGGCGTTGCGGCCCTCGCCCGGCGCGATCGCCCCCGCGTAGACGCTGAACGTCGAGCGCCCGCCCCCGCCCGACCAGAGCTGGTAGCGCAGGCCGAACCGGGTCGGCCCGATCCCCGAATAGCGGATGTACTGGTCCTCGCCCCAGGTGTATCCGCCCTGGCCCTCGAAGGTCAGCCGCCGCGTCAGCCCGTGCTCGACGTAGAGCGCCACGTCGTCGTCGCGCAGGTGCGGGATGGACACGCGGTCGCCGTGGCGGTCGAACGCCTCGTCCGCCTGGGAGCCCTCGTACTTGAGGATGGCCAGCGTCTCGCCCGGAAGCGCGGGCCACGCGCCCGCCGGGGCCCTACCCGCGCACGCCAGGCAGCCGAGCCCGCCCGCCGCCGCCGCTCTCCAACCCCTCATCCCGCCCCCGAGACCGGACCTTGGGTCCGCCACGGCCCAGACTACACGGGACGGAAGGGCGCGCCAGGGCGCGCGTCGGGCGCGCTTCGGTCTTCGCACGGGAGCCTCCGCGCGCTAGACGCATTGGGCGCGGGGTCGGCGCAGGCCGCAGGACGGCGGGCGGATGAACACCACGACCAGGGAACGCGACGACGGGGCGGAGGAGCCCTGGCGCGACGAAGAGCAGAGGCTCAACGCCGTGCTGTCCCTGTGCGCGCGCCTCACACCGGGCCAGGCCGAGGCTCCCGAACTCGAGCGCCTGCTCTACGGTCTCGCGGCGAGCGCCGGGCCGGACGGGCGCGCCCGGCTGGAGGCCGCCCTGGCCCAGGCGCCCTGGGCCCCGCCGGACCTCCTGGCGCGGCTGCGGGTGGAGGACGCCCGGCGTCTGGACCTGACCCCCGACGTCGCCACGGCCCTGGCGGACGCGCGCGACCCGCTGGTGGCCGCGGCCCTGGCGGGGAACACCGCCGTGCCCCTGCCCCATGCGGCGCTGGACGCGTTGGCCGATCTCGCCCGCCACCACGCGGGGGTGCGCGAGGCCCTGGCGCGGCGGCTCGACCTGCAACCCGCCCAGGCCGCCGTGCTGGCGCGCAGCGGCTCGCCCGGCCTGCGAGCCCGGCTTTCGGCGCGGTTCAGTCGCGCCGAACTCGCCGCCGAGGGGTGCGACGACCTGGAGCAGGTGGAGGCGGCCCAGGGCGAACAGCGGTTCGCGGACAAGCTGCTGGCCACCGGACGCCTCCAGCCCGGCTACCTCGTGCGCGTGCTGCGCGAAGGCCGCATGGGACTGTTCGAGGCGGGGCTGGCGGCCCTGGCGGGCTTCGAGCGCGAGGATGCGGCGCGCGCCGTCCAGGGCGGCCCGGGGCGCCTGGCCGCGGCCGTGCGCGCCGTGGGGCTCGACCGCAGCGTGTTCCCGACCGTGCTGACCCTCGTGCGCCGGCTCACGGGCGGCCGGCCCGCCGACCGGCCCGGAGCGGCGTCGGCGGTGGCCGCGGCGCTGGCCGCCTCCCCCGAGGCCGCCGCGCGAAGCTTCCTCGACGACCTGCGCGCGGACGGCGAGGCGTGAGCGCAGGCGACCTGCGCCTGGCCTTCGCCGCCAGCGACCGCCCCGAAGCGCAGGTCGCACGCTCTCGACTTGCGACCCGCTACGGCGAGGTCGCCGAGGCCGAAGCGGACGCCATCGTCGCCCTGGGCGGGGACGGCTTCATGCTGGAGGTGCTGCACCGCCACCTGGAGCGCAGCCCTCCCGTGTACGGCATGAACTTCGGCTCCGTCGGCTTCCTGATGAACGACTACGTGGAGGACGACCTGCCCGCGCGCGTGGCGGAAGCCGAGCGCGCCGTGCTCCACCCCCTGGTCATGCGCGTGACGGACGCGGCGGGCGAGACGCACGAGGCGTTGGCCATCAACGAGGTCTCCTTGCTGCGCCAAACGCGCCAGACGGCCAAGCTGCGCCTGACCGTGGACGGCAAGGTGCGGATGGAGGAGCTGATCTGCGACGGGGCGCTCGTGTCCACCCCCGCCGGGTCGTCCGCCTACAACCTGTCCGCCCACGGGCCGGTGGTGCCGCTCAACGCGCAGGTGCTGGCGCTGACGCCCATCAGCGCCTTCCGGCCGCGGCGCTGGCGCGGCGCGCTCCTGCCCCACACCGCCCAGGTGACCTTCACCGTGCTGGAGGCCGACAAGCGCCCGGTCAGCGCGGTGGCCGACAATTTCGAGGTGCGCGACGTGTGCGAGGTGCGGGTCGCCGAAACGCGCGAAGTCGACCTCGTCATGCTGTTCGACGCGGGCCGAAGCCTGGAGGAGCGGGTGCTGGCCGAGCAGTTCGCCGGCTGACCGCGCGTCCCGCCCTTACCCGATCTTAAAGCGCCCGGCCCAGTCTGCCCTCCAGTCCGCACGGCCGAAAGCGTCCCATGAACCCTCCCCTGCGCGCGGCCGACGCTCCCGGTCCCGGCCACTTCATCGACCTGGCGGAAGCCGCCGCGCGCGCGACGGCGGCGATGAAGGAGATGTCGGCCCAGTTCGACGCCTGGCTGCGAGAGGAGCTCGACAAGCTGGAGGCCGCCCGCCTCGCCCACCACGCGCCGGGAGCCGACCCCGCGGCGCTCGCGGCCCGCGCCCACGACCTCAAGGGCCTGGGCGGCACCTACGACTACCCGCTCGTCACCCGCATCGCCGGCTCCCTGGAGCGCGTGCTGGGGCGCCCCGTCCCCGACGCCCCCCTGGTGGACGCGCACGTGGACGCCATCCACGCGGTGGTGCGCGACGCGATGCACGATCCGGAGCACCCGGTCGGCCGCGCCCTGGCCCAGTCGCTGGAAGCGGCGGCGGACGCCCCGGCGGGGTGAGCTCGGGAGACCGGGGGCGGCCGCGGCGCGCTCAGGCGGCGGGCAGGAGCTCGTAACCGGCGCGGGGCGCGGCCGTTTCGGCCGAGCCCTCCTCCTCCAGCCGGTCCATCTTGTCGATCAGGTAGTCGGCCTCGTCGGAAGTCGCGCCCCCGGGCGAGGTGAGGAAGCGCTGGAGCATGCGGCGCTGGAAGGTTTCGGGGTCCACGCCCTCGAACTGCAGGGCGCGGAAGGTGTCCAGCCCGGCGCGGAACGCGGGGTGCAGGCGCGCGGGCAGCCCGGCCTTCTCGCACAACGCCTTCAGCCCGAGGGGACCCGCGTCGTGCACCAGGAGCCAGGCGCGGTGGTGCGCCAGTCCGGCGAGCTTGCCCAGGGCGTGCTCCAGGAAGTTGACGTGTCCGTGGGCCAGGGCGCGCAGCAGCAGGGAGGCGGTGAGCCGCTCCTGCCGGTGCAGGTGTTCGACGAAGCTCTCCACGTCCGTCGCGCGGCCCGCCTGATCGACCAGGTCGACGGTGGCCCGCTCGCGCGCGCCCAGGGCGATGCGCATGGCGGTTTCAGGCGTCAGGGCGTGGCGGTCGACCAACTGGCGGCGCACGTCGTCCGTCACCACCGCCACCAGCCGCTCGGCGATGGAGAGGGGCAGGACGCGGCGGTAGGCCATGCCGGCGGTCACCGCCTCGCTGCGGGCGAAGCGGTCGAGGGTGACGCGCAGGCCGCGCTCGGTGAAGGCCGCCCCGTCGTTGCGGACCGCCCGGCTCATCGCCGCCTCGCAGGCGTGGCTGGCGAGCACGGTGGTCACCGTCTCGGACAGCAGGCCGCGGCCGGCCACCGCCGTCTGCTTGGCCTCGCCGCAGGTGCGCACGATCTCGCACAGGTCGCCGTCCGTCAGCACGGGGGAGCAGGACAGGACGGGGACCGCGATGGAGTCCGTGTCGGCGGCGAGCTTGAGCGCCACGTCGCGCGGCAGGTGGGGCGACTGGCGCAGCGTCACGGCCAAGGCCCGGCGCACCAGGTCGGCGGCGTCCGACGCCATCAACCGCACCACTTCGGCGGCGGCCTGACGGTCCGCCTCGGGCAGCCCGGCGTCGATGCGGCGGCACAGGCGGTGGGCGACGGTCGCGCGGTCGTCGTCGGTGGGTCCGCGCAGGAGCTGGCGGACGTCCTCGTCGTCGAAAGCGGCGCGGACCTTCATCGCTTCCCTTCCCGGAGTTCGCCGCACGATCACCTGCGGACGGTTAACGGACCTCTACCCGCGCCGCGCGGGCGCACCGCCGTCAACGCTCGGCCGTGCGCGCCTGCGACAGCATGGAGAGCATCTGCGCGGTGAACACCGATCCAGCCACGCTCGAACCGCCCACTCCGGCCGCGTCCGCCGTCGCCGAACCGCCGGTCCCCCCCGTGGAACCGCCCAGCAGGAAGCCGATCAGCATCTCCTGCTCGCGCCGCCGCTCGTCGCGCCCGGCCCCCGCATAGGAGGCGAACGCCCCCTCCCCCGGGTCCGACCGGGTGCGCGCGCCCAGGGTCACGTCCTCGCCGCCGCCGGTGCGGCCGAGGTCGGCGTAGAGCTCGGCCACGGTGCGCGCCTGCCCGTTGCGGTAGAACACGCCGCGGTTGGAGGCGGCCGCGTCCGGGAACAGGGCGGCGGCCTCGCTGGTGGGGCGGCGCGCCACCGCCTCCAGCAGCTTGGCCGAGCCCTGGGGCCCGAGGAAGTGGGCGGCGTACAGGTCGGCCCCGGTGGGCTCGCGCCCCGTACGCCCGCGCAGGTAGGCGGCGTGCTCGGCGGCCAGCTCGCCCGCCATGACGGCGGACGCGCCGGGATCGAAGCGCAGGTCCATCACCGCGCGGCGCGCGTCGTCGCCCGGCACGGACAGGCGGCCGTCCGCGCCCTGCTGGATCAGCGCCGCATAGCGGGCGTAGCCGTGGGCGGCCCCGTGACGTTTGACGACGCCCAGCCAGGTCTGCTCGACGAACTGGAACAGCCCGGCCGCCGAGGAGGTCGGCGCATGGGCCGAGGCGTTGTAGCCGCTCTCGCGCTTGGCGGTGCGCATCAGGAAGTCGAAGTCGACCCCGGTGGCCGTGGCGGCGGTTCGGACCGCCGACTCCACCGCGCTCATGTTGATGGCCGCGCCCACGTGCATGGGCAAATGTTGCCGGGCGAACGGTTAACGGGCGGTGGATGTGCGCCGCACCGCTGGCGGCGGGGCTCCAAGCCGTGTACGCACCCGCCGACCTCCTCCACCCGAGACCGAACCATGCCCGACGCGTCGGACGCCACGCTGCACCTGACCCTGACCACCGGCCCGGTGACCATCCGCCTGCGGCCGGATCTCGCCCCCAAGCACGTGGAGCGCATCACCGAACTGGTGGGCGAAGGCTTCTACGACGACGTGGCGTTCCACCGGGTGATCCCGGGCTTCATGGCCCAGGGCGGCGACCCCACGGGCACCGGCCGTTCAGGCTCGAGCAAGCCCAACCTGAAGGCCGAATTCACCGCCACCGCCCACGTGCGCGGCACCTGCTCCATGGCGCGCACGCCCAACCCGGATTCGGCCAACAGCCAGTTCTTCATCTGCTTCGACGACGCCCGCTTCCTCGACAACCAGTACACGGTGTGGGGCGAGGTCATCGAGGGCATGGAGAACGTCGACGCCCTCCCCAAGGGCGAGCCGCCGCTCAACCCCGGCCGGATCGTTTCGGCCAAGATCGGCGCCTGACTCTCCGCAGGGGTTTAACGGGCCGCTAGGAAGCCTGGGTCTAGGGTGCGGCGACCAGGAGCGCCGCGCCCATGCCGTACATCACCGCTGAGGCCGGCGGCGCGTCGCACCGCGAGTACGCCTGCGCGCGCGAGGCGTTGGACCTCATGCAGGTGTGCGACGCCCCGCCCACTCCGCAGAACTACGAGCTCTGGCTGATCTACACCCAAGACCGGGCGGGCCCGCTGGCGCGCGAGATCGACGATGTGCGCCGCCGGGGCGGCGGCTTCACCGAGGAGGTGAGCGACGATCTGGCCTCGCGCCACCTGGCGCGCCACCGCCTGTCCCAGGAGCTGCGAAACGCGGGCGAGCTGCTCAAGACCCAGTTGGACGACGTGGGGCGCGCCATCGACGCGGCCCAGGTCAGCAGCCGCGGCTACGGCCGCACCCTGGCGGCCGCCGTACAGGAGCTCGGCGCCCTGACGGAAGGCGCGGCCGTCCAGCGCCTGGCGGAGCACCTGGCCCAGGCGACGCGCCGGGTGGAGCGGGAGCACGCGGGGCTTGCCGACCTGCTGACGCGCTCGACCTGCGAAGTGCGCCGATTGCGCGAGCACCTGGAGCAGGTGCGCCGAGACGCCCTCACCGACGCCCTCACCGGACTGCCCAACCGCAAGGCGTTCGACGAGGTGCTGGAGCGCGGCTGCGCCGACGACGCGACTCCGGTGCTGGCGGTGATCGACATCGACCACTTCAAGACCTTCAACGACACCTGGGGCCACCAGACGGGCGACCAGGTGATCCGCTACGTGGCGTCCGTGGTGCGGCGGCTGGGGACGGCGCCGCGCCTGGCCGCCCGCTACGGCGGCGAGGAGTTCACCCTGCTGTTCCCCACCGAGGGGCTGGATCACGCCGCCCGCATCCTGAACGAGGTGCGCGGCCAGATCGCCTCGCGCATGCTCAAGCGCCGCTCGACGGACGAGGACCTGGGCGCGGTGACCATCTCGATCGGACTGGCCGGGCGCCTGCCCGGCGAGAGCGCCGAAGCGTTGATGGAACGCGCGGACGCGGCGCTCTACGCCTCCAAGCGCGCGGGCCGAAACCGCCTGACCCTCGCCCCCGCCACCGCCGAGAAATCCGCCGCGTGAGGCTCAGCCCGTCCATGCGGGGCGGCGCAGCGACCGCATGAGCTCGCGACCATCCGTGGTGCGCACGGGCGCGGTCAACGCCAGATCGCGGCGCATGTGGTCGTACCCCGCCAGGTGCACGATCCCCACCGGCGCGTTGGGCAGGTAGCGCTCCACCAGCACGCGCGCCTCGGGGTCGCAGGTCCACAGCGGGCCCATGTAGTTGCAGGTCTCGGGCATGAGCTCGGCGGGCAGGCCGTCCGCGTGGACCACGATCCCCAGCGCCAACTGGTCGGAGGTGAACACGCGCCCGCGGCGGAGGCACTCGCCCAGCCGCGCGCGCCAGACCGCCCAGTGGGGGGCGTCGCGGCGCAGGGCGAACACGCCGGCGTTGAAGGTGGGCTTGTCGCCGACCCGCCGCGCCAGCGCCTCGCCAAGCCCCGCCCGCCGCGCGTTCTTGTAGAGTTGCGAACGCACCTGCGCCCAGCCGAACGGCCCCCACTTCACGCTCATCGCCACCCGGCTGTAGCGCGAGCACTGGCTGACCACCGCCACCGAGCCGAGCTCGGCCCCGCGCACCAGGAGGTCGATCGCGCCCGCGTCCTGCACCCAGGCGTCGCCGTCGATCCACACGATCACGTCCGCGTCCGGCAACCGCCGGTCCAGGAAGGTGCGCCCGGTCAGCACTTTCAGGTGCTCGCGCCCCCGCACCCGTCGCGCGGGGATGTCGTAGTCCCAGCCGACCTCCAGGATGCGCGCGCCCCAGCGCGCGTTCAGATGCGTCTTCTGGTCGGGGAGGAGGCCGCCGTCGATCACCGCCAAGCCGAGCGCGGACGCCTCGCGCGCGCCCCGCACGCTGGCGCAAAGCTCGTCGATCAGCGAGAAATAGCCGGCGTCACCGCCGGTTACGATGGTGGTGGAGGGCATGGGCGAGGCTCTAGCACGCGCTCGGCGGCTACAGGCGAACGCCAAGCCGTAGAAGCCTTCGCCTGCACCAGGAACGGACCTCCCCGGCATCGGCTATGG
>CAXSDV010000069.1:0-11222 GCA_964235945.1 uncultured Caulobacteraceae bacterium
GTTCCAGCGCCGCAAGGCGTGGAGGTTCGAGCCCTCTCGTCCGCACCGGCCGGCGCCCCGTTCACCTCTGGGCGTGGAGGTCGGCGAGCACGCGCGGGACGAGGTCGGGCAGGTCCTCGGCGATCAGCCCCGGGCCGAAGCCGCGCGCCGCCTCCCCGTGGACCCAAACGGCCGCGCAGGCCGCGTCGAAGCTGTCCATGCCCTGGGCCAGCAGCCCGCCGACCAGGCCCGTCAACACGTCGCCCGAGCCCGCCGTCGCCAGCCAGGGCGTGCCGTTGACGTTCACCGCCGCGCGCCCGTCGGGGTGGGCGACCACCGTGTCGAAGCCTTTCAGCACCACCACCGCCCCCGCCCGCTCGGCGGCCCGGCGCGCCGCGGTCAGCCGCTCGGGGGCGTCGGCCAGCAGGCCCGGGAAGACGCGCTCGAACTCGCCGGGATGCGGGGTCAGCACGTCCCGCGCGTCCAGCAGGGCGAACAGGTCGGCCGGGCGGTCGCGGAAGCTCGTCAGCGCGTCGGCGTCCACCACCAGGGCGGCGCCCGTGGCGGCCAGGGCGCCCAGGTGCTCGGCGGTGGCCGGACCTACGCCGGCTGCGGGGCCGATCACCGCGGCCTGCGCCTTGTCCGCCAGGGCTCCCAATTCGTCGGCGGTCGCGAAGCCGCGCACCATCACCGCTTCGGACGCGGCGGCCACCACCAGCAACGCGGCCCGGGGAGCCAGCAGGGTGACGAGCCCCGCGCCCACGCGCAGCCCCGCCCGCGCCGACATGCGCGCCGCCCCCGTGTGCGCCACGCCGCCGCTGACCACCACCAGGCGCCCGCGGGTCATCTTGTGCGCCTCCGCCGCCGGCCAGGGCCACCGGCCCGCCCACAGGTGCGGCCCGTTGACGTGGACGCGCGCCGGGGCGGCGGGCAGGCCGATGTCGGCGATCACGAGCTCGCCGCACAGGCCGCGCCCGGGCTCCAGAACTTGGGCGATCTTGCGCGCGCCGAACGCGACCGTGAGGTCGGCGCGGGGCGCGAAGCCGAGCGGCCGCCCCACGTCCCCCTGTAGCCCCGACGGCAGGTCCACCGCCACCAGACGTGCGGCTGAATCCTGCGCGGCGCGCAGCAGGTCGACGACGGCGGCGGGCGGCGGGCGCGAGAGGCCGGCCCCGAACAGGGCGTCGACCACCAGTTCCGCCTCCCCCAGCGCGGCCGCGGCCTCCTCCAGCGCGAGCACCGGTCCGCTCCAGCCGGCGGCGGCGTCGCGCGCCGCCTCGCCTCGGGGAGGAGCGAACGCCGCCAAGCGCACCGACCAGCCCGCGCGCGCGAGCTCGGCGGCGGCCACGTAGCCGTCGCCGCCGTTGTCCCCGGGGCCGCAGAGCACGAGCACGGGCCGCGCCGTCCAGCGCGCGCGCACGGCGTCGGCCGTCGCGCGGCCGGCGCGCGCCATCAGCGTGGCGAGGGGCGTTCCGGCCGCGACCGCCGCCCGGTCGGCGGCGGCCGTCTCGCCGACGGTGAGCACGGCCGTGGGATCGAGCCGGTCCATGGTCAGCGCCCGCTTTCCCGGCGGCGGCGCCTTGCGGGCGGGCGCCCCCGTCCAGCATCGCGGCCGCCCCGGCCCGCCGCTTGACCACGGGCTTCGGCCGGGGTTGAGGGGCGGCTCCGGGCGTGCTCCGTTGGACCTCCCCCCGCCCCCCTCTCCCGAGCCGGCATGAAGAAGATCGAAGCCGTCATCAAGCCGTTCAAATTGGACGAGGTGAAGGAGGCGCTGCAGGAGCTGGGCGTCCAGGGCATGACCGTCCTCGAGGCGAAGGGCTACGGCCGGCAGAAGGGCCACACCGAGCTGTATCGCGGAGCCGAGTACGTCATCGACTTCCTGCCCAAGATCAAGATCGAGGTGGTGGTGGCCGACGACCAGCTCGACCGCGCGGTCGAGGCGATCGTCGCCGCCGCCCGCACCGGCCGCATCGGCGACGGCAAGATCTTCGTGTCGGAGGTGTCCGACGTGATCCGCATCCGCACGGGCGAGACCGGCGCCGCCGCCGTCTGACGGGCGCCGTCCGCCTTCCGCCCGCCCGTAACTAGGCTAGACAGGGCGCGCCACGTCCGCGCCCGCCCCTTCAGGAGACGCTCCCATGACCCCCGACGAGATCCAGGCCACCATCAAGGAGAAGGACGTCAAGTACGTCGACGTGCGCTTCACCGACATCCGCGGCAAGATGCAGCACGTCACCTTCGACATCGACCTGGTCGACGAGGAGTTCCTGACCGAAGGCACCATGTTCGACGGCTCGTCCATCGCCGGCTGGAAGGCGATCAACGAGAGCGACATGCTGCTCAAGCCCGACCTGTCCACCGCCTACATCGACCCGTTCTACCAGCAGACCACCATGTTCCTGTTCTGCGACGTGCTGAACCCCGACACCCACGAGCCCTACAGCCGCGACCCGCGCTCCATCGCCAAGAAGGCGCTGACCTACGTCAAGAGCGCCAACGTGGGCGACACCGTGTTCTTCGGCCCCGAGGCGGAGTTCTTCGTGTTCGACGACGTGCGCTGGTCCACTTCGGCCAACGACACGTCCTACAGCTTCGACTCCGTCGAGCTGCCGATGAACACCAAGAAGGAGTACCCCGAAGGCAACATGGGCTTCCGGCCCGGCCCCAAGGGCGGCTACTTCCCGGTCAACCCGGTCGACTCTGGGCAAGACCTGCGCGGCGAGATGCTGGCGGTGATGGGCGAGCTGGGCCTCGATCCCGAGAAGCACCACCACGAGGTGGCGCCCTGCCAGCACGAGCTCGGCCTGAAGTTCAGCGACTTGCTGACGATGGCCGACCGGATGCAGCTCTACAAGTACGTGATCCACAACGTCGCCGCCGCTTACGGCAAAACGGCCACCTTCATGGCCAAGCCCTACTTCGGCGACAACGGCTCGGGGATGCACTGCCACCAGTCGATCTGGAAGGACGGCAAGCCGCTGTTCGCCGGCGACAAGTACGCGGGCCTGTCGGACCTGTGCCTGTGGTACATCGGCGGCATCATCAAGCACGCCAAGGCGATCAACGCTTTCGCGAACAGCACGACCAACAGCTACAAGCGCTTGGTGCCGGGCTATGAGGCGCCGGTGAAGCTCGCTTACTCGGCGCGCAACCGCTCGGCCTCCATCCGCATCCCGTACGTGACCTCGCCCAAGGCCAAGCGGCTGGAAGTGCGCTTCCCCGACCCCATGGGCAACCCCTACCTGACCTTCGTGGCCCTGCTGATGGCGGGGCTGGACGGCATCGCCAACCGCATCGACCCGGGCCCGGCGGTGGACAAGGACCTCTACGACCTGCCCCCCGAGGAGCGCCACGACGTGCCGGAGGTGTGCGGCTCGCTGGGCGAGGCGCTGGCCGCGCTGGACGCCGACCGCGACTTCCTCAAGAAGGGCGGCGTGATGGATGACGACTTCATCGACGCCTACATCGAGCTCAAGCAGACGGAAGTCGCGCGGCTGCAACTGCACCCGCACCCGGTCGAGTTCGACATGTACTACAGCTGCTGAGGCTTACAGCGAGGGGGCGGTCCGCCGCCCCCTCGTCGTCCGCCGATCAGGCCGCCGTCGAGGTCAGCGTATAGCTGAAGGCCGAGGCGTCGAGCTGATCGAGCTCGCCCGCCGGCGTCAACGCCAGCGGGTACATGAGGAAGTTCTCCTCCGGCCGGCGGGTCGCACCGGGAAGCGCCAGGTCGGTGGCGCTGTTGTAGGCGGCCCAGTTCATCTCCCAGCCGCCGAACAGGCGGGCGCGCTGCGCCCTCACCTCGGGGCCGTCCACCGGCAGCTTGGCCTCCAGCACCACCTTGCGCACGTCGGCGGGATCGACCGGCAGCCAGCCCTCGCCGTCCAGCCACATCTCGGCGCGGCAGTGCTGGGCGTGGGTCACGTCCGGCGTGCCCGGCCCCAGCACCTTGACGTAGGTCGAGGGGCCCAGGCGCACGCCGTACACGTCGCGCGCGGGGATGCCCGCGGCGCGAGAGAGACCCACCATCAGCGAGTTGATGTCGGCGCACTTGCCGCCCATCCGGCCGGTCTCGAGCATGTTCTTGATGTCGCCCGTGCCGCAGCCGCGGGTGGCGGGATCGCGGAAGGTGTTGTCCACCACCCAGTCGTAGATGGCCTGCAGGCGCGCGCGCGGCTCGGCGTGGCCGATCACGATGCGGTCGGCGGTGGCCTTGACGATCCCGTCCGTGGGCAAGCTGGAGGCGGGGCGCGTCCACAAGGCGCGCTCGGCGGCCGACAGGCGCGCCCCGTCGCCGCCCGACCGGTCGCGGGTGGAGATTCGCTGGGTGGTGCTGACGGTGCGCGGCCCGGCGCCGGTCCAGCGCACGTGCACCATGCCCGCGCCGTAGCGCGCGTCGTGGACGAGGCGGCTCTCGCCGGTGGTCTCGATGCGCGGCGCGGCCGCGCTTTGCCAGCCGCCCACGGAGGCGGCGGCCACCGGCAGCCAGAGGTCGGCCGGGCCGTCCGCGTGCTGCAGGTCGACCCGGGTCGTGAGATCGTAGGACCTCCAGCCCGTCGCGGGCGCCGATGGCGCGGCCTGCGCCATGGCGCGACCCGCGAGCGCCGTCGAGGCCGCCAGCGCGAAGCCGCCGCCCAGGAGTTCGCGCCTGTCCATCCGTCCGGTCCCCGACAACTGCCGCGCCGGTCTAGCCAGCGGGAGACGTGGACTCAAGCTCGCCCGCCGCGCCGGGGCTCAGTAGCTGCGCGGCAGGCCCAGCACGCGCTCGGCGATGTAGTTCAGGATCATCTCGCGGCTGACGGGGGCGATGCGCGCGATCATCGACTCGCGCATGTAGCGCTCCACGTCGTACTCGCGCGCGTATCCCATGCCGCCGTGGGCCAGCACGGCGGCCTCGCAGGCGGAGAAGCCCGCCTCCCCGCCCAGGTACTTGGCGGCGTTCGCCTGCGCCCCGCACTCGCGGCCCGCGTCGTAGAGGGCGGCGGCGTGCATGGCCATCAGGTCGGCGGCCTCCAGTTCCGCCCACGCCTTGGCCAAGGGGTGCTGCACGCCCTGGTTCATGCCGATGGGGCGGCCGAACACCACCCGCTCGCGCGCATAGGCGGCGGCCTTGCGCAGGGCGGCGTGGCCCAGGCCGATGGCCTCCACCGCGAACAGCACGCGCTCGGGGTTCAGGCCGGAAAGAAGGTAGCGGAAACCCCGCCCCTCCTCGCCGATCAGCGCGTCGGCCGGGACCTGCAGGTCGTCGATGAACAGCGCGTTGCACTCCACGGCACGCCGGCCCATTTTCGCGATCGGCTTGGCTTCCACCGCCGTGCGATCGAAGTCGACGTAGAACAGGCTCAGGCCGTCGGTGGGCTTTTGCGCCTCCTCGCGCGGCGTGGTGCGCGCGATGATCAGCATCTTGTTGGCGCGCTGGGCCCCGGTCGTCCAGATTTTGCGGCCGTTGAGCCGCCAACCGTTCCCATTCCGCTCCGCGCGGGTCTCCAGGCTCGCGGTGTCGAGCCCCGAGTTGGGTTCGGTGACGGCGAAGCAGGTTTTGTCCTCGCCCGAGATCAGCGGCGGCAGCCAGGCCTCGCGCTGCGCGTCCGTGCCGAACTTCACGATCGGCATGGGCCCGAAGATGTTGAGGTGCATGGCCGACGCGCCGGTGAACCCCGCCCCGCTCTCGGCCACCGTGCGCATCACCAGCGCCGCTTCCGTCAGCCCCAGCCCCGCCCCGCCGTAGGCTTCGGGCATGGCCACGCCCAACCAGCCGCCCTGCGCCATGGCGGCCACGAAGTCCTCGGGAAAGCGGCCGGTCTCGTCCGTGCGCCGCCAGTACTCGTCGTCGAAGGCCGAGCAGGTGCGCACCACCGCGTCGCGCAGGGCGGTGTGCTCGTCTTCGTCGATGGCGGCGTGGGCGTTCATGGGGTTCCCGCGGCGCGGGCGGCTTCGAACCGGCGCGGGTCGAGTGCGGCGGCGAAGGGCCCGGGCGTCCTCCCGGCAAGATGCGCCTCCACCATGTGCGCCACAAGCGGCGCCAGCAGCCAGCCGTTGCGCCGCGCCCCCGCCGCCCAGACCACCCCTTCGCGCCGGGACGGCCCGACCAGCGGCAGGCGGTCGGGGGTGTCCGCGCGCACGCCCACGCCCGCGCGGCCCGGCGCGTGCGCCGAGGCGGGGACAAGGCCGGCCGCGAAAGCGCGCAACGCATCCAGCCGCGCAGGGTCGGGCTCCAGGTCGCATACGCCCGCCTCCATGGTGGCCCCGACCACCAAGCCGTCGGGATCAGGGGCGAGATAACCGCCGGCCGCGCGCAGGACGGGGCCGTCCAGCCTCGGCCCGGCCAAGCGCAGGAGCTGGCCCTTGATGGGCGACAGGTGCGCCGCCTCCGGGGCGACCCGCTCAAAGGCGGCCGAGCCCCAGCCGGCCGCCAGCACCAGCACGTCGGCCCCGAGCGCGGCGGCGGGCCGGTCGGTGCGCGCCAACGCCGCGGGGTCGAGCCGCGCCTCGACCACGCGCACCCCGGCCCGGCGCGCCGCCGTCTCCAGGGCGGACAGGGCGGGACCGGGCGCAAGGCGCCAGTCCTCCGGCGTGAACACGGCGGCCCCGCCGTCAGTGCGAAGGCCCGCGGCGGGCCAGCCGTCCAGGACGTCGGCGCCCTCGAGCCGCTCCGCCCGCGCGCCCAGGGCGGCGAAGGCGGCGAGCCGGCCGGGCGCGTCCGCCTGCGACAGGAGGTGCGCCGCACCGTCGCGTCTGATCTGCAGGCCGCACGCCTCAGCGAAGTCGGGCCAAAGGTCGCGCGCCGCCAGAAGCAGGCCGTAGGGGCCCGCCCCGTCCAACACGGCCTCGGAAGCGGGGGCCAGCATGCCCGCGGCGACGGCGGAGGCGCTGCGCGCGTCTGGATTATCGCGATGCACCGTCACGCGCCGGCCCGCACCGGCCAGACGGATCGCGCAGGCGAGGCCCAGCACGCCGCCGCCCGCCACGGCGACGGCCGCCGCATCTCCCGAACTCATGACGGGCCCAGCCCGGACAGGACCGGTCGAGGCGCCGCGGGCTCGTTCCGGTCGACGCGCGGGTTCGACGGACCGACCCGCATCACCGCAGTCGCGCAGGAGCGGACAGTTCCACGGCCTTGCGGACGCGGCACGGAGCCGGGATGCACGGCGTCGCTCATGAAGCGGTATATGGCCGCCCCGCCAGCCGCCGCCAAGGCGATCGGGCGAACACGGCGCACCGGTGGTCGGGCGACCAAGAGCTGACGAGGAGTGGTACCGCCCACCCGGATCGAACGGGTGACCTCCAGAGCCACAATCTGGCGCTCTAACCAACTGAGCTAGGGCGGCGCGCGTGGGTCTTCTAGTCGCGCGCCGGACGAGGATCAAGCGGTTGCACGAACGCAAAAAAAGGGCCGCTCCGAAGAGCGGCCCTTTTGAACACGCGAGCGGATAGGCCGCTCAGCCGATCACTGGGGCAACTGCCAGCTGATCGGGAAGGTGATGGTGCCCTCGACCGGAGTCCCGTCGCGCGTGGCGGGCCGAATCTTGAACACCCGCGACATCTTCACGGACGCCGAGCCGAAACCATAACCCGCCGGTGACTCGGAGAGGATCTGACAATTGGTCAGCGTCCCCTTGGTCGTCACCACGCATTTCAGCGTGGTCCGGCCCGTCTTGCTCTCCCGCTGGGCTTGGTCCGGGTAGTACTCGGCCAACTCGTCCCCGGTGGGGATGCGCGTGAAGGCCGCGGAGCTCAACACCGGGGGCGGTGCGGGAGCCGGAGGGGCCGGGGGCGTCGGCGGGGTGGGCGGCACCACCTGCGGCGGCGTCGGGCTCTCCTTCACGGGCGCCGGGGTCGGCGGGATCGGCAAACGCGGGGGAGGAGGCAGGTCCGGCCGGGGCGGCGTGACGCGCGGGGCCACCGGGGGCGGCGGCGCCGTACGCGGCTGGGGCGGAGGCGGAGGCGGAGGAGGAGGCGGGGGCGGCGGAGGCGGCGGAGCCTCCAGCTTGATCACGTCCTCTTTCTGCTGCTCGTACTTGGCCTCGAACTTCGCCTTGATGACGAAGGCCAACAGGCCGAGGTGCACGATGACGGAGATGATGATCCCCACCAGCACCGGCGTGCTGAGACCCTTCTTCCGACGCGGCCCGCGTTCGTCGGTCAGCGGGTCGTACCGGTGCTGGGGAGCTTCTGTGGTCGACATGAGCTCTCCCTTACTTCGTGCTGTGGTCTTCGCCGACCAGGGCGACGCTGTAGAAGCCTTCGTCCTGGAGCTTGGCCATCAGCTTGGTGAAATCACCGTAGAGCACGTCCTTGTCCGCGCGGATGAACACCCGCTCGTGGGCCGGATCGCGCGTGCCGACCAGCTTCTTCAAGTCGGCCCCGAGGGTGTCGATGGTGGTCTGCCCGCTGCCGGCGTAGATTTCGCCGGTCTTGGTGATCGACAGGTAGACCGGCTTGGCCGGGTTCGGTGTCGGCGGGGCGGAGGCGTTGGGCAGCTTCACCTCCACGGGGGGCGCCGCGAGCGGCGCCGCCACCATGAAGATGATCAGCAGGACCAACATCACGTCCACGAAAGGCGTGACGTTGATCTCGCTGTTCGCCTCGACGGCGAACTTGCCGCCTCCGCCAGGCCCTGCGAGCTTGGCTGCCATACCGGATTACGCCCCCTTGTCGAGTTGACGGGAGATGGCGTTCATCAGCTCGGCCACGAACCCTTCCGTGCGCGTGCCGTAGGCGGCGATGCGGGTCTGGAAGTAGTTGTAGAAGATCACGGACGGGATGGCGGCGAAGAGGCCGATACCCGTGGCGAGCAGGGCCTCGGCGATGCCGGGGGCCACCACGGCCAGGTTGGTCGTGTTGGTGTTCGCGATGCCGATGAAGGAGTTCATGATCCCGTACACCGTGCCGAACAGGCCGATGAAGGGGCCGGACGAGCCGACGGAGGCCAGGAACTGCATGCCGCCCGAGAGGCGCTTGGCCAGACCCGCCTGCACCGCGGACACGGCGGAGGAGGCGCGGCTGATGGTGGACCCGCGGTGGTCGCCGGTCACGGCCAGGCCCGCCTGACGCGACAGCTCGACCTCGCCGGAGGCGGCGGCGGCCATGTCGGCCATCGGGTTGCCCTCGAACTCCTCGGAGGTGGCGATCCGGTTGATGTCCGCGATGGAGCGGGCGCCGCGGAAGGCCTCGAGGAACTTGTTCGACTTGCTGTTCAGGCCGCCGAACTCCAGCGCCTTGATGACCAGGATGGTCCAGGTGAGGATGGACGACAGCAGCAGGCCGATCATCACCACCTTCACCACCGGGGTGGCGTGGCCGAACATGTAGACGGGCGTGATCTTGCCCGCGCCCTTGATGGAGGTCGGCGCGTCTTCGGCGGGAGCCGCCGGGCTGGACGCCGCGTTGGCGTTGGCGTCCGGGTTGGTGGTGGCGGCGTCGCCGGCCGCGGCCGGCGAGGAGGCCGCGGGAGCCGCCGCCGGCGCGCCCTGCGCGAAAGCGGGCGCGCTCACCGCCATCAGCGCCGCGGCGCCGAGCAGGGCGGCGATCGGGGAGGTTCGTTTCGTTTCCAGCATCTCAAGCCAGTTCCTGGTTGTTCAAGCACATTGGGCCAAGGGTCGTCGCGCCACAGCGTCTCCACCCCGAAAATTCACGTCCGCGTCACGACCTTCGCGACCGCACGCTCGACGTCGGGTTCCGCATCCCGGGCGGCCGGTTGACCCGGCCTGCCCCGTCCGAGGCGTCTCAGCTTTTGACGCGAATCCGACAAAAGCCTTACCGCCTCTTCAGATTTGCGGTGATCCACCCTTGGCCAAGCCCCTCCTTGGCGTCAAGGGGATTCCACCTCCGTGGACCGGAGCCGTAACGACGCGGTAGGCGCGCAGGCCGTTGAAGCGCAGGGTCGCCGGGAAGCGGCCGGCGGCGTCGGGCGGGCCCGGCCAGGAGCCCGGGCCGCCCACGGCCAGGTCGACCAAAAGGTACATGGGCTTGTTCATGGCGGCGGGCGTCGGCTGGCTGTAGACCTCGACGTCGTCGACGTACCAGGTCGTGGTGGCCGGACCCCACAGGACGCCGTAGGTCACCGGCCGCCTGGACGGGTCGGCGGTGCGCACGGGGTGGCCGGGCGCGCCCGGATGCACGGTGAAGTAGGCGGTGGCGGGGTCGTGGCCCAGGATCTCGACCACGTCGAGTTCGGGCGGCCAGGAGCGGTCGACGGGCAGGAGCCAGAACGCCGGCCAGGTCCCGCGCACGGCGGGGACCCGCAGGGTGATCTCGAAATATCCGTAGGTTTGGCTGAACCGACCCTCGGTGGTCAGCAGCCCGGACGTGTAGGCGTACTTGCCGTCGAACCCCGCGGCGCCGCTGCGGATGGAGGCGGGCGCCGGCGATGCGGTGATCGCGCACACGTCCCGCCCCGCGCCGAAGGGCTGGAGGCCGAGCGCGGGCGGGACGTAGCCGGTCTTCGGGTCGGGGTTGAGCCGCCCCTGGTAGGCCGGGTCCACGTAGATCTGCGCTTCATGGTTGCCGCTGAGCGTGCGGCTGGAGTCCGAGCCGTAGCCGGACTGCACGCCGCTGGTGAACTGCGTCTTGAACCGCTTCTCCAGCCCGGGCGCCCTGCAGGCTTCCTCGAAGGTCCGCACCAGGTGCGAGCGGTCGAGGCGGTCGCCGGTCTTGGCCGCGGCCGGCGTGGAAACAAACGGCGCGGATAGCAGCAGCACGGTCGCCCCGAGGCGGGGCAGGTGTCGACATCCGATCATGGCGCAACTCCGTCGCACGTCTCGCCACAGCTTGGCGAGCCCGCGAGCGACGTCGGATGTTTCTTAAGGTGACCGCGCCCGGCCGTCGGCCCCGGCGAAATGTCGCGCGGGGCCGACGAGTTTCAGTTCCCGTCCTTGTTGGGGCGGATCTGGACGTTCTCCTTCTCCGGAGCGTTCTCGCCCGTGGTCGTCGGGTCCTTGCGCCCCAGGGGACGGGGCGCCGCGTCGGGGGCGCCCCGGTGGGCTTCCCCGCCCTGCATGGCGCCCGCGGCGTCGCCCTCGGGGTCGCCGTGGGTCGGAATGGCGGCTTGTCGAATCTTGTCGGGCATGTCGTCTCCTCGGCCGGCGAAGTCGCCGCCCAGGGTGCAACGCGCTCGAGCGCCGTTCGGACCGACCCGCTCTACCCGGATGTGCGCCGATCTGCGCCGATGCGAGCCGTGGACGACGACTCGCGCCGCCGTGGTGCCTGGGGGCGGATTCGAACCACCGACACGCGGATTTTCAATC
>CAXSDV010000070.1:0-9474 GCA_964235945.1 uncultured Caulobacteraceae bacterium
TCGGCGTGGTCCGGCGTGAGCGCCCTTGAGCCCGCGGGCCGCTTGCGCTTCAAGCGGGCCCGTCATGAGCCTCACCCTCGACCATATCCGCGAAGCCGCCGACCGCATCCGCGGGCGGGTGGAGCGCACGCCCTGCCGATACTCGCGCACCCTATCGGCGATCACGGGGGCCGAGGTGTGGGTCAAGTTCGAGAACCTGCAGTTCACCGCCTCGTTCAAGGAGCGCGGCGCGCTCAACAAGCTGCTCCAGCTCGACGAGGCGGAGAAGGCGCGCGGGGTGATCGCCGCCAGCGCCGGCAACCACGCCCAGGGCCTGGCCTACCACGGGGCCAAGCTCGGCGTGCCCGTGACCATCGTCATGCCGCGCCAGACCCCCATGGTGAAGGTGGAGCACACCCGCGACTTCGGGGCGGAGGTGGTGCTGGAGGGTGAGACCTACGACGACGCGGACGCCCACGCCCGTCGCCTGCGCGACGAGCGCGGCCAGGTGTTCGTCCACCCGTTCAACGACTTCGACGTCATGGCCGGCCAGGGCACGCTCGCGCTGGAGATGCTTGAGGACGCGCCGGACCTCGAGGTGCTGCCCGTGCCCATCGGCGGCGGCGGGCTGATCTCGGGGGTGGCCACCGCCGCCAAGGCGCTCTCGCCCGACATCTCGATCCTCGGGGTGGAGGCGGCCATGTACCCCTCGTTCACCGCGCGCATGCGCGGCTTCTCCTCGCGCATCGGCGGCCAGACCATCGCCGAGGGCATCGCCGTGAAGGCGGTGGGCGAACGCACCTACGCGGTGGCGCGGCCCCTGATCGACGACGTGCTGCTGATCGAGGAGACCTACCTGGAGCAGGCGGTGGCGCTCTACGTCAACGTGGAGAAGACGGTGGCGGAGGGGGCGGGCGCCGCCTCCCTCGCGGCGCTGCTGGCCTATCCCGAGCGCTTCCGCGGCCGGCGCTGCGGCCTGATCCTGTGCGGCGGCAACATCGACACGCGCCTGTTGGCCAGCGTGCTCACCCGCGAGCTCGTGCGCGAGAAGCGCATCACCTCCTTCCGCATCGTGGGCGACGACCGGCCGGGCCTGTTGGCCACGGTCAGCGCGGTGATCGGCGAGGCGGGGGGCAACATCATCGAGGTGACGCACAACCGCCTGGCGCTGGACGTGCCCGCCAAGGGGGCCGAGTTCGACGTCACGGTGGAGACGCGCGACGCCGCCCACACCGCGGCTGTGGCCGCCGCCCTGCGCGCCCGCGGCTATCCGCCCCGCGCGGAATCCTGAGTTTTCGTCCACAAGGCCGCCTCATGAAGACGCCCCGCCCCACCCTGCGCTCGGCCGCCCTGGCGTTCACCGCCGCCCTGGCGCTGCTGCCCGCCGCCGCCTGCCGCGGCCAGGCCGCCCCCGCCGGGCCCTCGGCCAAGGACCGCACCTTCATGGCCGAGAACCAGCTCGCCCCCGGCGTGGTCACCCTGCCGGACGGCCTGCAGTACAAGGTCGTCCGCTCGGGCCCGGCCACGGGCGCCCACCCCACCGTCGACGACGAGGTGAAGGTCAACTACGAGGGGACCCTGCTCGACGGCACGGTGTTCGACTCCTCGTTCAAGCGTGGCGAGCCCGCGGTCATGCCCATCGGCAGCCTGATCAAGGCTTGGCGCGAGGCGCTGCCGCTGATGCGCCCGGGCGACGAGTGGACGCTCTACGTGCCGCCCTCGCTGGGCTACGGCGACGAGGGCGCGGGCGGCGGCCAGATCCCCGGCGGGGCCGTGCTGGTGTTCCGCCTCCAACTCCTGGGCGTGCTGCCCGCGGGCGGCGGCGCTCCCGCCACCGGCTGAGCCGCGACGCGGCCCGTCAGGGCGTCGCCAGCCCGCGCTTGACCGCCGGGCGCGCGCCGATCTCCTCCATCCAGCGATCGATCGCCGGGATGTCGCCCAGCCGGCCGGGCGCTTTCTCCCGGAAGTTGGGCAGCACCGCCTGCGCCCAGGCGAAGGTCTGGATGTCGGCGACGGAGTAGTCCTGCGCCAGGAAGGGCGTCTGCGCCAGGCGAGCCTCCAGCACGCCGAACAAGCGCACGCTCTCCGCCGTGAACCTCTCGATGGCGGCGGGCACGGGGGTTTCGGCCCGGGTGAAGATGCCCCACTGGCCGAGCATGGGCGCGAAGCCCGTGCACGACCAGAACAGCCATTCCAGCGCCTCCAGCCGGCGGGGGCCCGAGCGGGCGATGAGGCGGCCCGCCTCGTCCGCCAGGTGCAGCAGGATGGCCCCGCCGTCGAACATCACGCGGCGGCCGTCCACCCCGTCGGTCTCGACGATGGCGGGGATCTTGCCGTTGGGATTGAGCGCCAGGAAGGCCGGCGACTTCTGCTCGCCCTGGGTGAGGTCCACGGGGACCACCGAGTAGGCCAGCCCCAGCTCCTCCAGCAGGATCGACACCTTGCGGCCGTTGGGGGTCTTCCAGGTGTGCAGTTCGATCATGCGCGGACTTCCTGCGGGGAGGACGCCGAGGCGTCGACCCTCGCCAACGGGGGCGGCTCGCGCCACGTTCCCGTCCACTCGTCGCGCACGGCCGCGTCCGCCTCGCCCGGCAGGCGGGCGGCGGCCAGCGCCGCGAACTCGGCGGCCGGCAGCAAGCGCGACAGGGCCCACACCGCCGCCCCGCGCACCAGGGGCGAGGGGTCCTCCAGGTGCGGACGCGCCGCGGCCCGCGCTTCCTCCCCGCCGGCGCCGCCCAGGGCGTAGAGCACGTTGCGCAGGAAGCGCTCGCGCCCGATCCGCTTGACCGGGCTCTTGGCGAACAGGAGGCGGAAGGCCGCGTCGTCCAGCGCCGCCAGATCCGTGAGCCTCGGCCCCCGCAGCGTTTCGCGCGCGTGGAAGGCGCTCTCCCGCGCCACCTGGGCGAACTTGTTCCAGGGGCAGGCGGCCAAACAGTCGTCGCAGCCGTAGATGCGGTTCCCCAGCCGGGCGCGGAACTCGGGCGCCACCGGCCCGCGGTGCTCGATGGTGAGGTAGGAGATGCAGCGGCGCGCGTCGATCTGGAAGGGGGCGGGGAAGGCGTCCGTGGGGCAGGCGTCCAGGCACGCGCGGCACGAGCCGCAGGTCTCGCGCTCGGGGGCGTCCGGCTCCAGCTCCAGGGGCAGCAGCACCGCGCCCAGGAACAGCCAGGAGCCGTGGCGGCGGCTGACCAGGTTGGTGTGCTTGCCCTGCCAGCCGAGCCCCGCCAGCGCCGCCAGCGGCTTCTCCATCAGGGGCGCGGTGTCCACGAACACCTTGAGCTCGCACCCGAACTCGGCGGCGATCCAGCGGCCCAGCGACTTGAGGCGCTTCTTGATCAGCTCGTGATAATCGTCACCG
This sequence comes from uncultured Caulobacteraceae bacterium, assembly GCA_964235945.1. Taxonomy (GTDB): domain Bacteria; phylum Pseudomonadota; class Alphaproteobacteria; order Caulobacterales; family Caulobacteraceae; genus JASLDZ01. The sequence goes on from CAXSDV010000070.1 coordinate 3,338, forward strand.
CGCGCGTACACGCTGACCGCCCCGCGGGTGCGGTCCAGGAGGGCGTCGCGCGGATCCTCGTCCGGGCCGTAGTTGATCCCCAGCGCCAGGGCCGACCGCGCGGCGGGCCACAGGGCGCGGGGATGGGCGCGGCGCTCCAGCGTGTCGGCCATCCACGCCATGTCGCCGTGGCGGCCCGCGTCCACGAACTCGGCCAGCCGCGCGGACGCGGGCCAGGGCGCGTCCACGGACGCCACGCCCATCGCGTCGAAGCCCAGGCGTTCGGCTTCCGCGCGGATGCGGCTCTTGGGATCGGCGGGGTCGGACATGGCGGGAAGGTCATATAGCGCGGACCGGCCCGTTGACCGCACCTTAACCGTCCCAGTTGACATTTGAGATGTCCTGTCCGCGTTCCGCGAGTCGTTCGCCGCCCCATGTTCGCCCGTCCGCCCGCCTCCACCCTGCCGCCCTCCGCGCCGTCCGGCGCCGGCGTGGCCGCGCAGTCGGCGTGGAGGGCTCTGCGGGCCAACCCCGCCGTCGCCGCCGCCGCCGTCGCCGCCGCCTTCGGTCTCGGGCTCGCCCTGGTGCTGCTGGTGGCGGGCGACCCCCACGCGGGCGCGCCCTCCGTGCGCGTGCGGCTGGCCGACCCGCCGCGCATGACTCCCGCCCTGCGCGGAGCCCTGCCGCCCGCGCCGGACGCCCCCGCCCCCGCCGGCGCGGCCGACCCCGCCTCCGGCGAGGCGGTCATCACCCTGCCGGAGGGGGGGCGGCTGGGCGACCGGCCCGGCGGCGCACCGGCCGACGGCGCGGGTCCTGCGGACGCCGCGCCCGCCCGCCCGGCGGGCCCGCCCCTGCCCGCCGCGCCCCTGGCGGGGCTGACCGCGCCGGGTCCGGGGGGCCTCCTGCCCGTCATCGCCAAGGACGGGCGCACCCCCTTCGCCGCCTACGCCCGGCCGTTCGTCACCACCGGCAAGCCTCGGATCGCGCTGATCGTGGGGGGGCTGGGGCTCAACGCCGCCGCCACCCGGGCCGCCATCGCGCGCCTGCCGGCGGAGGTGACGCTCTCCTTCGTGCCCTACGCCGACGGCCTGCAGGGCTGGATCGACCAAGCGCGCGCCGCCGGCCACGAGACGGTGCTGGAGGCCCCCATGGAGCCGGTCGACTATCCCAACAACGATCCGGGCCCCTACACCCTGCTGGCCCAGGCGCCCCCCGGCGAGACGGGCCGCCGGCTGGACTGGCTGCTCAGCCGCGCCACCGGCTATTTCGCCCTGACCAACTATCTGGGCGGCCGCTTCATGGCCTCGGACGGCGCCATGTCGGGCTTCATGGGGGCGCTCAAGGCGCGGGGCCTGGGCTTCGTGGACGACGGCTCGGGCGCGCGGCGAGGGCAGGGCTCGGGCGCGCCGCGCGCCTCGGCCGACACGGTGATCGACCAGGACCTGTCGGGCGAGGCGGTGGACCGTCAGCTCGCCGCGCTGGAAGCCGCGGCCCTGGCCCGCGGCGGGGCGCTGGGCGCGGGCTTCGCCTACCCCGTCACCGTGGAGCGGATCGGCCGCTGGGCGACGGGGCTGACCGCTCGCGGCTACCAACTCGCGCCCGTCTCGGCCATGATGAGGCGATGACCTTGAACACCAGCGCCGAGCCGCCGGCCGGCCGCTACCGCCCCAACGTGGGCATCGTCCTGTTCAACCGCGACGGCCGCGTCTGGCTGGGCCGCCGCGTGGGCGCCCGGGGCCCGGACAACTGGCAGTTCCCCCAGGGCGGCGTCGACCCCGGCGAGGAGCTGGAGCACGCCGCCCGCCGCGAACTCGCGGAGGAGACGGGGGTGCGCTCGGCCACCCTGCTCCAGCGCGCGCAAGGGTGGATCACCTACGACTTCCCGCCGGGCATGGGCGGGCCCAAGGCCATCCGCGGCTTCAAGGGCCAGACCCAGGCCTGGTTCGCCTTCCGCTTCGACGGCGAGGACTCGGAGGTCGACCTGGAGGCGGACGCCCACGTGGAGTTCGACCGCTGGCGCTGGGCGGGGCTGGACGACGCCCTGGCCACCGTCGCCCCGTTCAAGCGCGAGGCCTACGCCCAGGTGATCTCCGCCTTCCGCCACCTGGCCGACGCGGCCGCCTGAGTGCGCCCCCCTCTGCTGATGGTGCACGGCGCGTTCTGCGGCGGCTGGTGCTTCGACGACTTCCGCCGTCCCTTCGAGACGGCCGGCTGGGCGGTGCACGCCCCCGACCTGCCGGGCCACGCGCCCGGTGCGCGCGGGTCGGACGTGGCGGGACTTTCCCTGCGCGACTATGCGGCGGCCACGGTGAGGGCCGCCGCCACCCTGCCCGCGCCGCCCGTGCTGGTGGGCCACTCGCTGGGCGCCCTCGTGGCCCAGCTGGCCGCGGCGCGCGCGCCGGTGGCGGGGCTGGTGCTGCTGGCGCCCTCGCCCGCCTGGGGCCAACCGATGACGAGCCCGGGCGAACTCGCGGCCGGAGGGGCGGTGCTCGCCTCCCAGGGGCTGTTCGCGGGCCAGTCGGTCGCCCCCGACTACGGCGTGGTGCGCGCCTACACCTTCGACCGGCTGGACGAGGCGAGGAGCCGCGCGCTCTACGCCCGCATGGGGCCGGAGTCCGGGCGCGCCCTGTCCGAGGCGCTCAACTGGTGGCTCGATCCGCTGATGGCCGCGCACGTGCCGGACCTTGCGGGCGTACCCGCCCTGGTGCTGGGCGGCGGGGCCGACCGGGTGCATCCGCCCGCCGCGGTGGAGGCCACCGCCGCGCGCCTGGGGGCGCCGTGCCTGATCCTGCCCGGCCTCAGCCACTGGTGCCTGGGCGAGCCCGGCTGGGAGGCGACGGCCCAGACCGCCCTGGGCTGGCTGGAGGGCCTGGCCGCCGCGCCGCTCAGCGACGCCGCAGCATGAGGCGCACGAGGCCGTAGGCCGACAGCGCCGCCCAGGCCGCCTCCATGAGGAAGGCCGACAGGTTGAAGGCGCGCGTCATGGACAGGAGGATCAGCCCGGAGCCGACCAGGTTCATGAGCAGGGCGGGCGCCTGCTTGGGGCTGAACCAGTCGAACTGGGCGCCGGCGTAGGCCAGCAACACGAGCCCCACGCCGAACACGCCCAGCGCGTCCAGCCACACGGCGCTCACCCGACCGCCGGGCCGCGCCGGACGGGGCGGGCCGGGGCTATTGCACCACCGCCTCGACCGCACCCTCGGCCAAGAGGGTGAAGCCCTCGGGCCCCACGTCGGCGAAGCCGCCCTCCACCGTGAACACGCGCACCCGCGCGCCGTCCACCACGCGCACCTGGCCGGGGCGCAGGGTGGTCATGAACGGGGCGTGGCCCGCCAGCACGCCGAAGTCGCCTTCCGCGCCCGGCGCGTCCACTTGGTCGACCTCGCCGGTGTAGAGCTCGCGCTCGGGGGCGACGAGGGAGAACTGCAGCTTGGCCATGGGCGCGGATCGGAACTCGGGCGGGAGGGATCGCGCCTGCGTATGTCGCCCGCACTCCTCCGCGTCAAGCAAGCCGCCCGAAGGCGGACGGAGGTCAGCCCCGGGTGCGCGCCACCACCACCGTCGCGCCGTAGGGGGCGGCGTGGACGAAGGGCGCGGCGGTGAGCAGCCGAACCCCGCCCGCCCGCAGCCGCCAGGACGCCTCGCCCGGCCAGCGCGGCGGGAAGGCGGCGGCCGTCTCGAAGCCCAGGGCGCGCACGGCTGAGGGAAGGTCGCGCGCGAGCTGGGCGGCGTCGCCGCTGACCGCGGTGGCCGTGCAGCGGTACCCGTCGGCGGCGGCGGTTGCGGAGATCAGCACCTCGCCCCGCGCGCCCAGGGTCCATACGGGCGTCGTCAGCCCCGGCGAGGCCAGCGGCACGACGGGCGCGGCGCGGGCGCCGAAGCGCGGCGCGGTCGCGGCCAGCTCGGCGGGCGAGCGCGCCTGCAGGCAGGCCCGCGCACCGAGCACGAGGGCCTGCAACACTCCGGCGGTCCAGGCGCGGGTGTCGGCCGAAACGCGCGGGGGCCGGGCGGAGGGCGTACGATGGAACAGCGGCCCGGCCGCGTGCGCCACCGCGGGAAGCGCGAACAAGACCGCCGCCGCGACCGCCGCCCGGCCTCGCCTCACCGCGCCTGCGCCCGCTCGTCCGCGCCCAGCTTGCACGGGGCGAGACGCAGAACGGACACGGCCGCGCCGTCGCGGCGGCGCAGGTCGGACAGGTCGTCGGCGCAAACGCCCTGGCCCTCGGCGCGCCCCACCTGCAGGAACCAGCGCGCCGGCCGCGGCCGACCGACATAGGTGGCGGAAACGGAACGCCAACGCTCGGGCGCGCCGCCGTCGCCCGTGGACGGGCGCCCGTCCGCGAGCTCGGCCAGGGCCGCGGAGGACGGCGTCGCGCCGGGGTAGACCAGGGCGCACGTCCCGTGGCGCACGTCGACGAAGGCGTGCGGCGCGCCCGCGTCCTCGAAGGTGAAGGGCTGGCCCGCCACGGGCTGGTCGACCGGCGAGGCGGCGTCCGCCTGGGCGCCGGTCATGGGCCTGGCTCCCCAGTCTGCGATCAGCCGGTAGTACCCGTCCCCGTCCGCCGCCCCCGCCGCGACCGCCAGGCAGAACCCGTCGACGTACGGCCGAGGGGCGGGGGAGGAAGCGGCCGCCGCCCCGGCGAGGGGTGCGGCGGCCTGCAGCGTCATGACGAGGGCCAGCGCGGGGACGACCGGCACGGGCCTCAGCCCGCCAGCGTCTCCGCCTTGGCGACCGCGTCCTCGATGGAGCCGACCATGTAGAAGGCCTGCTCGGGCAGGTGATCGTACTCGCCGTCGACGATGGCCTTGAACGAACGCACCGTATCCGCCAGCGCCACGAACTTGCCGGGGGTGTTGGTGAACTGCTCGGCCACGTGGAAGGGCTGGGAGAAGAAGCGGCTGATCTTGCGCGCGCGGCTCACCGTCAGCTTGTCGTCCTCCGACAGCTCGTCCATGCCGAGGATGGCGATGATGTCCTTCAGCGCCTTGTAGGACTGCAGGATCTCCTGCACCCGGCGCGCCACGTCGTAGTGCTCCTCGCCCAGGATGTTGGCGTCCATGATGCGGCTGGTGGAGTCGAGCGGGTCGATCGCCGGGAAGATCGCCTGGGCGGCGATGTCGCGGCTCAGCACCGTGGTCGCGTCCAGGTGGGCGAAGGAGGTCGCGGGCGCGGGGTCGGTCAGGTCGTCGGCGGGCACGTAGATGGCCTGCACCGAGGTGATCGAGCCCTTGTTGGTGGAGGTGATGCGCTCCTGCAGGTTGCCCATCTCCGTCGCCAGGGTCGGCTGATAGCCCACGGCCGAGGGAATGCGGCCCAAGAGCGCCGACACTTCGGAGCCCGCCTGGGTGAAGCGGAAGATGTTGTCGATGAAGAGCAGCACGTCCTTGCCCTCCTCGTCGCGGAAGTACTCGGCCTGGGCCAAGCCCGTCAGCGCCACGCGGGCGCGGGCGCCCGGGGGCTCGTTCATCTGGCCGTAGACCAGGGTGCACTTGCTGCCCTCGCCGCCGCCCGCCTTGTTGACGTTGGACTCGATCATCTCGTGGTAGAGGTCGTTGCCCTCGCGGGTGCGCTCGCCCACGCCCGCCAGCACGGAATAACCGCCGTAGGCCTTGGCGATGTTGTTGATCAGCTCCTGCATGGTCACGGTCTTGCCCACGCCCGCGCCGCCGAACAGGCCGATCTTGCCGCCCTTGGTGTAGGGGCACAGCAGGTCGATCACCTTGATGCCGGTGACCAGCACCTCGGTGGTGGTGGCCTGCTCGGCGAAGCTCGGGGCCTCGCGGTGGATGCCGGAGGTGTGCTCGGTGGAGATCGGGCCCGCCTCGTCGATGGGCTCGCCGATCACGTTCATGATGCGGCCGAGCGTCGCCGGGCCCACGGGCACGGTGATGGGGCCGCCGGTGTCGGTCACCTCCTGGCCGCGGGTCAGGCCCTCGGTGGTGTCCATGGCGATGCAGCGCACGGCGTTCTCACCCAGGTGCTGGGCCACCTCCAGCACGAGGCGGAAAGGCTTCTCGGTGCGCTGGTCGACGTTGCGCGTCTCCAGGGCGTTGAGGATCTGCGGCAGGTGCCCGTCCTCGAACTCGACGTCGACCACGGCGCCGATCACCTGGGCGATGCGCCCCTTGGCGCCGATTTCCTGGCCGGTGATGGAGAG
>CAXSDV010000070.1:9574-10986 GCA_964235945.1 uncultured Caulobacteraceae bacterium
GCTGTCAATGCTAGCATCACAGCGCTTCGGCGCCGGAGATGATCTCGATCAGCTCCTTGGTGATCTGCGCCTGGCGCTGGCGGTTGTAGGACAGGGTCAGCGCGCCGATCAGGTCGCCGGCGTTGCGGGTGGCGTTGTCCATGGCGGTCATCTGGCTGGCGTAGAAGCCCGCCTGGTTCTCCAGGAGCGCCGCGAACAACTGCACGGCCAGGTTCCTGGGCAGGAGCGCCTCGAGGATGGTCGCCTCGTCGGGCTCATACTCGTAGACCACCGGCGGGCCCGCCTGCGCGGCGTTTCGGTCCACCTGCGCGGGGATCAGTTGGCGCGCGCGCGGGGCCTGGCTGATCACCGAGCGGAACTCGGAGGAGACCAGCGTCACCACGTCCGCCTCGCCCGCCTCGAACATGGCCAGGATGCGCTCGGCCACGGGCTGGACGGTGGCCAGGCTGTAGGTCTTCTGGGCGGAGAAGTCGTAGGTCTCGACGATGCGGTCGGGGAAGACGCGGCGCAGCACGTCGCGGCCCTTGCGGCCCACGCAGAGGATCTTCACGTCGCGGCCGATGGCGATCAGGTGGTTGATCCGGTCGCGGGCGGCGCGCGCCACCGACGAGCTGAACCCGCCGGCCAGGCCCCGGTCGGCGGTCATCACCACCATCAGGTGCTTCTGCTCCGACCCCGTGCCGGCCAAGAGGCGAGGCGCCCCGTCGCCGGACACGCCCGGAGCGAGGTTGGCGATCACCTGCGACATGCGCCGGGCGTAGGGGCGCGCGGCCTGGGCCGTGTCCTGGGCGCGGCGCAGCTTGGCCGCCGCCACCATCTGCATCGCCTTCGTGATCTTCTGCGTGGCCTTCACGCTTCCGATCCGATTGCGCATTTCCTTGAGGCTGGGCATGGCCGGCTATCGTCTCCGGTTCAGGCCGCCGCGAACTCTTTGGAGACCGCGCCCAGCGCCTCCTTGAGCATGGCTTCCAGGTCGGGGCCGAGCGCCTTGGTGGTGCGCACGCCCTCGTAGAACTGCGGGTAGCCGCTGCGCAGCTTGGCCAGCAGCGCGTCCTGGAAGGGCTGCACCTTGGACGTGGGGATGGCGTCCAGGTAGCCGCGGGTGCCGGCGTAGATGGCGGCCACCTGCTCCTCCACCGCCAAGGGCGCGTACTGGGGCTGCTTGAGGAGCTCGGTCAGGCGCTCGCCGCGGGCCAGCATCTTCTGGGTGGAGGCGTCCAGGTCGGAGCCGAACTTCGCAAAGGCGGCCATCTCGCGGTACTGGGCGAGCTCGCCCTTGATGGCGCCCGCCACCTGCTTCATCGCCTTGATCTGGGCGGAGGAGCCCACGCGCGACACGCTGATGCCCACGTTCACCGCCGGGCGGATGCCCTGGTAGAACAGGTCGGTCTCCAGGAAGATCTGGCCGTCGG
>CAXSDV010000071.1:0-10923 GCA_964235945.1 uncultured Caulobacteraceae bacterium
CCGTGAAGTCGCCGGGCGACTCCGTATGATCGAGCGGGCCGGTGGATCGCCGGGTAGACCCGCGGAGCCGGCGCCGACCGTAGCCGCGCCCAAGGGCTCCCGGGGCCGGTCGGCGGAGCGGCGCGTCGACGCCGCCCTCAGTCCTCGACGACGATGCGGGGGGCGGGGCGTGCGCCCGCGCCGTCGTCCAGGCGCGCCAGCACCGCTTCGGCGATCGCGCGCACGGCGCGGGCGGAAGGGCCGTCCGGCAGGGCGGCCACGGCGGGGCGGCCCTCGTCGCCGCCCGCGCGCAGGGCCATGTCGATGGGCGCCTCGCCCAGGAAGGGCACGCCGAGCTCCTCGGCGACGCCGCGCGCGCCGCCGCGGCCGAAGATGGGGATCAGCTCTCCGGTCGAGGGGTCGGGGAAGCCGCTCATGTTCTCCACCACGCCCAGGATCGGGGTGGCGGTCTTCTGGAACATGCCGGCGCCGCGGCGCACGTCGATCAGCGCCACCTCCTGGGGGGTGGAGACGATCACCGCCCCGTCCACCACCACCTTCTGGGCGAGGGTGAGCTGCACGTCGCCCGTGCCGGGCGGCATGTCGATCACCAGGATGTCGAGGGGCGCGTCCGCGCTCGCCCAGGCCACGTCGTGCAGGAGCTGGTTCACCGCGGAGGAGGCCATGGGCCCGCGCCAGATCATGGGGGCGCCCTCGTCGACCAGGAAGCCCACGGAGGCGACCTTCACCCCCCAGGCCTCCAGCGGGACGAGCTTGTTGGCGCCGTCCACGTCCGGCTTGCCCGACAGGCCGAACATGCGCGGGGCGGAGGGGCCGTACACGTCCGCGTCCAACAGGCCGGTGGACAGGCCCATGCCCGCGAAGGCGCAGGCGAGGTTCACCGCCATCGTCGACTTGCCGACCCCGCCCTTGCCGCTGGCCACCGCGATCACCCGGCGCACGTGGGCGGGCCGCCCGATCGCGGCCGGCGCGCCGTGGGGGGCGGCCGCGGTGGGGGCGGGGCGCGCAGGCGGCGGCGCGGCGGACGGCGGCGGCGGGCGGCGGTCGGCGGCGGTGCGGGGGCTGACCGCCAGGCTCGGCCCCTCGGCGGTGAGCGCGACCTGGGCGCGGGTCACGCCGGGCAGGGCGCGCAGCGCGGCCTCCGCCTGGTCGCGCACCGGGCCGTAGAGCGCCGCGTCGGCGGGGGCGACCTCCAGCATGAAGCCCGCCCGGTCCGGCCCGGCGACCAGGCCGCGCACCAGCCCCGCCTCGGCGAGCCCCCGGCCGGACTTCGGGTCGCGCACGGCGTCGAGGGCGCGGAGAATCTGGTCGCGGTCGGGCATGAAGGCGGCCTAGCGCGTCCCATGGCCCGGCGCCAACCGGGGCGGCGTCAGTCGGCCGCGAACTCGTGGACGGCGTAGCCCTGGAAGTGGAGCAGGGCGGTGAGGTCGGCGTGGTCCACGCGCGCGTCCGCCCGCGCCGCCACCACCGGCTGGGCGCGGTAGGCCACGCCCAGCCCCGCCGCCTCGATCATGGCCAGGTCGTTGGCCCCGTCGCCCACCGCCAGCGTGTCGGCCAGGTCGAGGCCGAGCGCCCCCGCGCGGCGCTGGAGCAGGTCGAGCTTGGCCTCGCGCCCCAGGATCGGCTCGCCGACGCGGCCGGTCAGCCGGGCGCCGTCGTCCAGCAGGCGGTTGGCGTGGCGCTCGGCGAAGCCCGCGCGCTCGGCCACCGGCCCGGCGAAGCTCTCGAAGCCGCCGGAGACCAGCAGGGTGGCCGCGCCGTGGGCCGCCATGGTCCGTACGAGCGTGCGCGCGCCGGGGTTGAGCGCCACGCGCTCGCGCAGGCAGAGCGCCACCGCCTCCAGCGGCAGGCCCTCCAGGGCGGCGACGCGCGCGCGCAGGGCGGGGGCGAACTCCAGCTCGCCGCGCATCGCGCGTTCGGTGACGGCGGCGACCTCCGCCTTGCGGCCGGCGTAGTCGGCCAGCTCGTCCAGGCATTCGCAGCCGATGACCGTGGAGTCCATGTCGGCGATCAGCAGGCGCTTGCGGCGGCCCGCGGCGGGTTGGGCGCAGGCGTCCACGGGAAGCCGGGCGATCGCGTCCTGCGCCGCCCGGCGCACGGCCGCGAGGTCCGCCGCCTCCACCAGCAGGTCCAGCGCGCCGGGGGCGAGGACGCGCTCGGCCTTGACGCGGGCGCCCGCCGCGTGGAGGGCGGAACGCGCGCGAACCGCGGCGTCCGCGGTCGCGGCGGGATCGGGGCTGACCAGGGTGAGGCTGAACGGCATGGAGGCGGGCGCCCGGGCGGAGACCTCCCCCGCCGCTGGCCCGCGCGTCTGGCTGATCGCCGGACCCACCGCAAGCGGCAAGTCCGCCCTGGCGCTCGACCTCGCCGAGCGTACGGGGGCGGAGATCGTCAACGCGGACGCGCTCCAGCTCTACCGCGACCTGCGCGTGCTGACGGCGCGTCCGTCGGACGCCGAGCTCCTGCGGGCGCCGCACCACCTCTACGGCGTGGCGGACGCGGCGGAGGCGTGGAGCGTGGGGGCCTGGCTGCGCGCCGCCCTGCCCGTGTTGGCGGCGACGGCGGCGCGCGGGCGGCCGGCGGTGGTGGTGGGCGGCACGGGGCTGTACTTCTCCGCCCTGACGCGCGGGCTGGCCGACACGCCCGCCGTGCCCGAGGCGGTGCGCGCCGCGGTGCAGGCGCGCTGGGTGCGGGACGGGGAGGGACCGTTCCGCGCCGCCCTGGCCGCCGTCGACCCGCAGGCGGAGGCGCGCATCGCGCCCGGCGACGGCCAGCGCCTGGTGCGCGCCCTGGCGGTGGCGCAGGCGAGCGGCCGCCCGCTCAGCGCCTGGCGCGCCGACACGCGCCCCGCCCTCGCGCCGGGGACGTGGCGCGGCCTGGTGGTCGAGCCGCCGCGCCCGGCGCTCTACGCCGCCTGCGACGCCCGGCTCGGGGCCATGGTGGAGGCGGGCGCGCTGGAGGAGGTGCGGGCCCTGCTCGCGCGGGGGCTGCCCGCCGACCGGCCGGCGCTGAAGGCGGTGGGCCTGCGCGAGCTCGGCCGCCACCTGTCGGGCGACCTCGACCTTCCGGCGGCGCTGGAGCTGGCCCGCCGGGAAACGCGCCGCTACGCCAAGCGCCAGGGCACCTGGTTCCGCAACCAGAGCGCCGACTGGCCGCGCGCTGACGCGGGGGACGCGGACGAACGGCGCGCCCAGGCCCTGGCCGTCTTCGGGCTCAGCTCTTGAAGCCGCCGCCCTCCAGGTAGGCGCGCTCCTGCGGCGTGCTCTCCCGGCCCAGCACGGCGTTGCGGTGCGGGAAGCGGCCGAAGCGCGCGATCAGCGCCGCGTGCAGCCGCGCGTAGCGCAGGTGCTGGCGGGGATCGCCGCACCGCGCCGCATGGGCCTCGAACAGGACGACGCTGCGCGCCTGGTCCGCCGCATCCTCCGCGTGCTCGAAAGGCATGTAGAAGAACACGGCCAGGTCCGGCCCCACCTCCCCGTCGAAGCCGCGGGCCAGCGCGCGGCGGGCCGCGGCCCGCGCCCGCGCGTCCGTTTCGAAGGCGCGCGCCGAGCCGCGATGGAGGTTGCGCGGCAGCTGGTCGAGCAGGAGGACGAGCGCCAGCGCGCCGCGGGCCGTGTCCTCCCAGCCTTCGAAGCCGCCGTCGACCGCGGCGGCCTGGAGGGCGCCGAAGCGCTCGCGCAGGGCGGCGTCGAAGCCCGGGTCGCGGGCGAACCAGCGTCGCGGCCCGGCGTCCGACCAGCAGAGGACGAGCGCCTCCGCGGGCGGCGGCCCGGGCGTCATGGACGGCGTTCCCGGTCGGCCGCGGCTTGACCCGCGCGGCCGGGCGGCGTCCAGCCTGCGCCATGCCCCGCATCGACAGCGTCTACCTCGCCGGTCCCCACCGCTTCCACCCGGACGCTCCGCGCCTGCGCGCCGCCCAGGACGCGCTGTGCGCCGCCGCGGGGGTGGCCCCGTTGCGCTCGGCCGCGGCCGACCCCGACCTGTCGGGGACCGAGAACGGCGAGTTGCGCGCCCGCACCATCTACACCGAGACCGCCGCCCGCCTGCGCGCGGCGGACGCGGTGGTGGCCGACCTTTCCCCCTGGCGCGGTCCGGGGCCGGAGGCGGGTGCGGCCTTCGAGGCGGGGTTCGCCGCGGCGCTGGGCAAGCCGGTCTGCGCCTACGCCAACTTGGAGGACGAGGACGAGGCCGAGCTCCTGGAGCGGGTCCGCGCCCACGTCGGCGGCGCGCCCGACGCCCACGGCGCCTGGCGCGACCCGGACGGCCTCTTGATCGAGGACCTCGGCCTGCCGGAGACCGCCATGCTGTGGGCGGAGGCGCGCCGCTTCTACGTGATCGTCACCGCCGACCCCCTGGAGGAGTTGGCGGGGCTGGAGCTGTGCCTGGAGGCGTTGAAGCTCTACGCCGACTGACCCCGCCGCGCGCGCGCCTACTCCCATCCGAGCCCCGTCCCGCCGCGCAGGAGGGCGTCGACCTCCGGCCGGTGCGTCGCCGCGCCGCCGCGCTCGTGCAGCACGAGGGGGGGGAGCAGGCGCAGGGGGGCGCGTCCGTTCCGGCGGCAGCGCACCAGCACGCGCTTGGCGGGGGCGTCGGCGAAGGGATGCACCGGCCGCACCTGGAACGAGCCCGCCTTCGCGCCCAGAAGCGCCAGGAGGTCGCCCAGCCGGTCGGCGCGGTGCACGATGGTGATCGTTCCACCGTCGCGCACCGCGGCCAGCAGGAAACGCGTCCAGCTCTCCAGCCCGCCGTCGGCCATCCAGGCGCCCCGGCGCTCGGGCGAGGGTGCGCGCAGGGCGTTCGGGTCGTCGAAGAAGGGCGGATTGCAAAAAGCCGCGTCCACCCGCGGCAGGCCGCAGGCGGCGAAGCCCGCGTCCACGTCGGCCGCCCGCACCTGCGCCCGCGCGTCCAGCCCGTTGAGCCGGAGGTTGCGCGCCGCCAGCTCCAACGCCGCGCCGTCGCGTTCCAGCCCGGTGAAGCGGGCGGCGGGCGCGCGCCACGCCGCCTGCACCAGCGCCGCCCCCGCGCCGCAGCCCAGGTCCAGCGCGTGCTCTCCGGGCGCGGGCGTGGCGGCGGCGGCCAGCAGGGCGGCGTCCAGACCCGCGCGGTAGCCCCGCGCGGGTTGCAGCAGGCGCACGCGGCCGCCCAGCAGGCGCGTTTCCTGCGCGTCCGCCGGGAACGGAAACGGCGGCGAGGCGGTCTGGAAGGGCGGGGGGTCGGCGGGCATGGTGGATCGCGGGCCCTCGCGTTATTGACCAGCGCCGGGCGCGGGGCCACCTCCTGCGCGTCGATTCGCCTCGAAAGGCCGCCCGCCCCCGTGACCGCCGCCGCGCCCGCGCTCCTCGCCCGACCTCCCGAAGGTGCGGTCGACCGCCTCGTGCGGCTGTCGCGTGCGGACATGGCTCGCGTGGACCTGCTGATCACCGACCGGCTGGACAGCCCGGTGCCGCTGATCCCGGCGCTGGCCGAGCACCTGGTGGCGGCCGGCGGCAAGCGCCTGCGGCCGCTGCTCACCGTGGCCGCCTCGCGCCTGACGGGCGGGCGCGGCGACGCGGGGCTGAAGCTCGCCGCCGCCGTGGAGTTCATCCACACCGCCACCCTGCTCCACGACGACGTGGTGGACGGCAGCCAGCTGCGCCGGGGCAAGGTGGCCGCCCACCTGATCTGGGGCGGCGCCTCCTCCGTGCTGGTGGGCGACTTCCTGTTCGCCCGCGCCTTCGAGCTGATGGTGGAGACGGGCAGCCTGCAGGCGTTGGACATCCTGGCGCGCGCCAGCCGGGTGATCGCGGAAGGCGAGGTGCTCCAGCTCACCCGCTCCCACGACCTCGACCTCGACCAGGCGACCTACCTGGAGATCATCCGCGGCAAGACCGCCGAGTTGTTCGCCGCCGCCGCCCAGGCTGGCGCCGTCGCCGCGGGCGCCCCCGTCGCCCAGGTGGAGGGGCTGCAGCTCTACGGGCTCAAGCTCGGCCTCGCCTTCCAGCTCGCGGACGACGCCCTGGATTATGGCGGGGCCTCCGAAACCCTGGGCAAGAACGCGGGGGACGACTTCCGCGAGGGCAAGGCCACCCTGCCGCTGATCCTGGCCGTGGCCCGCACCGGCGGGCGCGAGCGCGCCTTCTGGGAGCGCACGGTGGACCGCCGTGAGCAGGTGGAGGACGATTTCCGCCGCGCCCGCGAGCTGATGAACGGCTGCCGGGCGCTGGAGGACACCCTGCGCCTCGCCCAGGAGGAGGCGGAAGCCGCCAAGGCGGCCCTGCGCGCCTGCCCCGCGGGCGAGTGGCGGGCCGCGCTGGAGGAGCTGGCCGACTTCGCGGTGAGCCGGCGGGCCTAGTCGCCGGCGGACGGGCCGAGGCGGCGGTCCAGCGCGCGGCTGACCCGCGTCCAGGCGAGCACGTGGGCCGCGACGGCCAGGGCCAGCAGCGGTGCGGTCCATCCCCGCGGAACCAGGGTGAGCCCCAGCCCCGCCGCTCCCGCCAGGGCGAACACGATCCACGCGCGCCAGGCCAGCGCCAGGTGCGGCCGCCCCGTGGCCTGGAGCCAGCGCTGATAGAGGTGCTCGCGGTGGGCGTCGAGCAGGCTGCGGCCGCCCCGCGCGCGGCGCAGCAGGGTGAGGAGCACGTCCGTCAGCCAGGGCAGGAGAACGACGGGCCCGAAGTAGAGCGGCAGGACGCCGGCGCGCACGCCCACCAGGTGCAGCACGGCGAACAGCAGGCCGCCGAACAGCGCCCCCGCATCGCCCTGGAACAGCCGCCCCGCCAGGTTCCAGGGCAGGAACCCGGCGTAGGCCGCCGCCGTCGCCAGCGCCACCGCGCCCAGCATCGGCGCCCCCCCGAGGAAGGCGGCGATGGCCAGGGTGGCGAAGGCGATCAGCAGGCCCCCGGGGGCCAGGCCGTTGGCTCCGTCCACGAAGTTGACCGCGTTGGCGGCCGTCACGATCCACAGGGCCGCCCCCGCCGCGCCCAGCAGGGGAGGCAGGGGCAGGTCCAGCCCCGGCAGGAGCGGCAGGACGGTCGGAGGCAGGAGCGCGCCCACGCCCAGGGCCAGCACGGCGCCCAGCCCCAGCTTGAGCCGCGCCCCGAGCTCCCACCGGTCGTCCGCGGCCCCGAACAGGCCGAAGCCCGCCGCCAGGGCGAAGGTCAGCCCGCAGTTCCGCGCCGTCCAGCCCGCCGCCGCGCCGGGCTGGAGCCGCGCGAACAGCAGGGCGCCCAGCCCCGCGGCGACCAGCACGGCCACCCCGCCGCTGGTGGCGGTGGGCCGCACATGGCTGGCGCGCGCGCCCGGGCGGTCCACCGGGCCCAGCCGCACCACCAGGCCCGAGCCCGCCGCCGCCAGCGCCGCGGAGACCAGCGCCGCCGCCGCCGCCGCGCCCCCCGTCCCGTTCAGGTGAGGCTCGCGCAGAAACGCTGGATGCGGCCGCACGCCTCCTCCAGCACCTCGGTGGAGGTGGCGTAGGAGATGCGGAAGAAGGGGGAGGCGCCGAAGGCCGCGCCGTGCACCACCGCCACGTCCTGCGCCTCCAGCAGGGCGCCGGCGAAGGCCTCGTCCGTGTCGATCGTCCGGCCGTCCGGGGTGCGGCGGCCGATCAGCCCGGCCACGGAGGGATAGACGTAGAAGGCGCCTTGCGGCCGCGGGCAGTCGATCCCCTCCGCCGCGTTCAGCATGGAGACCACCAGGTCGCGCCGTTGCTGGAAGGCGGCCGCGCGCTCGGCGATGAAGTCCTGCGGGCCGTTGAGCGCCTCGGCCGCCGCCGCCTGGCTGATGGAGCAGGCGTTGGAGGTGGTCTGGCTGATCACCTTGCCCATGAGCTTGATCAGGGGCTCGGGCCCGCCGGCGTAGCCGATGCGCCAGCCGGTCATGGCGTAGGCCTTGCTGACCCCGTTCATGGTCAGGGTGCGCTCGTAGAGCCGCGGCTCCACCTGGGCGATCGTGGCGAACTGGAAGCCGTCGTAGAGCAGGTGCTCGTACATGTCGTCGCTCAGCACCCACACCTGCGGGTGGCGCAGCAGCACCTCGGCCAGGGCGCGCAGGTGGTCGGCGGTGTAGGCGGCGCCCGTAGGGTTGGAGGGCGAGTTGAGGATCAGCCACTTGGTGCGCGGGGTGATCGCCGCCTCCAGCGCCTGCGGCGTCAGGCGGAAGCCGTCGTCCAGGGTGGTGGGGGCGATCACGGGCTCGCCCCCGGCCAGCAGCGTCATGTCGGGGTAGGACACCCAGTAGGGCGCGGGGATCACCACCTCGTCGCCGGGCGACAGGGTGGCCAGCAGCGCGTTGTAGATCACCGGCTTGCCGCCCGGGCCCACGTGGATCTGCGAGGGGGCGTAGGTCAGCGCGTTCTCCCGCGCGAACTTGGCGCAGATCGCCGCCTTGAGCTCGGGCGTGCCGTCCGGGTCGGTGTACTTGGTGCGGCCGTCGCGGATGGCGCGCACCCCCGCCTCCTTGATGGAGGCGGGGGTGTCGAAGTCCGGCTCGCCCGCGGCCAGGCCGATCACCCGGCGGCCCGCGCGCTGCAGTTCGCGCGCTTTGGCGCTGATGGCGAGGGTGGCGGAAGGCTGCACCCGCCGGAGCGAGGCCGATTCGAGCGTCATGGCGCGCACGGGTCCTTGGGGGAGCGGGAAGGGACTATTGCGGGCCGCGCAGGGGGGCGTCCGCGGCGGGCGCCGCGGGGGCCGCCGCCGCCGTCTTGTCGAACGCCTCGCCCAGGAGCCCCGACTGGGTCTCCAGCTTCTTGGCGGCCGTTTCGCAGCGCGCGGGCAGCTCCCACATCAGCCAGGACCACATCTTGGTGCGGTCGTCGGCGGCGCGGGCGGCGGACCAGATGCGGTAGCCCTGGTCCTGGGCCGCTTCGCCGCGGGCGTGCAGGTCGGGGGAGCCCGCCTTCTCCGCCGCGGCGATGCCGCGGTCGTACAGCAGGAGGTAGTCGCGGCCGGCGGCCATCTGCTCGCGGTCGTCCTTCGCGGTCTGGACCGCCTCCGCAGCGTGGCGCGCGGCGGCCGCCTTGCGCTGGGCGGGGGAGTACCTGGTGTCCTCGCGCCGGTTGCGCTCCGTCTCCACCCGGGCGAGTTCGCCCTTCACCTGGGGGTAGAGCTCCAGGTGGCCGTTCAGCGCGCCCTTGCACCAGTTCACGAAGCCGAAATCGTCCTCCGGCGCGCCGGACGGGGTGTCGGAGGGCGCGGGGGCGGAGGGGGCGGTCGCGGTGGGCGCGTCGGCGGTCGGCGGAGCGGCGGCGGCCTGCAGACTGAGGGCGGCGAGGAGGGCGGCGAGCGGCATGGGCGGGACTCCGGCGGCGGCGGCGCGGGGGCCGAGGCTCAGGCGGCGTCTTTACCCCGCGCTCCCCTCCGAGCAAACACGCCGGGCCGCGCGGCTGCGGCGGGACGGGGCGGCGCCATGGTCGGGATCACGCAGGCGCCTTCGCCCAACTTCGACGCCCGTTCGGGCCCGCCCGACATGGTGGTGCTGCACTACACCGGCATGGAGTCGGGCGAAGCGGCGCTGGCGCGGCTGCGCGATCCCGCCGCCAAGGTCTCCGCCCACTACCTGGTGGAGGAGGACGGGCGCGTGTTCGCCCTGGCGCCGGAGGAGCGCCGCGCCTGGCACGCGGGCGTGTCCGTCTGGCGCGGCGCGCGCGACGTCAACGCGCTCTCCATCGGGGTGGAGCTGGTCAACCCGGGGCACGAACACGGCTATCGCGCCTTCCCCCCCGCCCAGGTGGACGCCCTGGCCGAGCTGTTGGACGCGGTGCGGGGCCGCTGGACGATCCCGGACGCGCGCGTGCTCGGCCACTCGGACGTGGCGGTGGGCCGCAAGGTCGACCCCGGCGAACTCTTCCCCTGGGCGGAGCTGGCGGCGCGGGGCCACGGCCTTTGGGTGGAGCCCGCTTGCGCCGCACCCGGCGCGCCCCTGTCCGAGGGGGCCGAGGGGGTGGGCGTGTTCGCCCTGCAGGCGGGGCTGACCCGCCTGGGTTACGACCTGCCGCCCTCCGGCCGCTACGAGGCGGACACGGCGGCGGTGGTGACCGCCTTCCAGCGCCACTGGCGTCCCGACCGGATCGACGGCGCCGCGGACGGCGACACCCGCGCCCGGCTGATGGCCCTGCTGCGCGCGGCGCGGGACTGAGCGCGGGCGTACCGCGCGCCTCTCTTGAGGAAAGAGGGCGCCGGACTGCGTTCGCCGAGAAATTCCTGCGGTGAAGCTCGATCCAATTGCATTGTGATGCGTTAACAGGTCTCAATCAACAACTGAGGCCAGTCAGATGTATTATCACGACAAGCGGCTGCAGTACCCGGTGGCCGTCGACAAGCCCGATCCCGTCTACGCGCGGATGCTTCAGCAGGCGATCGGCGGCGTGGAAGGTGAAATCCGCGTCTGCATGCAATACTTCTTCCAGGCCTGGGGTTCGCGCGGGCCCTCGACCAAGTATCGGGACATGCTGCTCCACACGGCCACGGAGGAGATCGGTCACATCGAGATGCTGGCCACCGCCGTTGCGCTCAACCTCGACAAGGCGCCCACCGAATTGCAGGAGGAGGGCGCGGCCGACGGCGTGGTCGGGGCGGTGATGGGCGGCGGCAAGGCGCGGCACACCATTGAAGGCATGCTCCACCGTCACCTCTTGTCGACGGGCATGGCCGCCTTCCCCGCCAACTCCGACGGCGTTCCCTTCAACATGAGCCACATCTACGCCAGCGGCAATATTGCCGCTGATATGTACTGCAACGTCGCGGCGGAGAGCACCGGGCGCGTGCTGGCCGTCAGGCTCTTCAACGCCACCGACGACGATGGCATGAAGAAGATGCTGCATTACATGATCGCCCGCGACACCATGCATCAGCAGCAGTGGCTGGCGGTGATCGAAGAACTGGGTGGGGCCGAAGGCGCGCTACCCATTCCGAACAGCTTCGATCAATCGAAGGAAGACAACGAGAACAA
>CAXSDV010000072.1:0-6868 GCA_964235945.1 uncultured Caulobacteraceae bacterium
GAAGAAAGAAGAGCGAAGAGACCCGAACCGCCCAGCCGTCCGCCTTCGCCGAAGCGCTTAGCGGAAGCTGAACTCCGTCGTCACCGACAGCACCATGACGATGGCGAGCACGAAGGGGATCTCGTTCACCCGGCGCCAGAACTTGCCGGAGCGGGTGTTGCGACCCTCCGCAAAGGCGCGGCGCGCGCGCGCCAGGTACATGTGGAAGCCGGTCAGCAACACCACGCCCGACAGCTTGGCGGTCATCCACGGGCTGTGCAGCCAAGCCGTGTCCTTCAGCCCCGCGCTGCGCGTCCAGATCAGCGCCAAGCCCAGCGCCCAGGCGACGATCATGGCGGGGTTCATGATCCCGCGCAGCAGGCGGCGCTCCATCACCTGGAAGGTCTGGTCCGCCTCGCCGCCCGCGGCCACACCCGTGTGGTAGACGAACAAGCGGGGCAGGTAGAGCAGGCCGGCCATCCAGGCGATGTCCGCCAGGATGTGGAGGCCGCGCAACAGGTCGTACATCAGATGCGCGCGTCGGCCGGGGCGAGCTCGCGGCGGGCGGGGCAGCGGCCGAACTGCGTGGGGCAGACGCGCACGACCCCGTCGCTCTCCACCTCGGGCGGGCGCCCCAGCGCGCGGCCGACCGCGGCGGCCAGCCCGTCGATGAAGGCGGACGCCACGCCCACCGCCGGCACGCGCAGGTAGTGCGGGCAGCCCAGCTTGTCGGCGAGGGCGGCGTAGTCGCGGTCGAGTTCGACCAGCGTCTCCACGTGCTCGGACACGAAGGCGATGGGGGTGACGATCACGCCCAGCCCCTCGGTGGCCGCGGCCTCGATGGCCTCGGGGGTGGAGGGGCCGATCCACTTCAGCGGGCCCACCCGGCTCTGGTAGCAGACGCGCCAGTCGAGCACGCCCTCGTCGCCGCCCAACCGCCCGGTGACGCGCTCCACCACCGCCTCGCAGGTGCGCTCCACCTGCCACTGGTAGGGATCGCCGTCCGCGATGATCTTCTCGGGCAGACCGTGCGCGGAGAACAACAGCCGCAGGCCCGGCGGCGAGCCCGCCTCCTCCCACACGCGCACGATGTGGTCGGCGTGGGCCTGCGTCAGCCCGTCCAGCGTGGGGTAGCAGCACACGGTGGAGACGCGGCCGGGCCCGCGATAGGCGCGCGTCCACGCCGCCAGGGAGCTGCCGGTGGTGGTGGTGGAGAACTGGGGGTAGAGCGGCAGCAGCACCACCTCGTCCGGGCTCCAGGCGGCGACCTCCCGGGCGGTCTCCTCCGTGAACGGCTTCCAGTAGCGCATGGCCAGGAAGCAGCGCACCTCGTCCCCCTCGCCGGAGAGGACGGCGGCCAGGGCGTCGGCCTGGGCCTGGGACTCGCGCAGCAGGGGCGAAGCCCCGCCCATGTGGGCGTAGTTCTCGCTCGCCTCCTTGCGCCGGGTGGTGGCGATCAGCGCGGCCAAGGGCAGGCGGGCGACCGCGGGCAGGCCGATGATGGCCGGGTCGCGGAACAGGTTGAACAGGAAAGGCCGCACGGCCTTCAGGCTGTCCGGTCCGCCCAGGTTGAAGAGGACGACCGCGACCCGGCGACCCATGCCATCAAGCTCCCGTCACCCGCGCCACCACGCGTTCGACGTGGGCTATGGGCGTGTCGGGCAGAATTCCGTGCCCGAGATTGAAGATGTAAGGCCCTTCACCCCACTGCGCGAGGAGCTGTTCCACCCGCGCGTCCAGCGCCGGCCCGCCCTGGCGCAGCAGCAGGGGATCGAGCGCGCCCTGCACCGCCAGCCCCCGCGCCTGCAGCCGCCGCCCGAGCGCGGCGGGCGCCTGGGTGTCGAGCCCCACCGCCTGGACGGGTGCGACCTGCGCGTAGCTCTCCACCAACGCGCCCGCGCCCCGGGGAAAGCCGATCACCGGCGTGTCCGCCCCGAGCTCGCGCAGGCGCGCCACCAGCCGCACGTGGGGGCGCACCACCAGACGGTCGAACAGGTCCTCCGCCAGCCCTTCCGCCCAGCTCTCGAACAACTGCAGCGCCTGGGCCCCGGCCCGCGCCTGCATCAGGAGGTAGTGCGCGGTGGCCTCCACCAGCACGTCCAGCAGCGCGTCCACGCCCTGCGGGTCGGCGTAGGCGCGGGCGATGCACGCGTCCCGCTCGCCGCCGCGGCCCTGGAGCATGTAGGTCGCCACCGTCCAGGGGGCGCCCGCGAAGCCGATCAGCGCGCGGGACGGATCGAGCTCGGCGCGCACCCGCTGCAGCGTCTCGCCCACCGCCGACAGGGCCGCGCCCGCCCCCGGCGCACGGTCGGCCATGGCCGACAGGTCGGGTAGGGCGCCCAGCCGGGGACCCTCCCCCGCCTCGAAGGCCACCGCCTGCCCGAGCGCGCGGGGAATCAGCAGTATGTCCGCGAACACGATGGCCGCGCTCATCGGGTAGCGCCGCATGGGCTGGAGCGTGGCCTCCGCCGCCTTGGCCGGATGCAGGCAGAAGCTCACGAAGTCGGGGGTGGTCGCCCGTAGCGCCCGGTACTCCGGCAGGGTGCGGCCCGCCTGGCGCATGAACCATATCGGCGGGCGCCGCAGGGTCTCCCCGGCCAGCACCGCCAAGAGGTCCGGCCGGACGTCGACGGGTTGGGATCGGCTGGTCGCGGCGTCCAAGCTCATGGGCGGACTTAGCCCGGCGGGCCTCGCCGGCTCAAGGGCGGCCCGACGGCGCGTTTCCTTCCTTAATCCTTTCTAAAGGAATCTCTCTTGGAGAAGGGAGGTTGGACCGGGGAGGACGGGGACGACCGGGGCGCTGCGCCGCCGCGGCGCCCGCTTCGTTAACGTTTCGTCAACCTTTGAGGCTTGTTTGCGGCCCGCCTGTGGACGCTGTTAACGAATCGTTAAACCCTTGGTGGGGCCTCGAGGCGCAGCGCCGCCGTCCTGGGGATGGGTCCGATCGCTCCCGCCGGGCGCGGCGCGCTGTCGCGCGGCGGCCCCCACAGGCGGGAGGACCGGGCCGTCCCGCCGCCCCGCATCCCCCGGCGCGCTTGGCGGCGACGGCGATCTGGGCTTGTGTGCCCCCTCGTCCACAGCCGGACGCCGACCTTCCACGGTGATGTCCGACCCGTCCTCCCCAGCCGGCTTGTCGCACCCCCCCGCTTCGTCCGGGGCCGGCGCATGACGACGAGCGCCGGCAAGCTCGCCACCTACTTCCACCTGCACCTCGTGTCCGACTCGACGGGCGACACCCTGGCCACCATCGCCAAGGCGGTGACCGCGCGCTTCGACGACGTGTCGCCGCTGGAGCACGTCTACCCGCTGGTGCGCTCGGCCCGGCAGCTGGAGCGGGTGCTGGCGGAGGTGGAGGCCGCCCCCGGCATGGTGATCCACACCATCGTCGACCGCGATCTGCGCGCGGCGCTGGAGGCGGGCTGCCGCGAGCTGGAGACCTCGTGCGTCGCCGCCCTCGATCCCCTCACCGTGGCGCTGGGCCGCTACCTGGGGGCTCAGCTCACCAGCCGGGTGGGCGCCCAGCACGCCCTGGACGCGGACTACTTCCACCGCATCGAGGCGCTCGACTACGCCATCGCCCACGACGACGGCCACGGCGCGCGCCACCTGGACCGGGCGGACGTGGTGTTGGTGGGGGTGAGCCGCACCTCCAAGACGCCCACCTGCATCTACCTGGCGCACCGCGGGGTGCGGGCGGCCAACGTGCCGCTGGTGCCGGGGGCCGAGCTGCCCGAAGCGCTGCTGGAGGTGCGCGACGCGCTGGTGGTGGGGCTGGTGGTCTCCCCCGACCGGCTGGTGCAGATCCGCAGGAACCGCCTGCTCACCCTCAACGAGGAACGCGAAACCGACTATGTCGACACGGACGCGGTGCGCGAGGAGACGGTGCGGGCGCGCCGCCTGTTCGAGCGCCACGGCTGGCCGGTGATCGACGTGTCGCGCCGCTCGGTGGAGGAGACCGCCGCGCAGATCATCGGCCTGTTGCAGAAGCGCCGCGCGTCCAGCCGCGCGCCCCAGCTCCGTCCGTGAGGGGGCGCGCGTGACCCTGGTCCTGGCCAGCGGCAGCGCCACCCGCGCGGCGCTCCTGCACGCGGCGGGGGTCGCGTTCGAGGCGGTGCGCCCGGGGGTGGACGAGGAGGCGGCCAAGCGCTCCCTGCTGGCGGAGGGGGTGCGCCCGCGCGAGGTCGCCGACGCCCTGGCCGAGCTCAAGGCGCGGCGCGTGTCGCGCGCCCGACCGGACGAGCTGGTGCTGGGCGCCGATCAGACGCTGGAGCTGGACGGGGCGCTGATGTCCAAGCCGGCGGACCTGGAGACGGCGCGCGCCCAGCTCCTCCTCCTGCGCGGGCGCACCCACCTGCTCCACTCGGCGCTGGTGGCGGCGCGGGGCGGCGAGCCCGTCTGGCGCGAGTTGAAGACCGCGCGCCTGCAGGTGCGCGACTTCTCCGACGCCTTTCTCGACGACTACCTCCTGCGGGAGGACGCGGCGGTGCTCCAGAGCGTGGGCGGCTACCGGGTGGAGGGGCTGGGCGCCCAGCTGTTCTCGCGGGTGGAGGGCGACCAGCCGACGGTCATGGGCCTGCCGCTCACCGGCCTGCTCGACCTGCTGCGCCGCCACGGCGAGCTCCTCACGTGAGCGGCGCGGCCGCCTTCACCGGGGCCGCGCGGCTGGCGGGGGTGGCGGGCGCGCCCGTGGCGCACTCGCTGAGCCCGTTGATCCACAACAGCTGGATCGCCGCGGCGGGGCTGGACGCGGTCTACGTCCCCTTCGCCCCCGGGCCGGACGGCTTCGCGCGGCTGGTGCGGGGACTGAGCGGCGGCGCGGCGGCCGGGCTCAACGTCACCGCCCCCTTCAAGGCCGAGGCGCTGGCGCTGGCGGACGCGGCCAGCCCCGCGGCGCGGGCGGCGGGAGCGGCCAACCTCCTGGTGTTCGGGGAGGGCGGCGCGGTGCGGGCGGACAACACGGACGGCGCCGGCCTCTTGGCGGCGCTCGGCGAGCAGGCTCCCGCCTGGCGCGCCGAGGCCGGGCCCGCCGTGGTGCTCGGGGCGGGCGGCGCGGCGGCGGGGGCGGCCGCCGCCTTGCTGGCGGCGGGCGCGCCCCAGGTGCGGCTGGTGGCGCGCAACCCGGTCCGCGGCCGGACGGCGGCCGAGGGATCGGACGAACGGCTGGTCGTCCACGCCTGGTCCGACCTCCCCCGGGTGCTGGAGGACGCGGCCCTGCTGGTCAACGCCACGCCCTTGGGCCTGGGCGGCGCGGCGGGGCCGGTCGTGCCGTGGGACCGCGCGCCGCGGGACCTGGCGGTGGTCGACATGGTCTACGCCCCCCTGCGCACCTCCCTGCTGCGGGCGGCGGCGGCGCACGGGCTCGCGACCGTGGACGGGCTGGCCATGCTGGTGGGGCAGGCGCGGCCGAGCTTCGAGGCCCTGTTCGGGCGTCCGCCGCCGCCCGGGCCGGACGTGCGCGCCCTGTGCCTGCGGGCGCTGGGGGAGGGGGGGTCGGCCCCGTGACCCGCCGGTGATCCGCCTCGGCCTCACCGGCTCCATCGGCATGGGCAAGTCCACCACCGCGGGCCTGTTCGCCGAGCGGGGCGCGCCCGTCTACGACGCGGACGCGGCGGTGCACGCGCTCTACGGCTTCGGGGGCGCGGCGGTGGACGCGGTGGAGGCGGCCTTCCCGGGCGTGGTGGCGCACGGCGTGGTGGACCGCGCGCGCCTGGGCGCCCGGGTGCTGGACGACCCCGAAGCGCTGCAGCGGCTGGAGGCGGTGGTCCACCCGCTGGTCGGAGCCCATCGCGCGCACTTCTTCGAGGCGGTGGCGGACGCGGCGGTGGTGGTGCTGGACGTCCCGCTCCTGTTCGAGACCGGGGGCGAGGCGTGGATGGACGCGGTCGCGGTGGTCTCCTGCCCGCCTGAACTCCAGCGCGCCCGGGTGCTGGCCCGCCCGGGCATGACGCCCGAGAAGCTGGAAGCGGTGCTCGCCCGCCAGACGCCCGACGCGGACAAGCGCGCCCGCGCCGATTTCGTGATCGACACCTCCCAGGGGCTGGACGCCGCCCGCGCCCAGGTCGCCGCCGTGCTGGCCGCCGTGACCGCCCTCGGCTTCCGGCCCCGCGCGCCCCGCGATCCTTGCGCCCCGTCGCCGGGCGCCCCTTGAACGCGGCGGCGAAGCGCCTCACTCAAGCGCCATGGCCCGCGAGATCGTCCTGGACACCGAGACCACCGGCCTCGACCCCAAGAGCGGCCACCGCATCATCGAGCTCGCCTGCATCGAGGTGGACGACCTGCTGCCCACGGGCGCCCACCTGCACCGCTACGTCCACCCCGACCGCGACATCGACCCGGAAGCGGAGAAGGTCCACGGCATCAGCCTGGCCTCCCTGCGTGACGCCCCGCGCTTCCACCACCCGGAGGTGATGGACCGCTTCGTCGAGTTCGTGGGCGACGCGCGGC
Source organism: uncultured Caulobacteraceae bacterium (assembly GCA_964235945.1). Taxonomy (GTDB): domain Bacteria; phylum Pseudomonadota; class Alphaproteobacteria; order Caulobacterales; family Caulobacteraceae; genus JASLDZ01. The sequence continues at coordinate 6,424 of CAXSDV010000072.1, forward strand.
TGGTGGCGCACAACGCCGCCTTCGACCGCAGCTTCATCAACATGGAGATGCAGCGCGCGGGCCGGCGGCCCTTCCCGGACAGCCAGTGGACCTGCACCTTCGTGCTCGCCCAGAAGCGCTTCCCGGGCATGTACAACTCACTGGACGCGCTCTGCAAACGCTACAAGATCAGCTTGACCGAGCGCGAGAAGCACGGCGCCCTCATCGACACGCGCCTGCTGGCGCTGGTCTACCTCGAGTTGCAGGGCGGCAAGGAGCGGGGGCTGGAGTTCACCCCGGCGGCGGGCTCGCCGGGAGCGCAGGGCGTGCGCCGGCCGCACGGCCCGCGCCCTCGCGCCCTGGCGCCCCGCTCGACGGGGGAGGAGCGCGCCCGCCACGCCGCCTGGCTGCGCGACAGCCTCAAGACCGACGCCCTGTGGACGCAGGCGCTGGGCGAGGCGCTCCA
>CAXSDV010000072.1:6968-10112 GCA_964235945.1 uncultured Caulobacteraceae bacterium
GCGAAGTCGATGGGCTCCATCATGAACGGCGGGAAGCCGCCCTCGCCGGAGGCGTCCGCCAGGATGCGGCGCGCGAAGGGGAACAGGTGGCGCGGGCACTCCACCAGCAGCACGGGCTCCAGGTGCTCCTCAGGCACGCCGGCGATCTCGAACAGGCCGCCGTAGACCAGCTCGATCTGGAACACCGTCTCCGTTTCGCGGGTGGCGGCCACGTTGAGCTTCAGGTCCACCTCGAACAGGCCGTCCGGCCGGCCGCGGGCGCTCATCTCGACCCCCAGCTCGATCTGCGGCTGGCCGGGCGCGCGCAGGCTCTCGGGCGCGCGCGGGTTTTCGAAGGACAGGTCGCGGGTGAACTGGGCCAGCACGCGGATGGCGGGGGGCGCCTCGCCCGGTGCGGGCTGGGGGCCGGCGGGGGCGGCGGGAAGGTCGGTCATGGCGCGAAAACCCGGGGAGGCGTGGGTGGGTGGAGGCCGGCGGCGCGCGCCGGGGAGCGGCGGCGACTAGCATGGGCGCGGGCGAAGCGACAGGGCGGCGGTTTCGGCCCTGTCGCCGCGCGCTTCGTCGACTATATTGAGTTTCCCAGTGGAGCGCGCGGCCCGTTCCGTGCGTTGCGCCCCCGGTTTCGGAACTGGTGACCGTGTCTTTGCAAGTCCTCGAGCTCATCATCTTCGCCGGCTTGGCCGCCATCGTGCTGTTCATGCTTTACAGCGTGCTGGGGCGACGCGTGGGCCGGCAGCCCCAGGAGGACCTCGCCTCCGTGCGCGCGCGCCTGGCGCCCGCGGGCGCGCCCGTGCGCGCCGCCGCGCCCGAGCCCGCCCCCGAGCATCCGGGGCTCGCCGCCCTCAAGGCGCGCGACCAGGCTTTCGACATGCCCAAGTTCCTGGAGGGTGCGCGCGGGGCCTACGAGCAGATCGTGCGCGCCTTCGTGGGCGGCGACCGGGCGGGGCTGCAGCGCATGACCGCCCCCGCCGTGTTCTCCGCCTTCGAGCCGGCCATCGCCGAGCGCGAGGCCGCGGGCCTCACGGAGACCGTGGAGTTCGTCCACCCGCCCCGCGCCGACTTCGAGGACGCGGAGGTGTCCGGTCCCCTCGCGCACCTGAAGGTGCGCTTCCTGGCCGAACTGCGCCAACGCAGCCGCGCCGCCGGCGCGGAGGAGGGCGAGGCCGTGGACCGCCGCACCGCCGAGATCTGGACTTTCGAGCGCGCCCTGGACGGACGCGACGCCAACTGGCTGCTCGCCCGGGTCGACCCGGCGGAGGCCTGATGGCCCCTCCGCGTCCGGCTGCGGCCGGCCGCGCCCTCCGCCTCCTACCCGCCGCCGTCGGCCTGTTGTCGGCCGCGTGCGCCGTCGCGCCGCCGCCGCCGGTCACCCCGAGCGGCCACGGCCCCGCCGTCGCCTCCACCCCCACGCCGCGCCGGCCCGCCGCCCGCCCCGCCCCCGGTGCGGGCGTGTCCGTGGCGGCCGCCCCCGCCTCCACCTTCGCCGCCCTCCTGCCCGGTTGGGCGGAGGAGGACCACGTCGAAGCCCTGCGCGCCTACCAGGCGGGCTGCGCCGCCTCCCGCAGCGTCGCCGGGCGCGTCGTCTGCGCCCGCGCCCGCGCCCTGTCCCCCCGCACGCCGGACGGGGCGGCGCGCCAGTTCTTCGAGTTCAACTTCCGGCCGGAGGTGATCGAGGGCGAGGGCGTGCTCACCGCCTATTTCGCCCCGGAGTACCCGGCCCGGCGCACGCCGGACGCGCTGTTCGACGCCCCCGTGCGCCCGCGCCCGCGCCCGGGGACCTGGATCGCCGCCACCTCGGCCGCCGCCGCCGAGGAGCCCGCGCCGTCGCCGGACGCTCCGCCGCAGGAGGAGGAGGCCGCGCCGTCCGCACCGGCCGACGATCCCCTCGACCTGCTCCTGCGCGACGCCACCGCCGCGCCCGCCCCCCAGCCGCTGCTCACCGCCGACCGGGCCGCCATCGACCGCGCCCCCGCCCCGGACGCCCTGGCCTGGATGCGGCCGGAGGACCTGTTCTTCCTGCAGATCCAGGGCTCGGGCGTGCTGGTCTTCCCCGACGGCGACCGGCGCAAGGCCGCCTACGCCGCCGACAACGGCCGGCCTTTCGTGGCGATCTCCCGCCCCATGGTGCGCTCGGGGCGGCTGGCCCCAGACCGCGCCGGCGGCGAGGCGATCCGCGCCTGGCTGGCCGCCCACGCGGGAGCGCAGGCGCAGGCGGTGATGGACCTCGACCCGCGCTACGTGTTCTTCTCGCTGCGGGCGGACGACGGCCGCGACCCCGCCGGGGCGGCGGGCGTGCCCCTGCCCCCCGGCCGGTCGCTGGCCGTCGATCCCTCCCGCCACGGCTATGGCGAGCTCTACTGGGTGGATGCGGCCGCCCCCGTGCTGACCGGGGCGCCCAAGCGCTACCGCCGCCTGGCGATGGCGCTCGACACGGGCTCGGCCATCAAGGGCGAGGTGCGCGCCGACCTGTACGTCGGGCGCGGCGCCGCGGCGGGGGTGGAGGCGGGCCGGGTGCGCCACACGTTGCGCCTCGTGCGGCTGGTGCCCACGCCCATGTTCGGGGGCGGGTGAGGCCGTGCGCCGGCGCCTGCGTCCCGAGGAGGCGCGCCTTTGGTCGCTGATCGCGGCCACCGTGCGTCCGGCGTCCGTCGGTCGACGCGTCGTTTGTGATCCGGCGGCCCCGGCCGAGGCGGCGGCCGCGCCCCTCGCGGCTCCCGCCCCCTCCGCGCCCGTCGCCGCCCCGCGACGCGCGGACGCCGAGCTCCTGGCGCGGCTGGCGGCGGAGGGGGTGGGCGCGCGCCCGACGCCCTCCGCGTCCCGCGCCGCCGCCGCCGCGGGTTTGCCCTCCATCGAGCCCAACCGGCGGCGGCGCATCGCCCGAGCGCGCGACCCCATCGGGGGGCGCCTCGACCTGCACGGCCACGACCAGGACCGGGCGCGCGCGGTGCTCCACGCCTTCATCGCCCGCGCCCACGCCGACGGCGACCGGGCGGTGCTGGTGATCACCGGCAAGGGCCGCATGGGCGGCGGCGTGCTGCGCCTGCGCGTGCCCGACTGGCTGAACGAGCCGCCCTCGCGCGCGCGGGTGGCGGGCGTCTCCGCCGCCGAGGCGCGCCACGGGGGGGAGGGGGCGCTGTACGTGGC
>CAXSDV010000073.1:0-10094 GCA_964235945.1 uncultured Caulobacteraceae bacterium
GGCGGTCACTAGGAGAGGGCTCCACGTTCGGGAGCGCACTTCTCCCCCTTCCGTCGCCCTCGGGCTTGACCGAGGGCCGAGTCTTCCGCGCCACATCGCTCGCGGGAGGCCCTGGCGGCTCACGACGCCCGGCCCTCGGGTCAAGCCCGAGGGCGACGGAGGAGGAGGATCACCCTCCGCCGATTGCGGTCTCGCCCAAGGTACAGCCCTGTGTTCGACGCGCCGCAGGCTCGTCGAATCTACTTACGGGACGCCCCGCGTCCCGACGCCAACCGGTCAGCCGTCGCCCGAGCACGGTGGCGCACCCGCGACCGTTCAGGAGGAACCGCCGCCCACTCCTCCCCCCGCCAACCCTTTCAGCCGGTACAGCGCTTCCAGCGCCTCGCGCGGCGTCATCGCGTCCGCGTCCATGGTCGCCAGCGCCGTCTCCACCCGCGAGGGTTCGGCCGATTCGGGCGGGGGCGGGGCGGCGGCGAACAGGGGGAGGTCGTCCAGGCGCGCGGGCGAGCCCGGGGTGCGCTCCAGACGCTCCAGCACCTGGCGCGCGCGCGACACCACCCGGGCGGGCACGCCGGCGAGCTTGGCCACGGCCACGCCGTAGGAGCGGTCGGCGGCCCCGGGGGCGGCCTCGTGCAGGAAGATCAGCTCGCCGTTCCACTCCTTGGCGCGCATGGACAGGTTGCACACGTGGGCGAGGCGCTCCTCCAGCCGCGCGAGCTCGTGGTAGTGCGTGGCGAACAGCGCGCGGCAACGGTTGGTGTCGTGCAGCGCCTCCGCGCACGCCCAGGCGATGGCCAGGCCGTCATAGGTGGCGGTGCCGCGCCCGATCTCGTCCAGCACCACGAAGGAGCGCGCGGTGGCCTGGGTGAGGATGGCGGCGGTCTCCACCATCTCGGTCATGAAGGTCGAACGGCCGTTGGCCAGGTCGTCCCCCGCCCCCACCCGGCTGAACAGCCGGTCCACCACGCCCAGCCGCAGGCGGCGCGCGGGCACGAAGCTTCCCGCCTGGGCCAGCACCACCAGGAGCGCGTTCTGGCGCAGGAAGGTCGACTTGCCCGCCATGTTGGGCCCGGTGACCAGCGCCAGGCGCGGACAGCCCGCGCCGGGGGCGCCCCCGGCGCCGTCCAGGGCGCAGTCGTTGGCGGTGTAGGGGTCGCCCGCCCGGCGCACGGCGGCCTCCACCACCGGGTGGCGCGCGCCTTCCGCCTCGAAGGCGGTGGAGGCGTCCACCTGCGGCCGCACCGCGCCCACCTCCTCCGCCCACTCGGCCAGGGCCGCGGCCACGTCGAGCGACGCCAAGGCGCGGGCGGCGGCCTGCAGGGCGGGCGCCTCCCCGCAGGCCGCCCCGCGCAGCGCCTCGAAGGTCTCCACCTCCATGGCCAGCGCGCGGTCGGCGGCCTGGGAGATGCGCGCGTCCAGGTCCGCGAGCTCCGGCGTGGTGAAGCGCACCTGGTTGGCGGTGGTCTGGCGGTGGATGAAAGCGGCCGACCAGCGCGGCGAGAGCAGGGTTTCAGCCTGCTTGGCGGTGCAGTCGATGAAATAGCCCAGCACCGCGTTGTGGCGGATGCGCAGGGCCAGCCCCGTCTCCCCCGACAAGCGCGACTCCAGCGCGGCCACCACCCGGCGGCTGTCGTCGCGCAGGCGCCGCACCTCGTCGAGTTCGGGGCGGAAGCCCGCGCGGACATAGCCGCCTTCGCGCGCGGCGGCCGGGAGCTCGGCCTCCAGCGCGGACTTGAGCCGCTCCAGCAGCGCGCCCAGCTCGGGCGTGCGCGCCAGGGTCAGGGCGTCCAGCGCGCCCGCCACCTCCGCCGGGAGTTCGGCCAGGGGGCCGGCGGCGGCGGCGGCGACCCGCGCGCACACCGCCTCGCCCGCCAGCAGCCCCGCGCGCAGGGCCCCCAGGTCGCGGGGCCCGCCGCGCCCGAGCGCCAGGCGGCCCAGCGCCCGGGCGAGGTCGCCCGCCGCGCGCAGGTCGGCGCGCAGGTCGGTTCGCAGCGCCCGGCGCTCGTGCAGCCAGCCCACCGCGTCCAGCCGGGCGGCGATGGCGGCGGGATCGACCAGCGGGCGCGCCAGCCGGTCGGCCAGGGCGCGCGCCCCCGCGGCGGTGACGGTGCGGTCCACGCAGGCGAGGAGCGAGCCCTCGCGCCCGCCCGCTTGAGAACGCTCGATCTCCAGGCCGGCGCGGGTGGCGGGATCGATCAGCAGGTGGTCGGCCGCCCCGCCGCGGCGCGGGGGCGAGAGGGCCGGAAGCCGCCCGGCCTGGGTGGTCTCCAGGTGCGCGGCCAAGAGGCCCAGCGCCGCCAGCTCCGCCGGCTGGAAGTCGCCGAAGCCGTCCAGCGTGCCCACGCCGTAGAGGCGCTTGAGCCGCGCGGCGGCGGCGGCGGGCTCGGCCAGGGCGGCCGGCAGGGGCTGGAGCAGGCCGCCCGCGCCCTTGCAGGCCGCCGCCACCGCCTCGTCCGCCAGCAGGCGGTCGGCCACGAGGAGTTCGGAAGGGCGCAAGGCGGCCAGGGCCGGGCCCAGCGCCTCGCGCGGGCAGGCGCCCACCTCCACCTCGCCGGTGGAGAGTTCGACGGACGCGGTCGCCGCCGCCCCGCCGCGCACGGCCACGGCCACGAGGCGGTTGGCCCCGCGCGCGTCCAGCAGGCTGTCCTCCGTCAGCGTGCCGGGAGTGACGATGCGCACCACCTCGCGGCGCACCACCGCCTTGGAGCCGCGCTTCTTGGCGGCGCGCGGGTCCTCCATCTGCTCGCAGACCGCCACCTTGAAGCCGCAGCGGATCAGCTTGGCGAGGTAGGCCTCCGCCGCGTGGACGGGCACGCCCGCCATGGGGATGTCCGCCCCCGCGTGCTTGCCGCGATAGGTCAGCGTGATGCCCAGCGCCTGGGCGGCGCGCACCGCGTCGTCGAAGAACAGCTCGTAGAAGTCGCCCATGCGGAAGAACACCAGCGCGTCGCTCTGGCGCGCCTTGGCCTCGAAGTACTGGGCCATGACGGGGGTGGCCGCCGCGGCCTCGGCCAGGAGGTCCTGCGCGGAGGGCGCGGAGGGGGCGTTCATCGCTCCCGGTTAACGCGCCGCGGGGCGGGGCGGAAGCCGCGGCCGCGGTTGTGACCCCCCGCCGCACCCTCTAGGTTCCAAGGTCAAGAGACGCCGGACCGCCGGCGCGTCGGGAGCGTGTCCATGGCCGTCGACAAGCGCAGCTTCACCGAAGACGAGGCCCTGGCCTTCCACGCCAAGCCCACCCCCGGCAAGATCGGCGTGCACGCGACCAAGCCCATGGCCACCCAGCGCGACCTTTCCCTGGCCTACTCGCCGGGCGTGGCCGTGCCGGTGATGAAGATCGCCGCCAACCCCGACCTCGCCTACGACTACACGTCCAAGGGCAACATGGTGGCGGTGATCTCCAACGGCACCGCCATCCTGGGGCTCGGGGACCTGGGGGCGCTGGCCTCCAAGCCGGTGATGGAGGGCAAGAGCGTGCTCTTCAAGCGCTTCGCCGACGTGGACTCCATCGACATCGAGGTCGACTCCAAGGACGCCGACACCGTCATCAAGGTGGTCACCGCCATCGGCTCCACCTTCGGCGGCATCAACCTGGAGGACATCAAGTCCCCCGAGTGCTTCGTGATCGAGCAGGCCTGCCAGGAGGCGCTGGACGTCCCGGTGTTCCACGACGACCAGCACGGCACCGCCATCATCTGCTCGGCGGGGCTGATGAACGCCTGCATGATCACCGGGCGCAAGCTGGAGGACGTGAAGGTCGTGCTGAACGGGCCGGGGGCGGCGGGCATCGCCACCCTGGAGCTGATCAAGGCCATGGGCGTGCGCGCGGAGAACTGCCTGGCGGTGGACCTCAAGGGCGTGCTGTACGCCGGCCGCACCGAGGACATGAACCAGTGGAAGTCGGCCCACACGGTCGACACCCCCAAGCGCACCCTGGCCGAGGCGCTGGATGGGGCGGACGTGTTCATCGGCCTGTCCGCCAAGGGCGCGCTGACCAAGGAGCTGGTGCGCAACATGGCGCCGCGGCCCATCATCTTCGCCATGGCCAACCCGGACCCCGAGATCACCCCGGAGGAGGTCCACGAGGTGCGCTCCGACGCCATCGTCGCCACCGGGCGCAGCGATTATCCCAACCAGGTCAACAACGTCCTGGGCTTCCCCTACATCTTCCGCGGCGCGCTGGACGTGCGGGCGCGCTCGGTCAACCACGAGATGAAGATCGCCTGCGCCGAGGCCTTGGCCCGGCTCGCGCGCGAGGACGTGCCCGACGAGGTGGCCGCCGCCTACCACGGCCGGCGCCTGCGCTTCGGGCCGGACTACATCATCCCCACCCCCTTCGACCCGCGGCTGATCTGGTACGTGCCCCCCTTCGTGGCCCAGGCGGCCATGGACACGGGCGTGGCGAGGAAGCCCATCGAGGACATGGACAGCTACCGCGAGGGCCTGGCCCAGCGCGTGGACCCCACCGCCGCCTTCCTCCAGAAGATCACCGGCAAGGTCTCGGGCGGGCCCAAGAAGCGCATCGTGTTCGCCGAGGGCGAGGACCCCAGCGTGATCCGCGCCGCCTTCGCCTTCCAGAGCCAGGGCCTGGGCCGCGCCATCCTGTGCGGGCGCGAGGAGCTCGTGCTGTCCAACATGCGCCAGGTGGGGGTGGACCCGGACACGGCGGGGCTGGAGATCGTCAACGCCCGCCTGTCGGACCGCAACGCCGAGTACGTGGACGGGCTTTACGGCCGCCTGCAGCGCCGGGGCTTCCTCAAGCGCGACGTCCAGCGCCTGGTGAACCAGGACCGCAACAGCTTCGCCGCCTCCATGCTGGCCCTGGGCCACGCGGACGGCATGGTCACGGGCGTCACCCGCGCCTTCGACGTGGCGCTGGAGGAGGTGCTGCGCGTGGTGGACCCCACGCCGGGCGGACGCCTGCTGGGCCTGTCGGTGGTGCTGGCCAAGGGGCGCACGCTGTTCGTGGCGGACACATCCATCACCGAGCTGCCCGACAGCCGCGACCTGGTGGAGATCGCGGTGGAGGCCGCCCACGCCGTGCGCCGCCTGGGCTACGAGCCCCGGGTGGCCTTCCTGAGCTATTCCACCTTCGGCAACCCCCGGGGCCCGCGCGGCGAGAAGATCCGCGAAGCGGTCAGCCAGATGGACGCGCGCGACGACATCGACTTCGAGTACGAGGGCGACATCCCGCCCGAAGTGGCGCTGGACCCCGCCGGGGCGGGGGCGAACTACCCCTTCATCCGCCTGACCGAGCCCGCCAACGTGCTGGTCATGCCGGCCATCCACTCGGCGTCCATCTCCACCAAGCTGATCCAGAGCCTGGGCGGGGCCACGGTGGTGGGGCCGCTGCTGGTGGGCTTGTCCAAGCCCGTGCAGATCGCCCAGCTCTCCAGCTCGGTCAGCCACATCCTGACCATGGCCACCTTCGCCGCCTACGACCTGCGGATGCAGGCGGGGGAGGCGGGGGAGGCGGACGCCCCCGCCGCGCTCACTCCGGCCGGGGCGGGAAGCCGCCCGCCCGGCTGAGGGCGCCGGGGGCGGGGCGGCCGAGGCGGGCGGACACCCACCGCGCCGTGCGGATCAGCCCGTCCAGGTCGTAGCCCGTATCGATCCCGGCCCGCTCCAGCATGTAGACCAGGTCCTCGGTGGCCAGGTTGCCGGTGGCCCCGGGGGCGAAGGGGCAGCCGCCTATCCCGCCGCAGCTCGCGTCCAGCACCTGCGCCCCCGCCTCCAGGCCCGCATAGGCGTTGGCCAGGGCGCTCCTGCGCGTGTCGTGCAGGTGCAGGCGCAGGCGCGCGTCCGGCGCGGCGGCGCGCACCGCCTCCGTCCGGCGGCGCACCGTCCACGGGTCGGCCACGCCGATCGTGTCGGCCAGGGCGATCTCGCCCACCCCCGCCGCCGCCAGGTCGCGCGCGAGGGCGACCACCCGCTCCTCGGGCACCTCGCCCTCGAAGGGGCACCCGAAGGCCACGGAGATCACCGCCGAGACGGGCGGCCCTTCCTCCCGGGCGCGGCCGGCGATGTCGACCGCCGCGGCCAGCTGCTCGGCGGTGGTCGTCCCCTGGTTGCGCAGGCCGAAGCCGTCGGTGGCGCACACCACGACGTTGGCCTCGTCGCAGCCCGCGGCCACGCAGCGCTCCCAGCCGCGGGCGTTGAGCACCAGGCCGATGCGCGTGCGGCCGGCGACGTGGGGCAGGGCGGCCATGATCTCCTCCGCCCCGGCCATCTGCGGCACCCGGCGCGGGTTGACGAAGCTGACCGCCTCCACCCGGCGCGCGCCCGCTTCCTCCAGCCGGGCGATGAACTCCAGCCGCTCTTCGACCGACAAGGCGACCGCCTCGTTCTGCAGGCCGTCGCGCGCGCCCACCTCCACGATCTCGACGGCCAGGCTCACGGGGCGGACTCCTGCAGAAAGGCGGGGGCGGAGGAGGCGGGCGGGCGCCAGAGCACCAAGCGGACCTCGCGCCCGGCGGCGTAGTCGTAGCCGGAAACCTCGCCCGCGGGGTGGGCGGCGGTGTGGCCCGCACGCAGGGCGCGCGCCAGGTCCGGCCCGGCGCGCGCCTCCACCAGCGCCGGCCGGCCTTCCGCCAGCCCCTCGGCGGCGGAGGAGGCGGTTCCCGCCTCGCCCCCCGCGCCCAGGGCGAACAACAGGCTGGGCTCGGCGTAGCCCGCCACCGTCACCGGGCCGGGAGTCACGCCGTTGCGCGGATCGAGGTCGGCGCGCGCCAGGAGCTCGGCCGCCCGGCGCGAGACCCACAACCGGTCCAGGCGCGGCAGGAGCGCCCCCGCCAGCGTTGCGTGGGCGATCAGGCCCAGGCCGCCCGCGGCCGCCAGGGCGCGCGCCGGCCGTTTCCGCAGCAGCAGGACCGCCCCCGCCGCCCCCGCCGCCGCCAGGGCGCCGGCCGTCGCCAGGGCCGGGAGCAGGACGGGGAGGGAGGCCGCGGGCGGGCCGAAGCGGCCCTGCGCCCAGAGCGCGCCCGCCGCCGCGGCGAGGCCGGTCGCCGCCGCCAGGGCCGCTCCCAGCCGCCGCGTCACCGGCCCGAGGCCCCGCGGTGCGCCCAGAACGGCGGCGCACAGCCAAGCCAGGGCGCCGTAGAGCGGCAGGGCGTCGCCCGCGAGCCTGCCCGGCGCGAGCTCCAGCACCGCCCACCCGGGCAGGAGCCAGGCCAGGGCCAGCCGCACCCCCGGTTCGTTCCGCCCCCGCCAGGCGCGAACGGCGGCGGCGGGCAGGAGGAGCGTCGCGGGAAACAGCAGAACCGGGAGGAGCGCCGCGTGCAGGCCCGGCGGGTCGAACGCCGCGCGCGGCGGCGGCGGCGGCGACGCCCAGATCCCCCCGTCGGCGGCGACGGCCGCGGCCAGCATCCAGGGGCCCGCCGTCGCCAGCACGAGCAGCAGTCCCCAGGTCCAGCCGAGCCCGCGAATCCACGCCGCGCGCCGGTCCGCCGCCAGCAGCGCCAGCAGCGCCAGCGGGATCGCGACGGCCCGCGCCGCGCCCGCGTCGCACACGGCCAGCGCCGTTCCCGCCCACAGCGCCGTGCGCGCGCCCGGGGCGCGGGCGATCAGGCCCTCGGCGCGGGCGTAGCACCGCGCGAGCCCCGCCAGGGCCAGGGTCACGCCCCCGCACAGCAGGGCGTCGCGCCCGGCGACGGCGCCCGCGAAGGACAGCAGGGGCGAAACGGCCAGCAGGGCGCCCGCCGCGGCTCCGCGGACCGGGCCCAGCAGCCCCGCCCCGCCCCAGGCGCAGGCCGCCGCCGCCAGCACCGCGCCCAGGAGGGAGGGCCACCTCAGCGCCCGCACGTCGCGCGCCTCGCCCGTGGGGGACAGGGCGGCCGACAGTCGCAGCGCCCCCGCCCCCAGCCATCGGGCGCCCGCCGCCGCCTCCGGCCGGCCCGGGCCCGTGCGGTCCGGCCCGGCGTCCGGCGCGCGGGGGGAGGCGCGGGAGGGCGCGAAGCCGGCCGTGGCCGTCGCCGCCAGCGCCGCGCGCGCTTCGTCGCGGTCGAGGGGGGGCAGGGCCCACAGGCCGGGAAGCGCGGCCAGCGCCGCCAGCAGCCCCGCCAGCAGCGGGCCGCGCCAGCCTTCCAGCGCCCGCGCGAGCGCCCGGGCGCCGCCGGACGGAAGGGCGCGCCCGGGGCCGTCCGGCGGCCGGGACGGGCGCGGGCTGGAGGCGGGCCGCCGCATGGGGCGGCCTTAGCACGGGCGCGGCGTTCCGCCCGCCCCCGATTGCGGTTATGGACGGACCCGCCCGGGGCAGGCCGCCTCCTCCATGCGCGGTCGCCCTTGCCTCCCGAAATCTCGATCGTCGTCCCCGTCTACGACGAGGCGGGCGCCGCCCCCGCCCTCGCCCGGGAGATCGCCGCCGCCTTCGCCGGCCGTTCGGTGGAGATCGTCTTCGTGGACGACGCCAGCCGGGACGACACCCGGGCGCGGCTGCTGGCGCTGCGGGCGGAGCTGCCCCAGTTGCGGGTGGTCGCCCACGGCCGCAACGCCGGGCAAAGCCGGGCGGTGCGCACGGGGGTGCTGGCCGCGCGCGCGGCGGTGGTGGTCACCCTGGACGGCGACGGGCAGAACGACCCGGCGGACGCGCCGCGCCTGGCCGCACGCCTGCGCGCCGGTCCTCCCCGCCTCGGCCTGGTGGGGGGCCGCCGGGCGCGGCGGCGCGACGGCGCGTCCAAGCGGTGGGCGTCGCGGGTGGCCAACGGCGTGCGCCGGCGCCTGCTGCGCGACGGGGCGGACGACACCGGCTGCGGCCTCAAGGCGTTCCGGCGCGAGGCTTTCCTGGCGCTTCCGTACTTCGACCACATGCACCGCTACCTGCCGGCGCTGATGGCGCGGGACGGCTGGGAGGTGGCGTTCGAGGACGTGGGCCACCGGCCGCGCACGGCGGGCGCCTCCAAGTACACCAATTTCGGGCGGCTGCTGGACGCGGGCACCGACCTGTTCGGCGTGCTGTGGCTGATGCGCCGCGCCCGCGATCCCGACGGCGCGCGGGAGGTGTGACGCGCCCGGCCGCGGGACGTTAACCGTTCCTTGGCGACTCGCCGCCCAGTTGTACGTCGTTCGGGGAAAGCTTCGGCGGTTCCGGGGCGAAAAGGTGGTTGTGTTGCGGCTACGTCACTTCCGCACCAATCCCGGCTTGAGTATAGGCATTGTAAAGTCCAGGCCGGCGTCGAGCCGCCTGACGCGGGCAAACAGAGGGCTCCTGATGAAATCGAAACTCCTGGCGGGGGCTTCCCTGCTGGCGGCGTTCGCGGCCAGCGGCGCCCACGCCGCCCAGCCCAACGGCTTCTACGCGGCCGTGGACGGCGGCTACCGCGAGCAGGCCAACGGCGGGATCCACACCACCTCGTCCGCCCTCGCTTCCGACGGCGCGCCGTTCGGCTACAAGTGGTCGCGCGACGACGACTGGACCGGTTTCGCCCGCCTCGGTTACCAGATCGCGCCCCACTGGCGCGTCGAGCTGGAGGGCGGCTACCGCCCCGGCGACCTGAGCTCGGTGCGCGGCGCCTCCGACCGCGCCCAGCCCACCGGCCTGTGCGCCCCCGGCGTGATCCGCTCGGCCGCCTCCCCGGCCTGCGGCAAGCCCGGCGGCAGCCAGGACGAGTACTCGGGCATGGGCAACGTGATCTACGACATCCTGCCCAACAGCAAGATCGACCCCTTCATCGGCGTGGGCGTGGGCGTCAGCTACCTGAAGACCAAGGTCAACGGCCAGTTCAGCGGCATCCCCGCGGGCGGCGGCGCGGCCATCCAGAACCTGCGCGCCGACAGCGACGACACCTCCTTCGCCTACGGCGGCCTGGCGGGCGTGTCCTACCACGTCACCCATCGCCTCTCGGTGGACGTGGCCTACCACTACATCCGTACGGCGGATCAGAAGTGGACCACCACCGGCGACGGCGCCATCCAGCCCGGCACCTTCCGCGGCAAGTACGAGGACCAGTCGGCCACCGTCGGCCTGCGCTGGAACTTCGGACCGGAAGCGGCTCCGCCCGCGCCTCCGCCCCCGCCGCCCGCCCCGCCCCCGCCGCCGCCGCCTCCCCCCGAGGCTCCGGCGCCCGCCGCCCCGGCCGTGCCGGACGCGCGCCAGTTCGTGG
>CAXSDV010000074.1:0-9937 GCA_964235945.1 uncultured Caulobacteraceae bacterium
TGGCGACCGCCGCCGGCGCTTCGCGTGCGGGGCCGGGGAGGCGGGGGCGCCCGCTATGGACGGGGACGTCGGCGTCGGCGGCCGGGCGATGGACCCGCCTCCCCGCGCTCGGCTTGCGGAGGGGGAGGGGGGGGCATAGGTTCCGCCGCCTCCCGCGCACCCGGCCCCGCAAGGCCGCGCCCGCGCGTGACCCCGGCCGCCCGCGAGACGCCATGCCCACGCCTTCCGCCCTCCTCCAGGTCATGATCGCGGCCGCGCGCAAGGCCGGCCGCAAGCTGGCCCGCGACTTCGGCGAGGTGCAGGAGCTGCAGGTGTCCAAGAAGGGCCCGTCCGACTTCGTGTCCGCCGCCGACCTCAAGGCCGAGCAGACCCTGGTGGAGGAGCTCTCCAAGGCGCGCCCCGGCTACGGCTTCCTGGCGGAGGAGCGCGGAACGGTGGAGGGCAGCGACAAGACCCACCGCTGGATCGTCGATCCCCTGGACGGCACCACCAACTTCCTCCACGGCCTGGCCCAGTTCGCCGTCAACATCGCCCTGGAGCGCGAGGGCGAGGTGGTGGCCGCCGTGACCTACGCCCCGGTGCTGGACGAGCTGTTCTGGGCGGAGAAGGGCCGCGGCCTGTTCTTCAACCAGGAGAAGCGCCTGCGGGTGGCCGCGCGCCGCAAGCTGGACGACTGCCTGTTCGCCACGGGCATCCCCTTCCAGGGCAAGGGCGGACAGGGCCGCTTCCTCAAGGAGTTGCACCAGGTGGCTCCGCGGGTGGCGGGGGTGCGCCGCTTCGGTTCGGCCGCGCTGGACATGGCCTACGTCGCCGCCGGCCGGTTCGACGGCTATTGGGAGCGCGACCTGCAGCCCTGGGACGTGGCGGCCGGCGGTTTGATGATCCTGGAAGCGGGCGGCGTGATCACGGACGCGGACGGCGGACCCTGGCGCGCGGAGGTCGGCTCGGTGTGCTGCGCCAACGGCGATCTGCATCCCCAGTTGCTCGAGCGGCTGAAGGCGGCGGGCTGAGGCGCGCCTCAGCCGCGCACCGCCGCCAGGGCGGCGGCCGCGGCGGCCTCCCCGGTCTCGTAGGCGCCGTGGGCGGTGGAGAAGAAGTGCGGCGAGCAGGCCTCGCCCGCGAAGAACAATCGCCCGTCCACCGGGGCCGCCAGCGCCGCGCGGGCTTCGGCGTGGCCGGGCAGGGCGTGGCTGTAGGCGCCCCGCGACCAGGGGTCGAGACTCCAGTCGGTGGCGGCCAGCAGCGAGAGCCGCCCCCGCCAGGACGAGCCCAGGGCGTCGGCGACCTGGCCGACCGCGAAGTCGGCCATGGCGGCGGGGCCCGCGGCCTCCATCTGCGCCGCGAAGGTCCCGCCGAAATAGCTCTCCACGTAGGGGCGGCCGAAGGGGCGCAGGTGGTGGCTGGCGCTGCGCGTCGTGTCCGTCGCGCCGTAGAACAGCCCCTCGGGCGCGGAAAGGTCGTCCGCATCGCCCGCGACGGCCAGGAAGGCCTTGGCCGCGCAGCCCAGCGGCAGGCCGGCGGCGGCCTCCAGCTTGTCGGGCAGCGGCGGGTCGAAGCGCACCGCCTCCGCGGCGAGCAGGTTCGGCGGCAGGGTGACGACGGCCGCGCCCGCCTCCAGCACGCCGCCGTCGGCCAGGTGCAGGCGCACGCGCGGTCCGGCGTGCGCGATGCGCGTCACCGCCGCGTCCAGGCGCACGGGCAGGCCCTGGGCGGCGTACGCCAGCCCCGCGCCGTAGCCGTTCGAGGCGCGCATGTCGCCCTCGCCCCCGCGGTAGCGGCCGTAGTCGACCACCGAGATGCGGTCGAACGCCGCCCCGTTGTAGGCGCCGGAGAACACGTCGAGCAGGGCGTTCCAGCGCCCGCCGGGCTCCAGCAGCTCGGAGGCGGGGCGGTCGGGACCGTCCGCCGCCCGCTCCAGCCGCGCCTCGAGGGCGGCGAAGGCGGCGCGGTAGGCGTGCTGGTCGGCGGCGGGGAAGTTGGCGGTCACGGCGAGACGGCCCCAGGGGGCGGAGGTCGGGTCGACGGGCAGGCCCAGCTCCTCGAACAGGGCGCGGCACCGGTTCTCGGCGGCGTCGTGCAGCCAGCCGCAGCCAAGGTCCAGCGGCAGGCCGCCCGCCTGCGCCGTGTGCGCCCGGCCGCCGACCCGTCCGCGCGCCTCCAGCACGGTGAACGACGCGCCCGCGCGCAGCAGGGCGCGACCCGCGCCGATCCCGGCGGCGCCCGCCCCCACCACCACGATGTCGAGCTCGGCCATGCAACCTACTCCCGCCCGGAACATTCAGGCAACGACGCAACGCGGAAAAGGGCTCCCATGAGCGACCACAACCCCAAGCTCGACGCCGATCCGGGCGACAACACCCAGAAGAACCCGGACGACTGGACCACGGGCGACGAGCCCATGACCGGCGCTCAGGGCTCCTACCTGAAGACCCTGTCCGAGCAGGCCCACGACCCCGAGGCCTTCTCCGACGACCTGACCAAGGCCGAAGCCTCCAAGCGCATCGACATGCTCAAGGAGAAGGCGAACGTGCACGGCCGGTCCGACCGTAACTGACGCGCACGGGGCGCGTCAGGGGGGCGCGTCAGGCGGGGAGCGCCTCCGGCTCGGGCAGGGCGGGCTTGAGCCGGCCGCCGACCCGGATGGGCTCCACCCGGCGCGCCAGCCCCGTGCGGTCGTCGGTCTCCACGTAGACGCCGCACACGGTGGCGGGTCCCGTCGCGGGGGCGTAGCGCGCGCCGGGCAGGCGGGTGGTGAAGCGCCGCACGGGCTCGTGCTTCTCCATGCCGATCACGCTGTCATAGTCGCAGCAGCCGCCCGCGTCCGTCTGGTAGGCGGTGCCGCCGGGCAGCACCTGGGCGTCGGCGGTGGGCACGTGGGTGTGGGTGCCCACCACGAGGGAGGCGCGCCCGTCGCAGAAGCAGCCCATGGCCATCTTCTCGGAGGTGGCCTCCGCGTGGACGTCGACGATGATCGCGTCCGCCGCGGCCCCGAGCGGGCAGGCCTCCAGCTCGCGGTCGATCGCGGCGAAGGGGTCGTCCAGCGCATCCATGTGCACTCGGCCGTGGACGCTGGCCACCAGCACGCGCCGCCCGCCCGCCGCCTCGTACATCCAGGCGCCGCGCCCGGGCGCGTGGGACAGGGCGGGGTAGTTGAGCGGCCGCAGCACCCGGGGCTCGCGGTCGATGTAGGTCAGCATCTCGCGCTGGTCCCAGGTGTGGTTGCCCATGGTCAGGCAGTCCGCCCCCGCGTCGAACAGCTCGCGGCAGATCTTCTCGGTGGCCCCGAAGCCGCCGGCGGCGTTCTCCGCGTTGACCACCACGAAGTCGAGGCGCAGGCGGCGGCGCAGGCCGGGCAGGTGCGTGGCCACCGCCTCGCGCCCGGCCGAGCCGATCACGTCGCCGAAAAAGCCCAGCCGCATGCGAAGGTCCTAGGGAATGAACAGGCGCAGGCCCGCCTCGGTGAGCACGGCGTCCAGCCGCTGGTCGTGCGCCTCCCGGGGCAGGACGTCCACCTCCTGGCCGGCGTAGGCCAGCCCCAGGACGAACACGGCGGAGCGCGCGCGCAGGGCCGCAAGGGTGCGGTCGTACCAGCCGCCGCCCTGGCCCAGCCTCGCGCCCGAGCGGTCGAAAGCCAGCAGCGGCGCGACCACGAGGTCGGGCTCCACCTGCGGCGCGTCCGGCCCCGGCGCGGGGGCGCCCGCGCCGTCGGGGAACAGGGGCGCGCCCTCCTCCCGGCGGCGGAACACGAGGGGGTCGCCGGGGGCGAGAACCGCGGGCAGGGCGAGCCGTGCGCCCGCCGCGCGCAGGTGGGCGGTCAGCGGCCCGGGATCGAGCTCGCTCCCGCACGGGGCGTAGACGGCCGCCGTGCGGGGCGCGGGGCGGCGCGCCCGGGCGTAATGCAGGGCGGCCTCCTCGCCCGCTCGGGGCAGGGCGGCGTGGAGCGCCCGGCGCAGGCGGCGCGCCTCCACGCGCAGGGCGGGCTTGGGATCGGGCGCGCCCGCCGTCGCCGCGCTCACCGGGGGCGACGGCCGCGCCAGGCCACCGAGGCGCCGTAGCCCAGCCAGGCGAGGGCCAGCACCGCCTCGTAGCCGCGCAGCAGGGCGAAGGGCGGCCGCAGGCCCGCGCTCCACGCGCCCGCGTAGGCGAGGATCCCCGCCAGGGCGGCGACCACCAGGGCGAAGGTCAGGCGCAGGGAGAAGCGGGCGGGAGGATCGGTCACGTCCGCTCCGCGAAGGTGGGAAAGGGTGGCGGCGCCGCGAAGAACCGTGGAGGCGTGTTCAATCCCCTTGAACCTGGATGACCAGGTGG
This sequence comes from uncultured Caulobacteraceae bacterium, assembly GCA_964235945.1. Lineage (GTDB taxonomy): Bacteria > Pseudomonadota > Alphaproteobacteria > Caulobacterales > Caulobacteraceae > JASLDZ01. Next base: position 4,309 of record CAXSDV010000074.1, read on the forward strand.
GCGCCGTGCGTCCGAGCCCACGGGCTCGGTCGGGAACAGCTCCCTAGGAAGGCGATTAAGGTCCCCGGGATGTGAAGCCTCCGACGTGAGCCGCAGCATGACCCGCCGATCAGCAAGGTAGGCGCGACTCGGCCCGGCCTCAAGGCGCGCCAGGCCGCGTGACCCGTGAAGGAGGGCGCATGGCCTCAGAACCGTCTCGACTCCGCACGTCCACGATCGTCGGGTCGTCGCGCCGGTGAGCGCGCCCGTTCTGGAGTTCTGGTGCGGCTTGGGTTCGCCCGAGTCCCACGCGCTCGCCGCCGCCCTGCGCGCGGCGGCGGCGGATGCGGGCCTGACGGTGCGCTGGCGGCCGTTCCTGGCCCAGGCGGACGACCCCGCGGCGCTGGACCGCGCGGAGGCGGCGTGCCGGGCCGCGGGCGCGCCCTTCCGCCGCCCGGGAGTCTTCCCCCGCGACGGCGCCCCCGCCGCCCGCGCGCTCCTGGCCTGCGAGGCGCTGGACCTCGACCCCGGCGCCTTCGGCCGCGCCGTGCTGGACGCCAACTTCGTGCGCGACTGGGACGTGGCGGATGTCGGCGCCCTGGGCGAGGTGCTGGTGGAGATCGACTACGACGCGGCCCGCGTGCTGGAGCGCGCCCTGGCGCCGGAGGTGGAGGCCGAGCTCGAGCGAGGTGCGGCCCAGGCGCGCGCCCGCGGCTGGGCGGGCGCCCCCGTGCTGGTCTGGCGGGGCGAAGCGCTTCGGGCGGCGGACCTCGCGCCCGGCCGCCTCGCCGCCGTTCTCCTCGCCCTCGCCGCCGGGGGCTGACGCCTCAGATCAGCTCCAACCGCAGGAGCTCGGGGCCGCCGCGCCAGGCGCGGGCGGCCTCCGCGGCGGTGCGGGCGGCGGCGGGATCGTGCAGCGCCGCCTGCGCCTGCGCCAGCACGTGCAGGGCCGCGCCGTCGCCCGGCAGGTGGGCCAGGGAGTCCGCGGCCTCGCGCCGGGCCCCCGCCGGGTCGCCGCCGGCCAGCAGGGCCGCGGCCAGGCTGCGACGCGGCGGCCAGCCCCACAGCGGCGGGTCGACCCCCGTGTCCTTGGCCTCGCGCAGCACGGCGGCGCGGCGATAGCTGTCGGCGGCGCCGCGCCAGTTCCGTTCCAGCATCAGGGCGCGGCCCAAGAGGACGAGGCGCCCCACCTCGACGGTGGCCGCGGTTCCGGCGTCCGCCGCCAGGCCGTTGGCGCGGGCGCGCCGTTGCAGGTCGGCGATGGCCGCCGCCTCCGCCCGCACGCCGCGCGGATCGCCCAGGCGCGCCCGCGCCTCCCCCCGGGCGTAGTCCCGGTAGGCCAGCGCCAAACCGAGACCCGGCGCGGGCCGCGGCGCGGGCAGGGCCAGCACGGCGGCGGGCGGGGCGTAGCGCCCGTCCGCCAGGTAGCTGCGCGCGGAGACGAAGCTCTCGGCCGGATAGGTGGCGCGCATGCGCCGGGCGAACTCGAGGGCGAGGGGGCCGTCGCCGCTCATCAGCGCCCCCGCCAGGCCGAAGCTGAGGTTGTGGGCGTGCAGGGCGAACTCGCCGATCCCGCCCGGCGGGGCCACGTCGGCTACGTAGGCCGCGTCCGCGTCGGCGGCGCGCAGGTTGGCCGCCGCCGCGTCCTCGAACCGGCCCACCCGGTAGTAGATGTGGCTGGGCATGTGGACGAGGTGCCCGGCGGCGGGGGCCAGGGCGCCCAGGGCGTCCGCGTCGCCCTCCGCCCGCTTCGGCGAGCCCAGCCACTCCTCCAGGTGGATGTGGAAGTGCAGGGCCGGGGTGAAGCGCGGGCTGCGGGCCAGCACGCGCTCCAGCCGCGCCTGCGCCAGCATCCCGTCCGTGCCCGGGCGGCCGGAGAACCCGTCCGGCCGCGCTTCCGCCAGGATGATGCGCGCGTCGGCCGCCGCCACCTGCAGCGCGTCGTCCGTGGGGAAGCGCTCGGCCAGGGCGTCCGCGGCGCGCGCGGCCGCCCCCGCGTCCGTGGAGGCGCGCCCGCGCCGCACCACGTAGCGCGCGCGCTCCGCTTCGATCACGCCGTGCGCCTTGGGCGACAGGCCGGCGGACAGCGCCTGCGCCCGGTCGAGGGCGGCCACAGCGCGCCCCGCCTCCGCCGCGTCGATCGGGTAGTTGATGGTGGGCGCGCGCGCCGCCGCCTCGCCCCAGAAGCAGAGCGCGCACTTCGGGTCGAGCCGCTCGGCGGCCTGGAAGGCGCGGATCGCCTCCGGCTCGTTGAAGGCGTTGTTGAGCCGCACGCCGTTGCCGAACTGGGCCCGGGCGGCGGGGGTGGCGCGCTCCACGTCGTAGCCCGCGTCGCCCAGGCCCGGCAGGATGCGCGGCGCGGGGCCGCCGCGCGTGTCCCGGGCGCGGGCGCCCGCGTCGGCGTGGCACCCGGCGAGCTGGCCGGTGGGGGCGGGGGCCGCGCCGGCCTCCAGCGCCAGGAGGCCCGCGGCGGCGATCAGGGCGGACTTCACGGCGATCTCCGGCGGTCTCGCGGCTGTCCTACACCCGTGGACGGCGCGCGTCAGGCGCTGCGGTGGCCGGCGCCCTCGACGGCGCGCGCGCGAACGGTCAAGCTGGCGCCCGGGCGGCCCGCGCCGGCGCCGCCGACATCCGGGAGAGCCTTTCGATGCGCGTGTCCGTCCTCCTCGCCGCCGCCGCCCTGGCGGCCGCGCCCCTGGCCCACGCCGCCGCGCCCGCCGCCGGACCGGGCAAGATGAAGACCTGCGCGGGCGAGTGGAAGGCGATGAGCGCCGCCGACAAGGCCAAGTACGACGACAAGGCCAAGGGCATGAAGTCCAAGAAGGGCGGCAAGGTCAGCGGCTACAACGCCTGGACCGGCGAGTGCATGAAGAAGTGACCCGGCCGACGGCGGGCGCGTGGAGGAACCGCCTCCCCCGCCGCCGGTTTCCGCCTGCGACCCGATCAGGAGCGAAGCCGCATGGCCGACCAGGATATGAACCCCGCCGAACTCGAGCAGCGCCTGTGGAAGGAGCTCGGCCACGAGCGGATCGTCATGCTGGGCCTGGTCGGCGGCGAACCGCACCACATGCAGCCGATGGCGGGCTACGGCGACCCCGAGACGGGCGTCATCTGGTTCTACACCAAGACCTCCACCGACCTGTACAAGCAGACGGGCGAGAGCCACGACGCCAACGTGTGCATCATGGCCAAGGACATGGAGTTCCAGGCCAGCATCCACGGCAAGCTGAGCCCCTCCCACGACCAATCCAAGATCGACGAGTACTGGTCGTCGTACGTCTCCGCCTGGTACCCGCAGGGCAAGGACGACCCGGAACTGACCTTGATGCGGCTGGACGCGGCGGACTCGCGCGTGTGGGTGTCCAAGGGCGGGCTGGGCTATCCGCTGGCCATCGCCAAGGCCAACCGCACCCACACGATCCCCGACGTCGGCGGCAAGGCGGACGTCGACCTGTCCGTTTGACGCGACGGAGGGCGGGGCGGCCGCCGCTCCGGGCCGAACATCCCCGCCCTTGCCCCGCGCCCCGCCCGCGCCCTACACCGCGGCCATGATCCTCTACCCCGCCATCGACCTGAAGGGCGGCCGGTGCGTGCGCCTGTTGCGGGGCGACATGGACGCGGCCACCGTGTTCAACGACAATCCCGCCGACCAGGCCGCGCGCTTCGCCGCCCAGGGTTTCGGCCGGCTCCACGTGGTGGACCTGGACGGCGCGGTGGCCGGGCGTAGCGCCAATGCGAAGGCGGTGTCCGCCATCCTCGCGGCCACGGCCGTCCCCGTGCAGCTCGGCGGCGGGGTGCGCGACCGGGCGGGGATCGAGCGCTGGCTGGAGGCGGGGGTGGCGCGGGTGATCCTGGGCACCGCCGCCGTGCGCGACCCCGACCTCGTGCGGGAGGCCGCCCGCGCCCACCCGGGCCGGATCGCGGTGGGGGTGGACGTGCGAAACGGGCGGGTGGCGACCGCCGGCTGGCTGGAGGCGTCCGACCTCACCGCCGCCGACGTGGCGCGCCGGTTCGAGGACGTGGGCGTGGCCGCGCTGATCATCACCGACATCGGCCGCGACGGCACGCTGGAGGGCGTCAACGTGGAGGCCACGGGCGCCCTGGCCGACGCGGTGTCCATTCCCGTGATCGCCTCGGGCGGCGTCGCCTCGGTGGACGACCTGCACGCCCTGCGCCGCCGGGCGGGGACGCCGATCGCCGGCGCGATCCTGGGCAAGGCGCTCTACGCCGGGCGCATCGCGCCCGCGGACGCCCTGGCGGCGGCGGGCGCCTGATGGTCAAGACGCGCGTCATCCCCTGCCTGGACGTCAAGGACGGGCGCGTGGTGAAGGGGGTCAACTTCGTGGCGCTGCGCGACGCCGGCGACCCCGTCGAGCAGGCGGGCGCCTACGACGCGGCGGGGGCGGACGAGCTCATGTTCCTGGACATCGCCGCCACCCACGAGGGCCGCGGCGCCCTCCTGGACGCGGTGGCGCGCACCGCCGAGCGCTGCTTCATGCCGCTGGGCGTGGGCGGCGGCGTGCGCGGGACGGACGACGCGCGGGCGCTGCTGCGCGCGGGGGCCGACAAGATCTCCATCAACTCCGCCGCGGTGGCCGACCCGGACGTGCTGTCGCGCTGCGCGGACGCCTTCGGCAGCCAGTGCGTGGTGGCCGCGGTGGACGCCAAGCGCGTGGCGGACACGGCGGACGGCCGCCCCCGCTGGGAGATCTTCACCCACGGCGGCCGTCGCGCCACGGGGCTGGACGCGGTGGACTACGCCCGGCTGGCGACGGCCAAGGGCGCGGGGGAGATCCTGCTCACCTCCATGGACCGGGACGGGGCCAAGAGCGGCTACGACACCGCGCTGCTGCGCGCGGTCACGGGGGCGGTGCGCGTGCCGGTGATCGCCAGCGGCGGGGCCGGGTGCGCCGCGCACCTGGTGGAGGCGGTGTGCGTCGGCGGGGCGGACGCGGTGCTGGCCGCCTCGGTGTTCCACTTCGGCGAGATCACCGTGGACGAGGCCAAGGCGGCCCTGGCGTCCGCGGGGGTGGCCGTGCGCCGAACCGACCGCCGGCCGCGCGCCGCATGAGGGAGAGCGCCTGATGGAGCGCCTGCTCGCCGCCCTGGCCGCCCTGTCCGCCACCGTCGAGGCGCGGCGCGGGGCCGATCCCGCCGACTCCTGGACCGCGCGCCTGTTGGCCGACGGCGTGGGGCGCTGCGCCAAGAAGTTCGGCGAGGAGGCGGTGGAGACGGTGATCGCCGCGGTCCAGGGCGATGCGGACGCCCTCGCCGCCGAGAGCGCGGACCTGCTCTACCACTGGCTGGTCCTGCTGGCCGCGGCGGACGTGGACCCGGCGGCGGTGGCGGAGAAACTCGAGGCGCGGGCGGGGACGTCGGGGCTGGTGGAGAAGGCGGGGCGGGGTGGAGGAGGATCCTCCTGACGCGTGGAGTCACGGCCGCCGTGCTCGGTCGCGTCAAGGCGACCTGCTTCGCAGGCAGGCCTGCGGCTTGACCTTGACCCGCCCTGCGCGCGACGGCTGACGCGGGGGCGTCGGGACGCGGGGCGTCCCTAGCTGTTGATCGACTTAGGCCTGCGGCGCGCGTCGAACACAGGGCTGCACCTCTGGCGGGAGGCCGGCTTCACTCGCCAGTCCAGCCGGCGAGGGGG
>CAXSDV010000075.1:0-6404 GCA_964235945.1 uncultured Caulobacteraceae bacterium
ACATGAACTACTCGATCTCCAACACCGCCGAGTACGGCGAGTACGTCACCGGCCCGCGCATCGTCACGGCCGAGACCAAGCGGGAGATGAAGCGCGTGCTGGACGACATTCAGTCGGGCCGCTTCACCCGCGACTGGATGAACGAGAACGGCGCGGGCCAGGCCAGCTTCAAGGCCATCCGCCGCCGCGCTTCCGAGCACCCGATCGAGGAGGTGGGCGCGCGCCTGCGCGCCATGATGCCCTGGATCACCCAGAACAAGCTGGTCGACACCGCCCGCAACTGAGGCCCCGCTTCCGTCCCCCCGCACATGAACGTCGCGCGGGGGGACGGAAGCGCCTAAACGTCGGGGCGTGCCCTCGCTCCACGACGCCGACCTGATCCTCGCCGGCGGCGGCCTCGCCGCCGGCCTGATCGCCCTGCGGCTCAAGCGCGACCGGCCGGACCTGCGCATCCTCGCGCTGGAGCGGGGGGCGAGCCTCGGGGCCGGCCACACCTGGAGCTGCTTCGAGAGCGACCTCGCCGCCGCGTCGCGCCCCTGGGTGACGCCGCTCGCCGCCCACCGCTGGCCCGGCTACGCCGTGCGCTTCCCCGAGCACGCCCGGCGCCTGGCCACCCCGTACATGAGCGTCACGGACGCCTCGCTCCACGCGGCGGTGAGCGCGGCGTTGGGCGCGGGCGTCGTCACCGGGGCCGACGTGGTCGACCTGCGCGCGGACGGCGCGACCCTGGCCGACGGCCGCGGCTTCACCGCCCCCGCCGTGCTGGACTGCCGCGGGCCGGACGGGGAGGGGGGCCTCGTGCTCGGCTACCAGAAGTTCGTGGGCCTGGAGGTCGAGACCGCGGCGCCCCACGGCGTGGCCGAGCCCGTCATCATGGACGCCGCCGTGCCCCAGGAGGACGGCTACCGCTTCCTGTACCTCCTGCCGTTCTCCCCCACGCGCCTCCTGATCGAGGACACGCGCTACGCCGACGGGGCCGTGCTCGACACCGGCCGGGTGGCGGCGGACGCGCGCGCCTACGCCGCCGCGCGCGGCTGGGAGGTGGCGCACGAGCACCGCGTAGAGCACGGCGTGCTGCCCGTGGCCCTGGCCGGCGACATCGCCGCCTTCTGGCGCGCGGCCGACCGCGCGGGTCCCGTGGGCCGGGCGGGGCTGCGCGCCGCGCTGTTCCACCCCACCACCGGCTACTCCCTGCCGGACGCGGTGCGCTGCGCCGAGCGCATCGCCGCGCTGCCCGAGCTGACCACCGCCTCCATGGCCGCCGCCACCCGCGCGCTCTCCATAGGGCTGTGGGAGGCGCGCGGCTTCTACCGCCTGCTGGACCGCATGCTGTTCCGCGCCGCGCCGGGGCCGGAACGCTACCGCGTGCTCCAGCGCTTCTATCGCTTGCCCGAGCCGCTCGTGCGCCGCTTCTACGCCGCCGAGTGCACGGCGGCGGACAAGCTGCGCATCCTGTCGGGCCGCCCGCCCGTCCCCCTGTCCGCCGCCCTGGGCTGCCTGTCCGAGCGACGCATGATCCCCGAGGCCGCATGACCCGCTCCCCGATCAGATCGGCGCTCCGATCGGCGCCCAGAACCGCCGCCGTGATCGGCGCGGGCTTCGGAGGGCTGGCCCTGGCCGTGCGCCTCCAGTCCGCCGGGATCGCCACCACCCTCTACGAGGCGCGCGACAAGCCGGGCGGCCGCGCCTACGTCTACGAGGACGCGGGCTTCACCTTCGACGCGGGCCCGACGGTCATCACCGACCCCGCCTGCCTGGAGGAGCTGTTCGCCCTCACCGGGCGGCGGCTGGCCGACTATGTCGAGCTCATGCCCGTCAGCCCCTTCTACCGGCTGCAGTGGTCGGACGGCGTCACCTTCGACTACGTCAACGACCAGGCCGAGCTCGACCGGCAGATCGAGGCGCTGAACCCGCCGGACGTGGCCGGCTACAGGAAGTTCCTGGCCTACTCGAAGGAGCTGTACCGCGAGGGCTACGAGAAGCTGGGCGCGGTGCCCTTCCTCGACTTCGCCTCCATGCTGCGCGCGGCGCCCGAGCTCGTGAAGCTCGAAGCGTGGAAGACCGTCCACGCCAAGGTGGCCGACTTCATCAAGGAGCCGCACCTGCAGCAGGCGTTCAGCTTCCACAGCCTGCTGGTGGGCGGCAACCCCTTCGCCACCTCCTCCATCTACGCGCTGATCCACGCGCTGGAGCGCCAGGGCGGCGTGTGGTTCCCCAAGGGCGGCACGGGCGCGCTGATCGGGGGGCTGCTGCGCTTGTTCGAGGAGCTGGGCGGGACCTTCCACGTCTCCACACCGGTGGAGCGCATCACCACCCGCGGCGGCCGCGTCACCGGCCTCTCCGTCGCGGGCGAGGCGCGGCCCTACGACATGGTGGCCTCCAACGCCGACGTGGCCACCACCTACAGGAAGCTCCTCGCCGACGAGCCCATGGCGCGGCCCACCGCCCGCGGGCTGGAGCGCAAGCGCTGGTCCATGTCGCTGTTCGTGATCTACTTCGGCCTCAAGCGGAAGCATCCGGACGTGGCGCACCACACGGTGATCTTCGGGCCGCGCTACAAGGAGCTGATCGGCGAGATCTTCAAGGGGCCCGAGCTCGCCCAGGACTTCAGCCTCTACCTGCACCGGCCCACCGCCAGCGACCCGGACCTCGCGCCCGAGGGCTGCGACGGCTTCTACGTGCTCTCGCCCGTGCCGCACCTGGGCCGCGCCGACCTCGACTGGGCGACCGAAGGGCCGCTCTACCGCGACCGCATCCTCCAGTACCTGGAGGAGACCACCCTGCCGGGGCTCAAGGCCGACCTCGTCACCTCGCGCATCTTCACCCCGTTCGACTTCCGCGACGAACTGGGCGCTCACCTGGGCTCGGCCTTCTCGCTGGAGCCGATCCTGACCCAGAGCGCCTGGTTCCGCACCCACAACCGCGACGACGCCCTGCGCGGGCTCTACGTGGTGGGGGCGGGCACCCACCCGGGCGCGGGCGTGCCGGGGGTGGTGGGCTCGGCCAAGGCCACCGCCGGCCTCATGCTGGCGGACGCGGGCCTGCACACGAGCGAGGTCGGCGCCCCCGTGCGCCTCGCCGCCGAGTGAGCGCCCAGGGCGCCGCGGCGGTCGCCGGCTCCGGGCCCGACGCCCTGGTCGCGCGCAGCGGCGAGGTGATCGCGGCCGGGTCGCAGAGCTTCGCCGCGGCCTCCCTCCTGTTCGACGGGCGGACCCGCGCCCGCGCGCACCTGCTCTACCAGTGGTGCCGCTGGTGCGACGACGTGGTGGACGGCCAGACCCTGGGCCACGGCCTCCAGGCGCTCACCGCCGCCGACCGCCGCGCCCGGCTGGACGCGCTGGAGGCGGGCACCCGCGCGGCGCTGGCGGGCCGTCCCCCGCCCGAACCCGCCTTCGAAGGGCTGGCGCGCGTCGCCGCCGAGACGGGCCTCGCCGAGCGCTGGCCGCTGGAGCACCTGGCGGGCTTCGCCCACGACGTGGAGCCGCGCGCCTACGCCGACCTGCCCGACCTCCTCGGCTATTGCTGGGGGGTGGCGGGGGTGGTGGGCGTGATGATGGCGCGCGTCATGGGCGTGGCCGAGGCGGACCTCCCCACCCTGCGCCGCGCCCAGGACCTGGGCCTGGCCTTCCAGCTCACCAACATCGCCCGGGACGTGGCGGAGGACGCGCGCAACGGCCGCGTCTACCTGCCCGCCGACCTCCTGGCGCAGGGCGGCGTGGCGGCCCGGCCCGAGGCGGTGGCCGACCCCGGCGCGCGCGAGGCGGTGGCGGCGGCGACCGCGGCGCTGGTGGCGGCGGCCGAGCCCTACTACGCCTCCGCCCGCGAGGGGCTGGCGGCCCTGCCCTGGCGCTCGGCCTGGGCGGTGGCGGCCGCCGCTTCGGTCTACGGGCGCATCGGGCGCAAGGTGGCGCGGCGCGGCGCGGCGGCGCTGGACGCGCGCGTGTCCACCGGCAAGGCGGAGAAGCTCGTGCTGCTGGCCGGCGCGCTGGGTCCGGTCGCGGCCTCCCGCGGGCGCCCGGCGCGCGCCCGGGCCGAGCTCTGGAGCGCGGTGTGAGGCGGCCGCGCGTTGACGCCGGCGCGCGCCTCCCGTATACGCGCGCCTCCTGATTTGAGCACCGCCCGTCGGCGGAGGCTCCCTCCCGCCCCACGAGAAGCGCTCACCGCATGGCCAACAACCCCGGCTCCAAGAAGGCGATCCGCAAGATCGAGCGCCGCACCGAGGTCAACCGCAACCGTCGCTCGCGCGTCCGCACCTTCCTTCGCAAGTTCGAGGACGCGGCCAAGGGCGGCGACGTCGAGCTCGCCAAGACCGCCTTCGTGGAGGCCCAGTCGGAGCTGATGCGCGCCGTCTCCAAGGGCGTGGTCCACAAGAACACGGGCTCGCGCAAGGTGTCGCGCCTGGCCGCCCGCCTGGCCAAGCTCTCCGCCGCCTGAGCCGGCCCCGGCCGCGACTGCGGCCGACCCATAATATTGATTTGATTGTGGAACCACGGACGCCCCGCGTTCGTGGTTTTTCTTCGTGTGCGGACGACCGGGGGCGCCCAACGTGTCGCACGGGGGGAAAGCCGAGGCCCAAAAAGGGCTTGCGCGAGTCAAACGGTTTATTCGCGGGACGCCCCTCGAATCAACGTTGACCCCCCGGGGCCGCCCGATACTCTTCCTCTCAGAGACGACATTCCTTCAACACGGGCGGCCCCCGGCGGAAACGCAAGTTTTCGCCCGTGGGAGAACTTGCGCCCGAAGCGGGGAACGCCGACGCCGGTTCGACGGCGGCGCGGTCTGGGAGGGTGCGATGCCGGGGCTGGCGGGGAGCAGGGCTGAGGTGGAGATCACGGGGCAAGCGACGGGCCAGGCGGCCGGATCGGGCGAGGGCGCCCTGTGGGGCCGGGCCTGCCAGGCCCTGCGCACCGAGCTGGGCGACGCCCTGTTCGGCTCCTACGTCGCCCCCGCCAGCCTGCGCCGGGGCCGCAGCGGCCGGCTGGTGCTGGTCACCCCCACCGGCGTGGCGCGCGACTGGCTGCGCCGCAACGCCTGGCGGCGCATCGGCGAGGTGTGGGCCGAGCACGACCCCGAACGCCGCGCCCTCCAGCTCAAGTCGCGCAGCGAGTGGGAGGTGGAGGACGCCGCCGCGGTCGCCGCCCCGGCGGGCGTCGAGGCCGCACCCGCCGCGCCCGTGGTCGACGGGGTCGAGCCCGCCCGCGCGCCCGCCGTCCTGCGCCTGGCCACCTGCGAGGGGGCGCCCGTGCCCGCGCGCCCGGCCGGGGTGCTGGAGCGCCACAGCTTCGAGGGCTTCGTCGCGGGTCCGGCCAACGCCTTCGCCCTGGGCGCCGCGCGCCGGGTCGCGGAGGGCGCGGGCGGGGCCTTCAACCCCGTCGTGTTCCACAGCCCCTACGGCTTCGGCAAAACGCACCTGCTCCAGGCGGTGGCGCTGGAGGCGCAGGCGCGCCGGCCCCAGGCGCGGGTGGTCTACCTCGGGGCCGAGCGCTTCATGGCCGGCTATGTGCGCGCGGTGATGGAGCGCTCGGGCCCGGCCTTCAAGGACGAGCTGCGCGCCGCCGACCTGCTCCTGATCGACGACGTCCAGTTCCTGGCGGGCAAGAAGGGCAGCCAGGAGGAGCTGTTCCACACGCTCACCGCCCTGATGGGCGAGGGCAAGAGCGTGGTGTTCGCTTGCGACCGCCACCCGAGCCAGCTCCAGGAGATGGACGCGCGCCTGCGCTCGCACCTGTGCGCCGGCCTGGTGTGCGGCATCGAGCCCTACGACCGCGCCCTGCGCCTGGGCGTGCTCGACAGGAAGCTGCACGAGCTGGCCGAGGACCTGGGCTGCGAGCGCGCCGCCCGCCCGGAGGTGCTGCAGTTCCTGGCCGACCGCTTCGTGGACTCGGTGCGCGAGCTGGAGGGCGGCCTCAAGACGCTGGTGGCGCGGGCGGGCGAGCGCCTGTCCCAGCTCAGCCTGGACGAGGCCTCCACCTTCCTGCGCCCGCACCTGAAGGGGGCCGAGCGCCGCGTCACCGTGGACGAGATCCAGAAGGCGGTGTGCGAGCACTACCGGCTCAAGCAGGCGGACCTGCTCAGCGAGCGTCGCACCCGCGCCATCGCCCGCCCGCGCCAGGTGGCCATGTTCCTGACCAAGGCGCTGACCACGCGCTCCTACCCCGACATCGGCCGCCGCTTCGGCAACCGCGACCACACCACCGTGCTCCACGCCGTGCGCCAGATCGAGAAGCTCAAGGCGGAGGACCCGGCCCTGGCGGCGGACGTGGACGCCCTCACGCGCAAGCTGCGGGAGTAGCGCCGTCCCTTCCGCCCCGCCCCTCCCGCCGCCGCGCCCCGTGTTCGAGACGGACGGCCTGGAGGCGCACCTGGAGGCGGCGGGGGCCGACGACGAGGCGCGCGCCTTCGCC
>CAXSDV010000075.1:6504-8178 GCA_964235945.1 uncultured Caulobacteraceae bacterium
GGTCTGGGCCGCCGACCTCGCCCACGGCGGGGCGCCCATCCTCGACCCCGCGCTGACCCGGCGCTCGCTGGTGACGCACTTCTTCTTCGAGGACCGCCTCTACTACACGCCCATGCGGTCGGACGAGGCGTCCGGCCGCCTCGCCCTGCGCCTGCCCGCGGATGTGGCCATCGGGGGCGTGCGCTGGCCCCGGCGCGACGGGCGGGGGGTGCGGCCGGGCCTGCGCGAGGCGGCGGGGGCGGCGCGCAAGCTCCTGCTGCGCCGCCGGGTGCTGGGCTGAGGCGCCGGGCGGACCGGCGCCGCGCGCGTCGCGTCAGGCCTGGTCGTTGCGGCGGATGAAGTCGCGCACCCGCGGGTAGATCTCCTCGCGGAAGCGGCGGCCGTTGAACACGCCGTAGTGGCCGACCTCCGGCTGGACGTAGAGCTCGCGCTTGTCCTCGGGCAGGCCGGTGCACAGGGCGTGGGCCGCCTGGGTCTGGCCGACGCCGGAGATGTCGTCCTCCTCGCCCTCCACCGTCATCAGCGCCACGTCCGTGATCGCTTCGGGCCGCACCGGGCGGCCGCGCTGCTCCAACAATCCCTGCGGCAACAGGTGGCGCTGGAACACGTAGTCGATGGTCTGGAGGTAGAACTCCTCCGTCAGGTCCAGCACGCTCAGGTACTCGTCGTAGAACTCGACGTGACGGTGCGCCCCGTCGCCGTCGCCGCGCACCAGGTCGCTGAAGTAGCGGCGGTGCGCGGCCTGGTGCTTTTCGGCGTTCATGCTCATGAAGCTGTAGAGCTGCACGAAGCCCGGGTACACGCGCCGCAGGGCGCCCGGGTGGGGCGGCGGCACCGTGTCGATCATGTTGGACCGGAACCAGGCGAAGGGCTTGGCGGCGGCCAGGGCGTTGGGGGCGGTGGGGGCCAGGCGCGCGTCGATGGGGCTGCCCATGAAGGTCATGGAGGCGGGGCGCGCGGCGTCGCCGTCCTCCGCCATCAGCGCGGCGGCGGCCAGCACGGGCGGGCCGGGCTGGCACACGGCCACCAGGTGCGGCCGGCCCCCCACCGCCGTCGTCATGGCGCGGATGTGGTCCACATAGTCGTGGAAGTCGAAGCGGCCCTCGGTGATCGGCACCTCCCGGGCGTTGACCCAGTCGGTGACGTAGACCTCGTGGTCCTGCAGGAAGGCCTGCACCGTGCCGCGCAGCAGGGTGGCGTAGTGACCCGAGAGCGGGGCCACGATCAGCACGGGCGGCTCGCCCGTGCGCCGCCCCGCCCGGCGCAGGTCCGACCAGTCGCGGGCGAAGTGCACCAGCCGGCACCAGGGCGAGCTCCACTCCACCTGCTCGCGCACGCGCACGGCCTGGCCGTCCACCTCGACCTGGTCGATGCGCCATTCGGGCTTGCCGTAGCGGCGGGTGACGTTGCTGAACAGGTCGGCGGCGGCGTGGGCGTTGCGTCCGAAGGGCGTGTCGCGCGCGGGGTTGGCGGACGACCCCCAGAACTCCCGCGCCAGGCGCGCGCCCGCGCGCCAGGGGGTGAGGGCGTCGTAGGCCAGTTCGTGGGCGGCGTAGATCATGGCGGCGGCGCTCACGCGCTCCTTGGGTCGGTTCGGCGCAGCTTGTCATGCCGCACTTGCGAGATGACGAATGTGGGCGGAGCTCGGCGGTTCCGCCAGCGGCCTCGCCTGCG
>CAXSDV010000076.1:0-7925 GCA_964235945.1 uncultured Caulobacteraceae bacterium
CCCGTCCTGCGCGCGGCGGCCGACCGGATGGCGTCGGGACGCGGGGCGTCCCTTCAATCAAGTTCGACGAGCCTGCGGCGCGTCGAACACAGGGCTGTCATGAAGAAAGAAACGGGAGGGGAACGAGGAACGGGAACGGCGAAGCGCACCCGCACCCGCACCGCCGCCCTACCCGACCGGCGCAAACGCCCAGGCCGAGTGCAGCCGGCGCGCCCACCAGGGGCCGATCCAGCTCTCCACCGCCGCGCGGCCCCAGTAGGCGTGGATCATGCGCGCTTCGGGGGCGGCGGGACCTTCAGGGGCGGCGGAGAGCACGGCGCAGTGCTTGACCGCCGCTTCCGCGCTCATGCGGAACAGCAGCACGTCGCCCGGCCGCGCGTTTCCGAGCGGGACGGGCCGCAGGCGGCGGCGGGCGGCGTCCAGCAGGAGCTCGTCCGCGCCCGTCTCCGCCCAGTCCGGCCGGTAGGGCGGGAGCGGCTCGGGCTCGGCGCCGTACAGCTCGCGCCATACGCCGCGCACCAGCCCCAGGCAGTCGCAGCCCACCCCCTTGAGGCTCGCCCGGTGGCGGTAGGGCGTGCCCAGCCAGTCGCGTGCGGCGTGGAGCGCGGCGGCGCGGGTCGCCTCATCCACGGCGCGAGGTCCCGTCCGCGGGGCCGTCGGTCCCGGCGGACACCGCCAGGAAGTCGTCGCCCGGGATGTCCGGGAAGCCCTGGAAGTTGAGCGCGTTCTTGAACACGCCCGTGCAGGTGGACCAGCGCTTGTCGCAGGTCGCGCCCGGGGGAAAGGCGGCGAGGTCCACCCGGCAGCGCGGGTCGCCCAGCCGCGCGTCGCAGGTGCGGTCGAAGCTCCTGCCGGCGGTGCGCTCCAGCACGGCCAGGGGCCCGTCCACCTCCGCCGTGAAGGCGCCGCCCGTGCGCACGAGCCGCCGCACCGCGCCGCGCGACAGCCGCACGCGCGACGCCGGGTCGCTCCAGTCCACGCGCCAGCACTCCAGCGCCGCGCCGTCGTAGAGGCCGGCGGCGATGTCCGCCTCGGTCAGGGCTGAGGAGTCGAGCGCGCCGGCGGCGGAGGCGTCGCCCGGGTCGAAGCCCAGGGCGGAGGCCGCCGCCCCCGCGGTCCAGCCGCTGGCGGCGGAGCAGGCGACGCCCTCCAACTCCAGCGGCCGGTCGTGGTCGGTGAAGCCCAGCCGCACGCCGTCGGGGCGGGTCAGCAGCCAGCAGGTGCAGAGGGTCGCGGCCCCGCCCTCGATGGCGGCGGCCAGGGTTTCGGGAACGGCGCGCATCAGACGCGCACCTCCACCAGGGGGACGGCCACCACCCGGCCGGCGTCGAAGCCCTCCAGCGTCACGTCCAGCCGGTCCGTGTCGAAGCGCACGGGCGTGTCGAAGCGGAACCCCGCGGTCACCGCCGCCCCCGCCGGGGGCGCGGCGGCCAGGGTGACGAGGCCGGTGGTCACATCCACCGAGAAGGCGCCCGGCCCGAGCTCGGCCCCCGCCACGCCCACGCGCACGGAGGCCGCCACCGGCTTGGTGATGGGGCGCACGTAGGCGTCCGCGCCATCGCCATAGCGCTTGGCGAGCTGGAAGCTTCGCCTCGCGCCGTCGCCCGAGCCGAGCGCCTGGTCCAGCGGCGTCGTCACCGCGCCCGGCGGGGCGGAGGCGGCGTCGGCGAAGTCGGCGAAGCGGAAGCCCACCAGCCGCCCGCGCCGCGCCTCGAAGAAGGCGAGCAGCTCGGCGGCGTCCGCCAGGGTGCGGATGGACTGTCCGACCAGGTAGCGCCGCCGCCCGTCCGCCCAGGGCGTCGCGCGCCGTTCGTAGCCCGAGGCCAGGGCGACGATTTCGGTGCGCCGCTCCACCCCGCCCGTCGATCCGAAGGCCAGGCGCGCGGGCAGGCGCAGCTCCACGAAATTCCGCATGGGAAGCGCTCCGGTCATCGGCGGGCGAGCGCCACGGCGCGGGCCAGGGCCTGGGCGACCTGCGCCTGGGAGCGCACGAGCGCGGGGGCGTCCGTCCCGGCGGGCAGGTTGAGGTTGACGACGACGCCTCCGCCGGCCGCGGAGGGCGCGATCTCGCCGGAGCCCGCGGGGCGGAACAGCTCCGGCCCGCGCTCGCCCACGAGGTAGGCGCCGCCTGCGGCCACCGGCCCGCCGTCGGCGCGCGCGCCGCCGAACACGCTCGTGAGCACGCCGGAAAGCGCCGCGCCCAGCGGACCCGCGCCGCCCGCGCCGCCGTGCGCGGTGGCGTCCACCGCCTCGATCACCGACTTGGCGAGGTCCGACAGGGAGAGTTTGCCGGCGGCGGCGGCCTTGCTCAGCGTCTTGGCCAGGCTTTCGCCCGCGCGCACGAAGGCCTGGTCGATGGCGGAGGCCGCGGCGTCCGCCGGGGCTTTGAGCGAGGCGAGCGCGGCGGCCGCCTCGGCGGTGCGCTCGGGCACGGCGGTGAGGTCGCCGCCGGGAGGGGTGTCGGTCATGGGGCCTCGCGGGTGTCGGGATGGGCGGCGGCCAGCCGCTAGAACTCGGCGCGGGAGAGGGCGGCGGGCGCGGGCGCCGCGGCGGTGAGCGCGCCCCACTCGGCCAGCGACAGTTGCCAAAAGGCGGCGGGGGCGACGCCGAAGCGCGCGGCCGCCAGCCGCAGCAGGGCGGGCCAGTTCATGCGCCCGCCGCCGCGGCGAAGGCGGCGGCCACGGCCCCCGCGGCCTCCGCCACGCTGACGCAGGCGGTGGCCAGCGCCGCGGCGGCCTCCCCCTCGCCGCCGCCGCGCAGCAGGGCGGCCAGCACGAGGAGCAGGTCGCCCGCCGCCAGGGTGCGCAGCCGGGCGGACAGCGCCTCCCAGCCACGGACGCCCAGCGCGGTCTCCAGCTCGGCCAGCGCGCCCAGGGTCAGGCACAGCCGGCGCGGGACGCCCGCCACGATCGCCACCGCCTCGCCCCGCGCGCCGTTGGCCGCCGGAACCGTCACGGGCGCGCTCACGACGACGCCGAAAAGGCGAGCGCCCCGGCGGAAGCGAGCGTCAGGGCGTAGGTGGCCTCGCCGTCGTGCTGGCCGGCGTACTCGAGCGCCGCCACCAGGAACGGCCCGGCCAGCACGCCGAAGCCCGGCACCACCAGTTGCCAGCTCCTCGCCGAGCCGTCGAAGAAGCTCTGGCGCACGAGGGCGTCGGAGGCGCTGTCCTTGAACACGCCCGAGCCCGACACGGAGCATTGCCGCGGCCCGGCCCCGGCCAGCAGCTCGCGCCAGCCGGGCGAGTCGCCGTCCGTCGCGTCCACCGTCTTGGCGTTGAGGCTGAGGGTGCGGGCGCGCAGGCCCGCCACGGTGGTGAAGCCCTCGGGCGTCTTGCCGTCGCCCACCTTGAGCAGGAGGTCGCGGCCTTTCTGGGCGGGCATGGGTCAGGCTCCTGCGGGAAGGTCGAGGGGTTCGGTGACGGCGCGCAGGCGCACCACGCCGTAGGTCGAGCGCCAGTCGGAGGCGCGGAACACGTCGGCGTAGGCGCAGCGCAGGGAGACCAGGCGCGCGCCGTCCAGGGCGAGGTCCGCCTCGTGCAGCACCGCGCGCACGGCGGCGGTGACGGCGCGCGCCTCCTCCGCCCCGCCGAAGCGCGACACGCAGGTCAGGGTGAGGGTGTGCTCCAGCCCCTCCGCCTCGTCGCCGGAGGCCCCGCCCCAGGGGCGCGCCTGGGCGCGGCCGACCTGGAGGAACGGGTAGGTCGGGTCGGGCGGCGGCTCGTCGTACACGCGCGCGGGGGCGCCCAGCAGGGAGGACAGCGCCGGCTCGGCGCGCAGGCGGGCGAGGAGCGCGGCGGCGAGCGCGCGCTCTTGGGGGAGGCTCATGGCGGATGTCCGAGGGCTAGAGGGCGCGGTCGAGGAGGAGCGTCATGCGGCCGGGCGCCGGGTCGGCGCGGCGCACGGCCAGCACGCGCCAGGGCGGGCCGTCCGGGGTCAGCAGCCGCTGGCCGGCGGCGGCGAGGGGATGGTCGCGGGCGCCCGCGGAGGCGGTCTCCACGCGCACGGGGCGCTGACCCTCCGCGGCGTCGGCCGAGCCCGCGCCGGGGCGCAGCTCCACCCAGACGAGGGCCAGGTCCGACCAGGCGCGGGCGCGCCCGCCCTCCGCCGTCTCCGTTTCAGCGGCGGCCTGCAGCGTGGCGGGAACGGCGGTCACAGGCGCGCCCGGCGATGGGGGGAGAGCCAGGGGGCGGCGGCGAGGAGGCTGGCGGGCGGGTCGCCCCGGTGCTCGTAGGCGTCGGCCGTCAGCGCCAGGATCGCCTGCACGAGCCCGGCGGGCGCGTCGACGGCGGCGGAACCGAAGCCCGCGCGGTAGTCCACCCGCACGCCGTACGCGGCGGGAACGGCGAGAACCACGACCGGTGGACGCGTTCGGGCGTTCGCCGCGTAGGCGACGGGCGCCAGCGGCGTCCAGCCGCCGGCACCGGCGCCGACGAACACCGCGTCCACCGCGAGGAGCGGCCCGCGCGACAAGCGCAGCACCCCGTCCGCCGGCGGGTCGAAGATCTCCGACAGGCCCGCCGCCACGATCTGGAGGCCGAGCTCGGCCTCCACCCGCGCCCGGGCGGCGACGAGCAGGGCGGCGATCACGTCGTCCTCCACCGCGTGGGTGACGCGCAGGTGCGCCTTGGCCTGCGCCAGGCAGACGGGCTCCGCCGCGGGGGCGGCGGTGACGACGAGGGTCATGGGGGAGAGGTCCGCGCGGGGCCTCCCCCGCGGGAGAGGCGGGTGGAGGAAGGCGGAAAGGGCGGCGCGGCGTACGCGCGCGCCGCCCGGGCGATCAGCTCGCGGAGAACTTCAGCAGCTTGATCGCGTCGAAGTTCTGCACGCCGCCGCCCACGCGCTTGAGGGTGTAGAACAGCACGTAGGGCTTGGCGCTGTAGGGGTCGCGCAGCACCCGCACCCCCGCCCGGTCGACGATCAGGTAGCCACGCTGGAAGTCGCCGAAGGCGATGGCGGGAGCGCCCGCAGCCGCGTCCGGCATCGTCTCGATCTCCGTCACCGGGTAGCCGAAGATCGACGGCACCTGCCCCGGCTGGGTGGGCGGCTGCAGGATGTAGTCCCCCTGGGCGTCCTTGAAGCGCCGGATCAGCGACAGGGTGCGCCGGTTCATCACGAACCGTCCGTTCGGCCGGAAGGCCGCCCGCGGCGCGTAGATCAGGCTCAAGAGCACGTCCGCCGGGTTGGACGCGGGGAAGGCCCCCGCCGTCCCGGTGGCGAGGTAGCCGAGCTGGCCCCAGCTCTGGGAGGCGTCGGACGCGGTGGGATAGTTCAGGAAGCCCCGCGGCTTGGCCACGCCGTCGCCGTTCACGAAGGCGGCGGTCTCCTGGGCGGCGAAGGCGTCGCTCACCTCGTCGGCCAGCCACTGGTCGATGTCGACCTGGGCGTCGTCCAACAGCGCCTGGGTGGCGGCGGGGGCGGCGTAGAGGTCGGCGGCGGGGAAGGACAGCAGGTCCAGCACCGGCGGCGCCGTCTCGGTCCGCGCGGCGGTCTCGGCGGCCCAGGCGGCCGTGAGCCCGGCGGTGGAGACCGGCTTGGTGTAGCCGGACGCGCCGATGACGCGCACGGTCGCGATCTCGCGCATGGGGCTGGACTGGGCGAGGCGCCGGTCCACCGCCCGCTCGAGCTGCGCCGGGGCGAGATAGCCGCCGGACGCGGGCACGCCCTCCGACAGCCCCTTGACCTCCAGCCCCGCCGTCGCCTGGCCGGTCTTGATGTAGGCGTCGAAGGCGGCCTTGCGCTCGTCGGGGGCGGCGGGATCGACGGCGCCCGAGGCGGACAGGGCGGGCCGGCGCAGGTCGGCGGCGGCGCGCTCCAGACGGCGCTCGGCGGAGGCGAGCGCCGTCTCCAGCCGCACCACCTTGTCGTCGGTGACCGGGTCGGCGACGCCCTTGCGCTCGATCTCCAGCAAGCGCCGGTCGTTGCCCTCGCGGTAGGCTTCGAAGGCGGCCATGATCTGGCCGATGGCGGCGCGCGTTTCGGGCGACACGACCGCGGCTTTGGTTTCTTTCACGGGTGGGTCCTTTCGGGGGAGAGGAACAGCCGCGCTTCGCGCAGCATGGGGAAGGTCACGAGCGACACCTCCTGGAGGTCGATCGCCGTGAGCACGCGCAGGCGCCGGGCGGGGTCGCTCCGCGCCTTGAGCGTGCGGAAGCCGATGGACAGGCCGTCCAGGGCCCCCGCGCGCACCAGGGCCGCGCACGCGCGGCCGGCGGGAGTGGCCGGCAGGATGCGGCCGCGCACGAACAGGCCCCGGGCGTCGGGCGTGAGCTGGTCCCACACGCCCACGGGGGCCGCGTCGTCGTGCCCGTGCAGCATCTTCACCCGGCCGGGCGGAAGCTCGGCCAGGGCGTCGAAGGCGCCCGCGGCCACCACGTCGTCCGCGAGGTCGCGCGTCCACCAGAGCGAGGCGTAGCCCTCGACGGGCGTGTCTTCGGCGGAGGCGCGCGTCACGGGCGCGACGCCGCGGCGCGGGTGTCGAGCAGGGCCTCGATGCGGCCGAGGCTGGCGCGGCTGGCCTCCGCCTCCGCCTCCAGCCGGGCCAGGCGCTCGGCCACCCCCGACTGGCGGTCGAGGCGCCGCTCCAGGGTGGCGATGCGCTCGGCCGCGCCCCCCGCCCACAAGAGGGCGCCCCCCGTCTGCACGGCGAAGGCGAACACCACGGCCGCCGACACGGACCGGTCGACGCGCCAGGCGGGCGGGGGCGGCGCGCCGGTGATGTTGACCGACGCCTCGCTCACGACGCGTCCTCCGGCAAGGGGGCGCGCCCCGGCGCGGGGGCCGCGTCCGGCGGCGCCTCGCCCAGTCCCGCCATGCGGCGGCGCTCGGCGCCCGTGAGGAAGCTCGCCGCGTCCAGCCGCGCCCACAGGGCGGCGCGCTCGTCGGCGAACGCGGGGGCGGCGTCCAGGTCGACGACCACCCGCAGCGCCTCCCCGTCCGCGAAGCGCGGGGCGAGCCACCCCTCCAGCGCGCGGGCCGCCTTCTGGGCGAGGGGGGCGGCGCTGGAGCGCCAGAAGGCGGCGTTGGCCTCCTTGTAGTTGGAGTAGGTCGCGTCCCCCGGTATGCCCAGGAGCTGGGGCGGCACGCCGAAGCTCAGGGCGATCTCGCGCGCCGCCGCGTGCTTGGCCTCCGCGAAGTCCATCTCCGCCGGCGAGAGCGACATGGGCTTCCAGTCGAGCCCGCCTTCCAGGAGCAGCGGCCGGCCGGCGGCGGCGGCCCCCGTGTGGGCGTCCGCCAACTCCGCGCGCAGCCGCTCGAACTGCTCCTCCGTGAGCCGCTCCCCCGCCGCCCCGGCGTAGACCAGCGCGCCCGACGGGCGGGCCGAGTTGTCCAGCAGCGCCTTGTTCCAGGCCGAGCCCGCGTTGTGCACGTCCAGCGCGGCGGCGGCGGGGGTGAGCGGCGACAGGCCGTAGTGGTCGTCCAGCGGGTTGAACAGGCGCAGCTGGAGCACCGGGCTCCAGCCGTCCGCCTCGCGCGCCAGGGTGCGGGCGCGACCGTCCGCCTCGTACACCCAGGCCGCGGGCCAGCCGTCCGGGCCGGGCACGGCGCGGGTGCGGTCGGCGCGCAGGCCGTAGAGCTCGGCGGGGGGCGCGTCCGCCGGGCCCGCCGCCTCCAGGTAGGCGCTGCCGTAGATCTGCAGGGCGGCGAAGAAACCCTCCAGCAGGTCGGAACCGCCGGCCTCGGGGTTGGGCCGGTCCAGCAGGCGCTGGAGCGGGTGGTCCGGGGCGCGGGCCCCCGCGGCGAACACCGCCATGGGCAGGCTCGCCGCCGCCTCCGCCAGCATCCGCACGCAGCGGTAGGCGACGGGGTTTCGCCCATAGCCCTCGCGGGCCAGCGCCGCCGGATCGCGCGACGACCACCGCGGCGCGCCCCCCGCCGACAGGGCGAAGGCCAGGGCGGGGATGGTGGACTTCTGCTCGGGCGCACGGG
>CAXSDV010000077.1:0-7727 GCA_964235945.1 uncultured Caulobacteraceae bacterium
TCCCACTCGATGGTGCCGGGGGGCTTGGAGGTGATGTCGTAGACCACGCGGTTGACGCCGCGCACCTCGTTGACGATGCGGGTGGAGGCGCGCTCCAGCACCTCCCAGGGGAAGCGGAACATGTCGGCGCTCATGCCGTCGGTCGCCCGCACCGCGCGCAGCGCCAGCACGTTCTCGTAGGTGCGCGCATCGCCCATGACGCCCACCGTCTTGACGGGCAGGAGCACGGCGAAGGCCTGCCAGATCGAGTCGTACAGGCCCGCGCGCCTGATCTCGTCCAACCAGATGCGGTCCGCCTGCTGGAGGGTGGCGACCTTGTCGCGCGTGACCTCGCCGGGGATGCGGATGGCGAGGCCCGGCCCCGGAAAGGGATGGCGCCCCACGAAGGCGGCGGGCAGGCCGAGTTCGCGGCCCAAGGCGCGCACCTCGTCCTTGAAGAGTTCGCGCAGGGGTTCCACCAGCTTGAGCTTCATGTGCTCGGGCAGGCCGCCCACGTTGTGGTGGCTCTTGATGACGTGGGAGGGCCCGCCGCTGAACGACACGCTCTCGATCACGTCGGGGTAGAGCGTGCCCTGGGCGAGGAATTGCGCCCCCTCGATCTTGGCCGCTTCGCGGTCGAAGGCCTCGACGAACAGGCGGCCGATGGTCTTGCGCTTGCGCTCCGGGTCGCTCTCGCCCGCCAGCGCGTCCAGGAAGGTGTCGCCCGCGTCCACGTGGACCAGCGGGATCGCATAGTGGTCGCGGAACAGCTTGACCACCTCGTCGGCCTCACCGTGGCGCATCAGGCCCGTGTCGACGAACACGCAGGTGAGCTGGTCGCCGATGGCCTCGTGGATCAGCACGGCGGCCACCGAGCTGTCCACGCCGCCGGACAGGCCGCAGATCACCTTCGCGTCGCCCACCCGCTCGCGGATCTTGGCCACCTGCTCGTCGCGGAAGGTCGCCATGGTCCAATCGCCCGAGCATCCTGCGATGCGGCGGGTGAAGTTCCTGATCATCAGCTCGCCGCGCGGGGTGTGGACCACCTCCGGGTGGAACTGCAGGCCGTAGAAGCGCCGGCCCTCGTCGGCGATGGCGGCGTAGGGCGCGCCCTCGCTGGCGGCGATCACGTGGAAGCCGGGAGGCATGGCGGTGACGCAGTCGCCGTGGCTCATCCACACGGGCTCCTTGGAGCCCGCCTCGCCCAGGCCGACGAACAGGGGGCTGTCGCGCACGATCTCGATGTCGGCGCGGCCGTACTCGGGGGCGCCCGCGCTGACCTCGCCGCCGAGCTGGTGGCACATGATCTGCTCGCCGTAGCAGACGCCCAGCACCGGCACGCCCAGCTCGAACAGGGCTTCGGGCGCGCGGGGGCTGTCCTTGTGGGTGACGCTCTCGGGCCCGCCGGAGAGCACGATGGCGGCGGGCTTGAACTCCCGCAGGAAGGCCTCGTCGACCTTGTGGCAGGGGTGGACCTCGCAGAACACGCGGTCCTCGCGCATGCGCCGGGCGATCAACTGGGTGACCTGGCTGCCGTAGTCCACCACCAGCACGCGCTGGTGGCCCTCGCCTTCGGGAGCCGGGGCGGGGGGAAGCTCGACGTTCATGCGGGTCTCTCGAACAGGGCGGCGAAGAAGCCGTCCGTGCCGGTGCGGGCGGGGGTGAGCTGGAGCGTATGGGGAGGGTCCGCCAGCTCGGCAAGGCGGATCGCCGCGGCGGGGGTGAGCCCCGGGGCGGCGGCGGCGGCGGCGGCGACGGGCAGCGGGCGGAAGTCGGGGCGGGCCGCGGCGAAGGCGGCGGCCGTCGCCCGGTTCTCCGCGTCCAGCACCGAGCAGGTGGCGTAGACGAGGCGCCCGCCCGGGGCCACCAGGGCGGCGGCCCGCAGGAGAATGGCCGCCTGCAGCGCGGCCAGACGCTCCACCGTCTCGGGGGTGAGCCGCCATGCCGCCTCCGGATGGCGCCGCCAGGTGCCCGAGCCCGAGCACGGCGCGTCCACGAACACGAGGTCGGCCGCGCCCTCCAGATCGTCGGCCCCCTCCCCCTGCGGCCCGATGCGGCGCACCCGGGCTTCGGCGCCCGCGCGGGCGAGGCGGGGCGCCAGCGCGTCCAGGCGCCGGCGGTCGACGTCCAGGGCGTGCAACGTCCCGCGCCGCTCCATGGCGGCGGCGAGCGCCAGGGTCTTGCCGCCGCCGCCCGCGCAATAGTCGACCACCGCGGCGCCCGGCGCGGCGCCCGCGAGGGCGGCGGCGACCTGGCTGGCCTCGTCCTGCACCTCCACCCAGCCGTCCAGCCAGGCGCGGGTGCGCTGTATGTCCGGCGCGAGCGCGGCCGGCAGGCGCAGGCCGAGGGACGACCACGGCGTGGGCGCGGGCTCCAGACCGTCGTGGGCCAGGAGGCGCAACGCCGCGTCGCGCCCGCCGCGCAGGGTGTTGAGCCGCAGGTCCAGCGGCGCGCGGTCGCCGATCAGCGCGCGGGCCTCCGCCTCCCAGGCCGCGCCGAAGCGGGCCTCCAGCGCCTGCGCCACGAAATCAGGCACGCCCGCGCGCACCGCGGGCGGCGCGGGCGGCGGCGCCGACAGGAGCCGGGCGCGCTCCCCGGCGGTGGGCGGCGCGGGGGCGTGGCCCTCGCCGGTGAGGAGGGCGTCCAGCGCGTCGGCGTCCAGCGCGTCCACCTCGACCAGCGAGCCCAGCACCAGGGCGCGCCCGTCGTCCGCGCCCATGCGCCAAACGATGCGCGCGCGGGCGCGCAGCACCGCGTACACGCGCTCGGCCACCGCCCGGCGGTCCTTGGAACCGGCGTAGCGGTGGGCGCGGCCCCAGGCCTTGAGCACCTCGTCGGCCCGGGCGCGCTCGGTGGCGATCGCGTCCAGCACCTCGATCGCCGCGGACAGGCGCGCGCCGGGCGTCACGCCGGCTTGAGCACGGCGACGAGCACGAGGAGGAAGCCCAGCATGGACACGCCCCAGGCGACCGAGCGCAGCTTGGGCACGCCGAAGCCGTAGAGCGGCAGGTAGACCACCCGCGCGACCAGGTAGATCCAGGCGCCCCAAGCGGTGAGCGGTCCCTCGCGGTCGGCCACGTGGGCGATCAGCACTGCGGCCGCGAACAAAGGAAGGGTCTCGTAGAGGTTCTCCAGGGCGCGCTTGAGGCGGCCCGTCACCTTGCCCACCGGCGGCCCAGGATCGTCGCGGGGGCCGGCGTTGTACTCGATCCCCGTCTCGCGGTTGCGGAAGCCGGCGGGCAGGAAGATCTGCACCACGGCCAGGACCAGCGTCCAGGCGAGGGCGATCAGGGTCGGGGTCATGGCGTCAGCCTCCCATGGGGTAGTTGGGCGCCTCGCGCACCACCTGCACGTCGTGCACGTGGCTTTCGCGCAGGCCCGCCGCCGAGATGCGCACGAAGCGGGCGCGCGCCTGCAGCTCGGCGATGGTGGGGGCGCCGACATAGCCCATGGCCGCGCGCAGGCCGCCCACGAGCTGGTGGACGATGGCGGCGATGGGTCCCTTGAAGGCGACTTGGCCCTCGATGCCCTCGGGCACGAACTTCATCGAGTCCGACACCTCCTTCTGGAAGTAGCGGTCGGCCGAGCCGCTGGCCATGGCGCCCACCGAGCCCATGCCCCGGTACGACTTGTAGGAGCGGCCCTGGTAGAGGAACACCTCGCCGGGCGCCTCCTCGGTGCCGGCGAACATGGAACCCAGCATGGCGCAGTCGGCGCCCGCCGCCAGCGCCTTGGCCAGGTCGCCGGAGAACTTGATGCCTCCGTCGGCGATCACCGGCGCGCCCGAGCCCTTCGCGGCGCGCGCCGCCTCGCTGACCGCGGTGAGCTGGGGCACGCCCACCCCCGCCACGATTCGCGTGGTGCAGATGGAGCCCGGCCCGATGCCGACCTTCACCGCGTCCGCCCCCGCGTCGATCAGGGCGCGCGCGCCGTCGTAGGTGGCGACGTTGCCCGCCACCACCTGCACGCGGTTGCTCTCGCGCTTCACCCGGCGCACCGCCTCGGCCACGTGGACGCTGTGGCCGTGGGCGGTGTCGATCACCACCACGTCCACCCCCGCCTCCACCAGCGCCATGGAGCGCTCGAAGCCGGAGTCGCCCACGCTGGAGGCGGCGCCCACCAAGAGGCGCCCCTTGTCGTCCTTGGCGGCGAGCGGGAAGGCCTGGCTCTTCTCGATGTCCTTGACGGTGACGAGGCCCACGGCCCGGCCCTCGTCGTCCACCACCACCAGCCGCTCGATCCGCCGCCGCTGGAGCATGGCGCGCGCTTCGGCGGCCGGGGCGCCCTCGCGCACGGTGGCGAGGTTTTCGCGCGTCATCAGGTCGGCGGCGGTGCGCGCGTCGTCGTCCTCGAAGCGCATGTCGCGGTTGGTGAGCAGGCCCACGAGCTTGCCCGTGCCGCGCTCCACCACCGGGAAGCCGGAGATGCGGCGCCGCCGCTTGATCTCACGCACCTCGGCCAGAGTGGTGTCCGGGTGGATGGTGATGGGGTTGATCACCATGCCGCTCTCGTAGCGCTTCACCTCGCGCACCTGGTCGGCCTGCTCGGCGGGGGTCAGGTTGCGGTGGATGACGCCCAGGCCCCCGGCCTGCGCCATGGCGATGGCCAGCCGGCTCTCGGTCACCGTGTCCATGGCGGAGGACACGAGGGGTATGTTCAGCTTCAGTTCGCGCGTGAACCGGGTGGCCGTGGACGCCTGCGCCGGCATGACCTCGGACGGACCGGGTTCGAGCAAAACGTCGTCGAAGGTGAGCCCTTCGCGAATCTCCATGCGGAGCCTCCATTTTGCGGGTGCGATATAGCGGCCGCTCGCCGGCTTGTCACCGGAGCGCCGTTCCCGCTCGTCATCTCCGCTCCTCAGTGGGGGCTAGCGGAGGGAGTTTAGGTAGTCGATATCCTTCTGTTCGCCCGAGCTGGTCCAGCCGGCGCCCAGGATGTGCGTCAGCCGCTTGCGAAGCTCGGGCGTCTTCGCCAGGGCGCGACCGATCTCGGGACGCGAAGCACGCACCTTGTCCAAGTAGTATTGGGCGACGTCGTCGGAATCGTTGCTGTGGTTCTCCTCGAGATACGCGAAGACAGCTCCAACCCGCCGCATGTTGACGCCCATGGCGATGAGGCAGTCGGCCAAGCCCTCCTCGTCCATGTTGAAGGTCAAGCCCCAGCCTCCTGTCCGGAATCGATTGATGGTGAAGGCGGGGTCTTCCTTCATGTACCAGTCGAAGCCGTGGGTCATCGGCCACTTCGTTCCCGAAGGCCAACCCACCTTGGAAATTGCGCGGGTGAAATTGGGGCCGGACAGCATGTTCACCATGTCGAAGGTGAACCCGTACTCCTGGATCGTCAGGCCGTCCGGCCAACCGACCGCGGGCGAACCGAAAGTGTTCACCTTCCAGCCTTTGATCGCGTCCGCCCCGTCGACCATCATGATGGCCTCGAGCACGTTGCTGACGATCAGGTTGCCCTGGCTGTGCGCGAAAATCTCGATCTTACGGTTCTCGGGCCGGCGCAAGAGATCGAATAGGACGCTCTGGCAGTGATTGCGGTTCAGCGCCGCGCGCACCTCGGCCTCGCCCCGCCCGGTCACGACCCGCTTGATCATATCATAGAGCGAGCCATTGTACTGGAACTTGTCTCCCAAGCACTGGCCCACGTCAGAAACCGGCCCGGATGTCGCGTTGTAGACGCCCACCACCGTGCACATCTGTAGAAGCGATAGTGTAAGGGCGGAGTCCATGTGCTTCTGCCCGATGTTATCCATGCCGTTCACGAACAAGACTCGGCGTCGGCGATCGAAACAGCCGGACTCAACCGCTTCCGCGCTGAGGAACACGCGGACGTCGCCGTCCGCGACGGGCGGGGTCACGGGATAGTACGGCGTGTTCGCGGCCATGTGCCTGGTCCTTGGGGTCGCGAGGGCTGGACACCCGCCGGCCCCCTCGCTTCCAGGGGACCGCGCGACGCAGAAGCGGGACGCTAACACGCTTGCGGTCGAGGTCCATCGCCGACCGGCGGACCGACGGCTAGCGCCGCTTCAGCCCCGTGGCGATCAGGTAAACCTCGCTCGAGTCCTTGCGGCTGGCCTCGGGCTTGATGTGGCGCACGTCGGTGAAGGCCGCCTTCAGGCCCCGCAGCAGTTCGCCCTCCGCCCCGCCCTGGAAAGACTTGGTGAGGAAGGTCCCGCCCGGCTTCAGGTGCGCGACGGCGAAGGCGGCGGCCGCCTCGATCAGCCCCACGATGCGCAGGTGGTCGGTGGCGGCGTGGCCCATGGTGTTGGGGGCCATGTCGGAGAGCACCACGTCCGGCGCGCCGCCGACGCGCGCCAGGAGCTCGGGCCCGACCGCCGGATCGGTGAAGTCGCCCTCGATCAGCTCGGCCCCGGGGATGAACTCCACCGGCAGCAGGTCGACGCCCGCCACCGCCGCCGCGCCGCGCTTGAGCGCCACCTGCACCCAACCGCCCGGCGCGCAGCCGAGGTCCACCACCCGCTGGCCGCGCTTGAGCAGGTGCAGCCGGTCGTCGATCTCGATCAGCTTGAAGGCGGCGCGCGAGCGCCATCCTTCGGCTTGGGCGCGCTGGACGTAGGGATCGTTGATCTGGCGGTTGAGCCACTGCTGGGAGGACAGGCTGCGCTGGTCGGCGGTCTTGAGCCGCGCGCCCATGGAGCGCCCCTCCACCCGGCCGCGCGACGGCGGGCGCACCATGCGGCGGCGTTCGGCCTGGGGAGGCGGGGGATCGGACGCGTCGTCGGCCATGGCGGGCGAGCCTTACGCCCGCCCGCGCCCGGCGGCCACCCGCCGGACCCGCACTCGCCGATCAGGCCCCGCCGACGGCCTTGGCGCTGGTGGGCGCGGTGTTCTTGAAAGCCCGGCTGTAGGGGCACACCGTGTGCGCCTCGGCGATCAAGGCGTCCGCGTCGGCTTGGGAGAGCTTGGGCAGCTTGGCCTCGATCTCGAAGGACAGGGCGAAGTCCTCGCCGTCCTTGCCGATGGTGGCGCGGCAGGTCACGTCCAGCCCGTCGATGTCGGCGCCGTGCTTCTTGGCGACCGCGCCCACGGCGGAGGCGAAGCAGGCGGAATAGCCCAGGGCGACGAGTTGCTCGGGATTGGTGCCGTTTCCGTCTCCGCCCATCTCCTTCGGGAAGGCGAGGTCAACCTGCACCTTGCCGTCGTCCGTTCGCGCACGTCCGCCCTGGCGTCCGCCGCGGTTGGTGTGGGCGACGGCGGTGTAGAGGGCGGGCATGGGTAGGCTCCGGTGGCTGCGCCGGCCAGGCGCTCAGGCGGGGAGCGCGGGGCGCGGCGAACCGTTCCGCCGCCGCCGGGACGCGGACGGGCGCGCGCCCATCATTTCGATCAGCAACCCCTCGCGCAGGCCGCGGTCGGCCACGCGCACGCGCGCGCACGGCCACATCTCCTGCACCGCCTCCAGTATGGCCGCCCCCGCCAGCACGAGGTCCGCCCGGTCGGGACCGATGCAGGGTTCGCGCGCCCGCGCCGCCTGCCCCAGCGCCATGAGGCGCTCGGCGCAGGCCGTGCAGTCGTCGTGGGACAGCCAGAGGCCGTCCACCCGCGAGCGGTCGTAGCGGCGCAGCCCCAGGTGCATGCCCGCCAGGCTGGTGATGGCGCCGGAGGTGCCCACCAGATGTCCCTGGCCGGCGGCGAAGGCGGCCGCCAGCGGGTCGGGCATGCGCGCCCCGGCCAGGGCCGCCTTGACGTGCTCGACCATGGCGCGGAACCAGGCGGCGTGAAGGG
>CAXSDV010000078.1:0-7709 GCA_964235945.1 uncultured Caulobacteraceae bacterium
TCACCGCCGTGGACCTCGACGCCGCGGCGCGGGCGTTGCTGGAGTTGATCGAGAATCCGGAGCTGCGGCGGCGTATGGGGGCGGCGGCCCGGCGGCGGGCGCTGGAGGTGTTCGACTGGGGGCGCATCATCCCCCAGTACGAGGCCCTGTGGGCCGAGCTGGACGCGCGGCGGCGCGCCGCCCCGGCCGAAGCCCCGCGCTCGCGCAACGCGGCGGACAATCCCTGGCGGCCCGACCCCTTCCGCATGTTCGCGAGCTACCCCACCGAGTGGGCCACCTCCACCACCCTGCTGGCGGCGGCCCCCGGCATGGACCAGCCGGCGGTGGAGGCGCTGATGGCCAAGCCTCTGGTGCGCCTCATGCCCCAGTACCTGCCCACCCCCGACGAGGTGCGCGCCATCGTCGAGGCGCTGGCCGCCGCGCCGCAGGTGGCGCTGGGCGATCTCCTCCTGCGCTTCCCCGCGGGCCGGCGGCCCTTCCTGGAGCGCGGCGTGGTGTGGATGGCCAAGTACGGCATGCTCGTGATCCTGTCCCGCTCCAACCACCTGCCGGGCTGAGGCGGCCGGGGCGTCACCCCCAGGCCGTCACGCCCAGCTTGCAAAGCCAGGTCAGCGTCGCCGCGCCGAAGGGCCGGCGCGCGGCGGGCAGGGCCTCCAGCAGCTCGCGGACGGACAGCGGGCCCGTCGCCAGACGGTCCAACACGCGCGTGGTCTCGTCGGCGTCGAGCCGCAGGACGCCGTAGGCTCCGTCGAGCTCCACCGTCGCCAGCCGCGCGCGTTCGGAGGCCACGTCGCCCCCGCGAAGGCGCAGGCGCGTGTCCGGCCCCAGCACCTCCGTCGCGAAGCCCGCGAAGTCGGCGAACGGGTCGCCGCGCACAGGGTTGAGCCGCGGCGCGGCCGGGGCGACCTCGCGGGGGCGCAGCGTTTCGAGTTCAGCGAACAGGTCGGCGTAGAGCCGCGCCACCACCGGCCAGTCGAAGCGCGCGAGGACGTGGGCGCGGCCGGACGCCCCCATGCGGCGTCGCAACGGCGGGTCGGCCAGGAGCCGGGCCAGGGCGTCGGCGGCGGTTCCCACGTCCACCGCCGTGTGCTGGGCCACGGCGCCCACATAGTTCTGGTAGCTCTCGAGCCCGAGGTTGTGGCGCGCCGCCAGGCTTTCGCCCAGCGCTCCCGGCGCGCCGCCGAGGGTGGGGACCAGGAAGCCGTCCTCCCCATGGCGGACGTTGGCGCGGTAGCCGTCCCAGTCGCTGACCACCACCGGCAGCCCCGAGGCCATGGCCTCCAGCGGGGTGAGGCCGAAGGTCTCCTGCACGTTGTCCACCAGGGACAGGAACACGTCGGCGGCGGCCCATAGGTCGGCGACGCGGGCGGGGTCGTTGCCGTCCAGGAAGGCGACGGTCGCCGGGCCCGCATAGGCGCGGGCGGCTTCCTCGTAGCGCGCACGGTCCGCCTCGCCGCCCGGGAACCAGCCTGCCAGGGCGAAGACGGTGCGCACCCCCGTGGCGGCCGCCGCCTCGCCCAGCGCGCGGAACATGGGCTGGGGGAAGGCCTTCTCGAAGAAGGACAGCCGCCCCACCCAGGCGACCAGCACGTCCGCCTCCGCCAAGCCCAGCTCCGCCCGCAGCCGGGCGCGCGCGCCCGGCCGGTCGGCGGCGGCGGCGCAGGCGGCCGCGTCCACCCCGAGCGGGATCACCGGCAGGCGCGGCCGCGGGCGCAGCGATCCGCCGAAGCGCGCCTGCAGGTGGTCGTTCCAGCCGTCGAACATGGCGACGAGCGCGTCGGCCACGGCCGGGGAGGTGCAGACCAGCGCGTCCCAGGGCTGGACGGGGGCGACCGCCGCTTCGGCGATCATCGCGCGCGTGGCGGGGGGCGCGAGGGTGTGGACCAGGCCCGCCAGGCTCCACAGTTGGTCACCCCCCGCGCGCCGGCGCATCCAGGCGAGTTCGGCGAGGTCCGGCTGGCCACGCAGCAGCGCGCCCGTCTCGCGGATCGGGCCGGGGTCGACGCACAGGCCGGTGGTCAGCGTCATGCCGGGGGGCGGCGGGGCGTCGGCGGCGACCTGCGCGGCGGGGAGGGGGCGGGCGGCGGCCACGTGCACCCGCTCGAACCCGCCGTGGCCGATCAGCGCGCGAAACAGGCCGGCGTTGGCCACATCCTTGCCGAAGGGGTTGGGGCCGACGCCCAGCCGCCCGGCGGGGTGGAACAGCGAGAGTTGGCGGGGCATGGACAAACCGTTCGGCGCGCGCGGAAAGCGCGAACACGGCCCGGGCGCCGCCTCCGCGTCAAGGCGTGGTCGCCGCGGGGCCGCTAGAGCGCGGTTTCAAAGCTGCGGGTCAGCACCGGTCGGCCGGCGTTCTCCACGCGCAGCTCTGCTCGGTAGGTCCCCTTGGGCCAGCCGGCGGCGGGGCGGCGCTTGCCGACGTAGAGGGGGAGCTGCTGGCGGGAGGCGGCCAGCGGCGGCTGCACGCCCGGCGCCAGCACCACCCCGCCCGGGCCGGAGAGCGTGAACCTGACCACGTCGCCCGCCCGCAGGTTGGTGGCGAGCACGTAGGCCACGAGGTAGGGCGCCTCCGCTCCGGGCGCGGGCACGCCGCCCGCGTCGATCGCGGCCTGGTCGACCGGGTGATCGGTGAAGCCGGTGTCGACCACCTGGCGCCCGGCGTAGGGCGGCGGGCGCACCCACAGGCTCGCGCCCGATCCGCAGGTCCCGCCCGCGCCGGGATCGCCTACGCCGGGCCCGGGGGCGAAGGGGTCCACGGCCACCGTCCGGTGGCTGACGCTGATGTGCAGGTGGGGGAACTCGGTCTCGCCCGACAGGCCCACGCGACCCAGCGGTTGGCCGGCGCGCACCGCCTGACCCGGTTTCACCACGAGCGAGCCCCTGGCCATGTGGCAGTATTGGGTTTCCCAGCCGTCGCCGTGGTCCACCACCACGCCGTTGCCGCACTCGGTCCCCTTCACCGCGGCCAAGCCCCGCTCGCGCACGTTGATGTCGGGTTCGCCGTCGCGCAAACGCAGCACCACGCCGTCGGCGGCGGCCAGCACGTCGACCCCGCGGCGCTGGTCGATCATGTCGCGCAGGCGGATGTCCGTGCCGTTATGGCCGTTCTGAGTGTCGGAGCCGCAGGTGTAGTCGCGCGCGCCGGGGCCGGGGTCGCGGTCCAGGTAACGCTGGATGAAGCAGGTGCGGCCCAGCTCGCACGCGAGCGGCCAAACGAGCCGCGGCGCAGGGACGGGTGCGGACGACTGCGCGCCGGAGGCCGGCGGGGGCGCCGCGCCGCCCGTGAGCAAGGCCAAGGGCAGGGCCAGCAGGATCGCGCCTGCGACGGCGGGGCGCGGAACGGGTGGTCGACGCATCGCGAACTCCTGGCCTAGAAGCGTCCGCGCGCCGCCGCCTCGGCGC
This sequence comes from uncultured Caulobacteraceae bacterium, assembly GCA_964235945.1. Lineage (GTDB taxonomy): Bacteria > Pseudomonadota > Alphaproteobacteria > Caulobacterales > Caulobacteraceae > JASLDZ01. The sequence continues at coordinate 3,403 of CAXSDV010000078.1, forward strand.
AGGAGGCCCCAGGCGCGTGACGGACCGTACGGACGTTCTCTTCGTCCACAACAACTTCCCCGCACAGTTCGGCTTTCTGGCGGCGGCGCTCAAGCGGCGCGGCTGGCGGTGCGCGGCCATCGGCAGCGCCACCGCGCGCTCGGCGGACATCCCCGTGCGCCAGTGGAAGCTGGGCCGCGGCACGGGCAAGGACACCTTCGCCTACGCGATCCGCGCCGAGGCCGACCTGCTGCGCGCCCGCGCCGCCGCCGAGGTGGCGGTCGACCTCAAGGCCAAGGGCTTCGACCCCCGCGTGATCGTGGGCCATCCCGGCTGGGGCGAGACCCTGCTGCTGCAGGACGTCTTCCCCCGCGCGCGCCAGGTGCTGCACGGGGAGTTCTACTACCACGCCACCGGGGCCGACGTGGGCTTCGACCCCGAGTTCGGCGAACCCGGCCAGGACGAGCGCTGGCGCATCGAGGCCAAGAACGCCACCCTCGCCCTGGCCTACGCCCAGGCCCACGCGATCGTGGCGCCCACCGCCTTCCAGGCCTCCCAGTTCCCGCCGGTGTTCGCTCCGCTGATCCGCACGATCCACGAGGGGGTGGACACCGACCGCATCCGCCCGCGCCCGGACGCCAAGCTCAAGATCAAGGACGGCCCGACGCTGGACCGCTCGACGCCGGTGGTCACCTTCATCAACCGCAATTTCGAGCCCCTGCGCGGCTTCAACACCTTCATGCGCGCCCTGCCGGCGCTGATGGAGGCCGTGCCCGAGGCGCACGCGGTGCTGATCGGGAACGACAATGCGCGCGGCTACGGCGCCACCGCCGAGGGCGGCACCTGGAAGGCGCGCATGCTGGCGGAGCTGGAAGGCCGGCTCGACCTGTCGCGCCTGCACTTCACCGGCCCCGTGCCCCACGACACCATGCTGGACGCGGTGTCGATCGCGTCCGCCCACGTCTACTACACCTACCCCTTCGTGCTCTCCTGGTCGCTGCTGGAGGCCATGGCGTGCGAGGCGCTGGTGATCGCGTCCGACACCGGGCCGCTGCACGACGCGGTGACGGATGGGGTGAACGGGCGGCTCCTGCCTTTCAGCGACGTTCCCGCGCTCTCGCAGGCCATGATCGACGCTTGCCTCCGCCCGCGGGACTTCGCCCCCCTGCGCGCCGCCGCCCGCCGCACGGTGGTGGAGCGCTTCGACCGCGCACGCTTGTGCGAGCCCGCTTGGCTCGAGGTCGTCGACCGGGCCGTGGCGGCGGCGGGCTGATCGCGGTGGACCGGCCGCGCATCGATTTCCTGGTGGCCGGCGTGCAGAAGGGCGGCACCACCGCCCTGCACGACCAACTGCGCCTGCACCCGGCCTTGGGATTGCCCGCCGACAAGGAGTTGCACCACTTCGACGACGAGGCGATCGACTGGTCCGCGCCCGACCACGCGGGTTATCACGACCGCTTCTCAGGACTGGAAGGGCGGGCGCGCCTGGGGGAGGCCACGCCCGTCTACATCTACTGGCCGCCGAGCCTGGAGCGGATCGCACGCTACCGCGCCGACATGCGCCTGATCCTCGTCTTCCGCGATCCGGTGGAGCGCGCCTGGTCGCACTGGCGCATGGAGAAGGCGCGCGGCTTCGACGAGGCTCCTTTCGCCTGGGCCATCCGCGGGGGTCGCGCGCGCCTGCACCCGGGCGACGCCTCCGCCCCCGGCCACCACCGGGTCTATTCTTACGTGGAGCGCGGATTCTACGCGGCCCAGCTCGCCCGGGCCCACGCCCTGTTCGGGGCGGGGAACGTCCTGTCGCTCCGCTCGCAGGATCTTTCGGCGCGGCCGGCCGAAACGGTCGCGGCCGTATCGCGCTTTCTAGGCGTGGAGCCGCCCGCGACGGTCGAGCCTTTGCGCGCCAACATCGGGGCCGAGCGCGACCTGGGCTCGGTTTTCACCGACGAGGACCGCGCGCTGCTGGCCGGTCTCTACCGCGAAGACCTCGTCGAGTTCGGCTCCCTGTCGGGGCTGGACGTGTCGGGCTGGGCCAAGACGCCCTGAACTCCGTCGACCGGGCCCGCCAGATCAGCCGGGTTTCTTGAAGTACACCGCCGCCTGGTCGCCTCGCCCCTGCGCGTTCAGCTCGATCGAGCGCGCGCGCCAAGCGGCCATGCGCTCGGGCCCGAACGGGCCGGGGCGGCCGCCCCAGTGGGAGCCCTCGTCATGCAGGGCGATGTCGCGCCGGTACTGCTCGCTACCCCAGAACTGAAGCTCGTAGCTGTCGCAGTCCACTCGCTGGATCTCCAGCCCCGCGCCCGCGGCCAGCACGGCGAGGCTCTTGCGCGTGTGCAGGAAGAAGTGGCGGGGGCAGTCGAGTTGCACCCAGTCCGCGCCGTAGATGCGCCACGCCTCGCTGTCGGCCATCGGCAGGCGCAGGAGCAGCCTGCCGCCGGGCTTCAGCCGGTCGGCGGCGTCGGCCAGGGCGCGAGCGGGGTCGGGCAGGTGCTCGAAGGCGTGGTGGAGCATGATCGCGTCCCACCCGCCGTCCAGCTCGGTCAGGTCCGCCTTGAGCACGCGCAACCCGTTCGCGTAGCGCACCTCCTGAGGCAGGAAGAGGTCGGCTCCCATTCCGCCGGTGAATCCCGCCAAGCGCAGTTGGTGAAGAAGCCGACCCGAGCCGCAACCCACGTCGAGCACGCGGCTGTCGGGCGTCAGCCCCAGCGGCCGCAGCGACCAGAGCGGCCGGCGCATGTCGGCGTGGGCGACCGCGCGGGCCTCCGCCTCCGGCAGGGTCAACAGGTCGCGCACCGCCCGGCCGCGCGCCTCGCGCACCGCCCCGTCGGCGAACTCGGCATCCAGGTCCGCGCCGAAGCTGTAATAGCCCGGCCCGTAATAGCGGCCGAGGTCGGCGGGCGGATCGAGCAGCTGCACGCAGCCGCATCGCCCGCACTCGCCGTAGGTGAAGCGGTCGCGGAAGCCGAACATCATCTCGCGCGCGGCGTGGGTGCGGAAGCCCTCGCCCGAGCCGCACACCCGGCAGGCGTGGGTGGGCGTGGGGGGCGGCGCCACGGGCAGGCGCGCCAAAGTCACCGAACGGGTGACGGGGTGGAACGCGCGCGCGCCCTCCGGCCGGGCCAGGTCTTGCGCCAACTCGGCGTCCGAAGGCTCCTCCCCCGCGGCGTTGAGCCGGCGGGCGGAAGGGGGGGCGTCGCGGGTGGCGGGCTCCGACCTCCACCACGGCCAAAAGCGCGGGGTGGGTCGGACCGGGACGTCGTAGACGCGCGCCAGGGTGTTCAGCTTGTACTCGATGAAGCCGGGCTCGGGCGGGCCGTCGGCGACGTAGCGCTCAAGGAAGGCGCGGGGCAGGGCCACGAGGATGAACAGGCACGCCCACAGCGGCCCGTCATAGCCGTGCGCGTCCAGGAGCCAGGCGCGGAACGCTTCCAGCGTCGGGCGGGCGGGCGGGTGCGCCCCGCCCCAGCCCCACCAGGTCTCCATGCCCGCCAGGGGGCGATCGCCGGAGAACACCGCCTCGCCCGGCCGCAAGTCCTCCAGGAGCTCGGCCAGGGGGAGGGCGGTGACGAGGTCCCATTGCACCAGCACCACCGTGTCCCAGGCGAGCGTGAAGCCCCGCTCGCGCGCCCAGGCGGCCACCACTTGGTCGCCCTGCACCCAGCGATAGGTGGCGGTGGAGGGCGCCTCGTAGAGCCACAGGTCGTCCAGCACCGGCCCGAGCGCGGCGCAGGCGGCCTGCGCCTCCTCCGGCGCGCCCCCGTACAGCCCGTACACCGGCGTCCCCGGGTTCAGCCGCCGCAGCTCGGCCACCCGCTCGCGGCAGAGGTCGAACGCCGTGTAGAACCAGAACAACGCCGCCAGGCGCGGCCGGGGCGGGGCGGACGGCGGAACAGGATCGGCCGTCATTCAGTAGGGCTCAGACCGCCCGTCGACGGGCAACAGCACCCGGTTAGTGCGCCGGACGCACCGACGCAATCGCGTGCGTCGATCAGCACCGACCCGCGCCCCGCGCCGCTCACCCTGGTTGCACGTCAGTGCGTCAAGCCTAGAAGCAAGGACATGTTCCTGCCCGCAACTCATCCCGGCGTCGTCGCTCCTCGCGGCGCCGATCCGCTCGGCGACGGAGCGCTGAAGGTCTCGGCCGGGCCGGCGGGATGCGTGTTGTGGGGGCCTGGCGTGGGCGCCGCCGCCGGCGTGCACCGGGTGGTGGCACATGCGCGCGCCGAAGGCGGCGGAGAGGACCCCGTCTACATGGAGGTTTATGCGGGTGGTCGCGTCCACGGCGCCCGTCATTTCCGAGACGGATGCGAACTGATCGTCCGGCTTCC
>CAXSDV010000079.1:0-5929 GCA_964235945.1 uncultured Caulobacteraceae bacterium
CTCCGACCACCGCGGTTGTCCCTTCATCCACGCCAGCCTTCAGGCGGTTGATGCGACCGGCCCGATCCACGAACTCGTGACTTCGTACAAGCGCGCCCTGCGCGACCACGTCCTGGGTTTGCTGGACGAGCACCGCGCCGATCGCGCCGAGCAGGCCGACCTGATCCTCATCCTGCTCGATGGCGCGGTCACCGAGGCCCACATCAAGGGCGTGGACCAGCCCGCAGCCTCGGCCAAGCGCGCGATCTCGACCCTGCTGAAGCGGTGAACCGACGCCGCGTCACGTCGGGACAGGGGTGCGCCGGTCGGCAGTCGCCGCGTCGCTCGCCCTGTTCCAGATCGGTGTCGCGGCCTGGGCGCCCGACCGCACGGGCCGCCGCTTCCCGTCGGGGGGGGGGCGAGGCCCCACGCAAACCGCCGCCGTCGCGCGGCCCACGAGGAGCTGACGATGAGGATACGCAGACTGGGGTGGGCGGGCGTGGAGGTCGAATGCGACGGCCGGACGCTCCTGATCGATTACGTCCAGGACGTCGCTCCCATGGCGCCCTTGCTGCGCAGGCCCGACGAGCCGTTCCCCGCGGCGTCGCGCCCGGGGCGGGCGGCCGGAGCGCTCCTGACCCACCTGCACGCCGACCACGCCGACGCGGACGCCCTGGCCGGCGCCCTGCTGCCGGGCGCGCCGGTGCTGCGCCCGGCCCGCGCCACCGGCGACAAGGACGACCTGGAGCTGACCGCCCTCGGCGAGGCCAAGTTCGCCCGGCGCACGCTCGCGGTCGAGGTCGTCGGCGTGTGGGAGGAACGCACGGCCGGCCCGTTCCGCATGATCTCGGCGCCGGCGGTGGACGGGTTCGGCGACCCGCAGCACAGCTGGATCGTGGAATGCGGCGGCCGTCGCATCCTCCACGCCGGCGACACGCTTAACCACGGGAGCTGGTGGCGCATAGCCCACCGTTTCGGCTCGTTCGACGCCGCCTTCCTGCCGGTCAACGCCCCGGTGTGCGTGTGGCCGCACCTTCGGCCGCCGAGCCCGGTTGAGGCCACGATGACGCCGGAAGAGGCGGCGGCGGCCGCCCACATCATCCACGCCGCTTCGGTCACGCCCATCCACTACGGCTCGCTCAACAAGGCCGGGCGCTACGACGAGACCCCGCACCCGGTCGAGCGCTTGCGCGCCAAGGCCGCCGAGTTCGGCGTCGGCGTCGACGCCCGCCAGCCTGGAGACTGGTTCCAGCTCGGCTGACGAGGTCGGGTCGCCGCGCGGCCGGGCGTGTCGATCGTCGCGGCGTTCAACAGCGGCACCGATCCTGTGAAGGTGGTGACGGCCCTAGACCCCGTCGGCCGATGATGTCGGCTTGACCTTGATCAGCCCAGCTTGCGCTCAATTTCATTGAGAGTGCGGTTGTAGCTGGCGCTCTCACCTGCGCTCAGGAAGCCTTGCCTCCTCACGTATTTGCGGGAGTCCGATCGGACCCAGTCGAGGCTCTTCTCCATCCGTGCGACCTCAGCCGGCGACACGCGACCTTCCTTGCGGACGAATCTCAACCTGGTGTCGACCGCGGCGACGCGGGCGTCGAGCCTGGCCTGGAGCGCATCCGCTTTGTGGACGCCGTGCGGCTCCGCCGGCGCTGCGGAGGCGGGAGAAGTGAGGGCGGAAAGGCCGAGCGCGGCGAACAGCAGGGCGCGTGGGAACGTCGTACGCATGGGCGGGCTCCGGGAAGCGCACGGAGGAATGCGTGCGCGAAGCCCCCTTACGCCGTCGAACCTGAATGGACGCCGTCGCGTACGGCTCCGTGACCATGAAGATCGAGGCGGTGGCCGTCGGGATCCTCCAGGCGGCGGACTTCTCCGGGCTCCAGGCCCGAGCAGATCAATTCCGTGCGGATGGAGCACAGGGCCGCCGAAGGCGGACGCCCGGACCTGCGCGGCTCTGGGCGCCGATAGTGGAGCAGTTCGAAATGAGGTCCGGGATCGGGAGTGGACAGCACGGCGATGTCGAGCTCGACCTGATTCAAGCCGTCCAGTCGATCCTGCTGCGGCCCGCGGTTCAGGAACCGCGGGCCGCAGCGCAGGCCCAGCCCCGTGTAGAAGGCGACGCTCGCCTCGAGGTCGCGGACCGCCAGGGCGGTGTGGTCCACCCCCTGAAACAGCGGGCTTCCCGACGCCGCCGCCCTCGCCCACGCACTTGCGGGACTGAAGGACAGCTCCAGCGGATGCCCGTCGGGATCGCGGAACTTGTAGGCCGTCACGGAGCCCGTCGAGGGGGGCAGGAGCACGGGTCCGTCCCGGGAGATCGACTCGTCCACGTGCGGCAGAAGGCGTGAGTAGGCGGCGGCCATGTCGGCGACCGCGATGGCGAAGTGCTGGAACCACGGATCGTCGGCGGCGCGCGGCGCCGGGTATGGTGGCGCGTCGGGCGAGGCCTGCACCAGGACGATCTCCTGCGCGCCCAGCCTCAGGACCGCCCGTCCGGCTTCGACCGTCCGGGCCGGCGTGAAGCCGAGCGCCTCGGTGTAGAAGCGCTGCGAGCGGTCGAGCTCGCGGACGTCGAGCGTCAATCGGGCGAGCCGCTTCACCTGGGGCGTCGTCATGGGTTTCGATCCGGCGTGGCGACCGTCCGCGGCGGGGATGCTATCGCCTGATGGACGCCGCGTGTCACGCGGCGGCGGAGCCTGCGCCCATGGTCTTCAAAGGTGCGCTGACGGCGCTGGCGATCGGCGCGTTCGGCATCGGCGTGACCGAGTTCGCGCCCATGGGCATGCTCCCGGTCATAGCGTCCGGCCTGGGCGTGACGATCCCGGCCGCCGGGATGCTCGTCACGGCCTACGCCCTCGGGGTCATGGCGGGGGCGCCGTTGATGACCTTGTCCACCGCGCGCCTGGATCGCAAAACGCTGCTGATCGGCCTCCTGGCGATCTTCACGGCGGGCAACCTCCTGTCGGCGGCGTCCCCGAACCTGGGCTGGTTGCTGGCGGCGCGCGTGCTCACTTCGCTCTGCCACGGAGCCTTCTTCGGCGTGGGGTCGCTCGTGGCGGCGTCGTCCGTCCAGCCCGAGCGGCGGTCGAGCGCGGTGGCGATCATGTTCAGCGGCCTGACCATCGCCAACATCGGCGGGGTGCCGGCCGCCGCCTGGCTGGCGGAGCATCTCGGATGGCGCACGGCCTTCGCGGGGATCGGCGCCCTGGGCTTCGTCGCCATGATCGCGCTGGCCCTCGCCCTGCCCGCGACGCCGCGGGGGCCCCCGTCGAACGCCGGGCGCGAGATCGCCGCCCTGGTGCGGCCGCCCGTCCTGCTGGCGCTCCTCACCACCGTGCTGAGTTCGGCGGCGATGTTCACCGTGTTCACCTACATCGCCCCGATCCTCGAGCACGCGGCGCACGCCTCCGCCGACCTCCTGACCGTCGCGCTGGTGATCTACGGCGTGGGACTGACGATCGGCAACGCGCTCGGCGGCCGGTTCGCGGACCGGGCGCTCACTCCCACGCTGATGGCTGTGCTCGCCGCCCTGACCGCTCTCCTGGTGCTGTTCGCCTGGACCATGCACGCCTTCCTGCCCGCCGCCCTGACCGTGTTCGCCTGGGGGGTGGCCACCTTCGCCCTCGTGCCGCCGCTCCAGGCGCGGGTCATGGGCGCGGCGGCGCAAGCGCCGACCCTCGCCTCCTCCGTCAACATCGGCGCCTTCAACCTCGGCAACGCGGCGGGAGCGGCGCTGGGCGGCGCGATCATCGCCGCCCGGCTCGACTACGCCTGGTTGTCGTTCGCGGGCGCCGCCCTGGCGGCGGCGGCCTTCCTCACCGTGCTGGCCTCGCGGTTGATCCCGCAGGCGCGCTAGCCGAGCCGCTCGGCCAGGTGGTCGCCCACGCGAAGGGCGTTGGCCACGATGGTCAGGGTGGGGTTCACCGCGCCGATGGAGGGGAAGAAGCCCGCATCGACGGCGTAAAGGTTGTCCACCCCGTGCGCGCGGCAGTCCAGGTTCAGCACCGAGCTGCGGGCGTCCACGCCGAACCGCATGGTGCCGGCCTGGTGCGCGGTGCCGCCGACCGGGATGTCCTTGCCCAGGTAGAGCGAGCGGTGGAGCAGGTTGGGGTGCGCGTCCACGTGGGTGAGCAGGCCCTCCAGCTTGTGGCGCAGGCGGGCGTGCGCCTCCTGCCCGGTGGGGTTGTCGTCGAGCGTCACGCGGCCGTCGCGGGACAGAGTGATGCGGTTCTCCGGGCGCGGCAGGTCCTCGCTCATCACCCAGAAGTCGATGGAGTGGCGCGCCATCTCGTCGAACGGCATGCCCGGAAACCACTGCAGGAAGCCGGGCAGCGCCTCGCCCTCCACTTGCTCTCCGTGCGACTTGCCGTTGGTCTGGATGCAGCCCAGCGGATACTCCCAGTCGTCCGCGCCGAAATAGAAGTCGGTCAGCGCGAGCGTCTTCTGGAACACCGTGTCGTTGGGCTCGCGGGAGACGGCCATGAAGGCGGCGTTGTTGTGGCGCATGTAGTTGCGGCCCACCTGGTCCGACGCGTTGGCCAGCCCGTTCGGGTGCGCGTCGCTGGCCGAGCGGAACATCAGCAGCGCCGTCGAGAGCGCTCCGCAGGCGGAGACCACGATGTCCGCACGGTAAACCTCGGGCTCACCGTCGCGCAGAACATGCACGCCGACCACCGTGCGGCCCGTGGGATCGGTCTCCAGCCGCTCGACATAGGCTCCGGTCAGCAACGTCACGTTGGAATGGGCCAGGGCGGGGTCGACGCAGACGGTCTGGGCGTCCGCCTTGCCGTTGGTCAGGCAGGGAAAACCGTCGAAGGCGCTGCAGCGGATGCAGGGGCTGTTGGGAAGCGCGCGGGTGCCGACCTCGTCCAGGAGAATTCCGAGAGGCTGGGGGAAGGGATGGTGGCCGATCTTCTCCAGGGCGTCGGACAGGGCCTGCATCCGCGGCTCGTGCGTCACGGGCTTGAAGGGGTAGGGACCGCTGGAGGGCGGCTCCGTGGGGTCGGCCCCGCGCAGGCCGTGGACGTGGAACAGCGTCTCGGCCTTGGCGTAGTAGGGTTCGAAGACCGAATACGGCAGCGGCCAAGCGGGTGAAACGCCGTCGCTATGCACCACCTCGCCGAAGTCGCGCTCGCGCAGACGGAACAGGGCCGAGCCGTACACCTTGCTGTTGCCGCCGACGTAATAGTGAAGGCCGGGGTGGAAGGTCTTCCCCGAGCGATCGTACCAGGTCTCGGGAGACTGGTATTTTCCTTCCACAAAAACCTTCTTTGCGCTCCAGTTGTCGGGTTCGCGCTTCAGATAGTCGCCTCTCTCCAGGATCAAGATGCGCTTGCCGGTCTCGGCCAGCCGCAGCGCCAAGGCCCCCCCGCCCGGGCCCGAGCCGATGATGATGACGTCCCACCCATCGTTGCCCATGTGACGGTCTCCTGATAGCGCCGGGGACGGGGGTCGTACGGCGGGGCCCTGATCCATGCTCCCGCCGCGAGGAGCCGTCCATGGGCGCCCTGACCGCGGTGGTATGGTTCGCAGCGCGCTTCTCGCTCGTGGCGATGTTCCCCCTCAGCGCCGTCGACAAGATCTGGCACTGGAAGAACTCGCTCGCCCAGACCGCGTCGGACGGCCTGCCCGGGGGCCGGATCCTCCTCGTGCTCGCCATCCTCGTGGAGGGGCTGACCCCCTTGTGCATCCTGTCCGGCTGGATGGACCGGCCGGCCGCCTTCCTCCTCGCCGGCTTCTGCGTGGTGACCGCTTTTCTCTACCACCCCTTCTGGGCCTACCCCGACTTCTTCAGCCCGAGCGACGCCAGCAAGGCGCGCGACCACTTCTGGCAGTTCCTCAAGAACTTCGGGCTGGTCGGCGGACTGCTCCTCGTCCTGTTCGCCGGCTCTCTGAGCGCTCCGGCGTCCGTGCTCCACCCTGCGACCTGGTCATCCACCCGGCGGTGAACATCGCA
>CAXSDV010000079.1:6029-7584 GCA_964235945.1 uncultured Caulobacteraceae bacterium
GGAAGGCGCGCTCGAGATGCGCCGTCAGGCCCGGCTCGGCATCGGCGAACCAAGCCTGCGCCGCATGGCTGAACGCGGCCATGCCGACCTGGGCGGCCAGGGAGGCGAGGTCGCCCTCCAGGCCTCGGCGCTGCAAGGCGTCCGCCAGGGCGCGGGTCACGCCCGCCGTCTTCGTCAGCACGCGTTCCTGCAACGCCGGGGTCCGGGCGACGACCGCCTGACGGGGTTCGCTGAACCCCCGGTTGCGGTCCAGCATGGGCTCCACCGAGGCGAAGGCGGCGAACAGGACGTCCATGGCCGCCAGGTCGCCGGGCGCGGCGGCGACGGCGTCGGCCAGGGCGTCGCGGAACGCTTCCTCGCCGTCGAACAACGCTTCACGCTTGTCCGCGAAGTGCCGGAAGAAGGTCCGCTCCGTCACGCCGGCCCGGGCGGCGATCGCGGCGGTGGTGGTCGCTTCGTAGCCGCGCTCCTGAAACAGCTCCAGGGTGGCCTGCTGCAGGCGACGTCGCGCCTCGTCTCCGCTTCGGGGCATGCAGGCGTTTACCCGGCTTGCCGGCGGCTGTCCTCGACCTTATACGACAGTCACTGACCTTACGGGACGGACCGATGAGAACACTTCGCTTCCACGGCTACGGCGAACCGGCGGACGTGCTTCACCTGGAGCAGGCGGAGGTTCCGCAGCCCCGCGCGGGCCAGGTCCGCGTGCGCGTGCACGCCTGCGGGCTCAACCCCGCCGATTGGGCGCTGTGCCGGGGCCTGTTCGCCGGCGACCTGCCCCGGGGCGTCGGCCTGGACGTGTCGGGAACGGTGGACGGGCTGGGCGAGGGCGTGGCGGACGTGCGGGTCGGCGACCGCGTTCTGGGCGTCGCCGACTTCCAGGGCCACCCGAGCGCGGGCGCGGCGGACCAAGCCGTGCTGTCCGTGTGGACGCCCGTTCCAGAGGGCCTGGACCTCGTGGAGGCCGCCGTTCTGCCCATGGCGGTCGAGACCGCCCATCGCTGCCTGGCCATCCTGGATCCCACCCCCGGCCGCACGCTGATGGTCTACGGTGCGGGCACGACCGTCGGGTTCGCCGCCGTGCAGATGGCGCTCATGCGCGAAGGCGTGCGCGTGGTCGCCGCGGCGGGCGACACCTTCGCCGGCCGCCTCCGCGAGCTTGGAGCCGAGGCGACCCCCTACGGGGACGGCATGGTCGAGCGGGTGCGGGGCCTGGTCGGCGGCGCGCCCGACCTGATTTTCGACGCCGGCCCGATCAGCGGCGTCCTGCCCGACCTCGTCAGGATCGCGGACGGCGACGCGCACCGGATCGTGACCGTCAGCAATCACGGGCCCGCCGCCGAAGCGCTCGGCGTGCGCTCCAGCTTCGAAGGGAAGATGGGTCACCATGCGCTTCCCGAGTTCACGGCGCTCGCCGCGGCCGGCCGCTTCACCGTCCCGGTCGCCCGCACCTTCCCGCTCGAAGCCTGGCGAGAGGCGCTCGAGGCCAGCCTGAGCGGCCGCGCCCACGGCAAGCTCGTGCTCTTGTTGGAGTGACCTGGGGAGGCGGCGAGCGCGA
>CAXSDV010000080.1:0-6761 GCA_964235945.1 uncultured Caulobacteraceae bacterium
CGGGGGCGGCCGGGGCGGTCGGTGAGGAGGAGGGCGGTGAGGGCCCAGACAAGGGCGTCGGCGCGGTCGGGGCTCGGTCCCGTCTCGGCCGCGCCCAGGGCCATCAGCTCCTCCTCCAGGGCGGGGAAGCTCCCGCAGTGGACCACGCGGCCGCTCTCGTAGAGGGCGGCCACGGGCTCGGCGCGGGCGCGCTTGCCTTTGGAGGCGTGGACCAGGCGCACGGGGGCTTCGCAGCCCGCCAGCGCCAGCACCGCGCGCACCATCTCGCCCCCCTGGTTGGACTCGGCCACCACCTCGGCGGCCCCCACCTCCCGCGCCGCCGCCGCCGCGCGCGCCGCCCAGCCCATGGGCGAAAGGCCGCGCACCGTATGGTCGGCCAGCACGTAGCCGCGCCCGTCCGCCCGGCCCGCCGCCACGATCCCGCAGGCGTCGCCGCCGGCCGTGGCGGGCGGGTCCACCGCCACCACCGTGCGCTCCAGCCGGGCGGGGGCGGCGCCCCGGCAGCGGTGCAGGTCCTGGGCGCGCCACAGGGCGGCCCCCTCGTCCTCCACCACCAGGCCCTCCAGCTCCTGGGCCGCGAGCCGGCCGCCGCCGTAGAGCGCCAGCAGCCCGGCCAGGAAGTCGGGCGACAGGTTCTCCGCGTTGTCCGCGGTGGGCGCGCGGGTGACGACGGTGGAGCTCTCCGCCATCAGCCGGCGCAGCGCCGGGAGGGGGCGGGGCGTGGTGGTCACCACCAGCGGCGGGCGGCGGCCGAGGCGCAGGCCCATCCGCAGGTTGGCCAGCACCGCGTCGGGCCGGCGCCAGGCGCAGAACTCGTCGGCCCAGGCCGCGTGGAACTGGGGGCCGCGCAGGCTGTCGGGGTCCTCCGCCGAGAAAGCGTAGGCTTCCGCGCCGTTGGGCCAGACCAGCCGCCGCCGCGCCGCGCCGTAGCAGGGGCGCGTGTCGACGGTGGCCACCGCCCGCAGGCCCGAGGGCCCCTCGATCATCACCTCGCGCACGTCGTGCAGCGACGGCCCCACCAGGGCGAAGCGCGCCCGCCGCGCCGCCTCCGCGTGGATGAACTCGGCCCCCGCGCGCGTCTTGCCCGCGCCCCGGCCGCCCAGGAACAGCCAGGTGGACCAGTCGCCCTCAGGCGGGAGCTGGGCGGGCTGGGCCTGGAACATCCAGGTCTCCAGCAGGGCGTGCAGTTGCGGGTCCGTCAGCGCCTTCAGCGCCGCTTTCCGCTCCGCCGCCGAACAGTCGCTCCAGCTGGCGTAGGCCGCGCTGGACCGCAACCTCCCGGACGGCTTCCGCGTCGGGGGCGTCGCCCCGGGGCTCGTCGTCATCCACGTCCGCCTCCGTCCGTTCGGCCGTATCCTCGGGGTCGGCGTCGAGCGCCGCGGCGAGCCGCGCCTCGAAGGCCAGCACCGCCGCGCCCGCCCGGGCGACCACGCCCGCGGCGCGCGCCGCCTTCTCCGGGTCGGTGGCGGCCAGCGCCTCCACCCCGTCGACGGCGCCCGCCACCACCCGCGCCAGCCGCGCCGCCGCGTCCCTCAGGAGCGCCGCCGCCCCGCCGTCTTCTCTGGCCATGACCTGAAGTTAGCCCTGGAGCGGGCGCCGTGGAGAGACGCGCTCCACGAAGGCCGCGAACCCCGGCGGAGCAAGGGCTCGCGGCCGGCGGGAGCGGGGACGGGCGGGCCGCTGTCCCCGCTTCTCACCGCTCGGTGGGGTCGTCCTGCAGGTCGGGCGCCTCGAAATCGATGGCGTCCTCCACGTTCTCCAGCACCGTCTCGCTGAACACCTGGCCCGCCACCGACAGGCCCGCCTTGCGCGCGCCGTCCGGGTCGCCCGAGACCAGCGGGTGCCAGGGGGCCAGGCCCCGCCCCTCGTGCACCCGGCGGTAGGCGCAGGTGCGCGGCATCCAGGTCAGGTGCTCGACGTTGTGCGCGTCCAGGGCGATGCAGTCGGGCACGTGGCGCTTCCTGTCCGGGTAGTTCGAGCAGCGCGCGGTCTCGCAGTCGAGCAGGCGGCAGGCCACGCGGGTGGGGATCACCTCCCCCGTCTCCTCGTCCTCGAAGCGCACGAGGCAGCAGCGGCCGCAGCCGTCGCACAGGCTTTCCCACTCGGCGGGGGTCATCTCGGCGAGGCGCTTGACCTCCCAGAAGGGTTTCTCGGCCATGGAGGGGCGTACGTCGCGTCCGGCCCCCGGGCGGGCCGCGCCCCCGATATAGGCCCATGCCGCCCGCGCCGCCTCCCTTCGCCCGAAGACCGCCCGCGTCGCCCTCCCCGCCGGCGCGCCCGCGGCGCCTGCGCGCGGTGCTGGGGACGGCGGCGCTGAGCCTGCTGCTCTTGGCCGGGCTCGGGGCGCTGTTCGTCCAGCGGCTGGTGTTCGCGGACCTGCCGCGCCCGCCGGACGCGGCGGGGCTGTGGTCGCTCAACCGCCCGCCGGGGATCACCTTCCTGGACCGGACGGGGGCGGTGATCGCCGTGCGCGGCTCGCGCCACGGGGCGCTGACGCCCCTGGCGGACCTGCCCGCCCTCACCCCCCGCGCCTTTCTGGCGGCGGAGGACCGGCGCTTCTACCGCCACGGCGCGGTGGACCCCGCCGGGACCGCCCGCGCCCTGTGGACGGACCTGCGCGCGGGCCGCACCGCCGAGGGCGGCTCCACCCTGACCCAGCAGCTCGCCCGCACCCTGTTCCTCGGCCCGGAGCAGACCCTCAAGCGCAAGGCGCAGGAGGCGGTGCTGGCGGTGGAGCTGGAGCGGCGCTTGTCCAAGGACGCGGTGCTGGAGCTCTACCTCAACCGCATCTACTTCGGCGCGGGGGCCTACGGGATCGAGGCGGCCTCCCGCACCTATTTCGGCCACGGGCCCCGGGAGCTGACCCTGGCGGAGTCCGCCCTCCTGGCGGCGCTGCCCAAGGCCCCCTCCCGCCTCGACCCGGCCTCCGGCGACCTGGACGCGGCGCGGGCGCGGGCCCGCCTGGTGCTCGCCTCCATGCGCCGGGAGGGGTGGATCACCGCCGCGCAGGAGCGGGACGCCGCCGAGCGCCCCGCCCGGCTGTCGCCCCCGGCGGGGGCGGAGGGCGACTGGGGCTGGGCGCTGGACCAGGCCGCCGCCGAGGCGCGGGCGCTCGCCGGCCGACGGGCCCCCGACCTCGTGGTGACGCTCACCCTCGACCCGCGCCTCCAGCCGCTGGCCGCGGCGGCCGTGCGCGACGGGGTGCGCCAGGCGCGCGCGCTGGGCGCGCACCAGGGGGCGCTGGCGGCCCTGGCCCCGGACGGCGGCGTGCTGGCGCTGGCGGGGGGCCTCGACCACCGCGACAGCGCCTTCAACCGCGCCACCCAGGCGCTGCGCCAGCCGGGCTCGGCCTTCAAGCCGCTGGTCTACGCCGCCGCCCTGGAGGACGGGGTCGCGCCCGACGACGTGCGCACGGACGGGCCGACGAGCTACGGCGGCTACGCCCCGAGGAACTTCGCGGGCGGCTATGCGGGCCCGGTGACGGTGGCCCAGGCGCTGGCGCGCTCGATCAACACGGTGGCGGTCCAGCTCGCCCACCAGGTGGGGACGCGGCGCGTGGCCGCGCTGGCCCGGCGCTTCGGCCTGCTGTCGATCCCGCCGGACCCGCGCCTGCCGGTGGCGCTGGGGGCCTACGAGGTGCGCTTGTTGGACCTGGTCTCGGCCTTCCAGGTGTTCCAGCAGGGGGGCGTGCGCCGGCCGCCGCACCTGATCGAGCGCATCACCTCCGCCCGGGGCGACCCGCTGTGGCGGTGGACGGGGGCGCAGGGCGCGCGGGTCTACTCGCAGGCGAACGCCGCGCGCATGACCGCCATGCTGGAAGCGGTGGTGGACGGCGGCACCGGCCGGCGCGCGGACCCGGGGCGCCCCGCCGCGGGCAAGACGGGCACCACCCAGAACTTCCGCGACGCCTGGTTCGTGGGGTACACGCCCGACCTCGCCGCCGGGGTGTGGCTGGGCGACGACCGCGGCCGGCCCATGGCGGGGGTGGCGGGGGGCGACGCGCCCGCCTCCACCTGGGCGCGCTTCGTGCGCGCGGCGGAGGCGGGGCGCCCCGCGCGGGGCTTCGCGGACGCCCCGGCCGAACCCGGCGCAACCGCCGATCCGCGCACCGGCTTCTACCAGCAGCTCGCCCGCGACCTGGACGCCCAGGCCGCGGCGCCCGAACCCGCGACGCCCTGACCCGCGGGCCGCGTAACCGGCGGACGTCCGCCGGACCCGAGGAGAGACCAGGACAATGACGACGACCCCGCCATCCGCCCGCGTTCGCCCGGCCGCGCTCGCGACCGCGCTCCTGACCGCCCTGGCCGCGGCCTGCGCCCCCGCCGCGGCCCTGGCCGCCGACGCCGCGCACCCGGCGGTGGTGGAGCTGTTCCAAAGCCAGGGGTGCTCGTCCTGCCCGCCCGCCAACGCCAACGTGATCGCCCTGTCGGGACGGCCGGACGTGCTGGCCCTGTCCTGGCAGGTCACCTACTGGGACCGGCTCGGCTGGAAGGACACCTTCGACGACCCGGCCTACACCGCGCGCCAGTGGGACTACGCCCGCGCCTTCCACCGCGGAGAGGTCGCCACCCCCCAGGTGGTGGTCAACGGCCGCGCGGACGTGATCGGCGGCCGCCCGGGGGAGATCGAGGCGCTGATGCGCAAGGTCGACCGCGGCGACGGCGGCCCGCGCATCGCGCTGGCGGGCGACCGGGTCACGGTCTCGGGCCGGGGCCGCGCGGTGGTGATCGCCGTGCGCTACGACCCGAACATCGTCCAGGTGCCGATCAAGCGCGGCGAGAACGAGGGCCGCACCCTGCCCCACAAGAACGTGGTGCGCGCCGTGGTCCGCCTGGGCGACTGGACGGGCGGGGCGCGCAGCTTCCTCCTGCCCGCCGCCCGCCCCGGGCTGAGGACCGCCATCCTGGTCCAGGCGGGCCCGGGCGGACCCATCCTGGCGGCGGCCCGCGCCTGACCTCGCGAAGCCGGACGGTGGCCGTTTAGGCGCTCACGCGTCCAGGTCGCGGCCGCGGGTTTCGGGCAGGGCGAGCACGAACACCACCAGCGCCACGGCGCCGCCCACCACCGGGTACCACAGGCCGTAGTAGATGTTCCCGGTGGCGGTCACCATGGCGTAGGCGGTGGCCGGCAGGAACCCGCCCACCCAGCCGGTGCCCACGTGGTAGGGCACGGACAGGGCCGTGTAGCGCACCCGCGTCGGGAACAGCTCCACCAGGCACGCCGCCTGGGGGCCGTAGAGCGCGGCGGCCCCCACCGTGAGCAGCAGCAGCACCGCGATCACCCCCGCCGTGTTCGTGCGCGCGGGGTCGGCCGCGGCCGGATAGCCCGCCGCGCGCAGGGCGGCGCCCAGCCGGGCGCCCGTGCGGGCCTTGAGGGCGGCGAGCCCCGCCCCGTCCAGGCCGCTCCCGTCCGGGGAGTCCACCGCCACCGTGCCCACCCGCACCTGCGCCGGGGCTCCGGCGGGCGCGGGAAGGTTCTTGTAGCCCGCCCCCGCGGAGGTCAGCGCGCCCTTGGCGATGTCGCAGCCCGTGCGGAAGCGCGCCTTGCCCACCGGGTCGAACTGGAGCGAGCAGGTGGCCGGGTCCGCCCGCACCACCACGGGGGTGGTCGCCAGCGCCCGGGCCAGCGCCGGATTGGCCAGGTGGGTGATCAGGTGGAAGGCGGGGAACAGGGCGGCGGTGGTCAGGAGGGTGCCCAGCGTCATCACCCACTTCCTGCCCACCCGGTCCGACAGCCAGCCGAACAGGACGTAGAGCGGGGCGGAGGCCACCACCACCGCCAGCATGATCAGGTTCACCCGCGCGGCCTGCACGTGGATCACGCGCTCGATGAACACCTGGGCGTAGAAGAAGGCGGCGTACCAGACCGCGCCCTGGGCCAGCATCATGGAGAACAGGGCGGTCAACACCCGGCGCAGGTTGGCCCGGTCGGCGAAGGCCTCGCGCAGGGGGGCGGGCGAGCCCTGGCCCTGCGCCTCCATGCGCTTGAAGGCCGGGCTCTCGGACAAGCGCAGGCGGATCCACAGGGACACGGCGAGCAGGCCCGACGAGGCCAGGAACGGCAGCCGCCAGCCCCAGGCGGCGAAGGCCGCCTCGCCCACGGCCGCCCGCGCCGCCAGCACCACCAGCAGCGCCGCGCACAGGCCGAAGGCGGCGGAGGTCTGCACCCAGCTCGTGTAGTAGCCGCGCCGGCCGGGGGGCGCGTGCTCGGCCACGTAGATGGCCGCGCCGCCGTACTCCCCGCCCAGCGCCACGCCCTGCACCATGCGCAGCAGCACGAACAGGGCGGGCGAGACGGGGGCCAGGCGGGGGGAGATCGCCGCCAGGCTCCCGTAGCTGGGCAACAGGCCGATGCAGAAGGTGGCGCCCCCCATCAGGCTCACCGTCCACAGGAAGGCGCCCTTGCGCCCGCGCTTGTCGCCCATGCGGCCGAACACCAGCGCCCCCACCGGTCGGAAGGCGAAGCCCACCGCGAAGGAGCCCAGGGCGAACAAAAAGGCGGCGGAGTCCGACAGGCCGGCGGAGAACTGCTTGGCGATCACCGTGGCCAGGGGCACGAACACGAAGAAGTCGTACCACTCGAAGGCGGTGCCCGCCGCGGAGGCCGCCACCACCCGCAGCATGGAGGCCGGGGGCGCCCCCGCGGAGGCCGCGCCCGCCCCGCCCGCGCCCGCCGCCGCCTCGGCCATGTCCGCCCCCCGCCCGCCTTGGTTCTTGCACGCGCTCTACCACCCCCGGCCTTAGCGGCGGAAGCGGACGGGC
>CAXSDV010000081.1:0-6096 GCA_964235945.1 uncultured Caulobacteraceae bacterium
CTCGGCCCCCGGGGGGCCGCGTCCGCGCCGCCGCGGGCCTGCGCCTGAAGGCCCAGGGTCCGCAGGGCCGCCTCGTCCTCGCGGCCGAACAGACTGCGCAGCCGTACGTCCACCTGGGGAAAGGGCATCTCGATGTCACCCTTGCGCAGGGCGTCCTCGATCGCCCAGGTATAGGCGGCCTGCATGGAGGCCGGGCGCTTGACAGCCTCCAGCTTGGGCCAGACCACCAGCTCGAAGTTGAGGGAGGACTCGCCGAAGCCGGTCATCCACACCTGCGTCTTGTGGGCGTCGTCGTCGGGCAGCGTGAAGGCGAGGGCCCGGGCCCCCTCCAGCACCGCGTCGCGCACCTTGTCCTTGTCCACTCCGTAGGCGACGGAGAACGGCACGTGGATGCGGCGAGTGTTCCCGCCTTGCGTCCAGTTGACGATCACCCCCTCGATCAGCTTGGAGTTGGGCACCAGCACGTCGACGTTGTCGTTGGTGCGCACATGGGTGGCGCGGGCGCCGATCTCCATGACCAGACCCCGGGTCTTGCCGGAGTCGAGTTCGATGAAATCACCCACGTGCAACTCGTTGTCGAATATCAACACGAGGCCGGAGACGAACTCTTTGACGACGCCTTGCAGGCCCAGGCCGACGCCCACCCCGATGGCGCCGGCGAACACCGCCAGCGAACTCAGGTCGATGCCGAGGGTGGAGGCGCCGATGAACAGACCGAACAGCACCAGCCCGTAGGTGACCAGCTTCTGCACGATGTAGAGCACCGTGCGCCCGTTCTTGGCCCGCTCCCGCGCGCGGGTCAGCAGGCGCCCCAGCAGCGCCGATGCGGCGAAGGTCGCCGTCACGACCACGGCCGCCGACGCGAGGGCCGCGGGCGTGACCACCGCGTGGCCGATCACCAGCAGGCGCGTATTCAGCAGGCTGTTGAATGAATTCATGATGGGCGCCACGGGCTCTCCACAAATCGAATCTGCGCCGTCTCCAGCGTGCGACGAGGAGCCGGACGAAGGCGATCCACGGTATGCCCGGCCTACAACGCCTCAGACCTGTTCCGGGCGCCCGGGCGGTCGTGCGAACGCGACGGCGGGACCGCGGCGGCCGACGGGAGCCCGGTCCGGGTCCGGGCGTCGCCCGACGGCGCGGGTGGATCGGTCGGATGTCGTCGGCGGCCCGATCGTAGCGCCCGGCGCCGCCGAGGTCAGCTGGCCCGGGCCGGCTCCGCCATAGCGTCGAGCTGGAAGGTGACCCGAAGGCGTCCTCCGTTTGCGGCGGGGTCGCTCAGGCGGATGGTCGACCGGCCGTTGCGCCAGGACATGAGCACGTGCGGCAGGTCCAGCCCGTTCTCAAGCCGGGTCGTGTCACGCTTGATGCCGCCAGGCGGCCCGAAATCGTGCTCCAGCTCCGCGACGGCGTCGGCGAAGCCGTCGACGGAGGTGGTGTAGCTGATCCGCGCCAAGCGACCGTTCGCGAAGGTGTGGGTGAGTTCGCGCGCTCGGAACCTCTCCCCGAGCGGCTGGTCGGCAGTGTGGCAGACGACAACGCCGCTTGGGGCCTGCGCGCACGCAGCCGACGCCCGAGATGGAGCGGAGGCGCGCCAGCTGGGAAGGTCCATGCCCAGGTCGGCCTTGCGGAAGCCGTACCTAGCCGCGGGCGAGGCAGGTGCTGTGGCGGCGGGCGGCGGGGCGAGGAGCATGGGCGAGGTCCGGCGGCGCGGAAGGGCGCCGGTGCGCGGGCTAACACCGGACTGTGACGAGGAGCGGGCGATCTCACTTGAAGCCGGCGGCCCCAAAAGCCACTACGCTCCTTTGGTCGAAAGCCGTCTCCAGAGGCCTGATCCAAGTGTCCGGCGTGACCTTCATGAGCGTGACAGCGCAGAACGGGTGCAACCTGCGCGCAGCGTCGGCCCCGAGTTGGATTGAAACGGGCCAGCCGGCTGGCGTCGTCGTCCTGCGGACGGCGCCCGACTTCTTCCAGCGCGAGATCGACGGCGCCGAGCGCCGCTCGGGCCGGCCGGCCGAGCTCCCGCCGCTTCCCGGGACGCCGTGACCCCGTTCGAGATCCTGGGGCTGGTGCTGGCGGTCACCTCCGGGGTCGGCTGGGTCAACAAGCGCTTCTTGGGCCTGCCCTCCAGCGTCGGGCTGCTCGCCGCGGGGCTGCTGGCCGCCTCCGGCCTGTTCGCCTTCGACCACGTCTGGCCCGGACACGCCGGCGCGAGCAGTCTGTCCGACCTCGTGGCGCGCTTCGATTTCTCCAAAGTGCTTATGGGCTTCCTGCTGGCCTACCTGCTGTTCGCCGGCGCGCTGCACACCGACGCCAGCGAGCTCGCGCGCTTTCCGGTCTCCATCGGCGTGCTTTCGACGGTCGGGGTGCTGATCTCCACCGCGGTGATCGCGGCGGGCCTGTGGGCCGGCGCGCACGTGCTGGGCGTTCCGCTCCCCCCGGCCTGGGCCACGGTGTTCGGCGCGCTGATCAGCCCGACGGACCCCGTGGCCGTGTTGGCCGCCTTCCGCGGCGACGACGCCTCGGGGAAGGTGCGCAGCCTGATGGAGGGCGAATCGCTCTTCAACGACGGCATCGGCGTGGTGGTGTTCGGCGCGGCGCTGAGCGTGGCGCTGGGCGGTGCGCCCGCTCCCGGACCGCTGGCGCGTCAACTGCTGTTGGAGGTGGCGGGCGGGGGTTTGCTGGGCGGCGCGGCGGGCCTCGGCGTGCTGCTGCTCATGCGCGCCATCGACGATTACAGCGTGGAGACGGGATTGAGCCTCGCCCTGGCGACGGGCGTCTACGCGTTGGCGGGGCGGCTGCACGTCAGCGGCCCCATCGGGGTCGTGGTGGCGGGGCTCGTGATCGGCACGCCCGGCGTACGGGTGGCCATGAGCGAGCGCACCGAGCGCTACATCCTCGGCTTCTGGGAGCTGGTGGACGACAACCTGAACGCCGTGCTGTTCTTTCTCTTGGGGCTGGAGGTGGTGGTGGCCTTCCACTCCACGGGCGCCGTGCTGGCGCTGTGCGCCGTCGCCGTCGTGGTGGTCGCCGCGGCGCGCGTGGCGGCGGCCGGCCCGACGCTCGCCCGCTTGATCGCCTCTAAGGAGCTCACGCCGCGGCAGGCGCCGGTCGTGGTGTGGGGCGGCCTGAGGGGAGGCATCTCCGTCGCCCTGGCCCTGTCGATCCCCGCTTCGCCCTATCGCGGGCTGATCCTGGCCTGCACTTGCGCGGTCGTGACCTTCTCGGTGCTCGTGCAGGGCCTCACCTTCCCCGCCGTCGCCCGCTGGGCGGGGCGTGCGGCCAAGGAGGTGTGAATGCAGGCCTGGCGATGGGCGTTGGCCCAGCTCACGCGACGGCTGTGGCTGCGGGCGTCGCTCTACGGCCTGGCGGGCGTGGCGGCGGCGCTCCTGGCGGCGGCGTTCTCGCCGTTCGTGCCCGACGCCCTCGCCAAGCCCTTCGGCGGCGGCACGGTGAACAGCCTGCTCAACGTGTTGGCGTCCAGCCTGCTGTCGGTGGCGACCTTCTCGGCCGCGGCCATGCTGACCGCCTACACCAACGTCTCCCAAGGGGCGACGCCGCGAGCGGCGGCCCTGGTCAGCGGCGACAGCCAGGCCCAGGGCGCGCTGGCCAGCTTCATCGGCGCCTTCCTCTACTCGGTGGTGGCGTTCAGCGCGCTGGGCACCGGCTACTACGCCAACGGCGGGCGGGCGATCCTGTTCGGGGTGACCCTGCTCATGCTGGCCTGGGTGGCGATCACCCTGCTGCGCTGGCTCGACCAACTGCTCACCCTGGCCCAGGTCGGCCATGCGACCGGCATGGTGGAGCGCGCCACTCGTAAAGCGCTGGAGGGGCCTTTCGGCGCGGCGCTCGGGTTGCAGGACTGGACCGATCCCCCCGACGACGCCGTTGCTGTTGTGGCCGGCGCGGTGGGTTACGTCCGCAACGTCGACCTGGGTGCGCTGCGCGCCGTCGCCGCACGAGAGGGACTCGAGCTGTGGGTGGTGTGCGTGCCGGGCGGCTTCGCCCACGCCAGCCGGGCCCTGCTGCGGGTGCGCGGCGATCGCCCCCTCTCGACGAGCATCCACGGCGACCTGCGCGCCGCCTTCGACATCGGCGAAGCGCGCTCCTTCGACCAGGACCCCCGCTTCGGCTTCGTGGTGCTGGGCGAGATCGCCTCGCGCGCCTTGTCGCCCGGGATCAACGACCCCGGGACGGCGGTGGACGTGATCGGGACCGCGGCGCGCCTCCTGACCGCGTACCAGGCTCGAGCCGGCGGCCCCTCCGGCGATCCGAACGACGGGGCGGTGCGGGTTCTGCCGCTGGCCTACGCCGACCTGCTCGACGACGTGTTCCGTCCCATCGCCAGCGATGGCGCCTCCAGCTTCGCGGTGGTGGTGCGTTTGCAGAAGGCGTTGGCGGGATTGGCGGAGGATGCGGCCGAGACGCCGCAGGTGCGGGCGGCGCTGGAGCACGTCTCTCAGGACGCCGCGGCGCGCGCGCAGACCGCCCTGTCGTTCGACGCGGACAAGGCGGAGCTACTTCGCGTGGTGGCCGACCTCCAATCCAGCTACTGAAAGGGAACGGGCCAAAGCTTCTACGCGGCGCGCCAACTGCTCAAGCGGGTGCGCCGAGGCGCTTCGGTCCGAGCTGACCGGCGTCGGCGCGAAGGCGGGCATCGGGCGCTGCAGGCCTGAGATCACCGGCCGCCCCCGACGCCAGAGCACCTCGCTGATGTGCATGAAGCGGCGCGAGCCCCGGCCTCCACCGGGCAGCACCTCCCAGGCGTGATAGGCGATGAAGGTCCGCCCGCCCGCCTGCAGGATCGATTGGTGCCCGGGGCCGATCAACCGCGGCGGCCGGGCTTGGCGGCTCGCCAGGATCGGGTTCTCCGGCGCGTCGCGGCAGCGGCCCGTGGGCGATCGACAATCGGCGTAACCTATGGCGTAGGCGGCCCCGCCGTAGAAGGCTCCCGAATAGAACATGATGTAACGGCCGTCGCGCTTCAGCATGGTCGGCGCCTCCACCACCCGGCCCTCCCACGGCTCGTCGTTGCGCACGCCGGTGCGCTCCCGAGCGCCCGAGACGCTCAGGCCGTCGGGCGCGAGGTCCTGCACGAGGATGCCCGAACCGCGATGGCAACAGTTCCCATCGCGCTTGAAGTAAAGATAAAGCCGGCGTCCGTCGCGAAACGGGCTGGGGTCGATCGCGCCGCTCGGCACGGCCGCACAGATCAGAGGCCGGTCGAGGGGGACGAACGGACCGGTCGGCGTCGCACTGGTCGCCGCGCCGACGCACTCGCGCGTGTCGCCGTCTCCACCGGGGCGGGGCAGCCGACTGCGGGCGCTGAAGTAGAGCACGTAGGTCCGGTCGAAGCGCATGACCTCGGGCGCCCAGACATCGGGCCGATCGGCCCGCACCCAGGCGGGCAGGCGCGGTAAGGCGTCCGCGGGCCCGTTCCCCGGCCCGTTCGAGAGCGACCAGTGCAGGAGATCGCTCGAAGCGGCCACCTGGACGTGCACGCGCCCGGTCTGGGTGGCGAAGGCGAGAAAGCCCCTGTCCGTACGCATGAGGAACGGATCGGGAAAGTTGGCCCGAAGCACGGGAGGGTCGAGGATGGGCAGCACCGTCGCGCGCCGGGCGGGCGGGTGCGGCCACGACGCCCGAACTACGGCGGCGAGACCGGCGGCCGACGCGAGAATGGCGAGACCGGTGGCGACGGGCTTGAAGCGGAGACGGGCGCCCCAGGACCGGGTTGCGGCGACTTCGACCCCGCGCCCGCCCGCGCTCGCGCCCTCGCCCCCGTCAGCCAACGCCCGCTCCTCGATTCGGCGGTCCGGGGCGATCCCAAGCCTTCACCTGATAAAGACGGCCGTAGTAGCCGAGAATGGCCCTGCCGAAACGGGCACCCGAACGGCGCACCCCTCCGTGCGATCGCATGGAGGCGCGCTTTCCGTAGCGGAGGGCGATGCGGCGGAAGTCTTTGAGCCTTCAGAAGGCGCGTGGTCTGGAGCCTAATGACCCTTAATAGGCGCGTAGTAGATTTGAATCCTGCTGCACCCACGATTTCCGGGATCCGGGACCACGCTCGCCCGGCGCCGCCGCCGCCACGCCCCG
>CAXSDV010000082.1:0-5822 GCA_964235945.1 uncultured Caulobacteraceae bacterium
TCGGCCAACTGCCTGAAGAACGACAACATCGTCTACATCGGCGACCTGATCCAGAAGACGGAGGGCGAGATGCTGCGCACCCCGAACTTCGGCAGGAAGTCGCTGAACGAGATCAAGGAGGTGCTCACCGTCATGGGCCTGCACCTCGGCATGGACGTGCCCAACTGGCCGCCCGAGAACATCGACGATCTCGCCAAGAAGTTCGAAGACCAGATCTGATCGCCTTCCCGCGCCGCCACGCCGGCCGGACCTGATCCAGGTCCGGCCGGGAGCCCGTCGAAGCCGCACCCGCGGCGGAGGGCTCCGGAGCTCCGCTCTGATCCGGACCGCGTGACGGTCCGGCCGACGATCCCCGCGGCTCGTGCGCCGCCTCCAGGAGACCTCCCATGCGCCACGGCGTCGCCCACCGTAAGCTCGGCCGCACCTCGGCCCACCGCGCGGCCATGTTCGCCAACATGTCGGCCAGCCTGATCAAGCACGAGCAGATCGTCACCACCTTGCCCAAGGCCAAGGAGTTGCGGCCCTTCGTCGAGAAGCTGGTCACCCTCGCCAAGCGCGGCGACCTGCACGCGCGCCGTCAGGCCATCAGCCAGGTGCGCGACATCGACCAGGTGGGCAAGCTGTTCACCACCCTCGGTCCGCGTTACGCCGAGCGCCAGGGCGGCTACATCCGCGTGCTCAAGGCGGGTTTCCGTTACGGCGACAACGCCCCCATGGCGGTGATCGAGTTCGTCGACCGCGACGTGTCCGAGAAGGGCAAGGACTCGGGTCCGTCCACCGCCTCGGCCTACGAGGCCGACGAGGACTGATCCTCGACTACGGCCTCCACGCCTGCAGGACGCTCCGGAGCTCCGCTCCGGGGCGTTTTCGCGTTCAGGCGTCCGCGTACGTGCGCGCGTCAGCGCAGGGCGCTCGCGCCCTCGGCGGCGGTCACCACGTCCAGTCCGCGGCCGCGCGCGGCGTCCAGCAGGCGCGCCAGGGCCTCCGGGGCGACGGCGAACTCGCCGACCTCGGGCGTGACCTGGTGGGCGAACAGGATCAGCCACTCGCCCCGCGAGGCCGCGCGCTCCAGGGCGGCGTGCGCGCGCGCTTCGCCGGCCTCGCCGTCCATGGCGATGGCGGGGGCCTGGTTCAGGTCGCTCCCTTCGCCCAGCAAGCCCGCGTGCACGCCCCGGCACAGGGCGAACCGCGAGGCGGCCACCGCCTTGGTCGCGGCTCCTACGTCGCCATAGGGGTAGGCGAAGGTGCGCGCGGGCGGCAGGCCCCAGTCGGCGAAGGCGCGGGCGTTGCGGTCGAGGTCGGCGGCGAGCGCCTCCGCCGTGACCCGGCCGCAGTCCAGGTGCGAGTAGGTGTGGGATGCGACTTCGTGGCCTTCGGCGGCCAGCCGCCGCACCTCGTCGCGATCCGCATAGCGGCCGAGGTGGGCGACCGTACCCGCCAGCCCCGCGGCGACGAAGTAGGTGGCGCGCATCCCCCGTTGCGCCAGCAGGGCGGCGCCCAGGCCCGTGGCGCTGTCGGGGGCGTCGTCGAAGCTGAAGGTGACCGCGGCGCGCGCGGGGCCGCGCGGGGCGGGGCGGCGTTGGCGCAGGCGCACCAGGCGCCGCCGCAGCTTGCCCTTGATCGACAGGTCGGGGCGGTAGACGTCCGCGCTCACCCCACCACCTCGGCGTAGACGGCGGCGCGGAAGAGCTTCATGGCCGCGACCCGCGCGGACAGGGGCGCGCGGGGCGAGAGCGCGAGGCGGCGCAGGGCGGTTCGCAGGGCGGCCCGGGCGGGCCAACGGCGCACGAGCCGCGCCACGCGGTAGCTCGGATAGGTGCGCACGCGCTCGGGATGCGCGGCCAGCACCCGGGCGAAGTTCGCGCCGGAGTTCTCGTACTTGGCGGCCAGCGCCTCGGCGGTGTCCAGCCCCAGGTGGGTGGCGCTGTTGTCCACGTGGCGCATGCCGTAGCGCGCGGCCACGCGCATGCCCCACTCCACGTCCTCCCAGCCCCAGCCGCGGAATCCCTCGTCGAACCCCTCGGCGGCCAGCACGTCGCGGCGCACCAACAGGTTGGAGGTGAAGACGTACTTCTCCGGCCGGCGCGCGCGAAGGTCGGCGCCCACGCACTCGGCGCGCAGTTGCAGGGCGGCGTGCAGGGCGTGCTCGGGCCCGGCGGCGACCTGCTGCAGCGAGAAGCCGCCCACCGCGGCGGGGGCGTCCTCGTCGGCCATCGCCAGCCAGCGCAGGAGGAAGTCGGGCCGGTCGGGCAGCATGTCGCTGTCCACGAACAGCAGGTGGCGGCCGCGCGCCTCGCCCGCCAGCCGGTTGCGGCCGCGCGCGCGGCCCTCGTTCACCGACAGGCGCACGAGCCGGGCGGGGAGGGGCAGGGCGCGCACAGCGGCCTCCGCCCGGGCCGAGAGCTCGGGATCGCCCCCCGCGTCGTCCAGCAATACGAGTTCGGCGCGCCCTGCGGCGGCGTCCGCCTCGCGCGCCAGCGCCGCCAGCAGGGGGGCCGGATCGTCGCGGAAGAAGGGGACCAGCACGGACAGGGCGGGCTCGCCCGCAGCCGCCCGCGCGGCGTTGTCGATCACCTCGGCGCTCACGCGGTCGCCCGCGCCCGCAGCGCGCCCCCCGCCTTGAGCAGGAAACCGCGCGCTCCGCCCGCGTCCAGCGCCAGCACCGCCGCGCCGTAGACCAGGCCGCCGACGACGCACTTCAGCGCGAGCTCGGCCAGGCCGCCCGGGGAGGGAAGGCGCAGCAGCACCGCCGACATGACCCCCGCCGCCAGGGCGCAGCGCGAGATCTGCGTCCACGGGATCGGCAGCTTGAGCCGGCGGCGGCCGAGCGCGACGGAGGCGACCAGGCCGAAGGCGTAGCTGGCGGTGGTGGCCCACATGGCCCCGTCCAGCCCGTGGCGGGGGATCAGCCACAGGGTGAGGCCGAGGTTGACCACCGCGGGCGCCGCCCAGGCGACCAGGAGGCTCCTCGTGCGGCGCGCCAGGGTGAAGGCGGTGTGGAAGTAGTGGGTGGTCAGCCCCGCGCAGAGCCCGCCCGCGGCGATCCAGGGCGTCACGCGCGCGGCGTCCACGCGCAGGTCGGGG
Organism: uncultured Caulobacteraceae bacterium; assembly: GCA_964235945.1. GTDB lineage: Bacteria > Pseudomonadota > Alphaproteobacteria > Caulobacterales > Caulobacteraceae > JASLDZ01. The sequence goes on from CAXSDV010000082.1 coordinate 3,085, forward strand.
CCCACCATCAGCTCGGCCAGCGGGCGCGACACCAGCGCCAGCCCCGCCGCCGCCGGAAAGGCGATCAGCGTCATGAGCTCGATCTGGCTCCGAGACACCTTGCGCAGCGCCGCCTCGCCGCCACGCTCCAGCGCCTGGATCGCCGCGGGCCCGCCCGCCATGCCCAGCCAGACGAACATCACGTCCAGGGTGCGGTTCGAAAGGCTGTAGCCCGCGTGGTAGGCGCCCACGGTGGCGGTGTTCAGGTAGGCGGCCAGCACGAAGCGGTCGGTGGTGGCCAGCGCCAGGCTCATCAGTAGCGAGAGCGAGACGGGCAGCCCGTAGGCGGCGTAGCGCGCCAGCCGCGCCCGGTCGAAGCGTCCGCCCCGCACGTGCACGAGCTCGCCCGGCAAGGCGAACAGGAGGCACCCGGCGCTGGCGGCGGCCGTCCCCAGCAAGGGGCCCGCGCCGCCGAAGCCCAGGCGCACGAACAGCACGCCCAGCAGGAAGCCGCCGCCCACCTGCGCCATGTCGTACACGGCGAAGCCGCGCACCTCGCCCGCCGCGCGCCGCCGCTCCTGCGCCAGGCGCAGCAGGCTGCGCAGCAGGGTGGAGGCCACCCCCGCGCCCAGCGCCGCGCGCACTCCGGGCGTCAGCGGCAGCAGCGCCATCGCCGCCGCCGTCGCCACCGGAACGGCCGCGGCCATGACGGCGAAGGTGCGGTACAGCGTGCCGTAAAGCGCGCGCCGGTCGTGCTCCCCCGCTTCGGCGGCGTAGAAGCGCGCCATGGCCGACTCGATCCAGGTGAGCAGGCAGGTGCCCAGCAGGGCGGAGATGGAGAAGCCCAGGGCGTAGGCGCCGAAGGCGGCGGGGCTGAGCAGGCGCGTGAAGACGACGATGGCGCCGAAGCCGGCGATCATCTGCACCAGATTGACGGGCAGGTAGCCCACGACGCCGCGCCAGAACATGCGCCCCGCCCCGCTTCAGCGCACGGCCTGCCGGTCGCCCAGCAGGCGCGGCAGGGTCATGAGCAGGATGTAGAGGTCGAAGACGAGGTTCTGGCGCTCGATGTAGGCGATGTCCAACGCCACCCGGTGGCGCACGGCCTCCGGCGTGTCCACCGGGCCGCGCGAGCCGTTGATCTGCGCCCAGCCGGTGATGCCGGGCTTCATGCGGTGGCGCCAGGCGTACTCGGCCACCAGCCGCGCGCTGTCCTCGCCCGCGGTCTGCATGCCGATGGCGTGGGGGCGCGGGCCCACCAGCGCCATCTCGCCGGACAGCACGTTGAACAGCTGGGGCAGCTCGTCCAGGCTGGCGGCGCGGATCAGGCGGCCGACGCGCGTCACCCGCGGGTCGCCCGGCTCCACCTGGCGCGAGGAGGTGGGGTCGCTCGCCTCCCGCCGCATGGAGCGGAACTTGAGGATGGTGATGGGCTCGTTGTTGAAGCCGTAGCGGCGCTGGCGGAAGAACACGGGCCCCGGGCTGTCCAGCTTCACCGCCAGCGCCACGGCGGCCATGACGGGCGCGACCAGCAGCAGGGCCAGGGCGGACACCACCACGTCCTGCACGCGCTTGGCGCTGGCGCGGCCCTCGTCCTCGTCCACCCCCGACACCTGCGTCATCGGCAGGTCGCCCAGGTGCTCCAGGGTGCGCGTGCGCTCCTGCTCGTTCTCCACGTCCAGGAACAGGGCCACGGCGTTGGGCAGGACGCGCAGGCGCTCGATCAGGTCGCGCACCCGCGCCTGGGCGGAGGGGCTGACGGTGATGACGATGCGGTCGACATAGGGCAGCACCTTGTGGTCGATCAGCGCCCGGGTGTCGCCCAGCACGGGCACGCCGTGCACGTCGGCGGGGGCGCGGCCCAGCCGGTCGTCGAACACGCCCAGCACGTTGATCTCCCGGCTGGCCAGGGCGCTCTCGATCAGCCGGCGGGCGTTGGGGGTGGCCCCCACCACCACCACGTTGGGGGTGAGCCGGCCTTCCGCGCGCCAGCGGCGCACCAGCGCCCAGGCCGCCCCGTGGACCAGCAGCAGCACGAGCAGGGTGCAGGCCGCCCAGTGCAGGGTGCGCGTCGCCTCGCCGTAGCCCAACGCCGCCGAGCCCACCGCCAGCACCAGCGCGCCCGTCCCCACCGCCGCCAGCACGCGCAGCAGGCCCGCGGCCGGCGGCTCGCGGTTCGTCAGCCGGTAGCCGCCCGCCGCCGCGAGGGCCAGGGTGGCGGCCAGCGCGGCGAGCGCCACGGGCAGGACGCGCCCGAGCGGCGCGTCCAGCAGGGAGGCGGGTTCGGTCAGGGCGAGGTGGGCGGCGGCGGCGGCGGCGGCGGCCCAGGCGTCCGCCGCACGGAACCGGCGCCCCAGGGTGACGCGGTTCAGCCGCTCGCGCACGGACGCCAGCCGCGCGGGCCGGAACGGCCCCCGCTTCTGCTGGGGCGCGCTCTCCAGCAGGAGGGGCGGTTGGGCGACGTCCACGAGCTTCTCCAGATGTCGCCCGATGCTACCTATGCGCGCTGAGCGCCGCGTTAACGTCGGAGGCCGCGACGCTTCCCGCGCCATGCGATTGCGCGTTGACGCCGGGCGCACAGCCGCTATTCACCTGCCGTACGCCCCCCGCGCCCTCGCCGGCGCTCGGAGCGTCGTGGACCGGGCGCCGCCGCCCCCCGTGTCCCGAGGTGACGTGGCCGAGAGGCTGAAGGCAACGGTTTGCTAAATCGTCATACGTGAAAGCGTATCGTGGGTTCGAATCCCACCGTCACCGCCACC
>CAXSDV010000083.1:0-5599 GCA_964235945.1 uncultured Caulobacteraceae bacterium
GGGCGTCCCTTCATCGATAGTTCGACACGTCTCCGACGGGTCGAACACAGGGCTGTCGTGAAGAAGAAAGCGGTCCGGTTCTGCGACCGGCGGCGACGAAGTGGGCGTAGCCAAGTGGTCTTGCGCTCCGTTCCGGTCCGTCACGTCGGGCGGCCGCCGGCGCGCGTCCGCGCCCTCAGCGGCGCGTGAAGTCCAGGAACACGGGGGAGCAGTCTCCCAGGCGTTTGCGCTCGTAGCGGGTGGGGACGTGGTCGGCGGGGGGGAGGCGCCAGTCGTCGGCGCGTTCGGCGGTCCACCGCAGGGCGGGTTCGGCGCGCAGGACGGCCAGGGCCTCGTTCGCGTAGTCCGCCCAGTCGGTGGCGAAGCGCAGCCGTCCGCCGGGGGCCAGCACCCGCGCGAGCTCGGCGGCGAAGGCGGCCTGGACGAGGCGGCGCTTGTGGTGGCGCACCTTGGGCCACGGGTCGGGAAACAGGATGAACACGCGCTCCAGCGCCGCGTCCGGCAGGGCGGCCAGCAGGTCGCGCGCGTCGCCCACGTGCAGGCGCACGTTCTCCAGTCCGCGCTCCTCGACGTGGCGCAGGGCGGAGGCGGCGCCGTTGAGGAAGGGCTCGGCCCCGAGCACCAGCACGTCCGGCCGGCGCGCGGCCTGCTCGGCCATGTGCTCGCCGCCGCCGAACCCGATCTCCAGCCAGGTCTGCGCCGCGTCCGGCTTCAACGCCGCGGGGTCGAGGGGAGCGGACAGATCGAGCGCCAGCCGCGGCAGCAGGGTCTCGACGAGCGCCGCCTGCCGCGGCTTGACCGGCCGGCCCTTGATGCGGCCGAAGGAGCGAAGCGGGCCGTGGGGCTGCTGGGACATCGCGAACGTCTATCCGTCGAAGCCCGCAGAGGGGAGGTTCACCGACGTTCTACGATGATTGACGGACAGCTTCACTCCACCTCGCCGACGACACCCCGCCCGAACTCGGTCCAACCCGCCCACGATGAAGACCGCCGCTTTCTCGCCGGCCCCGGCCGTCGCCTCGCCGGACGCGGGCCTCTCCGCACGCGCTCTCCCGTGCGGTTCGAGCCTCAGGCCAAGCCGCGCAGGTCGTCCACAAGGTCCGTCTTCTCCCAGGAGAAGCCGCCGTCGGCCTCCGGGGTGCGGCCGAAGTGGCCGTAGGCGCTGGTGCGCGCGTAGATCGGGCGGTTGAGCCCCAGGTGCTCGCGGATGGCGCGGGGCGTGGCGCCGCCGATCATCTCGGGCAGGGCGCGCTCCAGCCGGGCGGGGTCCACCCGGTCCGAGCCGTGCAGGTCCACGTAGAAGCTCAGCGGCTTGGACACGCCGATGGCGTAGCCGATCTGCAGGGTGCAGCGCTCGGCCAGCCCCGCGGCCACCACGTTCTTGGCCAGGTAGCGGCAGGCGTAGGCGGCCGAGCGGTCCACCTTGGTGGGGTCCTTGCCGGAGAAGGCGCCGCCGCCGTGGGGGGCCGCGCCGCCGTAGGTGTCGACGATGATCTTGCGGCCGGTCAGCCCCGCGTCGCCGTCCGGCCCGCCGATGACGAAATTGCCGGTGGGGTTCACGTGCCAGGCGGTCTCGTCCGTCACGAAGCCGTCGGGCAGCACCTCGCGGATGTAGGGCTCCACCAGCGCGTGCACGTCCGCGGGGGAGAGGCCCTCGCGGTGCTGGGTGGAGAGCACGATGGACAGGGCCCGCACCGGCCGGCCGTTCTCGTACAGCAGGGTGACCTGGCTCTTGGCGTCCGGCTCGAGCTCGGGGCGCTCGCCCGAATGGCGCACCTCGGCCAAGCGGCGCAGGATGGCGTGGCTGTACTGCAGGGTGGCCGGCATCAGCTCGGGCGTTTCGTCCGTGGCGTAGCCGAACATGATGCCTTGGTCGCCGGCGCCCTCGTCCTTGTTGCCCGCCGCGTCCACGCCCATGGCGATGTCCGCGCTCTGGGCGTGCAGGTGGCAGGCGTAGTCGGCCGAGCGCCAGGAGAAGCCCGCCTGGTCGTAGCCGATGTCGCGCACCGCGGCGCGCACCTTGTCCTCCAGGCCCTCCACCACGCCGGCCGGGCCGCGCACCTCGCCCGCCAGCACGATGCGCTGGGTGGTGACCAGGGTCTCGCAGGCCACGCGCGCCTGGGGGTCGGCCCCGAGGAACGCGTCCACCACCGTGTCGGAGATGCGGTCGGCGACCTTGTCGGGATGGCCTTCGGAGACGCTCTCGCTGGTGAAGATGTAGGACGGACGGGTCACGCGGGCGGGCTCCGGCAGGCGGCCGCGGGGGCCGGGATCGGCCGTACCTATAAAGACATCCTTATGTCCCGCAAGCGCACGGCCCCGCCAGTTCCGCTGAACGCCGCCGAGCGCGGCTCGCGCCCGCGTTGACTTGTGCGGGCCCGCGCCTAATTACGGCCGGACCGCGGCGCTGCGCGGCGGTGGGGTCGGGAAGTGTCGCGGACATGAGCCAGATCAGGGTCGACGCGTCCGGCGCCCAGGCGCAGGACTCGCCCGCACGGGGGGCCGCGCGCCCGCGCCCGCTCTCGCCCCACCTGCAGGTCTGGCGTTGGCACGTGACCATGGCCGCCTCCATCGCCACCCGCGTCGCGGGCTTCGCCCTGTTCGCGGGCTTCCTGATCGCGACGGCGGGCGCGACCTGCCTGGCGCTCGGGCCCGGGGCCTACGCCGGCTTCCTGGCGGTGATGGGCTCGGTGTTCGGCAAGCTCGTCCTGTTCGGCCTGACCGCGGCGGCGTTCTACTACATGGCCGCGGGCGTGCGGCACCTGACCTGGGACACGGGCCGGGGCTTCCAGCCGCGCGTCGCCAGCACCAGCGGCCTCCTGGCCTTCGTGTTCGGCTTCGTCATGGCCGTGCTGGTCTGGGCGGTCGCCTTCGCCGTGGGAGCCGCCTGATGACCACCTCGTCGGACGCGGGCTACCGCACCCCCCTCTCCCGCGCCCGGGGCCTCGGGGCCTCGCACACGGGCGTGGGCATGTTCATCGCCGAGCGCGTCACCTGGGTGGCGCTGATCCCGCTGCTGCTCTGGGCGGTGTGGGCGATGATCGTCGTCGCCCCCGGAGGCTACGCCGGCGCCACGGCCTTCCTGCGCAACCCGGTGGAGGCGACTCTCGCGGTTCTGCTGCTGGCGGTGGGCCTGCACCACACCCATCTTGGAGTGCGCGCGGCGCTGGAGGACTACATCGGCGGCCATCACGTACGGCTGGTGTGCCTCTTGCTGAACAGCGGCGTGGCTCTGCTCGCGGGCGCGCTCGGCGTCGTCGCAATCCTCAAGGTCGCCTTCTCCGCGGCCGCCTGACCTTCGAGAGACATCCGCCCATGGCCTCCGCCGCCTATCCGTTCATCGACCACAGCTTCGACGTGGTGGTCGTCGGCGCGGGGGGCTCGGGCCTGCGCGCCGCCCTCGGCTGCGCCCAGGCGGGGTTGCGCACGGCCTGCGTCACCAAGGTGTTCCCCACCCGCAGCCACACGGTGGCGGCCCAGGGCGGCATCTCCGCGAGCCTCGGCAACATGAGCGCCGACGACTGGCGCTGGCACATGTACGACACCGTCAAGGGTTCCGACTGGCTCGGCGACCAGGACGCCATCGAATACCTGACCCGCAACGCCCCGGCCGCCGTCTACGAGCTGGAGCACTGGGGCGTGCCGTTCTCGCGCACGGACGAGGGAAAGATCTACCAGCGCGCCTTCGGCGGCATGACCAAGAACTACGGCGAGGGCCCGATCCAGCGCACCTGCGCGGCGGCCGACCGCACGGGTCACGCCATCCTGCACACGCTTTACGGTCAGAGCGTGCGCCGCTCGGTGGAGTTCTTCACCGAGTACTTCGCCCTCGACCTCTTGATGGACAAGGACACGGGCGAGGGCGAGGCCGGGCGCTGCCGCGGCGTCACCGCCTGGCGGCTGGACGACGGCACCATGCACCGCTTCAGCGCCAACCTCGTGATCCTGGCCACGGGCGGGTACGGCCGGGCCTACTTCTCCTGCACCAGCGCCCACACCTGCACGGGCGACGGCAACGCCATGGTGCTGCGCGCCGGCCTGCCGCTGCAGGACATGGAGTTCGTGCAGTTCCACCCCACGGGCGTCTACGGCGCGGGCTGCCTCATCACCGAGGGCGTGCGCGGCGAGGGCGGCTACCTGACCAATTCCGAGGGCGAGCGCTTCATGGAGCGCTACGCCCCGTCCGCCAAGGACTTGGCCAGCCGGGACGTGGTTTCGCGCGCCATGACCATCGAGATCCGTGAAGGGCGGGGCGTGGGCCCGAAGAAGGACCACCTCCACCTCCACCTCGACCACCTCGACCCGAAGATCATCCACGAGCGCCTGCCCGGCATCTCCGAGACCGCGCGCATCTTCTCGGGCGTGGACGTGACGAAGGAGCCGATCCCGGTGCTGCCCACCGTGCACTACAACATGGGCGGCATCCCCACGAACTATCACGGCGAGGTGCTGACCAAGGTCGGCGCCGACCCGGACTCGACCGTGCCCGGCCTGATGGCCGTGGGCGAGGCGGCGTGCGTGTCCGTGCACGGGGCCAACCGGCTGGGCTCCAACTCGCTGACGGACCTCGTGGTGTTCGGCCGCGCCGCGGGGCTTCGCGCCGCCGAGGTGGTGCGCCCCGGCGAGTCCAAGCCCGACGCCAAGGCCGCCTGGTCCGACGCGGGGATGGCGCGCTTCGACAAGCTGCGCCACGCGGACGGCTCGGAGCCGACCGCCAAGCTGCGCGACGACATGCAGCGCGCCATGCAGGAGGACGTGGCGGTGTTCCGCACCGGCGAGACCCTGCAGAAGGGCCAGGACCGGGTGGACGACGTCTACCGCCGCACCGCCGACCTCAAGGTCGCCGACCATGGGCTGATCTGGAACACCGACCTGATGGAGACGCTGGAGTACGACAACCTGATCCAGCAGGCGGTCGTCACCGTGGCCTCGGCGGTCAACCGCCAGGAAAGCCGCGGGGCCCACGCCCGCGAGGACTTCCCCGACCGCAACGACGGCGAGTGGATGAAGCATACGTTGGCGTGGTTCGATGCGAACAACGGCAAGGTCGCGCTCGATTACCGCCCGGTGCACACCTACACGATGAGCAACGACGTGGCGTACGTGCAGCCCAAGGCGCGGGTGTACTGAGGGCGACGATGCCTGGACTCGGTCACAATAGGCCCCTAGGAAGACCGGGTTCCATGTACGCGATCGTCTTTGACTTCGATACGCAAGTTCTAGAGCAAACTTACCCTAACGCCTCGTGGAGAAACGCGTACACCGAAGTTCGTCAGTACCTGACCCAGCGTGGCTTCGAGTGGAAGCAGGGCAGCGCCTATTTCGGCGACGATACGGTGGACGCCGTAAGGTGTGTGCGCGTGGTCCAGCGTATGGCTCGTAAATATCCCTGGTTCACGCCTTCAGTCCGTGATCTGCGTATGCTGAGAATTGAAGAAAACAACGATCTCAAGTCGGCGTTGATCGACGACGACGACGACTGAGTCGCTTTCGGAGTTTCGAAACGGCGGTCCCGTTCAGCTCCCCGCCAACCCCTTGAGCCGGTACAGCGCCTCCAAAGCCTCGCGCGGCGTCATCGCGTCCGCGTCCATGGTCGCCA
>CAXSDV010000084.1:0-5582 GCA_964235945.1 uncultured Caulobacteraceae bacterium
ATGGCCGACATCCGCCCCGTCACCGCGCTGTTCGCCACCGCGCCCCAACTCCTGCCCGAGGAGATGGCCGAGGCGGCGGCCATGGGCTTCCGCCTCGTGGTCAACAACCGGCCGGACGGGGAGGCCCCCGGCCAGCCTTCGGGAGCGCAGATCGAATCGGCCGCGCGGGCGGCGGGGCTGGACTACCTGCACGTACCGGTGGTCGGCGGCCCCACCCCCGCCCAGGTGGAGCAGGTGCGCCGCGCGGCCGCGTCGGCCGGCGGGCCGGTGCTGGCCTTCTGCCGTTCGGGCACGCGCTCCATCGTCACCTGGGCGCAAGGCCGGGCGCAGGACGGCGCGCCGCGCGACGAACTGCTCGCCCAGGCGCGGGCCGCCGGGTACGACCTGTCCCAGGCGATCTGACCCGGCGACCGGGCGGCGCGCGGTGATCCCCTACGTTCGCGAGATGGAGGTGGCCTACGGGCGCGCCGAAGCTGTCTCGCCGCTGATCCGCCGGGTGCTGGCGGAGAACCCCGGCCCCTTCACCTTCCACGGCACGGGCACCTACCTCGTAGGTCGCGGGGAGGTGGCGGTGATTGATCCCGGCCCCGCCCTCCCCGCCCACCTGCAGGCGTTGCTGGCCGCCGTTCGCGGCGAGCGGGTGGCGGCGATCCTGGTGACGCACACCCACGCCGACCATTCGCCGCTCGCCGCCGACCTGGCGGCCGCGACCGGGGCGCCCGTTTTCGGACGGCGCGATCCCGCGGCGACGGGCGAGGAGGCGCACGACGCGGCCTTCCGTCCGGACGAGGAGCCGGCGGACGGGCGGGTGGTCGCCGGCCCGGGATGGACGCTGCGGGCCGTCGCCACCCCGGGGCACGCCTCCAACCACGTCGCCTACGCCCTGGCGGAGGAGCGGGCCCTGTTCTGCGGCGACCTGGTCATGGGCTGGTCGACGCCGGTGGTGAGCCCGCCCGACGGCGACATGGACAGCTACCTGGCGAGCCTGGAGCGTGTGGCGGCGGAGCAGTTCACCACGCTCTGGCCCAGCCATGGGCCGCCGATCCGCGAGGTCGCCCCCTTCCTGGCGGCCGTGCGCGCCCACCGGTTGGGCCGCGAAGCGCGCGTGCTCGAGCTGCTGGCGGCGGGACCCGCGCGCGCCGCCGACCTCGTGCCCGCCATCTACGCGCAGATCGACCCGCGCCTGCACCCGGCGGCGGCGCGCTCCACCCTGGCTCACCTGATCCGGCTGGAGCGCGCCGGCAGGGTGGAGGTGAAGGGCGTTCCCGGGCCGGACGCTGTCTGGCGACGGGCGGACTGACGCGTCAGACACCACGCGCGAGAACGGCGCGCAGGCGCGTCACCCGCGCGCAATCGGAGCCGCCGTCGTTCAATCCGTGACGGGCGATTGAGCGCAGGTCGATGCGCGCGCCCGCGCCGTCGGGCCTGACACGCACGATCACGTCCTCGCGGGCCGCCAGCACGCCGCGCAGCGCCACCGCCTCCAGCCGGCCGGCGGCGGGATCGTCGGTGACCACGCCCAAACCGGCGCGGGTCAGGACGCCGTGCACGCGGGCGTAGGCGTCGGCCGGGCGAAGCGGCAGGACCAGCGGCTGGGCGGCTGGGCAGAACCGCAGGTTCATCTCCGCCACCGTCCGGCCGAGGAAGCCGCCGCCCGGGCCCTCGGGCAACAGCGGCCCCGCTTCCACGGGCCAAGCGTCCGGCCCCCGCAGGCGCACGAGCGCGGGGCTGGGCAGGAGCGGATCGCGCCAGTCGGTGGCCACGTCATGGACCGGCGGGTACAGGCCGCCGCCGGGCGCGCGCACGGAGGGCTTCGCCGCCGCGAGCAGGGCCACGGCCAGCGCCGCCGCGGAAACGACGAGCGCGCCCGCGGCCGGACCGACGCGACGCGCCCGTCGCACCAACAGGGCGTCGCCCGCCGCAAAGGCCCCGAGCACCAGCCCCAGCCCCGCAAGGGCGGGAACAAGCCGGGCCAGCAGGAGGTCGCGGCCGAGCCCCCAGCGCACCGCGTCCGCCCGCAGCAGCACGATCAACATGACCGCGCCGACCAGCGCCGCCCCGCCCGCGACCCATGCCCCGACGGTCAGCCAGAATCCGCGCCCGGGATGGCGGGGGCGGCGGGCGAGGCCGCTCACCTCGACGTTCCCGCCGCCGCGGCCCGACATGCGTCGCTCAGCCGCCCCGAAGTCGACGTGGTCGGCTGTCTGCGGCCCGTCCTGTATCGCCCGCACATGACCCGTCTCCCGTCCGCCGCCCGGCGCCTGAAACTCCAAGCTAGACAGCCGCCCAAGGTTGAGCAACGCGCCGCCCGGCGGGCGGCGATCGCACGCGATGCTTAGCCGATCGGTAACTCCGGTCACCTAGGGGAAGGACGACTACGTCGGGAGAAGCTCAACGTGCGGCGGTCGAGACTTCTCGGAGCGTTCGCGGCCGCCTGGGTCGTGTCGGCGGGAGCGGCCGCGGCTTCCGACCTCGTCCCCTCCGGCAAGCTGCTGCTGACGGACGGCGTGGCGGCGGTGGAGGGCGAGGGCGGCGGCGGACTGGCCGCCTGGGGCGTGATCGCCGGGGGCGCCACCGTGGACGGGATCGGCGCGCGGGCGCACGCGACCTACGTCTCCCTGCCCGACTTCGACCTCGCCACCGCCGGCGTGTCCGTGGGCGTGTTCGACCGCGTGGAGCTGTCCTACGCGCGCCAGCGATTCGACACCGGCAAGGCGGGGGCGGCGCTGGGCCTCGGCCGCGGCTTCACCTTCGACCAGGACGTGTTCGGGGCCAAGGTTAAGCTGATGGGCGACGCGGTCTACGACCAGGACCGCTGGCTGCCCCAGGTGTCGGCGGGCGTGCAATACAAGTCCAACGACCGAACGGCGATCGTCCATGCGGTGGGGGCGCGGCACGACGACGGCGTGGACGTCTACATCGCCGCCACCAAGCTGTTCCTGGCGCAGAGCATATTGCTGAGCGGGGCGGTCCGGGCGACGCAGGCCAACCAGTTCGGCCTGCTGGGTTTCGGCGGCGACCGGCGCTCCGGCTACTCGGCCCAGTTCGAAGGGTCGGTCGCCTACCAACTGTCGCGACGGCTGGTGGTCGGCGCCGAGCTGCGCACCAAGCCGGACGCCTTGCGCTTCGCCCCCGAAGGCGACGCCTACGACGTTTTCGGCGCCTACGCCTTCTCCAAGTTCCTGTCGCTCACCGTGGCCTACGTCGACCTTGGGCCGATCGCCACCTTCAGCAGCCAGCGGGGGGCCTACCTGTCGCTCCAGGCCGGCTTCTAACCTTCGAGGAGCCCCGCGCCATGCCCGTCTTGTTCGCCCACCTCGCCGTGGCGGCCGCCCTGGCCGCGCCGGGGGCCGCGCCCTCACCCCCCGCCGTCGTCGGCGAGCGGCCGGTCGACCCCTACGTGCAGTCCGACGCGAACGCCGGGACCACCCCCCTGTCCAACACGGCGACGTTCGAGGCCTTCCACGGCCTGGAGGGCGTCCGCCGGATAGCCGCGAACTTCGTCGATCTGAACGTGGGCGATCCGCGGATGAACGGCGTCTTCGCGACCACCGACACCGTTCGGCTGAAGCGGGTTCTGGCCGAGCAGTTCTGTTACATACTCGGCGGCGGCTGCGCCTACACCGGCCGCGACATGGCGCAATCCCACCGCCACCAGGGCCTGCAGACCTCCGACTTCAACGCGGTGGTCGAGAACCTGCAGGCCGCCATGGACCGGGAACGCGTACCCTTCCGCGCCCAGAACGTGCTCCTCGCCAAGCTCGCGCCCATGGAACGCACGGTGGTGGAGCGAAAGTCGCCGGCCGCGCTGAAGAGCCTGGGTCGTCGGCTGGCCAGCCTGCGCGCGGGCGACTGACCCTCCCCGCGCCGATGTGGCGGGATCGACGCAGTTGGTCGAAACCGTAAGGCGCGGACCCGAAAACGGACAGGTGGAGCCCCTTATTGATGCGCGACTGCGGAGCTTCGGGGGCGCGCAGGCGTATCGATGATGCGCGGAGCGGGCGGAAAGGTCGAGCATGGCGGCGAGCACGCGGGAGATGGGCGTGCGTCGCAGCGTGGCGGGGGTCGCCGTCCTCGGCGCGCTCCTGGCCGTTCCCGCCTGGGCGGCCCCGCCGCCGCTTCCGCCCCGCCCCGCCCCGCACGCCGCGCCCGTCTGGACGGTGGACAAGGCGGCCTCGCGCGTGAGCTTCCGCGCGCTGCTCGCCGGCCGACCGGTGGACGGGGTGTTCAAGCGGTGGGACGTGCAGCTGGCCTTCGACCCGGCCAACCTGCGCGCCAGCCGGCTCACCGCCGTGGTGCAGGCCGACTCCGCGGTCACCGGGCAACCCGGGCGCGACCAAGCGCTGTCCGGCCCGGACTGGCTGGCGACCAAGCGCTTCCCCCGCGCCACCTTCACCAGCCGCGTCATCACCGCCGCGGGCCCCGGGCGCTACCTCGCCGCCGGTGACCTGACCTTGCGCGGCGTCGCTCGGCCCGTCGTTCTGCCGCTGACCGTGCAGGTGGTGCGCGACAAGATGCGGCTGGACGCGACCTTCCCCCTGGATCGAGGCGTCTTCGGCGTGGGCCAGCAGAATTGGCGCGGGGGCGACGTGCTGGCCCTGCCCGTGCAGGTCGCCGTGCGCCTCTCGGCCGTGCGGGCGAAGTGAACGCGACCGAATCGCCCGAGGCGGCGCGGGCCGCGCGGGCGCTGCACGACGGCGACCTCGTCATCCTGCCGACCGAAACGGTGTACGGCTTGGCGGCGGACGCGGGAAACGCGCGGGCGGTGGCGGCCCTCTACGCCGCCAAGGGCCGGCCGGCCTTCAACCCGTTGATCGCCCACGTCGCCGACCTCGCCGCCGCCGAGCGCGTGGCGCGTTTCGACGCGCGCGCGCGGGCCCTGGCCGAACGGTTCTGGCCGGGGCCGCTGACCCTCGTCCTGCCCGCGCGCGAAGGCGGCGGGGTGTGCGACCTCGCCCGGGCGGGACTGGACACGACGGCGGTGCGCGCGCCCGCCCACCCCCTCGCCCAGGCGGTGCTGCGCGCCTTCGGCGGCCCGGTGGCCGCCCCGTCCGCCAACCGCTCGGGCCGGCCCAGCCCCACGCGCTTCGCGGACGCGGTCGAGGAGACCGGCGCGACCGCCGCCCTCGCCCTCGACGGCGGACCGTGCGCGGTGGGCGTCGAGTCCGCGGTGGTGGCGCTGGTGGATGGAACGGCGCGCCTGCTGCGCCCGGGCGGCGTGTCGCGCGCCGACCTGGAGGCGGTGGTCGGCCCCCTGCGGCAGGCGGAGGGCGACGCGCACCGCTCCCCCGGCCGCCTGGCCCTGCACTACGCGCCGGACGCCCCCGTGCGGCTGGAGGCGGACCTGCCCCGGCCGGGCGAGGCCTACCTCGCCTTCGGCGCCGCACCGGCGGGCGCCCACCGGGTCTTCCAACTCAGCGAAACGCGCGACCCGGCGGAGGCGGCGGCCAACCTGTTCGCCCACCTGCGCGCCGCCGACCGCACGGGCCCGAGCGGCATCGCCGTCGCGCCCATACCCGACGACGGCCTGGGCGAGGCGATCAACGACCGGCTGCGCCGCGCGGCCGGTCACGTGGGCTGAG
>CAXSDV010000085.1:0-1281 GCA_964235945.1 uncultured Caulobacteraceae bacterium
CGATCGTGCCGATGTTGCAGTGCGGCTTGTTGCGCTCGAACTTTTCCTTGGCCATGGCGGCTGTACCTCAGGCGGAGACGGGGGAAGGGAGGGGGTTTGGAGCGGGTAGCGGGAATCGAACCCGCATCCTCAGCTTGGAAGGCTGCTGCACTACCACTGTGCTATACCCGCGGGAAACGTCGACCGGCGCCCGCCCGGTGAGGCCGGGAGCGCGCCGTCGGGGCTCCTTTAGGAGATCGCGCGTGGTGGGGGAAGCAGGACTCGAACCTGCGAAGGCTACGCCAGCGGATTTACAGTCCGCCCCCTTTGCCGCTCGGGACATTCCCCCAGCGCGTCGATCCCCGGAGGCTGCGGCCTCCCTCACCTTCGCCGCGCACAGGTCGCCACGAAGGTGTAGGGAAGGCGGAACGGCAGGCCCCGGAACGGAGCGCGTTGTATATTGTCCCCTCCCCACGAACGCAACCTTCCGACAGGCGGCCCGCCGCGACGGCCCGACCGGCGGGGGCCCGGCCCCCGCCGCCGCCGCACGGAGGCGGGCGACGGCGAGTGGCTGTGGGGCGTCCACGCGGTGGAGGCGGCGCTGGCCAACCCCGACCGCACCTTGCTGCGCCTCGCCTGCACCGCCGACCGCGCCCCGGCGCTGGAGCGCCTCTTGTCCGAGCGGGGCGAGGCGGCCGGCGTGCGGCTGGAGGCGACGGACGCGGGCGAGGTGGGCCGCCTGCTGCCGCCGGGCGCGGCCCACCAGGGCGTGGCCCTGCGTGCGGAGCCGCTGGAAGGCGCCGACCTCGACGCGATCGCCGCGCGGCCCCACGGCGTGATCCTGTTGCTCGACGGAGTGACCGATCCGCAGAACGTGGGGGCGATCCTGCGCTCGGCCCAGGCTTTCGGGGCGCGGGGCGTGGTGATGCAGGACCGCCGCGCCCCGCCCCTGGCCGGGGCGGCGGCCAAGGCGGCGGCGGGCGCGGTGGAGCGGCTGCCGGTGGCCCGGGTGGTCAATCTGTCGCGCGCCCTGGACCGGCTGGCGGACCTGGGCTGGCGCGCGGTGGGCCTGTCGGGCGCGGCCGACCCGCCGCTGGAGGCGGTGCTGGACGGCGGCCCCACCGTGCTGGTGCTGGGATCGGAGGGCGACGGCCTGCGACGGCTGGTGGCCGAGCACTGCGACGCCCTGGCGCGCATCGGCATGCCCGGCGGGATGGAGAGCCTCAACGTGGGGGCCGCGGCGGCCGTCTCCCTCTACGCCGCCTCCCGGGCGACGGCCGATCGTGGGACGGCCGATCGTGG
>CAXSDV010000085.1:1381-5210 GCA_964235945.1 uncultured Caulobacteraceae bacterium
TTCGAGGCGGGCAAGGCGGCCGCCGTCACCCTGACCGTGCCCGCGGGCTTCGCCGACACCCTGCGCACCGAAGCGGGGCGGCTGGCCCTGTCGGACGACGCGGCCTCGGCCAACCTCACCGCCCGGCTGGCGGGCGACGGCTACACCGTGCTGCCCGGGGACGCTCAGGCGCAGCCCCTGCAGGCGGGCCAGCCCACGCGGTTCCAGTGGACGGTGACCGCCGAGCCCCACGCGCGCGGCCCCTTGCAGGCGCAGGTGGGCGCGAGCCTGCTGGGCGGCGGGGCCGACCAGTTGGACCTGGGCGCCGTCAAAGCCCCGCCTTCCGGCGCGGGCATGGGCTGGCGCGCGGTGGGCGGGGGTCTGCTGGCCCTGCTCGGCGTGCTGGCCGTGGCCCTGTTCGCGCGCAACCGCGACCGGCGCGACGCCGCCCCCGCCGAGGTTCGCCGGCCGCGACCGTTCGACATGACCGGCGGCCCGCGCGCCTGACGACGGCGGGGCGGCGCGTCCGCCTCAGCCGGCCTCGCCCTCCCCGCCGCCGCCGAAGCGTTCGGCCCAGGCGGCGAGCTGGGCGTCGTCCACCTTGCGGAACAGCACGTCCGGCGCGCGCACGGGCCGACCGGGCTCGACAAGGGACAGCTCGGTCGCGGCGTCCGCCGTGGGCCACCCCCCCGGCGCGGCCTGGCCCAGCGCCTGGGCCACCACCGCGCAGGTGAACGGCAGCACGGGCGCGCTGACCCGGGCGAACAGCGCCACGAGGTTCAGCCCGGTGCGCACCACCACCGCCGCGCGCTCGCGATCGGTCTTGATCGCCGTCCAGGGCGCGGCCTCCGTCAGGTACTCGTTGCCGAGCACCCAGATCGCGCGCAGCGCCTGGGCGGCCTTGCGCACTTCGAAGGCCTCCATCTGCGCGGTGAGGTCCTCCAGCCGCGCGGACAGGTCGGCGTGGAGCCGGTGCTCCAGCGGGCCCGGCTCGCCGCCCGCGGGCACGACGCCGTCGAAGCGGGTTTCGGCGAACTTCAGGATACGGTTGACGAAGTTGCCGAACACGTCGGCCAAGTCCTTGTTCACCGCGCCCTGGAACTGTTCCCAGGTGAAGGCGGAGTCCGACCCTTCCGGCGCGTTGGCGGTCAGGTACCAGCGCCAGCAGTCGGCGGGCAGCAGCTCCAGCGCCTGGTCCATGAACACGCCGCGGTTCATGGAGGTGGAGAACTTGCCGCCATACCAGTTGAGCCAGTTGAAGCTCTTGAGCACGTCCACGCTCTTCCAGGGCTCTTCGGAACCCAGCAGGGTGGCGATGAAGCTCACCGCATGGAACGCGACGTTGTCCTTGCCCATGACCTGGACGTAGGTCACGTCGTCGGCCCCGGCGTCCGTGCGCCACCAGCGCTCCCAGGCCTCGTCGCCCGCGTCGTGGCCTTGGGCCCACTCGGCGGTCGCCCCGATGTACTCGATGGGGGCGTCGAACCAGACGTAGAACACCTTCTCCTCGAAGCCCGGGCGCGGGAAGCCGCCCTGGAGCACGGGCACGCCCCAGGCCAGGTCGCGCGTCACCCCGCGGTCGATCAGCCCCTCGTCCAGGTGCTTGTAGGCGATGGAGCGGGTCAGCGCGGGGAAGCGCGGCTTGGAGTCGACCCAGGCGCGGATGCGCTCGGCCATCCGCGTCTGCAACAGGTAGAGGTGGCGCGTGTCGCGCATCTCGAGATCGGTGGAGCCGGAGATCACCGAGCGCGGGGCGATCAGCTCCACCGGGTCGAGCAGCGAGCCGCAGTTGTCGCACTGGTCGCCCCGGGCGCGGTCGTAGCCGCACACCGGGCAGGTCCCCTCCACGTAGCGGTCGGGCAGGAAGCGGCCGTCCGCGCGCGAGTAGATCATCCGGTCCACCCGCTCCTCCAACAGGCCGTTCGCCTCCAGGCGCTCGGCGAAGTGCTGGGTGAGGCGCGCGTTCTGCGGCGAGGAGGAGCGGCCGAACCAGTCCCAGGACAGGCCGAACGCCTCCCCCAGGCGTCGCTGCACCGCGTGCTGCTCGTCGCAGTAGGTCCGCACGTCCTGGCCGGCGGCGGTTGCGGCGAGTTCGGCGGGGGTGCCGTGCTCGTCGGTGGCGCAGATGTAGAGCACCTCGTGGCCGCGGGCGCGCTGGAAGCGCGCGAACACGTCCGCCGGCAGCATGGAGCCCGCCAGGTTGCCCAGGTGCTTGACCCCGTTGATGTAGGGCAGGGCGGAGGTGACGAGGATGCGGGCCATGTCGCTCGGGGCTTGAGGGCGGCTGGGGCGCTGAGGCGGCGCGCACGGGAACGGTGCCGGCTGAGGGGCTCGAACCCCCGACCTTCGGTTTACAAAACCGCTGCTCTACCAGCTGAGCTAAGCCGGCGCCGCAACCCGAGCTTATGCCCGCTGGGGGCCGCCGGATGCAACGTCCGCCACCCGCGCCGCCGGGTCTTCGGCGCGGGCCGAGACCGGGTCGGCGGCCCCGGCCGCCGAGGGCCGGAAGTAGACGCGGGCGATGCGCGGGTCGGCCTCGCGCACCCGCGCGGTGATCTCCTGCGCCACCGTCTCCAACTGGTGGCCGGCCTCGATCCCCAGCGTCACGCACACGAGGATGCTGTTCGGGCCGAGGTGGAGGGTGGCGACCTCCGGCTCGCCGGTGACGGCGTGGTGGCCGTCCACCGCCCCGCGCACCGCCTCGACCACCCGCGGCGAGGCCGCCTCGCCGGCGATCAGGCTGCGCGTCTCGTTGGCCAGGGCCAGGGCCACGCCCATGAGCAGCACGCCGATGGCGATGGAGGCCGCGCCGTCCGCCCACGGAAGGTGAAGGACGGACTGACCCGCCACGCCCAGCGCCGCGAACAGGAGGCCGATCAGCGCCGCCCCGTCCTCCATCAGGGTGACGATCAGGCTCGGGTCCTTGCTGACCTGGAGGAAGCGCAGCAGGCCGATGCGCCCGCGCGTCAAGCGGCGCGACTCGCGCACGCTCACGAGGAAGGTCGAGCCCTCGAAAACGAACGAAATCCCCAGAACGAGGTAGTTGACCCAGGGTCGGTGGATCTCGGACGGGCGGCTGAGCTTGTGCCACCCCTCGTAGGCGGAGAAGGCCCCGCCCAGCAGGAACACCATCAGCGCCACGGTGAACGACCAGAAGTAGATCTCCAGCCCGTGGCCGAACGGGTGGCTGCGGTTCGGCGGCCGGGCGCTGCGCGCCTGGCCCACCAGCAGCATGACCTGGTCGAGGGTGTCGACCAGGCTGTGCACCCCTTCCGTCATCATGGCGGTGGAGCGGGTGAGCGCGGCGGCGGTGAACTTCACCACGGCGATGGCGAGATTGCCCGCCAGGGCGGCGTAGACGACGAACTTGGATCCCTGCTCGGCCAAACCGCGTCTCCCCCGCCGCGCTTGAACGGGCGGAACAGTCCGCCGTTGCGCCCGGCGGGACGCCGGAGCTGCGGCTTGCGCGCCGGCGTCTCGCGCGGCGGCGCGTCCCGGCCTAGATAGGCGACCCTCCCGCTCCCTCCGGACGTCCAGTGCTCGCCGAGACGCGCCCCGCCCCGCCGCCGCCCATCGCCGTGACGCCCGCCCTGGCGCCCGCCGAGCCCTATGCGCGCGACGAGCTCCTCCACGAGATCTTCGCCGCCGCCGTCGCCCGGCATGGCGACCGGCCCGCCGTGCGCATGGCCGACCTCGACCCCGAGCGGGACCGCAAGGCGTGCTGGAGCTATGCGGAGCTGCGCGCCCGCGCCGCCCGCTTCGCCCG
Organism: uncultured Caulobacteraceae bacterium; assembly: GCA_964235945.1. Lineage (GTDB taxonomy): Bacteria > Pseudomonadota > Alphaproteobacteria > Caulobacterales > Caulobacteraceae > JASLDZ01. The sequence goes on from CAXSDV010000085.1 coordinate 5,127, forward strand.
CCTGCTGCGCGGGCGCGGCGTGGCGACCGGCGACCGGGTGGTGATCTGCCTGCCGCGCGGGCTCGACCAGTACATGGCCATACT
>CAXSDV010000086.1:0-5195 GCA_964235945.1 uncultured Caulobacteraceae bacterium
CCATCATCCCCGCGAAGCGTTCGAACAGGTGGAGGCTGTCGGTGGGGCCGGGGCTGGCTTCGGGGTGGTGTTGGACGCTGAACACCGGGCGGTCCGTCAGGGCCAAGCCCGCGTTGGAGCCGTCGAACAGGGAGACGTGGGTCTCCTGCACGGCGGCGGGCAGGCTTTCGCGGTCGACGGTGAAGCCGTGGTTCATGGACACGATCTCGACCCGGCCTGTGACGAGGTCCTTCACCGGGTGGTTCGCGCCGTGGTGGCCCTGGTCCATTTTGGTGGTGCGCGCGCCCAGCGCCCGCGCCAGCATCTGGTGGCCGAGGCAGATGCCGAACACGGGCGTGCCGCTGTCGGCGAGTTTCCTGATCTCGGGCGCCGCGTAGGCGCCGGTGGCGGCCGGGTCGCCCGGGCCGTTGGAGAGCAGCACCCCGTCCGGCTTGCGCGCCAGCACCTCCTCCGCCGTGGTGGAGGCGGGGAGCACGGTGGCGCGCGCGCCGATGGAGGTCAGCGCCCGCAGGATGTTGCGCTTGATGCCGTAGTCGAGCACCGCGACCTCGAACCGCGGCTGGTCGAGCGCGCCCGCATAGCCGCCCGGCCAGGCCCACAGCCCCTCGTCGAAGGTGAAAGACTGCAGGGTGGTGGCCTCCGCGGCGAGGTCCATTCCCGTCAGCCCGGTCCAGGCGCGGGCGCGGGCGACCAGCGCCTCCAGGTCGAAGCGGCCGTCCGGCGCGTGGGCCACCACGCCGTGGGGCATGCCGCGCTCGCGGATGCGGCGGGTGAGGGCGCGGGTGTCGACCCCCGCCAGCCCCACCACGCCGCGCGCGCGCATCCAGGCGTCGAGGGAGCTGGTGGCGCGGTAGTTGGCCGGATCGGTCGGCGGGTCGCGGAAGATCGCCGCCCGCGCGGTGGTGCGCGCCCCGCCGAAGCCCGCGTCCAGGCTGGCGCCCGCCTCGCTCGAGGCGGCGAACTCGCGGCCGAACTGCTCCACGTCCTCGCGGTTCACCCCCGCCACGCCCACGTGGGGAAAGGTGAAGGTGACGATCTGCGCCATGTAGGAGGGGTCGGTCAGGATCTCCTGGTAGCCGGTCATGGCGGTGTTGAAGCACACCTCGCCCACCGCCTCGCCCGTCGCGCCCACGCCCAGGCCCGGCAGCACGGTCCCGTCCGCCAGCACGAGCACCCCGGTCGCGCCGGAGGGAAGGAGGTCGGCCATGGCGGAAGCTCCGAGGCGGGCGGAAACGGACGGCGCGCGCGAAAAAGGCGGGCCGGGGTCGCCCCCGGGCCCGCCTTGTCGCGAAGGCGCCGACGTGTACGGCCGTGGCCGCCGGGGGTCAAACCCCGGGCGGCCGCGCCGAAAAGGCGCTTCGGGCCTTAGTGCTTGGCGTCTTCGGCGGTGTTGCTGACCGCGTGGCCCGCGGCGCTGACGTCGCGGCCGGCGCCCGAGATGGTGTTGCAGGCGGCGGTGGACACGGCGGCGGCGGCGGCCAGCAGGACGATGAGCTTGCGCATGGGTTGGTCTCCTTGAAGTGGCGGGATGGGTCTGCCCCAGGTCCGTGGTGGTGCAAACCCGAAGGAAGCGGGGCTGTTCCAAATCCGACGCCGAAACCCGTGGCTGTGGCGCCCCGGTCACGCCGACCCCGCCCCTGGAAAGCTTGACGTGGGGCGGGGCGGCGTCTCCCCTACCCCGGCGCAATCGCGCGCGGGGAGATGTTGATGCGGGACGTAGGGCCACGTATCCGGCGCGGCGCGGGGCTGGCGGCGGCGCTGGCGGCGGCGCTCGCCGCGGCGGTTTGCGGCCCGGCGCAGGCCTCTCCGGGCTGCAAGCTCGGCGTCCTGCCCGGCGGCGAGTTCAAGGTTTCCTTCGACGCGAACCGGCCGGTGATGACCGGCGAGATCGACGGCCGCCCCGTGCGCGTGCTCATCGACACCGGAGCGCAGAAGTCCCTGGTGCTGCGCGCGTCCGCCCGCCGCCTCGGCCTCACGCTGCGCACGCTCAACGGCGCGCGCATGTACGGGGCGGGCGGCGGTTCGGACGTGCAGCTGGCCGTGGCCGACCTGAAGCTCGCCGGAGTGGAGCTGCACGACATGCACCTCCTCGTCGCCGGCGAGGTCGGGGCCGACGTGGACATGCTGCTGGGCGAGGATTTCCTGTCGAACTACGACGTGGAGCTCGACCTGGCGCACGGCGCCGTGCGCCTGCTCAGCGGCGCCGGTTGCCAGGACTCCGACATGCCCTACTGGGCGGCGGGCTATGACGAGGCGCCGCTGGTGGGCGACCCCGTGCGCGACAACCACCTGGTCGTGCCCGTCAAGCTGAACGGGCGGTCCGTGCGCGCCATACTGGATTCGGGCGCCTCCGCCTCGGTGGCCACGCCCGCGACCGCGGCGGCGGCCCACGTCGCGCTCGCCGGGCCGGTCGCGGGCGGACCCACCTCGCGGGGCCTCGGCGGGCGGCGCACGCCCGTGCAGGTGGCGCGGCTGGACAGCTTCCAGATCGGCGCCGAGACCGTGCAGGGGCCGTCGCTGCGCTTCGCGGACATCTTCAGCGCGTCGACCTACGAGGAGACGGGCTCCATACTCGCCCAGCGCGCCTTCGACGCCCAGACCATGCTGCTGGGGGCGGACTTCCTGCGCGCGCACCGGGTGCTGATCTCGCCGCGCCGCCGCAAGATCTTCTTCACCTACGGCGGCGGTCCCGTCTTCGCGGCGGCGGCGGACAACGGGCCGCCGGCCCCCCCGCCTCCCGCCCAGGCGCCTGCGCCGGCCGCCGCGGCGTCCACGGGGGGTTAACCGGAGCGCGGGCAGGGTGGCCGTCGCATGGCCGAGCCCGCCCTCGCCGAACCGCCGCTCCCCGCGCCCGAGCCGCGGCCCAACCGCGCGCGCGGCGCGCTGATCCGCCGTCTGGCCGACGTGGTGGGCCTGCCCTCCAGCCGGGTGAACGCTTTCGAGCGCGCCATGACCGCCGACCTCCTGGTGGAGATGCTGCGCGAGGCCAGCCCCGGCGAGCGCCAGCGCGTGGCGCGACGCCTGGCCCAGCTCACCGAGATCCCGTCCAGCCTGCTGCGCCTGTTGCTGCGCGACGGGGTGGAGGTGTCGCGGCCCATCCTGGAGCACGGCGGCCTCTCGGACAGCGACCTGCTGGGCTGCATCGAGGACACGGGGGTCGCCCACCACCGCATCCTGGCCGCGCGCCGCCCCGTATCGGAGGTGGTGGCCGAGGCGCTGGTGGCGCGCGGCGACATCCCCACCGTCGAGACCCTGCTGCGCAACCGCGAGGCGCGCCTGTCCACCCCCGCGCTGGAGGCGGTGACCGCCCTGACCCGCGGCCGCGGAAGCCTGATCCCCGACCTGCTGCGCCGGCCCGAACTGCGCCCGGCCCACGCCTACGTGGTGTTCTGGTGGGCGGAGGCGCCCGAGCGGCGGATCATCCTCACCCGCTTCGCCGTGTCGCGCGAGGTGCTGCAGGAGAGCGCGGGCGACGTGTTTCCCCTGGCCGCCGCCGAGGGCTGGCAGGACCCGCTGGTGCGCAAGGCGCTGCAGTTCGTCGAGCGCCGACAACGCAACCGCGCGGCGATCGACAAGAGCCCTTACGAGAGCCTGGAGGCGGCGGTGACCCTCGCCCAGGACGGCCTCACCCGCGAGCTCGCCTCCGAGATCGGCTACCTGTCGGGGTTGAAGCCCGCCACCGGGGCCAAAATCCTCGCGGACGCGTCGGGCGAGCCCCTGGCGGTGCTGTGCAAGGCCACGGGCCTGCCCCGCGCCGCCGTGCGCGCCCTGTGGCGCGGCCTGCGGAGGCCGGAGACGGACGAAGCGGGCGCGGTCGCCGCTCCCCTCGCCCGGGTGCTCGAGACCTACGACGTGATGGCGGTGGACCGGGCCCAGACCGTGCTGCGCTACTGGAACTGGGCGCTGACCTCCGCCCTCACCCCGGCGCTGGTGCGCGCCATCCGCGAGGGGGACGCCAGCGCCCTGGACCCCTACTCCGCCCCCCAGCGCGCCGCCATGCTGGCCCTGGCCTCGGACCTGCGGCGCTGACGGTGGCTCCGAACGAATCGCGCGCTTGCAGGCGCAGCCTTAATCGCGCCATAACATCAGAAGTGATTCCAAGGAGTTGCGGGAGTATCCGCACATGATGGCGCAGATGGGGGCTCCCGCGGCGGCCAAGCGGGCGACGGAGGAGATGCTCGCCTACTGGGCGTCCCGGCGCTTCGGCGGCCGGCTGCCCGGGCGCGCGCACATCCACCCGGGCGACTTCAAACGCCACCTGCCCAACGTCAGCCTGATCGACGTGCGCGCCGGCCGCCGCTACCGCCTGCGCCTGGCGGGCACGGGGCTCTACGGCGTGTACGGCGGCGAGATCACCGGCAAGCGGCTGGAGGAGGTCTATCCCGAGCCCGTGTGCGACTACTGGCGCGGCGAACTGGACCAGGTGGTGGCCGCGCGCCGCCCGGCGGTGGGCACCCACAACTTCGGCTGGCGGGGGGCTTCGCACCTGTCCATCATGTGGCTGCGCCTGCCGCTCGCCTCCGACGGGGCGGAGGTGGACATGATCCTGGGCTTCGACGCCCCGGTCGGCGGCGCGGCGCGCGAGTCCAGCGGCATCCGCGCCGCCTGAGCCGCCACGACAGCCTCGGTCGTAAGCGGTAGGAAAACTATCCTCTCATCAGCCGTCCCGTCCTAACCTTCGCCTCCGGCCATCGTGCGGCCGCAGTGCGGAGGATCGTTCATGCCCGCCCCCCATCCCGCGTTCGAGCCGCCCGCGGCCGGTCCGGGTTCACGGCCGGACGCCGACCAGGCCCGCGCCGTGCTGGTGGCCCACCTCGTGGCCCTGTCCACCGGCGTGCCCGCCGAGGACGTGGCCGGCCGCGCCCGGGGCGACGCCGCCGCCGCCCGCGCGCGCCAAACCGCCATGTACCTGGCGCACACCGCCTTCGGCTGGCCGCTGGCGCGCGTGGGCCAGGCGTTCGGGCGCGACCGGACCACCGCCGGCCACGCCTGCCAGCGGGTGGAGGACCTGCGCGACGACGCACGCTTCGACGCGGGCCTGTGCGCGCTGGAGGCGTGCCTGCGCGCCCTGCCCGAGGCCCGCGCGTGACCCGTCCCGCGCCGGAGGACGCCGCCCTCGGCCCGGAGGAGGTGGAGCGGGCGGCCGAGCGCGCCCTGCGCCTGCTCGCCGGGTCCGAAGCCTGGCTGGAGCCCGC
>CAXSDV010000087.1:0-5131 GCA_964235945.1 uncultured Caulobacteraceae bacterium
ACGCTGTCGAGCTGGCGGCGGCGGGCGAAGGGCGGCGCCCCCGCCGAGGCGCCGCCCCTCGGGCGGTTGCGCGACCTGCCTCAGTAGCTCTGCAGCGGCCGCACTTCGAGCGGGCCCGCCGTCATCGCCGCGATCGCCCGCGCCGCCGCCAGCGCTCCCGCCACCGTGGTGAAGTAGGGCGTCTTGGACATGAGCGCGTTGCGGCGCAGGCTGAAGCTGTCCTCCAGGCTCTGCTTGCCCTCCGTCGTGTTGAACACGAGCTGGACGCCGCCGTTCTTGATGCGGTCGACGACGTTGGGCCGCCCTTCCAGCACCTTCTTGACGCGCTCGACCTCCAGGCCCTGGGACTCGAGCCAGGCGCCGGTGCCGCCGGTGCACAGCAGGGTGAAGCCGAGCTGCGCCAACAGGCGCGCGGGCTCGGTCACCAACGCCTTGTCGGCGGGCTTGACCGAGATGAACACGCACCCCGCCGTGGGCAGCACCACCCCGCCTCCGAGCTGCGACTTGGCGAAGGCGCGGGCGAAGGCGGCCTCGGGGGCCTCGCCCTCGCGCGTCCAGTCCAGCCCCATGACCTCGCCGGTGGAGCGCATCTCCGGGCCCAGCACCGTGTCGACCCCCGGGAAGCGCGCGAAGGGGAACACCGCCTCCTTCACCGCCACGTGGCCGGGCTTGAGCGGCGTGAGGTCCATGTCGGCCAGGCGCTCGCCCGCCATCACCTTGGCGGCGATGGAGGCGACCGGCAGCCCCACCGCCTTGGCCACGAAGGGCACGGTGCGGCTGGCGCGCGGGTTGACCTCCAGCACGTAGATGCGCGGGCTCGGGCCCAGCGGCTCCTCGATGGCGAACTGCACGTTCATCAGCCCGCGCACGCCCAGGGCGCGCGCCATGGCGTCCGTCTGGCGGCGCAGCTCGTCCACGGTCTCGGGGCGCAGCGAGAACGGAGGCAGCGAGCAGGCGCTGTCGCCCGAATGCACGCCCGCCTCCTCGATGTGCTCCATCACGCCGGCGACGAACACGTCCGTCCCGTCGCACACCGCGTCCACGTCCACCTCGGTGGCGCGCGACAGGTAGTGGTCCAAGAGGATCGGGTGCTCGGGCGAGATCTCGCCCGTGTGGGCGATGTAGCGGTCGAGCGCCTCGGCGTCGCGGATGATCTCCATGCCGCGTCCGCCCAGCACGTAGGAGGGGCGCATCACGAAGGGGTAGCCGAGCTCGGCCGCCTTCTCGCGCGCCTGGGGCCAGCTGCGCGCGGTGGCGTTCTCCGGCTGGCGCAGCCCCAGATCCTGCAGCAGGCGCTGGAAGCGCTCACGGTCCTCCGCCAAGTCGATGGCGTCGGGGCTGGTGCCCAGGATCGGCACGCCCGCGGCCTGCAGGGCGGCGGCGAGCCCCAGCGGCGTCTGCCCGCCGAACTGTACGATCACGCCCAACAGCTCGCCGCGCGAGCGCTCGACGGCGATCAGCTCCAGCACGTCCTCGGCGGTCAGGCTCTCGAAGTAGAGCCGGTCGGAGGTGTCGTAGTCGGTGGAGACCGTCTCGGGGTTGCAGTTCACCATGATCGACTCGATCCCGAGCTCGGCCATGGCGAAGGCGGCGTGGCAGCAGCAGTAGTCGAACTCGATCCCCTGGCCGATGCGGTTGGGGCCGCCGCCCAGGATGATCGCCTTGCGACGGTCGGTGGGGCGGCTCTCGTCCTCCGGGGCCTGGCCGAAGCCGCCGGCCTCGTAGGTGGAGTACATGTACGGGGTGCGCGCCTCGAACTCGGCGGCGCAGGTGTCCACCCGCTTGTAGACCGGGCGCACGCCCAGCGCCTGGCGCGCCTCGCGCACGGCGACCTCCGTGGTGCGCGCGAGCCTGGCCAGCCGCGCGTCGGAGAAGCCCATCGCTTTGAGGGCGCGCATCGCCCCCGCCTCCTCCGGCAGGCCGCCCGCGCGCACGCGGCCCTCGGCGCGCACGATGTCGGCCACCTGGCGCAGGAACCAGGGCTCGTAGGAACAGGCGGCGGCGATCTCCTGCACCGACAAGCCGAAGCGGAACGCCTGGGCGATCACCCGCAGCCGGTCGGGGGTGGGAACGCCCAGGGCGCGCACCACCGCGGCGTGCGCCGTGTCGGGGTCCGCCACGCCGGGGATGTCGATCTCGTCCAGGCCCGACAGGCCCGTCTCCAGCCCCCGCAGCGCCTTCTGCAGCGCCTCGGCGAAGGTGCGGCCCATGGCCATCACCTCGCCCACGCTCTTCATGCTGGTGGTGAGGTAGGGCTCGGCCCCCGGGTACTTCTCGAACGCGAAGCGCGGGATCTTGACCACCACGTAGTCGATGGCCGGCTCGAAGGCGGCGGGCGTGGCCCCGGTGATGTCGTTGGAGAGCTCGTCGAGGGTGTAGCCCACCGCCAGCCGGGCGGCGACCTTGGCGATGGGGAAGCCCGTCGCCTTGGACGCCAGCGCCGAGGAGCGCGACACCCGCGGGTTCATCTCGATCACCACCATGCGCCCGTCCTTCGGGTCCACGGCGAACTGCACGTTGGAGCCCCCGGTCTCCACGCCGATCTCGCGCAGCACCGCGATGGAGGCCGCGCGCATGCGCTGGTACTCCTTGTCGGTCAGCGTCAGCGCGGGGGCCACCGTGACGCTGTCGCCCGTGTGCACGCCCATCGGATCGATGTTCTCGATGGAGCAGACGATGATGCAGTTGTCGTTCTTGTCGCGCACCACCTCCATCTCGTACTCCTTCCAGCCGAGCACGCTCTCCTCGATGAGCACCTCGGTGGTGGGCGAGAGGTCGAGGCCGCGCTCCACGATCTCGCGCACCTCCTCCATGTTGTAGGCGATGCCGCCGCCGGTGCCCGCCAGGGTGAAGGAGGGGCGGATCACCGCGGGAAGCCCCGTGACCTCCACCGCCGCCAAGCCCTCCTCCAGGGTGTGGACGGCGCGCGAGAGCGGGCTCTCCAGGCCGATCTTGTCCATGGCGTCGCGGAATTTCTGGCGGTCCTCCGCCTTGTCGATCACCTCGGCGCGGGCGCCGATCATCTCCACGCCCAGCCGCGCCAGCGCGCCCGAACGCTCCAGCGCCAGGGCGGTGTTGAGCGCGGTCTGCCCGCCCATGGTGGGCAGCAGGGCGAAGCCGCCCGGCCGCACGTGGCGCTCCTTCTCCAGGATGCGCTCCACCGTCTCGGGGGTGATGGGCTCGACGTAGGTCGCGTCCGCCAGGCCCGGGTCGGTCATGATGGTGGCGGGGTTGGAGTTGACCAGAACGATCCGGTAGCCCTCCGCCCGCAGCGCCTTGCACGCCTGCACGCCCGAATAGTCGAATTCGCACGCCTGCCCGATCACGATCGGGCCCGCGCCGATGATGAGGATGGTGGAAAGGTCGGTGCGCTTGGGCATGGGACTTGGGAACTCTCGCGCAGGCGTACGGCCGCGAAGCCGAAGGCGGCCCGCGGTCGGCGTAGGGATGTCAGCTAAGCGACAGCGTTTAGGCGGGCCCCGCCCCCGGGGCAAGGCGGCGAGGGGGCGCGGGCGGGGGCGCGGGCGGGAACCGCGCTCCCCCGCCCCGGTTGACCGGGGAGAGTCCTACGGTTCCTTCGAGGAGACATCGCCATGGCCGACACCTCCACCCGCCAGTTCGCCGTCGTCACGGGCGCCTCGTCCGGCATCGGTTACGAGCTGGCCCGCCAGTTCGCCGAGAACGGCTTCGACCTGTTGATCTGCGCCGACCGCCCGCTGGCCGAGGCCGCGCAAGGCCTGCAATCCACCGGCGCCGCGGTCCGCACCCTGGAGGCGGACCTGTCCACCCAGGAGGGCGTCGAACAGCTCTACCGCGAGATCAAAACCGCCGGCCGCTCGGTCGACGCCCTGGCCGCCAACGCCGGCGTGGGCCACGGCCAAGCCTTCTTCGACCAGGATCCGAACGACTGGCTGCGCATCGTCAACACCAACATCACCGGCACGCTGGGGCTGGTCTACGCCGTCGGCCGTGACATGCGCGAGGCCGGGCGCGGGCGCATCCTCATCACCTCGTCGGTGGCGTCCAAGCTGCCGGGCACCTTCCAGGCGGTGTACAACGGCTCCAAGGCGTTCCTGCAGTCCTTCTCCTTCGCCCTGCGCGAGGAGCTGAAGGACACGGGGGTGAGCGTCACCGCCCTGCTGCCCGGCGCCACAGAGACCGAGTTCTTCGAGCGCGGCGAGCTGATGGACACCAAGGTCGGCCAGGCCAAGAAAGACGACCCGGCCATGGTCGCCAAGGCGGGTTTCGAGGGGCTGATGAAGGGCGAGGGCGACGTCACCGCCGGCCTCAAGAACAAGCTGCAGATGCTGGCCGCCCGGCTGATGCCCGAGACCGAGCTCGCCAAGATGCACCGCGGCATGGCCGAGCCCGGCTCGGCCGAGAGCTGACCGACCCCGCCGACCACCGGAGGCCGCCCGCCGCGGACGGCCCCCTCGACCTCTACGCCCGCGGCGAACTCTCCCTGCCCATGGCCGCCATGCGCGCGGTGCTGGAGAGCGGGGACGCCGCGGGTCTGGACGCCGCCCTCGCCGCCGCCCGCGCCCGATGGGGCCCGGCGGCGCTGGCCCCCCTGCTCGCGCACCTGGGGCCGGAGGCGGCAGAACGCGTGCGCCGGGTGGCCGCCGCCGTCGACCACGCCGCACGCGACGCCACCCCCGAAGCGGCCCTGGCGCGCCTGGCCGAGAGTTTCGACCGCGCCGCGGCCGTCTCGCCGGAAGCGGGCGCGGCGCTCTACTCGCTGGGCGACCCGCAACTCCTCGCCGCCGTCACCGCCGAGGTCGCGCACTGGCTGCGGGCCGAGCGCCTGCTTCGCCCCGGCGACCGGTTGCTGGAGGTCGGGTGCGGGGCGGGCCGCCACCTGCGCGCCCTGGCCGACGGCCCGGCCGCGGCCTCCCTCGCGCTGGGCGTCGAAATCTCCCCCGCCATGGCGCGGGAGGCGGCGCGGCGCCTGGCGGACCTGCCCCACGTCCGCGTGGTCCAGGGCTCGGGCCAGGACCTCGCCTTCGTGGCGGACGCCTCGATCGACCTCGTGCTCTACGCCGACAGCTTCCCCTACGTGGTCCAGGCCGGCGGCGACCTCCCCGCCCGCCACCTCGCCGAATGCGCCCGCGTCCTGCGCCCGAACGGCAGG
>CAXSDV010000088.1:0-4813 GCA_964235945.1 uncultured Caulobacteraceae bacterium
AACCAGGCCAGGGCGGCGGCGAGGGTGCGGCCGTCCTTCAGGTCCACGATGATGCGGTCGGCGTCGAAGCGCACGTCGGCCACGCGCTCATCGGCGGCGGCAGGCGCACTCACGCCTGCGCGGCTTGCTTGCGGATCGGAAGTTCCCTCTCCGCGGCCGCAGCCGCATTGACGGAGCGGGACGGCGCGAACCGGCCGGCGAGGGTGTGGGGGTCGCGCTCGGCGAGGGCGCGGGCGGCCTCGCGGGCGGCGCGGTCGAGCAGGTCGTCGTCGAGCACCTTGGTCATGCGTCGCTTCCTTCAAGCCTGAAGCCGCCGTCGCGGCCTTTCCAGACCTGTCACCCGTCAACCAGGGGCTTATACACCCTTTGGAGGTTGGCGACGCTGCGGTCGAAGCGGCGCAGGACGTCGGGCGCGGCCACGTCGTGGCCTCCGTGGGAGGCGCGGCGGCGCACGCGGGCGAGGCTGGCGGCGGCGCTCGGCAGGCGCACGTAGACGAGGGCGATGCGGTGGCCCACCGCCCGCCAACCCGGTAGGCGGCGAGCGTACAGGCGGCTGGAGAGCGTGGTCTCCAGGATGAAGTCGCGGCGGTCGCCGACGACGCTCTCCAGCCGGTCGAGCAGGCGCCGGCCGGCCTGAAGATCGCGCTCGCCCGGGCCCAGGCCCGGATCGAGCCCGCGCGCGATCTCGTCGGCGTTCAGGAAGACGATCTCGCGCTCGGCCACGCGCAAGACGGCGCTCGCGAACGTCGTCTTGCCCGCGCCGTTGGGGCCCGCGAGGAGGATGGCCGTGGGCGTGGCCGCGTCCTCACGAGACGGGGACGTAGATCTCCCCGCCGCCCTCGCGGAAGCGTTCGCTCATGGCCGCCATGCCGGCCTCCGGGTCGGTGACCGGCACCGCCGTGGGCGGGACGGCGCTGGTGCCCTCCACGTCGTTCTGGGCGGCGGCGGTGTCGCGGATCTCCTGGCTGATCTTCATGGAGCAGAACTTGGGGCCGCACATGGAGCAGAAGTGGGCGCTCTTGTGGGCGTCCTTGGGCAGGGTCTCGTCGTGGAAGGCGCGGGCGGTCTCGGGGTCGAGGCCGAGGTTGAACTGGTCCTCCCAGCGGAACTCGAAGCGGGCGCGGCTGAGGGCGTCGTCCCAGGCTCTCGCGGCGGGGTGGCCCTTGGCGAGGTCGGCGGCGTGGGCGGCGATCTTGTAGGCGATCACCCCGTCCTTGACGTCCTTCTTGTCGGGCAGCCCCAGGTGCTCCTTGGGGGTGACGTAGCAGAGCATGGCGGTGCCGAACCAGCCGATCATGGCCGCGCCGATGGCCGAAGTGATGTGGTCGTAGCCCGGGGCCACGTCGGTGGTGAGCGGCCCGAGGGTGTAGAACGGCGCCTCGCCGCAGGTCTTGAGCTGCTTGTCCATGTTGGCCTTGATCTTGTGCAGGGGCACGTGGCCCGGCCCCTCGATCATCACCTGGCAGTCATGCTTCCACGCGACCTGGGTGAGCTCGCCCAGGGTCTCGAGTTCTGCGAACTGGGCGCGGTCGTTGGCGTCGGCGATGGAGCCCGGGCGCAGGCCGTCGCCCAGGCTGAAGGTCACGTCGTAGGCGCGCATGATCTCGCAGATCTCGTCGAAGCGCTCGTAGAGGAAGCTCTCCTTGTGGTGGGCCAGGCACCACTTGGCCATGATGGAGCCGCCGCGGCTCACGATGCCGGTGACGCGCTTGGCGGTCAGCGGGATGTAGGGCAGGCGCACGCCGGCGTGGATGGTGAAATAGTCCACCCCCTGCTCGGCCTGCTCGATCAGCGTGTCGCGGTAGACCTCCCAGGTCAGGTCCTCGGCGACGCCCTCCACCTTCTCCAGCGCCTGGTAGATCGGCACGGTGCCGATGGGGGCGGGGGAGTTGCGCACGATCCACTCGCGGATGTTGTGGATGTTGCGCCCGGTGGAGAGGTCCATCACGTTGTCGGCCCCCCAGCGGATGGCCCACACCATCTTCTCGACCTCCTCCGCCATGGAGGAGGTGACGGCGCTGTTGCCGATGTTGGCGTTGATCTTGACCAGGAAGTTGCGGCCGATCGCCATCGGCTCCAGCTCGCCGTGGTTGATGTTGGCGGGGATCACCGCGCGGCCGCGGGCGACCTCGCTCATCACGAACTCGGGCGTGACCACGTCGGGCAGCTCCGCGCCGAAGTCCTCGCCGTCGCGGATCTGCTCGCGCAGGAGCTCGCGGCGCAGGTTCTCGCGGATGGCGATGAACTCCATCTCGGGGGTGACCTCGCCACGGCGGGCGTAGGCCATCTGGGTGACGGCCGCGCCGCCGCGGGCGCGCAGCACGCGCGGCAGGTTGGGGAACTGGGGCACCGCGTGGCGCGCGGCGACGCGACCGTTGTCCTCGGGCTTCACCAGGCGGCCGGCCACCTCCTCCACGTCGCCGCGGGCGCGCACCCAGGCGTCGCGGGGGCGGTGGAGGCCGCGCTCGATGTCGATGTGGGCGTCCGGGTCGGTGTAGGGGCCCGACGAGTCGTAGAGGGTGACGGGCGGCTCCTTGGCCGACTCGTGCAGCGCCACCTCGCGGAAGGGCACGCGCAGGTCCGTGAAGCGCTCGCCCGCCACGTACACCTTGCGCGAGCCGGGGAAGGCCCCCGTGTCGACGCGGCCGGCGGGGATGGAGGGGGCGGGGGTGAGCGCGTTCATGGCGAGGGGCCTCCGTGGTGGGGAGACCCGGATCGCCGGCGCCGGCCGCGGGGGCTTGGGGCCGAGGCCCGGCCCGTGTCCCGCTCCCTTCGCCGGCATGACCCGGATCAGGTTCGGCGGGTCGCGGCGCGGGCGCTTGTGACGCCTGATGCCGCCTCTCAGCCGCTCGCGCGCGGCCCCCCGGAGAACATCTCCACCGTGGAATCGGCGCTCGGCCGCGTCAAGCGTATCGGGAACGAACGGGCGCTGACGTGCGATTGTCGCAATGAGCGCTAAGGTGGAGCTCCGCACCCGCCGCGCCCGGAGTCGTCCCCCCTATGCGTCCCGCCCCGACCGCCGCCGCCCTCCTGCCGGCCGCCCTCGCCTTGGCCGCGCTGGCCGGCGGCGCGCGGGCGGGCGCCCTCGCCTCCCCCGGCGGCGGCGCCATCGCCACCGCGCCCCCCGCCGCCGCGGGCGCCCCGGCCGACGAGCGCGCCCTGGCCGTCGCCGCCCGCGCGGCGGACGCTCCGCCGCGGCCCGCCGCGCGCCCGGTCGCCTCCGCCGCCCCGGTGGTGCTGGCGGTCGCCTCCGCCCCCGCCGCCGTGTTCCAGGACGACGAGACCGGGCGTCAGATCGAGGCCTTCGTGAACGGCCCCGGCGCCCGCGCCCCCGGGGAGGCCCCGCAAGCCCTGGCCGGCGCCGAGCCGCCGCGCTGCGACGAAACCCCCCACGGCGAGGTCGGGGCCGAGTACGGCGTGGGCGGGCGCCATTCCCAGGGCGGGGGCGGCTACGGCACGGTGGCCCTGCCGGTGGCCAACTGCCACGGGCTGGTGGTGCTGTCCGTCTCCGGCGACCGCTTCGGCCGGCGCTGAGGCGGGGAAGATGGCGACGATCCTGGACCGCCGGGGCCTGTTGGCGGCCTCCGCCCTGCTGCCGGCCCTGGCGCCCGCCCTGCAGGCGCGGGCCGCCGAGGCCGCTCCCGCCGCGCGGCGCCGAGCGCCCTACGCGCCGCGCCTGCCGGTGGAGCCCGGGCGCGCCCCCGACGTCGTGATGGACATTTGGCCGGCCGCGCCGCCGGGCGCCGGCCGGGTCGCCGCCTGGAGCGGGGGCGCCGTCCCGCCCCGGCCGACCCTGCGCGGCGACCTCAAGGGCGTGCTGCGGCCGGTGCTGGCGATCTGGCGGCCCGCGGGCGCGGCGGCGCGGACGGCGGGGCCGACCCTGCTGGTGCTGCCCGGCGGCGGCTACGGCTTCGTGTCGTGGGACAACGAGGGTTCGAGCGTGGCGCGCGTCCTGCTCCCCGCCGGCTTCACCGTGGGCGTGCTCGCCTACCGCCTGCCCGGCGACCGGCTGGGCTGGGCCGACGAGGCGGACGCTCCCCTGCAGGACGCCCAGCGCGCCCTACGCCTGCTGCGCGCGGACGCGACGGCACAGGGCCGCGACGGCGCCCGCACCGGGGTGCTGGGCTTCTCCGCCGGCGGCCACCTGGCGGGGCGGGTGATGACCGAGTTCGAGCGGGCGAGCTATCCGACGGTGGACGCGCGGGACGCGCACTCGGCGCGCCCGGCCTTCGCGGGCCTGCTCTACCCCGTGATCACGCTTCAGGCCCCCTACGCGCACACGGGCTCGCGCCGCGCGCTGATCGGCGAGGACATGGCGCGCGCCGCCGCCTTGTCGGTGGAGACCCACGTGCGCCCGGGCGATCCGCCCGCCTTCGTGGCCCAGTCGCTGGACGACGATACGGTGGACCCGGACAACAGCCTGATCGTGACGCAGGCGCTGCGCCGGGCCGGCGTCGCGACCGAGCTGCACCTGTTCCAGGAAGGCGGCCACGGCTTCGGCGTGAGCCTGCCGCCCGACCTCCCCGGCGCGCTCTGGCCGGAGCTGTTCATCCGCTGGGTCCGCCGGCTGGAGGCCGGCTGACCTTCGCCGGCTTGTCGCCGGCCGCGAGCAGCTTGCGCGCCGTATCGAGCTTGTCGGACGTCAGCGCCGACTTCCGGCCGCCGCCGATCCCGCCCTTCTTCCGAGCCGCCGCCGACCCGGCGATCGTCCGCTCTTTGATCAGCTCGCGCTCCATCTCAGCCACAAAGGCGAGAATATGGAACAGGGGCCGCCCCGAGGCCGCGGACGTGTCGAAGCCGTCCGTCAGCGATC
>CAXSDV010000089.1:0-4696 GCA_964235945.1 uncultured Caulobacteraceae bacterium
TCACGCGCACGCGGGCGTTCAGCTTGAACGACAGCAGGTGGTAGACCACGTCGAACCGACGCGGGCGCTCGGGATAGTCCGCTCCGCACAGGTCGATAAGCTGAATGAAGCGGTAGTTGGCGTTGTCGCGCAGGGTGGTCAGCAGCTCGGGAATACGCCGCGCCTCGGCCACGAGCGTCAGCTCGTCGAAGGCGACGTGTGCGGACACGATCGCTCCCGCGCCGTCGGCCACGAGGCCCTGCGCCAGCGCGTTGAGCTGCTCGACGGGCATGAGGGGCGGCCGCACGCCGCCGCCCACCACACCGCCCGCATGGACCTGGGGAGTGTCGATCGATTCGGTCATCGATCGATGTTCCCGGTGCGACGGATCTTCTTTTGCAGTTGGAGGAGCCCGTAAAGCAAGGCTTCGGCGGTCGGCGGGCAGCCCGGCACATAGACGTCCACGGGCACGACGCGGTCGCAGCCACGCACCACGCTGTAACTGTAGTGGTAATACCCTCCGCCGTTGGCGCAGGATCCCATGGACAGCACGTAACGCGGCTCCGGCATCTGGTCGTAGACCTTGCGCAGGGCGGGCGCCATCTTGTTGGTCAGAGTTCCCGCCACGATCATCAGGTCCGACTGGCGCGGGCTCGCACGCGGGGCCATGCCGAAACGCTCGGCGTCGTAGCGAGGCATGGAGGTGTGCATCATCTCGATGGCGCAGCAGGCGAGCCCGAAGGTCATCCACATGAGCGAGCCCGTGCGCGCCCAGGTGATCGCGTCGTCGAGCGCGGCGGTGATGAAGCCCTTCTCCTCGACCGCGCCGTTCAGCTTGTCGAGGAACGGGTCGTGGATCTTGGGGTCGTAGCCCTCCACGCTGGCGCGGGCGGCCGCACCCGCGGGCATGACGAGCCCGGTGGTGGGGATCAGCCCGGCGGCGGGGCGGGTGACGGTCGGCGAGGTCACTCCCATTCCAGGGCGCCCTTCTTCCATTCGTAGATGAACCCGACCGTGAGCACGGCCAGGAAGGTGATCATCGACCAGAAGGCGTAAACCTGGGTGGGGTGCGGCAGCTTCATCAGCGCCACGCCCCACGGGAACAGGAAGGCGACCTCGAGGTCGAAGATGATGAACAGGATGGAGACGAGGTAGAAGCGCACGTCGAACTTCATGCGCGCGTCGTCGAACGCGTTGAAGCCGCACTCGTAGGCGCTGATCTTCTCCGGGTCGGGGTGCTTGGGCGCGATCACCCAGGCCGCCGCGATGAAGGCGGAGCCGAGCACGATCGCCACCCCGAGGAAGATGATGATCGGCAGGTAGTCGAGGAGGAAGGCGTTCATGTGAAGCGCTCATATGGCGGTTCGCAGCTTTTACCCAGCGCGGCCGTATCGCGAAAGGGGTGCGCTTGAGCGCGATCCGCCGGGCGGCCTAGGGCTGAGTTGCCGCTTGACGGCCCAGCCCCCCCCGCCTATTCAGCCGCCCTCGCCGCGGCGTACCGCACCGGTGAGGCCCACGCGGGTGTAGCTCAGTTGGTTAGAGCGCCGGCCTGTCACGCCGGAGGTCGCGGGTTCGAGCCCCGTCACTCGCGCCATCCTTCGTCAATGTCCGGCCGGTCCGCCGCCCGCGTCGTCGGAGGGAGCGCCGACCGATGACCGCCACGGCCGCCCCGCAGTCCGTCGAATTCGTGTTCGCCACCTGGGAAGGCGGCGGCCATGTCACCCCCGCGCTGTGGGTCGCGCGTCGGCTGGCCGACCGGGGCCGCCGCGTGCTCGTGGTGAGCGACGAGGCCACGCGCGAGGAAGCGCAAGGTTTCGGCCTGCCGTTCGCGCCCTGGCGCACCGCTCCCAACCGGCGGGACAAGGATCCTACGAACGAGCCCGTGCGCGATTGGGAGGCCTCCGATCCGGCGGACCTGCTCCATCGGCTGTGCAGCCGACTGATGACCGGCCCGGCGGCCCGCTACGCCGCCGACCTCGCCGCCGTGTTGGACGCCCATCCGGACGCGGCGGTGGTCTCCCAGGAGCTGCTGCTGGGCGCGATGGTGGCGGCGCAGGCGGGCGGACGGCCGCTGGCCCTGCTCACCGCCAACGTCTGGCCCTTGCCGACCCTGGCGGGCGCGCCGCCCTTCGGCCCGGGGCTGGAACCGCCCGCCGACGCCGTGCAGGCCTCCATGCAGGAGATGATCCGCCGGGCCTCCCTCGCCTTCTACGATCTCGGCCTGCCCGACCTCAACGCCGCCCGCGCCGCCTTCGGCCTGGAGCCGCTGGCGCACACGCTGGATCAGACGGCGGCCGCGCGGCGCATACTGATCTCGGCCGCCGCCGCCTTCGACTTCGGTCCCGATCCCCTCCCTGATCCGTTCGTCCACGTGGGTCCGCAGGCCCGCGCTCCCGCCTGGGCCGCGCCGTGGAGCTCGCCCTGGCCGCCGGGCGATCCGCGACCGCTGGTGCTCGTCTCCTTCTCCACCTTCTACCAGGCGCAGGAGCCGGTGATCGCCCGGGTGATCGCCGCGCTGGAGACGCTGCCCGTTCGCGGCGTCGTCACCCTGGGCCCGCAGCTCGATCCCGGCAGCTTCCATTCCAGCGAGAACGTGCGGGTGCTGGCCAGCGCCAACCATGACGCGCTCATGCCGCAGGTGGCGGCCATGGTGACCCATGCGGGGCACGGCTCGGCGATCCGGCCCATCCTCCACGGGGTCCCGCTGCTCTGCCTGCCCATGGGCCGCGACCAGGCGGACAACGCGGCTCGGATCACCGCCCGGGGCGCCGGCCTGCGACTCGACCCTGCGGCCGGGCCCGCCGACATCGCCCGGGCGGTGACGAGGCTGCTGGAGGAGCGGAGCTTCGGCGACGCCGCCCAGGCGTTGGGCGACGCCATCCGCCGGGAGACCGAAGGGGCGGGCGATCGCGCCGTGGACGTCCTGGAGGCGCTCGCGCCCTCGGCGTGACCTCGCCGGTTCAGACCGTGGCGCCGCCTCGACGCGCCCCGGCGGGGCAGGCCAGACGCCAGATATAGAGCGTGTTGTCGTGCTCGGAGAGGTGGAACTCCGCGGCGTCGAACAGGCGCGCGTCGATCACCCTTCCCACCTCGTCGCGCGCCCAGACCGTCGCCGTCGGCCCGTGGAACTGGGTGAGCACCGGGCGCAGCAGGTCGATCCGGTGCACGTCGTAACGCCCGAGATCGACCTCGTAGTCCGCCAGGAACTTGACGCGTCGCGCGCACAGGAGCGCCGTCACGTCTCCACCGCGTCGAACCGCGCGGAGGTAGGCGAGGTCGTTGGTCAGCCCTTCGAGCTGAACCACCGGGCCGTGGTACGCGTCGGCGAAGGATCCCGCACGGTCCCCCATGGCGACGGGAGCTCCGCCGAGCAGCCCGCCATAGCGCGCCACCGCCAGACGGTTGACCGCCGAGTAGCTCACCTCGCGCAGTTGCGGCCGGCTGGACAGCTTGAGCGACTGCCTTCCCACCACCAGGGCGAGCCCCACCGTGAGGACGGCGACCACGCCCCGCGACCAGGCCGGGCCGAGCCGCCGGGCGCCGCGGCCGTCCCACCAAGCGGTCGCCGCGGGAACCGCGACGTAGAACGCGGCGAGCACGGGAAAGATCACCGCGAAGCCGTACCAGGCCCATATGCACCAAGAGGAATCGAACAGCAGCTTGGCCACGTACAACACGCCGCCGACGGTGGAGGCCGTCGCCAGAACGCGTCCCCGCGTCCCCGGGCGGGATAAGACGAGCAGGAGGGGCGATAGGATCAGGCCGAGCAGGGTGACCACCAGCACCGACCGCAGGTGGAAGAGGGTCCACTGAGCGCTCATCTGCGCCACGAGCCGCCCGTTCCACTGCACCCCGCCCAGCGACTTGACCGCGCTGGAGACGGGCAGGACCATACCGAACATGGCGAGGTCGTAGATCGCGTAGACGCCGGCCGCGGCGCCCAGCACGCCGAAGGCGAGGCCGCGGCTGCGCCGGGAGATCGGCGCGGCGAGGAGCGCGGGCGCGACGAAGAAGGCCGAGTCGATCCGCGCGCCCACCACCAGGGCCGCCGCGCCGCCCAGGAACGCCGCGCCGACGGCGGTGTCGTCGCCCGCCCGGTCCAGCGCGGCCACGAACAGTCCCACGCAGAACAGCAGCAGCGAGACCTCCATCCCGCTCAGCACCATGGCCGGGACGATGCGCATGTAGAGCCATACGAAGGGAAGGCAGAACCAGGGCTGTCGGCAGTTCCCGCGGTCGAGGAACAGCCAGACCGCCGCCGCCGTCAGCACCGCCTCCAAGGTCAGCACCGCGAACACCGAGTCGCCGAAGACCAAGCCCTTGGCGACGAGCACGATCATCCACAACGGGTGATAGCCGTTCGTCAGAGATATGCCGTCGAAACTGCTCGCCCCGGTCCGGACGATGTTGCGGGCGATCACGGTGTAGTAGTAGGCGTCGTCCTCGAGGAGGAGCGGCCCTTGGCGGGCGGCCCTGAACACCTGGGCCATCAACTCGGCGAAGACCAGGAGCCCGCAGGCGATCGGCCACGCCCGCGAATTCCAAGCCGACGACGGGCGCGCATCGAGCGCTTTGCTCGCGTGGATCAAGTCCCGACCGCCTCGAGGCGGTCGGGACTTGATCCCGTCGCTGCGTCGCGCGGTGCCGAATCGCGCTGCCAGCCGGCGGAGTGGTGGGCGGCGAGGGGTTCGAACCCCCGACCCTCTCGGTGTAAACG
>CAXSDV010000090.1:0-4581 GCA_964235945.1 uncultured Caulobacteraceae bacterium
GGGTTACGTTGACAGTAAGCTTGATGCTGCGCATGTCCGCGTCGCTTCGGATGTGCGGCTCCCGCGGCCGCGCTCCGAGCGGCGGGCGCCCCGCGGCCCATGCAGGTGAGCGACTCAGTCCGACCATGGCCCGACCGAACAGCCAGTCCTTCCTGCGCAAGGCGCTCCGCCTGGGGACCACGCCCTTGGTGTTCGCGGGCGTGTTCAGCCTGGTGAGCAACCTGCTCTACCTGGCGTTGCCGATCTACACCAACCAGGTCTACAGCCGGGTGCTGCTCAGCCAGAGCGGGGCGACCCTGTGGGTGCTGACCTTCGGCGTGCTGTTCGTGTTCGGCGTGTCCACGGTGATGGACGTGATCCGTCGCCAAGTGCTGATCGACTTCGGCGTGGTGTTCGACCGCTACCTGTCCGGCCGGGTGTTCGCCGCCCTGTTCGACGCGGTGGCCCAGCGCAAGATGAACGTGCGCAGCCAGGCCCTGCGCGACCTCGACATGTTCAAGGGCGTGATGACGGGCGAGGCGGTGGCCATCCTGTTCGACGTGCCTTGGATTCCGATCTTCATGATCGCCCTGTTCTTCGTGGGCCCCGCCATCGGCGCGGTGGGGCTGATCGGCGGGGTGCTCCTGCTGTTCCTGGCCTGGCTGCAGGACAAGGCCACCCGCGCCGCCATCGAGGGCGGCTCGGACCAGGCCATCGAGAGCTACGCCTTCACCGAGGCGGCGCTTCGCAACAGCGAGGTGGTCAAGGCGCTGGGCATGCTGCCGACGCTGGGGGCCGAGTGGTCGCGCCGCCGCCAGACCTCCAATGAGCGCTCGGCGTTGGCGGCGGGTCGGCAGAACATCTACGCCAACCTCATCAAGATGCTGCGCCTGTTCGTGCAGATCCTGATCATCGCCGTGGGCGCCCTGCTGATCATCCAGCAGAAGGTGCCCTCGGGCATGCTGTTCGCCAACATGATCCTGTCGGCGCGCGCCCTGCAGCCCATCGACCGGCTGGTGGCGTCGTGGAACTCGCTGGTGGCGGCCAAGGCCGCCTACGGGCGGCTGGAGACGCTGCTGAACACCTACGAGGCTCCCGTCGCCGCCACCCGCCTGCCCCGGCCGACGGGGCGGCTGGTGGTCGAGCAGATGGGCTTCGCCATGCCGGGCGCGCCGCGCCTGCTCCTGTCCAACCTCAACTTCGAGGTGCAGCCGGGCGAGACGGTGGGCGTGGTGGGCCAGTCGGGGGCCGGCAAGTCGACGCTGGCGCGCATGCTGGTGGGGGTGTGGAAGCCTTTCAGCGGCCACATCCGCCTCGACGGGGCGGAGGTCTACGCCTGGGACCGCGCCGAGTTCGGCCGCCACGTGGGCTACCTGCCCCAGGACGTGGAGCTGTTCAGCGGCACGGTGCGCGACAACATCGCGCGCTTCCGCGAGGACGCCACGGACGACCAGGTGATCGCCGCCGCCAAGCTCGCCAACGCCCACGAGCTGATCCTGGGCCTGGCCAAGGGTTACGACACCGAGCTGGGCGAAGGCGGGGCGGTGCTTTCCGGCGGCCAGCGCCAGCGCGTGGGCCTGGCCCGCGCCATCTTCGGCGAGCCCGCCCTGCTGGTGCTCGACGAGCCCAACGCCGCCCTGGACGCGGCGGGCGAGGAGGCGCTGCTTCAGGCGCTGGCGGGCATGAAGGCGCGCGGCTGCACGATCATCATCGTCAGCCACAAGGCCAGCGTGTTCCGCTCCGCCGACAAGATCCTCTACCTGAAGGACGGCCGTTCCGAGCTCTACGGCCCGCGCGACGCGGTGTTCGCCCAGCTCGCCAAGCAGCAGTCCCCCCCGCCGCGCGCCGCCGCGCCGGCCGCCGTCGCGTCGCCGCCGTCCACGGCCGCCCCGCCGCCGGCGGCGGCTCCCCAGGAGGTCGCCGTATGAGCGCCCAGCTCCCCATGGCCGACCGCGGCCACCCCGTCGCCGTTCCCGGCTTCGGTTACGGCGGCGAGCTGGAGGACGTGCCCCCCGCCCTGGCCCGGCGCATCTCGCACACCATCGGCCTGGGCATGGCGGTGGTGGGCGTGTTCGTGGTGGGCCTGGGGGCCTGGGCCATGGTCTCGCCCGTGGTGGGCGCGGTGCCCGCCCAGGGCGTGGTGCACGTCGAGAACAACCGCAAGACGGTCAAGCACCTGGAGGCGGGCATACTGCGGAGCATCCTGGTGCGCGAAGGCGACCGGGTGCGCGCGGGCCAGCTCCTGTTCGTGTTCGACGACAGCCAGGCCAAGGCGCAGCTCGCCGTGCTGCAGTCCTCCTACGACAGCCTCACCGCCGAGCGCGCCCGCTACGAGGCGGAGGTGCGCGGCGCGGCCGCCGTCGCCTTCCCGCCCGAGCTCCTGGCGCGGCGGGGCGACCCGTCCGTGGCCGCCATCCTCGCCAGCCAGCAGGCGCTGTTCATCGCCCGGCGCGACACCCTGAAGAGCCAGGTGGACGTCGGCCGCCAGCGCACCGCCGAGCTCGGCACGCAGATCGACGGGCTGAAGGCGCAGGTGGCCTCCATCGACGCCCAGCTCGGCTACAACACGGAGGAGATGCACGGCGTCCAGCAGCTCTACGCGGGCGGCTACGCCCCGCGCACGCGCCTGCTGGCGCTGCAGCGCTCGGAAGCCTCCCTCGGCGGCAACCGCGGCGAGGAGGTGGCCTCCATCGCCCGCGCCCGGCAGACCATCGGCGAAACCCAGGTCAGCGTCATCGCCACCCGCCAGGCGCGCATCGCCGAGGCCGCCGCCGGCCTGGAACAGGCGCAGGACAAGCTGGCGGACGTGGGCCCGCGCCTGGCCGCCGCCAAGGACGTGCTGGAGCACACGCAGGTGCGCTCCCCCGCCGACGGCTACGTGCTCAACCTCACCCAGTTCACCGAGGGCGGCGTGGTCGGCTCGGGCGAATCCCTGCTGGACGTGGTGCCCGCAGACAGCCCGCTCGTCATCGTCGCCCAGGTGCGCCCGCAGGATGTGCACGCCGTGCACCGCGGCATGAAGGCGCTGGTGACGCTCACCGCCTACAACACCCGCACCACCCCGCGGGTGAACGCGGACGTGATCGGCGTCTCCGCCGACGCCACCACCGACCCGCACACCGGCAAATCCTATTTCAACGCCGAGCTGCGCCTGCCCCCCGCCGAGCTCAAGCGCCTTCCCGCCGACGTGAAGCTCTACCCCGGCATGCCCGCCCAGGTGGCGGTGGTCACCGGCTCCAGGACGATCATGGACTACCTCGTCCAGCCCCTGAAGGACTCGCTCCAGGGCTCCCTGCACGAGCAGTAGGAGAGGCGGAACATGCTCCCGCTTCACTCTTCGCGCGGGCGCATGATCAGCCAGGGCGTCGGTGTGGCCCGCCACTCCCAAGTGGCGGCGAACTCGTCGAGCGACAGCAGCCGACCGCCGAAGGCGTCGGACGGCGGCCGCTTGGGGGTCTCGTAGACCACCGTCACCTCGTGGGTGGCTTCGAACCGCCGGCGCAACAGGTCGGTCACCCCCGGCGCGAAGCCCGGGTGCGTTTCCACGATCAGGTCCGCCCGCCGCAGGATCTCGGGCGCGCCGTCGTCCAGGAGCACCGCCTCCGCCCCCTCCACGTCCATGACCAAGAGGGTGCGTGCGTTGAACTCGCCCGCCTCGCGCACGTCGAAGCGTTCGCGCACCTCCACCCGGTCGGCCACGCCGTTGCGCTCGGCCATGGCGGCGCACAACGCGCGCCCGTTCGGGTCGATGTCGTAGGCCTCCACCCGCGCGTCCGGCAGGAAGCGCGCGAGCCCGGCGGCGTAATAGCCCTCCGCGCAGCCCACATCGACCACCCGCTCCACCCCCCGCGCGGCTAAATCCCGCAGGGGGGCGTGCAGTTCGGCCTCGTAGGTGCCCAGGAGCTTGGGCGTGAGCGCCCCCTCCGACTGCTGTCCGCCGAAGTCCAGCCCGGCGAACAGGCCGGAGAACACGCGGCGCCCGTGGCGCTCCATGTACCGGTCCGCCAGCCACTGGGAGCGCCAGATCAGCGCCGAGCGCAGCGAACGCTGGAGGTAGGCGTCCGTGCGGCGGCCGTCCCGCCCCGCGGCGTTCGCCTCCGCGTGGGCGAGGCGCACCAGCCGGTCGGCGGCGGCGAGGTCCAGGGGCGGGGGCGCGTCCGTCATCGCGCGCTCATAGCGCGTCGCGCGGTTTTGGCCAGCCGGACGCGGCGCGCGCCGGCACGAACAACCATTGTGAATAAACGGTGAACCCTCAACCGTTTCATCCGCGCTACACCAGATGACGCTTCGTAATTACAGCGACGGAGCCCCTCGATATCCCGTTGCGGAGCGCCCCGTCTTGGGGCAGGTAGAGCGACGGATGCGACGAGTTCGCGGGGCGGCCGCGAGGCTCCGCGCATCCAACGACTTTCCCGCCCTCCGCCCGATTGTGGGCTCGGGCGAGCGGGCGAAGCGATTTCGAGGGATTGGGAGAGCCAAATGTCTTCTTCGACCTATTTCGGCACGTCGGGTGACGACACGTTCAACGGCACCGCCGGGAACGACATCGTCTACTTCGAGGCCGGCAACGACTCGTTCACCGGCGCGGGCGGCAGCGACACC
>CAXSDV010000091.1:0-4333 GCA_964235945.1 uncultured Caulobacteraceae bacterium
CAACTCCGCCATCAACTCCTCCCTGCTCAAGCCCGCGGGTGGCTCGGGAAGAGGGCTGGGCACGTAGACGACAGCCTTGTCCGGAGCGAAATTGATTTCGAATGGTAGTGAGAAGTCACCCCTCTCGTAGATCAGCATTTCCTTGGCGTAGCCTCGAACCACCGCGCCCTCGCCATTTTCCGCGCGACCTATTCCGACCTTCTCGAAGCTCGTGTTCATCGGCGCATCCTGTCGTGGTGCTCGTCGACATCGAACTCGCGTAGGTCGGTCACCCGACCATCGGCGACGCCGTCCTGAAGGGCGGGTTTCTCCACGGTGTTGTATATTGAACCGGCCCTGGGATTGTCCACGTAGGCATGGACGTCTCCGGAAGCGCCCTGGGCGTAGCGACCCGAAGCCGTGGCCCAGAGATCGTTGGCGTCGTCGGTCTCCAACAACATGTCGTTGTTACGGAATACGTCGACCTGATCCAAGGTCTGGCCGCCCGGAGTTTGCTCCAGGGTGGTTCGACCGGTCGATGCGGCCGACGACTCCGCGAAGCTGCGCGCCGAAGCGTACTGCATCTCTCCACCGGGGCCTGTCGGCATCATCCGGCCTCCCGAATAGAAGGTCGTCGTGTTGGGCGCGGTGGACACGTCCATGTCCGACGCGAAGTCGTTCAACACCTGCTTGCGCTGGGCGTAGTCGAGCTTCTTCAGGGAGTCCCGCGCCCCCTCGACCTCCTCCGGCGACTTCGCCGACCGGAGCTTGGCCGCGGCCTCGTCCGCCGCTCCGGCGGGCGCCGCCGGGGCGTCCGCATTCAGCGGTTTCACGCCGCCGCCCCGCTCCTCCATGGCGCGGCCCAGCGCCTTGACGCCCGTCTGCGACGCGCGCGCCAGCCCGGTCGCCTCCACCTCGGCCAGGAGGGGTCCGATGGCGCGCGCCGCCTGGCCCAGCGCCGGCAGGAGGCTCGCGATCAGGGTCGCCCAACGCACCCACTCGGACACCTCTGATTGAACGCCGGCGCGCGTGTCGGGCGGGCCGCCGATGCGCACGTCGGAGGAGCCCGCCACGATCCGTCCGCCGCAGGTCGTCCTGTCGCCGACGCGCGAGGCCGGCCGCCCGTTGATGCGGACGATCCTCGATCCTTCCGCCACCTCTCCGGCGTCGCAGGTCTGCGCGTCCAGGGCCCGGGCCGCGGCGCGGCCGTTGATCCGGACGTCGACGGCGCCCTGCGAAATCCTGCCGGACGTCGCGCCCAGGCTCTGCGAGCCCAGCGCCTCGCCCGTCTCCTCGGCGGCGCCCATCAGCTGGGCGCCGACATAGCCGCCCACGCCCAGCTCCAGCGCCGTGGCCGCCACCCCCACCACAAGCGGCGTGGCCAGCCCGGCGGTGCCCACCTCCAGGGCCGCTGCGCCCACCACCGCCGCCACGAGGGCGGCCGCCTCGGTGGCGGCGACGAAGCCGACCACCGCTCCGGCCAGGAAGCCGGCCAGGGCGTGGCTGTGCGCCACGGGGTCGTTCAGGCGGGCGGCGAAAGGTGCGGCTTTGGTCATCGCGCCGGGCCCGCGACGGCGCTGGACGCCCGACGCCGCTCGTCGTGTCGACGCAGGTTCACGTCAGCTCGTCTCCACCAGGCCGGCCCGACATCCGTCCCAGACGGACGGCCTTTTGTCGATAGTCGCAGGGCCCGCCGCTGATCCGGGCCCACGTGGGCAGGCTTCGCCGTCCGACTGCGCTCTGCGCTTGTGTTGCCGATCGGCCACACCATATCGCACCCCGACGGCGACGGTGCTTCGAAGGAGGCCGTGGCCCAACATAGCGTCCGCCGGAGCCGGGGATCACCATGAACGTCGACAGCTATTCCGACCGCGCCAAGTCCGCGGTGCAGGCGGCCCAGGGGATCGCCCTCGCGTCCGGCCACCAGCAGTTCGCGCCCGAGCACCTGCTGAAAGCGCTGCTGGACGAGCGCGACGGCCTCGCGCGCGACCTGCTCAAGGCCGCGGGGGCGGACGCGGACGCCGCCGTGCGCGCCGTGGATGCGGCGCTGAACAAGCTGCCCCGCGTGGAGGGCGGCTCCGGCCAGCTCCACCTCGTTCCGGCGCTGGCGCGCGTGTTCGCCGCCGCCGAGCGCGACGCCAAGGGGGCGGGCGACGCCTTCGTCACCACCGAGCGCCTGCTGGTCGCCCTCGCGCGCGACGGTGCGGCCGCCGCCGACGCGCTCAAGTCCGCGGGCGCCGCGCCCGACAAGCTGGAGGCCGCCATCGCCGCCGTGCGCCGCGGCCGAACCGCCGACAGCGCCTCCGCCGAGGACGGCTACGACGCCCTGCGCCGCTACGCCCGCGACCTCACCGCCGCCGCGCGCGACGGCCGCCTCGACCCGGTGATCGGCCGCGACGAGGAGATCCGCCGCACCATCCAGGTCCTCAGCCGCCGCACCAAGAACAACCCGGTGCTGATCGGCGAGCCGGGCGTCGGCAAGACCGCCATCGTCGAGGGCTTGGCGCTGCGCATCATCGACGGCGATGTCCCAGAGAGCCTGCGCGGCAAGAAGCTCCTGTCCCTCGACATGGGTGCGCTGATCGCCGGCGCGAAGTATCGCGGCGAGTTCGAGGAGCGGCTCAAGGCGGTGCTGGCCGAGGTCACGGCGGCGCAAGGCGGCGTGGTGCTGTTCATCGACGAGATGCACACCCTCGTCGGCGCCGGCAAGGCCGACGGCGCCATGGACGCCTCCAACCTGCTCAAGCCCGCCCTCGCCCGCGGCGAACTGCACTGCGTGGGCGCCACCACCCTCGACGAATACAGGAAGCACGTGGAGAAGGACGCCGCGCTCGCCCGCCGCTTCCAGCCCGTGTTCGTGGAGGAGCCCAGCGTGGAGGACACCGTCTCCATCCTGCGCGGCCTCAAGGAGAAGTACGAGGTGCACCACGGCGTGCGCATCGCCGACGGCGCGATCGTCGCCGCCGCCACCCTCTCCCACCGCTACATCACCGACCGCTTCCTGCCCGACAAGGCCATCGACCTGATGGACGAGGCGGGATCGCGCGTGCGCATGGCGGTGGACTCCAAGCCCGAGGCGCTGGACGAGATCGACCGCCGCCTGCTCCAGCTCCAGATCGAGCGCGAGGCCCTGCGCCGCGAGACCGACTCCGCCAGCCGCCACCGCCTCGAAGACCTCGAGGCCGAGCTCGACGACCTGCGCGCCCAGTCCGACGACCTCACCGCCCGCTGGCGCGCGGAGAAGGCGCAGGTCGGCAGCGCCGCCTCCGCCCGCGAAACGCTGGAGCGCCTGCGCGGCGAGCTCGACCAGGCGCGCCGCCAGGGCGACCTCGCCGCCGCCAGCGAGCTGCTCTACGGCCGCATCCCGCTGGTGGAGAAGGAACTGGCCGAGGCGGAGGGCGCCGCGGAGGTCGACCGCGTCGCCCCCGAGACCGTCGACGCCGAGCAGATCGCCGCCGTGGTCAGCCGCTGGACCGGCGTGCCCGTCGACAAGATGTTGGAGGGCGAGCGCGAGAAACTCCTCTCCATGGAGGACGCCCTGCGCCGCCGCGTGGTCGGCCAGGACGAGGCGCTGGCCGCGGTCAGCGACGCGGTGCGCCGCGCCCGCGCGGGGCTGGGCGATCCGATGCGCCCCATCGGCAGCTTCCTGTTCCTCGGCCCCACGGGCGTGGGCAAGACCGAACTCACCCGCGCCCTGGCCGAGTTCCTGTTCGCCGACGAGGGGGCCATCACCCGCCTCGACATGAGCGAGTACATGGAGAAGCACGCGGTCAGCCGCATGATCGGCGCGCCCCCGGGCTATGTCGGCTACGACGAGGGCGGCGCCCTCACCGAGGCCGTGCGCCGGCGCCCCTACCAAGTCGTGCTGTTCGACGAGGTGGAGAAGGCGCACCCCGACGTGTTCAACGTGCTGCTGCAGGTCTTGGACGACGGCCGCCTCACCGACGGCCAGGGCCGCACGGTGGACTTCAGGAACACGCTGATCGTCATGACCTCCAACCTCGGCGGCGACGTGCTCGCCGCCCAGGGGGACGGCGCCGACGTGGAGGCCGCCCGCCCCGCGGTGATGGCCCAGGTGCGCGCCCACTTCCGCCCGGAGTTCCTGAACCGCATCGACGAGGTGATCCTGTTCCAGCGCCTGTCGCGCCTGAACATGGACAGCATCGTCAAGGTCCAGCTCCACCGCGTGGAGGCCCGCCTCGCCGACCGCCGCATGGCCATGGCGGTGGACGCGAGCGCGCTCCACTGGCTGGGCGAGCGCGGCTACGACCCGGTGTACGGCGCGCGGCCGCTCAAGCGCGTCATCCAAAAGGCGCTGGTGGACCCGATCGCGCGCAAGGTGCTGTCAGGCGAG
>CAXSDV010000092.1:0-4267 GCA_964235945.1 uncultured Caulobacteraceae bacterium
ATGGCTGGGGGACTAGGACTCGAACCTAGAATGACGGTACCAAAAACCGCTGTGTTACCATTACACCATCCCCCAGGATGGCCACCGTGAAGGCGTGGCCGCCCCGGTTGGGTGGCGTGAGATAGCCGAAGCTCCGCGCCCTTGCAACAGGTCGGACGGGCCGCCGGACGAGCTTCGCCGGTCGGGGCGCACGCTTGCGGGGGTGGGTACCCTCCTCTATACAGCCGCCTCCAAGTCGGAGTGTGGCTCAGTCTGGTAGAGCACCGCGTTCGGGACGCGGGGGTCGCAGGTTCGAATCCTGCCACTCCGACCATTTTCCCGCCCCCTTCCCCCGCACGCGCCCGGCGCCCCGCACCGCGCGTTGACGCCTCCCCGCCCGCCGCTACGGTGCGTCACGGCCGGAGATCCTGAGGCGGATGAAGCAGTTCCTGACGACCTTCGCCGGCGTGGTGGCCGGCCTCGCACTGTTCTTCATCGGGGCGCCCCTCCTGTTGGCGCTGGCGGTGCTGGGCGCCACGCGCCCGGCCGCCACTCCCGCGCGCACGGTGCTGAGCCTGGACCTGCGCCAGCCGCTCGCCGACCAGGACGCGCAGAACGCGCTGGCTTTCCTGAGCGGCCGCCCGCTTTCGGTGCTGTCGGTGGTGCGCGGCCTGCAGCAGGCCGCGGCGGACCCGGCGGTCAAGGGGCTGCTCGTGCGCCTACCTGAAGGCGGGATCAGCCCCGCCGCGGCGGACGAACTGCGGGCGGCGGTGCACGGCTTCCACGCCGCGGGCAAGCCGGTGATCGCCCACAGCCAGGGCATCTACCCGTCGGGCCAGCCGGTGGCGACCTACATGCTGGGCGCCGCCTCAGGCGACGGTTTCTGGATGCAGCCGCAGGCTTCGCTGCAGGCGGTCGGCGCTGCGGTGGAGGACCTGTTTTTCAAGCGCGCGTTCGACAAGTACGGCGTCCAGGCCGACTACCAGCAGCGCTACGAGTACAAGAACGCCGTCGATCCCTACCTGCACGACGACTACACGCCCGCGCACCGCGAGGCGGAGCTGGGTTGGTTGGGTTCGGTCTACGCTACGGAGACCGCCCAGGCCGCTGCGGACCGCCGGCTCGACCCCGCCGTCCTGCGGCGGGCGCTGGAGTCGGGCCCCCACCTCGCCGAGGCGGCGCGGTCGCTGGGGTTGATCGACCGGGTCGGCCAGGTGGCCGAGGCGGAAGCCGCACTCAAAGCCCGCGCGGGGGACGGCGCCCAGCTGCTCGACTTCGCCGACTATCACGGCCCGAAGGCCGCCCGGGCGGGCGGCGACGCGGTGGCGGTGATCGGTGCGGAAGGGGCCATCACCACCGGGGTTTCGCGAGGCGCCGCCTTCGGCGCGGCGTCCGGCGTCAAGTCCGACGACGTGGCCCGCGCCTTCCAGGCCGCCGCCGCCGACCGCTCGGTCAAGGCGATCGTTTTCCGCGTGTCCTCGCCGGGAGGGTCCGACACGGCCTCGGAGGAGATCCTGGCGGCGCTGCGCGAGGCCCAGGCGACGGGCAAGCCGGTGGTGGTCAGCATGGGAACCTACGCGGCGTCCGGCGGCTACTGGATCTCGAGCGGCGCGCGCGAGATCGTGGCCGACCCCACCACGCTGACCGGCTCCATCGGCGTGTTCGGCGGCAAGTTCGTGCTGGGGCCGGCGCTGGCGCGCTTCGGCGTGGACACCCGCGACCTGTCGGTGGGCGGCCCCTACGCGGACGCCTTCGGTACGGGCAAGCCGTTCACCCCCGAGCAGCGCGCGGCCTTCGCCGGCTGGATGGACCAGATCTACGCCGGCTTCGTCGACCGGGTGGCCCAGGGCCGCCACCTCGCGCCGGAGCGCGTACGCCAGATCGCCCGCGGCCGCGTCTGGACGGGGGCGCAGGCGCGCGAACTGGGCTTGGTCGACAAGCTCGGCGGCTTCCCCGTCGCGGTGACCGAAGCCGAGCGCTTGGCCCACCTGCCCACGAACGGCGCGACACCCCTGAAACACTTCACCGGCAAGACCAACCTGTTCGGCGACGTGGGCGCGGGCTTCGCCACCGCCGGGACGGCGCTGAAAACGGCGGCCCTGCTCGTGGAGGCGACGCGCGGCGTACAGGGCCGCGCGGTGCTGGGCGCCGTCGACCGGGCGCAGCTGGCGAGCGAGGGCCAGGGGGCGGTGCTGGCGGCAGTCCCGACCTTCTGAGCAAACGGGCGCGACGCGGAACACCTGAGCGGACGCGCTCAAACGCCTGAGGACCGCGTCCGACGTGGACCCGAGGACGACCTCCCACGTCGCGCAGACATCCTGACCGGTCCGCCGTCACCCTTCCAGCATAAACCGCCGGCAACGCCGCGCGGCGGCGAAGGAGGGCGGCCGTCCGGGTCCACGGTGGACGCCCCACCTTCGTCCTCGGTGGGACATGGCTTGTTGGCGCGCCGGACAGCGGACAAGAAGAAGGGCGGGGAGCCGAAGCCCCCCGCCCTCCAGGCGCCCGTTCTTAAGCGGGATCAGAAGTCGGCGGTCAGGCCCACGAAGATCTGACGGCCGAGCGCGTCGTAGGTCTGCGGGTAGGTGTTGCCATTGCCAAACGTCGGGCTCAGCGAGTTGGAGCCGATGATGGGCGGGTCCTTGTCGAGCACGTTGTTGACGCCGGCGCGCAGGGTGTAGCCGTCCTTCACGCGCCAGTTCACCGCCAAGTCGAGGTAGTTAAACGAGGGGATGTGGGAGTCGACGGGGTAGACCGCCGCAGCCAGCAGAGGGTTGGGCGACTGCGCATCCACCGTGAGGTGGCTGATGTAGCGCCAGGAGGCGGAGACCTGCACGTTGTAGGGCGTCGTGTAGGTCACGCGGAAGCGGTGGCGCCATTGGGGGATCGGGGCGGACGCCGGCGTGGAGGAACCCAGGCAAACCGTGCCGTAACGACTCGTGCAGTCGTAGGACCCACCGCCCGGAACCGGCTTGATCTCAAACTTGTCGGTGTAGGTACCGACAAAGTTAAAGCCGAGGCTACCGAGGTTATGACCACCGAATTGCGGAATGACGTAGCGGTAGTTCGCGTCGACATCCACGCCAGCGGTTTTCACGGATCCCGTATTTATATTGGTGTCCTGGATATAGCCGTTCGGGTTCAGGTAGAGCGACCCCGAGCCGGGCGAGCGGTGGATCAGGCCGCAGAAGAACGGGCTGCCGGTCGCCAAACACTGGTTGATGGTGAGGTCGGCGCCAACGGTGCCGATCACGTTCTCAACGTCGATGTTGAAGTAATCCATCGCCAAGCTGAAGCCGGGCAGGAACCGGGGCGTGAACACGACGCCGCCGGTGTAGGTGTCCGACCGCTCGGGCTTGAGGTTCGGATTACCGCCCGTCAGGCCGTTGTACTGGTTGGCGCTGTTGTCGTTGATGTTGCCGTATTGGGCCGCCGACACGCCGGTGCGGGCGCAGTTCGCCGCGGTGGCGAGCGCGTTGACCGCGGCCGGGTTATCGCCGGCGCAGGGATCACTCGAACCGTCGAGCACGACAGCCTGCGCCGCGAACAACTCCACCACGTTCGGCGCACGCACCGAACGGTTGTAGCTCGTGCGGAACCGGACGTCGCGCGTCGGCGAGTAGTCGAAGCCCAGCTTGTAGGTGTCGGTCTTGCCGGCCGTGCTGTAGTCGGAAAAGCGATAGGCGGTCTCGACGTTCAGGGAGTCGATGAACGGCTTGTTCTGCACCAGCGGCAGGCGGGCCTCACCGAACAGCTCGTAGACGTCGAAGGAGCCGCCCAGGCCGATGGTCGGGCCGCCCTGGCCGGCGAGATCGCCGGTGGCGAATTCCACATCGGTCCTCAGATCGCTGGACTCGCGACGGTACTCCGTGCCCAGGGCGACGCCCAGGCCGTCGTCGGCGAAGGGGCTCTTGATCCCGTATTTGCCGAGCTGGCCGGAGATGGAGGCGGTGACCACCTGCTCCTCAGTCTGGCCCTCCTTGAAGCCCGGCGTCTGCAGGAAGCTCAGCGCTTCGGGCGTGACCGAATTCAGCGAGAAGATGTTGTAAGGCACACAGCCCTGGTCGCTGCCGGCCGGGCAGCCCGCAATGGCCTGCTGGGTGCGGCGAAGGGAGAAGTCGTTGTCGTAACGCTCCTGGTAGACCACGCGGCTGAACTGGGCCGATACGTCGTAGTGCCACACGTCATCCAGGTCACCGCGCACGCCGCCGAGGATGCGGTAGTCGGTGTGCTCGATGTTGTCCGAACGGCCGCCGCCCTCGACGTTGCGCTTGCCGATCGACACGGG
>CAXSDV010000093.1:0-3872 GCA_964235945.1 uncultured Caulobacteraceae bacterium
CTCTACCTGGCCGCCGCGGGGGTGGGGCGGCTGCGCCTGATCGACCCGGACGTGGTGTCGCTGTCCAACCTCCAGCGCCAGGTGATCTACGTCACCGCGGACGTGGGCGCCCCCAAGGTGGAGCGCGCCGCCGAGCGGCTCCACGCGCTCAACCCCCACGTGGAGGTGGAGGCGCGGCCGCAGGCGCTGACGCCCGACACGGCCGCGGACCTCCTCGCCGGATGCGACCTCGTGCTGGACGGGACCGACGACTTCGCCGTGCGCTTCGCGGTCAACGCCGCCTGCGTGGCGGCGGGGGTCCCGCTGGTCTCCGGCGCGCTCGGCCGGTGGACGGGGCAGGTGGGCGTGTTTGAAGGCCGCCCCTGCTACCGGTGCCTCGTGCCCGAGGTCCCGCCGGACGCGGAGACCTGCGCGGCGGTGGGGGTGGTGGGCGCGCTGGCGGGGGTGGTCGGCTCCCTGATGGCGCTGGAGGCGGTCAAGCGGATCACCGGCGCGGGGGAGGCGCTGGCCGGGCGCCTCCTGATCTACGACGGCCTGGCGGGCGAGGCGCGCACCGTGCGGATCGGCGCGGACCCGGCCTGCCCGACGTGCGGCGACCACGCTCCCGCTTGAGCCGGGCGGGCGGATGGGCGCAGACTCCCACGTGATGCCCGTCACCGCCCCCGACCTGTCCAAGCCGCTGGAGCCGGGGCTCTACGTGGTCTCCACCCCCATCGGGAACCTGCGCGACATCACCCTGCGCGCGGTGGACGTGCTGGCCGCCTGCGACCTGGTGCTGGCGGAGGACACGCGGGTGGCGGGCAAGCTGCTCTCCGCCTGCGGCCTGTCCAAGAAGGTGGAGCGCTACGACGACCACACGGGCGAGCACGCCCGGCCGGCGCTGCTGGAGCGGCTGGCGGCGGGGGCGCGCATCGCCCTGACCACGGACGCGGGCACGCCGCTGGTGTCGGACCCCGGCTACCGGCTGGTGCGCGAGGCGGCGGCGGCGGGGGTGCGCGTGTTCGCCGCGCCCGGGGCCAGCGCGGCGCTGGCGGCGCTGGCGGTGGCGGGCCTGCCCACCGACCGCTTCCTGTTCGCGGGCTTCCCGCCGCCCAAGTCCGCCGGCCGCCGCGCCGCCTTCGAGGCGCTGGCGAGCGTGCGGGCGACCCTGGTGTTCTACGAGTCCGGCCCGCGCCTGGCCGAGTGCCTCGCCGACATGGCGGCCGTGTTCGGCGCGCGCGAGGCGGTGGTGGCGCGCGAACTCACCAAGCTGCACGAGACGCTCTACCGCGGCGCCCTGCCCGAACTCGCCGCCGACCCGGCGCTGGACGGCCCCCGCGGCGAGATCGTGGTGTTGGTCGCCCCGGGCGAGGAGGCCGCCGCCTCCGACGCCGACGTGGACGCCGCCCTGCGCGACGCGCTGGAGCGCGGGGGGCCGGCGGACGCCGCCTCCGAGGTCGCCCGCGCCCTGGGCCGCCCGCGCCGCGACCTGTACAAGCGCGCCCTGGAGTTGCGCGCGCCGGAGGCCGCCGGGTGAGCCCCGCTCCCCCCCCCTTCGCCGCCAGGGCCGCCCGGCGCGAGACGCGGCGGCGCGTGCGCGCGGTCCGCGGCGCGGCGGCGCGGCGCTCCGGCCATGCGGCGGAGGTGTGGGCCGCCCTGTGGCTGATGCTGCACGGCTGGCGCATCGTCGGCTTCCGCCTCAAGACCCCTCGCGCGGAGATCGACCTGCTGGCCCGGCGCGGCGACGTGCTGGCGGCGGTGGAGGTCAAGCGGCGCGCCACCCTGGACGCCGCGCTGGAGGCGCTGCGCCCCGCCCAGGCCGACCGGCTGCGCGCGGCCGTCGCCGACCTGGCCGCGCGCCGGCCCGCCTTCCGGGGCCTGTCCGTCCGACTGGACCTCCTGGCCCTCGCCCCCGGCCGGCGGCCGCGGCACGTGCGGGACGTTTGACGTGCGCACCGACTCCGTCCGCCGCCCGACGACCCGCGAGGACGCGGAAACCGCCCTGGCCGCCGCGGGGCTCGCCCCCGACGCGCGCTTCCCCTTGTTCGAGGCCGCCCTCTCCTGCGCCCTGCACGAGGACCCCTCGCGCACGCCGGACGCGGCCCGCGCCCTGGCCGACGAGGCCGCCCGCCGCCTGTTCGAGCGCCTGGAGCGCCACGCGCCGGAGGAGGCGATCAGCGAGGCCCTGGGCGGCGACCTGCGCCTCGGCGGCGACCTGTTCACCTACGACGCCCTGATCAACGCCGACCTGATCCACGTGTGCGAGCGCCGGCGCGGCCTGCCCGTGGCGCTGGGCGTGCTCTACCTGGAGGCGGCGCGCCGCTGCGGGCTGGAGGTGGCGGGGGTCGACTTCCCCGGCCACTTCCTCATGCGGATCGAGACCAAGGAGGGGCCCATGGCGCTGGACCCCTTCACCGGCGGCGACGTGGTCATGCCGAGCGACCTCGTGCGCCGCGCCCTGCAAACGGGCCTGCCCCCCGGGGCCGCCGACGACCTGGACCGGCTCATGGCTCCCATGAGCGACCGCCAGGTGGTGCTTCGGCTGCAGAACAACATCTTCGCCCGCGCCATCCATTCGGGCGATTTCGAGCAGGCGGAGCGCTCGGCCCTGCGCCGGGCGCTGCTCGACCCCGGCGACCACCGCCCCTGGCTGGACGTGGCCGCCGCGCGCGAGGCGCAGGGGCGCCTTGCGGGCGCGCTCGAAGCCCTGTCCAAGGCGCAGGCGCTGGACGGCGGGGCGGCGCTGGCCGCCCGGGTCCAGCGCGAGCGGCTGCGCCTGCGGCTGAACTGAACGGAGCGAACCGCATGGCCCTCAGGGTCGCGATCCAGATGGACCCGATCGGCCAGGTCGACGTGTCCGCCGACACGACCTTCCTCATGGCGAGGAACGCCCTGGAGCGCGGCCACCGGGTGTGGACCTACCACCCCGAGCGCCTGGCGCTGGAGGACGGCCGCCTCACCGCGCGCGCGCGCCGCCTCGACCGGCTGACGGACGCGCAGGGCGCCCACGCCCACGAGGACCCGCCCGAGACCCTCGACCTGGCGGAGGTGGACGTGGTGCTGCTGCGCCAGGACCCGCCCTTCGACATGGCCTACATCACCAGCACCCACATGCTGGAGGCGGTCCGCGCGACCACGCTCGTGGTCAACGACCCCGTCGAGGTCAGGAACGCGCCGGAGAAGCTGTTCGTCACCACCTTCCCCGGGGTGCAGCCGCCCACGCTGATCTCGCGCGACGCCGACGCCATCAAGGACTTCCGCGCCCGCCACCCGGACCTGATCGTCAAGCCGCTGTACGGCGCGGGCGGCGCCGGCGTGTTCCGCCTGCGCGAGGGCGACCCCAACCTCGACTCGCTCTTGGAGCTGTTCTTCGCCTCCAACCGCGAGCCGGTGATCGCCCAGGCCTACCTGCCGGCGGTGGAGCGGGGCGACAAGCGCATCCTGCTGGTCGAGGGCGAGCCCGTGGGCGTGATCAACCGCGTGCCCCTGGCCGGCCAGGTGCGCTCCAACCTGCACGTGGGCGGCCGCGCCGAGGCGGTGGACCTCACCGCGCGCGACCGCGAACTGTGCGCGATCATCGGCCCCGAGCTGAGGCGGCGGGGGCTCGTGTTCGTCGGCGTGGACGTGATCGGCGACCACCTCACCGAGATCAACGTCACCTCCCCCACGGGCGCCCAGCAACTGCTCCGCTTCACCGGCGTCGACGCCACCGCCCTCATGTGGGACGCCATCGAGGCCCGCCGCCGCGCCGAGTGAGGGCGCGCGGGGCGGAGAAGGAACGCCTACGCGGCTTCGCCCCTCGTAGGCGCGCCTCGTAGGTACGCCTCGCCGTCCACGAGACGCTCCACCTTCTTCGACAGCCCTGTGTTCGACGCGCCGCAGGCTCGTCGAAT
>CAXSDV010000094.1:0-3772 GCA_964235945.1 uncultured Caulobacteraceae bacterium
CCCAGCACCATCGCGCCCCACCAGAACGGCCGCCTGCGCGTGATGATGGCCACCGTCGAGATGGCGATGCCGATCTGCAGCAGGGTGGCGGCCAGGGTCAGGCGGTGGTGGCGCGCCTCGTGCGCCTCGCTGGCGGCCAGGGCCCGCTCGCGCGCCTCCTCGCCGCGGCGCGCCTGCGCCATGTAGACCTTCTGGTCGGCGGCGTACTTGGCCGAGTCGCCCGCGTGGAGGGCGGCGGTCACGGGCGAGGCCTCGCCCGCCAGGTCGTACATGTGCTTCTTCAGGCTGGCGGCCTGGTAGGCGCCCCAGCTGTCGGTCGCCTGGTCCTGGGCCAGCACCGCGCGCGAGGCGGAGGTGATGGCGCCCCCGCTCTCGGTGATCTCCAGGCTGCCCACCAGGGCGGTCACCACCGCCAGCACGGCGATGGTCATCGACACGCGGGTGATGAAGGGGTCGTGGGCGTCGGCCGCGTGCTCGGCGTGCTCACGGTGTTCGTGAGCCTCCAGGGCGGAATTGTCGCTCATGTCCCGCCCTGTCCCGCCCGAAACCGCCGGTTTTGTCCGGCTTCGTCCACCCTCAGCGGCGCGCGGCCAGCGCCGCCTGGGCCGCCGCGAGGCGGGCGATGGGCACGCGGTAGGGGCTGCAGGAGACGTAGTCGAGGCCCGCGCGCTCGCAGAAGTCGATGGAGGCGGGGTCGCCGCCGTGCTCCCCGCAGATGCCGAGCTTGGTGGCGGGCTCGGCGCGGCGCGCGCGCTCCACCGCGATGCGGATCAGGTCGCCCACCCCGTCCTGGTCGAGGCTGACGAAGGGGTCCTTCTCGAGCACGCCCTTCTTGATGTAGGCCTCGAGGAAGCGGCCCGAGTCGTCGCGGCTGATGCCGAAGGTGGTCTGGGTCAGGTCGTTGGTGCCGAAGGAGAAGAACTCCGCGTGGCGCGCCAGTTCGTCCGCCCGCAGGGCCGCGCGCGGCAACTCGATCATCGCCCCCACCTTGTACTCCAGCTCGCGCCCGTGCTCGGCCATGACTTCGCGCGCCGTACGGTCGGTCAGCTCGCGCAGGAAGCGCATCTCCTCCCACTTGGCGACCAGGGGGTGCATCACCTCGACGATGGGCGGCTCGCCCGTTTGCGCGCGGGCGCAGGCGGCCTCGAAGATGGCGCGCACCTGCATCTCGTAGATCTCGGGGAAGGCCACCCCCAGGCGGCACCCGCGCCAGCCCAGCATGGGGTTGGTCTCGCTGAGCTCGGAACGGCGGCGCTTGAGCTTGTCGGCGTCCAGCCCCGCGACGGCGGCCAGCTCGTCGATCTCCGCGTCCGTGTGCGGCAGGAACTCGTGCAACGGCGGGTCCAGCAGGCGGATGGTGACGGGCAGGCCCGCCATGATCTCGAACAGCTCGGTGAAGTCGCCGCGCTGGTAAGGCAGGAGCTTCACGAGCGCCGCGCGGCGGCCCGCCTCGTCGTCGGCCAGGATCATCTCGCGCACGGCGGCGATGCGCTCGCCCTCGAAGAACATGTGCTCGGTGCGGCAGAGGCCGATCCCCTCCGCCCCGAACTGGCGGGCGGTGCGCGCGTCCAGCGGCGTCTCGGCGTTGGCGCGCACCTTCATGCGGCGGCACGCGTCCGCCCACTCCATCAACTGGGCGAAGTCGCCGGACAGTTCGGGCTCGATCATGGCCACGGAGCCCGCCAGCACCTCGCCCTTGGAACCGTCCACCGTGATGGTCTCGCCGGCGCGGAAGACGCGGCCGCGCGCGGTGAAGGTCCCGGCGCGCTCGTCGATGCGGATCTCGCCGGCGCCGGACACGCAGGGCCGGCCCATGCCGCGCGCCACCACCGCGGCGTGGCTGGTCATGCCGCCGCGGCAGGTGACCACGCCCTTGGCGGCGTGCATGCCGTGGATGTCCTCCGGGCTCGTCTCCTCGCGCACGAGGATCACCGGGCGGCCGAGCTCGGCCAGGCGCTCGGCCTCGTCCGCGTCGAACACGATCTCCCCCACGGCGGCGCCCGGGCTGGCGGGCAGCCCCGCGGCCACCACCTCGCGCAAGGCGGCGGGGTCGAGGGTCGGGTGCAGCAACTGGTCGAGGCTGGCGGGCTCGACGCGGCCGATCGCCTCCTCCCGGCTGATCTTGCCCTCGGCCACGAGGTCGACGGCGACCTTCAGCGCGGCCTTGGCGGTGCGCTTGCCATTCCGGGTCTGCAGCATGTAGAGCCGGCCCTGCTCGACCGTGAACTCTATATCCTGCATGTCGCGGTAGTGGCTCTCCAGCCGGCCCACGACTTCAAAGAACTGCGCGAATACTTCAGGCATCGCCTCCTCCATCGAGGGAGCGCTCTCGCCCATCTCCTCGCGGGCGGCGCGGGTCAGCGCCTGGGGCGTGCGGATGCCGGCCACCACGTCCTCGCCCTGGGCGTTGATCAGGAACTCGCCGTAGAGCTTGGCTTCGCCGGTGGAGGGATTGCGCGTGAAGGCGACGCCCGTGGCGCTGGTCTCGCCCATGTTGCCGAACACCATGGACTGGATGTTCACCGCCGTGCCCCAGCTCTCGGGAATGTCGTGCATGCGGCGGTAGAACTTGGCGCGGTCGTTCATCCAGCTGGCGAACACCGCCCCCACCGCGCCCCAGAGCTGGTCCTGCGGATCCTGGGGGAAGGGCCGGCCGAGCTCGCGCGCCACCACCGCCTTGTAGTCGGCGACCACCCGCTCCCAGTCGGCGGCCTCCAGCGCGGTGTCGACGGTGACCTCCAGCCGCTCCTTGTGGTCCTCGAGGATCTCTTCAAAGGCGCCGTGCTCCAGGTCCAGCACCACGTTGGAGTACATCTGGATGAAGCGGCGATAGCTGTCGAAGGCGAAGCGACGGTCGCCCGACAGGCGCGCCAGCCCCTCCACCGTCTCGTCGTTGAGGCCGAGGTTGAGCACCGTGTCCATCATGCCGGGCATGGAGGCGCGCGCGCCCGAGCGCACCGACACCAGGAGCGGGTTGGCCGCGTCGCCGAAGCGCTTGCCCGTGGCCGCCTCCACCCGCGCCAGGCGCTCGGCCACCTGCGCCTCCAGCCCCTCGGGATAGCGGCGGCCCTCGGTGTAGTAATGGTTGCAGGCTTCGGTGGTGATGGTGAAGCCCGGGGGCACCGGCAGGCCCAGGGCGCTCATCTCGGCGAGGTTGGCCCCCTTGCCGCCCAACAGGTTCTTCATGGAGGCGTCGCCGTCGGCCGCGCCGCCGCCGAAGGAGTACACCCACCGGGTGGTGGCGGGGGCGCTCGGGGCGGGCTGGAAACCGTCGGCCATGGGGGTCAGGTCCTCGTCACCCCGAGATCAGCGAGAACACCGCCACGCGGTCCGCCGCCACCCGGATCTGGTTGAGGAGGCGCAACCGGTCGAGCCGCACCTCCGGGTCGGGATCGTTGACGAGCACGCGCTCGAAGAAGGCGTCCACCGGCGCCCGCAGCCGCGCGAGGCTCGTCATCGCACCGGCGAAGTCCTCCGCCGGCAGGGCGTCATCCATGTTCGACAACGCTGTCAGCAAGCCCTTGTGCAGCGCAACCTGCTCGGGGGGGGCGTCGGCGCGTTCCTGTGGCGCCGCAGCGTACAGGTTCGCCTCCTGCGGGTGCTTCTTCTCCTCCTGCTTGAGGATGTTCACCGCGCGCTTGTAGCCGGCCAGCAGGTTCGCCCCGTCGTCGGTGGCGAGGAAGGCGGAGAGCGCGTCCACCCGCGCCACGATCCGCACGAGGTCGTCGTCGCCGAGCGCGAACACCGCGTCCACGAGGTCGTGCCGGCGGCC
>CAXSDV010000095.1:0-3751 GCA_964235945.1 uncultured Caulobacteraceae bacterium
TGTTCGGGGCCACCCACGGCCGCGGCGACGCGGACGGCGCGGTCCGGCCGCAGGACGACCTGGCCAACTTGCGCACCCTGGCGGCCGCGCGCCCGGCGCTCGCCGCCCGGCTGGAGGGTGCGGCGTTGAGCGGCCGCGCCGCCGTGCGCCTGGCCGCCCCCGACCACCTGCCGCTGGCGGGCGCGCTCGCCGGATCGCCCGGACTGTACGTGCTGGGGGCGCTGGGCGCGCGCGGCTTCACCCTGGCCCCGCTGCTGGCCGAGCACGTGGCGGCGCGGATCGCCGGCGCCGCCTCGCCCCTGCCGCGCGACCTGGCGGCGGCGGTCGACCCCGCGCGCTACATGACGACGGGCGCGGATCAGACGGAGGGGTAGGGGTCGGGGGTGTCGGCCTCGGGCTCCACGGACGTCGACGGCTCGCCGGGTGCGGGCGCGCCCTTGGGCGCCGGAGCCTCGGGCGTGTTCGCTTCGGGTGCGGAATCGGCGTCGGCCATGGCGGTCTCCTATGCGGGAGCCGGCGCCCGTGGGAGCGCCGGGTCCGGCGGGTGCTCAGTCGGTCTCGTCGTCCTCGTAGCCCACCAGGCGCAGGGCGCGGGCGTCGATCCCCTCGCCCTGCGACCAGCGCACCAGCGCGTCCTCCCGCCCGTGGGTGACCCACAGCTCCTGCGGGCGCAGTTCGGCCACGGTGGCGGTGAGTTCGGTCCAGTCGGCGTGGTCCGACAGGATCAGCGGCAGCTCCACCCCGCGCTGGCGCGCCCGGCCGCGCACGCGCATCCAGCCGGAGGCGAAGGCGTCCACCGGATCGGCGAAGCGCCGGCTCCAGCGGTCGGCGATCGCCGAGGGCGGGGCGATCACCACCTCGCCCGGCAGCGCGCCCGAACGCACCCGCTTGCCCTCCGTCGTCTCCTCGGTGGCGGGCGCCAGCGGGCCGAGGTCGATCCCCCAGTCGGCGTAGAGCGCGTTGAGCCGCTGCAGCGCCCCGTGGACGTAGATGGTGCGCTCGTAGCCCGCCTCGCGCAGCAGGCGCATCACCCGCTGCGCCTTGCCCAGGGCGTAGGCGCCGACGAGGTGGGTGCGCTCGGGGAACTGGGCGAGGCTCTCCAGGAGCTTGGCGATCTCGCCCGCGTCCGGCGGGTGGACGAAGACAGGCAGGCCGAAAGTGGCCTCGCTCACGAACACGTGGCAGGGCGTGGGCTCGAACGGCGCGCAGGTGGGGTCGCGCCGGCGCTTGTAGTCGCCGGACACCACGATGGTGAGCCCGCGCCAGCTCACCGCCGCCTGGGCGGAGCCCAGCACGTGCCCGGCCGGGTGCAGCGCCACCTCCACCCCGTTCAGCGTCGTGCGCTCCCCGTAGGCGACAGGTTGCACGCTCCCGGCGAAGTCTTCGCCGTAGCGCACGCGCATGATGTCCAGCGTCTCGGGGGTGGCCAGCACCGCGCCGTGGCCCGCGCGCGCGTGGTCCGCATGGCCGTGGGTGATCACCGCGCGCTCCACCGGCCGCACCGGATCGACGTGGAAGTCGCCCGGCGGGCAGTACAGCCCCTCCGGCCGGGGATGCAGCAGTTGCTCGGGCCGGATCACGCGGCGGCGCCCGCGGCGGGGTCTGGCGGGTCGCCGGCGAGGCGTACGCGCAGGTCCTGCGCGCCGATCCCGGTGACGCGCAGCGCCGCCCCCGGCGCGGGCGGGACGGTGCCGGCCTCCAGCCGCGCGGGGTGGGCGACCCCGTCCAGCACCACCGCGCCCTCTTCGCCGGCGAACGAGCCCGCCGCGCGTCCCACCCGCCCGAGCAGGCGCGCCCGCACCGCCTGCGGGTCCGCCGCAGCCTCCGGGAGGACGGGGGATGCGCTCCGGCGCCGGGGCGGGCGCACCCCCGTGGCGAGGACGACGGCGCAGGCCAGGGCCACGACGGCGACCGCCGCGACCGCCGGCGACTGCGCGACCAGGAGGACGAGCGGGTTCACGGGGTCGGCCCCGGTGTCGCCTCGAGCGCCGCTCCGGCGGCGGGATCGCGCGCGGGCGCCAGGGCGGCGGCGGCGTC
Organism: uncultured Caulobacteraceae bacterium; assembly: GCA_964235945.1. Lineage (GTDB taxonomy): Bacteria > Pseudomonadota > Alphaproteobacteria > Caulobacterales > Caulobacteraceae > JASLDZ01. The sequence continues at coordinate 2,038 of CAXSDV010000095.1, forward strand.
GCGCCCCCGCGCGGCGGTCTGCGCCAGGGCGGCGCGCGCGGCGGCGTCGCAACGGCGGTGATCCGCGCCCGCACGGGAGAAGCCCGCGTTGAAGCGCTTCACCAGCCGGTCGCGCAGGGCGGGGGAGGGGCGCTCCACCTCCAGCAGGCGCTGCATGGGCCGCCGCCAGCGCGCATCCTCCGACCCCGCGCACAGGCGGTGCAGGGCGTGGGCGCGGCCCAGCAGCTCCGCCAGTTCGGCCAGGCGCGCTTGTTCGTCCAGCGGGCGCGGCGCGGCGGCGGCCACCGCGGCGGACATCAGGAGCGCCGGGGCGGCGAGGAGCATGGCGCATCCTGCACCGGCGCGCCGGCCCTTCAAAGAGCGGCCGGTGCGGCCGGCGCTGCCGACGCGGCGGGGGAGCCCGCGGCCGCGGCGGCCAGGCGTGCGGCCGCCTCGATCACGCGCCGCGTCTCGCTCCACAGGTCGAGCGGGTCCAGGGCGTCCAACCGCACGAAGGCCGCCTCCGCCGCGTCGTCTCCCGCCCGCGGCTCGCCCGCCCGCCAGCGCGCGGCGTAGTCGACCAGGACGTAGTGGAAGCCGGGCGCGCCCGGCGCGTCGGCGCGGAACAAGCCGTCCACCACGTCGACCAGGCCCAGCAGCTCAGCCTCCACCCCCGTCTCCTCGCGCAGCTCGCGAAGGGCGGCGTCCGTTGCGCGTTCGCCGGGCTCGATTCGGCCGCCCGGCAGGCTCCAGCCGCCCTGGAGCGGCGGGCGGCCGCGACGGATCAGCAGCACCTCCTCGCCGCGCAGGCACGCCACCCCCACCGCGGGGACGGGCGCGCCCCAGGCGGCGGCCGGGGCGTCGCCGGTCAGCCCTCCGCCCCCGCCTCTTCGGGCAGGCCGATGATGTGGAAGCCCGCGTCCACGTGCACCACCTCGCCGGTGGTGGAGCGGCCGAGGTCGGACAGGAGCCACAGGGCGCAGCCCGCCACGCCTTCGGGCGCGGTGTCCTCCTTCAGCGCCGACCAGGCGCGGCCCTGGGCGATCATGGATCGGCCCCCCGATATGCCCGCCAGGCTCAGGGTGCGGATGGCCCCCGCGCTGATCGCGTTGACGCGGATGCCCTTGGCCCCGAGGTCGCGCGCCATGTAGCGCGTGGCCGCCTCCAGCGCCGCCTTCGCCACGCCCATGACGTTGTAGTTGGGGATGGTGCGCTCCGAGCCGAGATAGGTCAGCGTCACCATGGAGCCGCCCGGCTTCATCAGGGGCGCGGCCAGGCGTGCGGCCTCCACCCACGACCAGGCGCTGATCTCCATCGACTTCAGGAAATTGGCCTTGGTGGTGTTCTCGACGAACGAACCCTTCAGCTCGTCCTTGTCGGAGAAGGCGATGGCGTGGACCAGGAAGTCGAGCTCCCCGCCGAACGCCTCGCCCACCTGCGTGAAAGCGGCGGCCATGGACGCCTCGTCCGTCACCTCGGCGGCCACGAACTGCTCGACGCCCAGCGCCTCGCCCAGGGGCCGCACCCGCCGCTCCATGGCGGGCAGGTAGGTCCACGCCATCCGCGCGCCCTGGGCGGCGAGCTGGGCGGCGATGGCGTAGGCGATGGAGTTTCGGTTCGCCACCCCCATCACCACCCCGCGCCGGCCGCGCATCAGCTCCCCCCGCGGCAGGCCTTCGGTGGGGTCGGTCTCGTCGGCCATGTCGTTCGCGTGTCCTGGTGCGGTGTCTCGGCC
>CAXSDV010000096.1:0-3338 GCA_964235945.1 uncultured Caulobacteraceae bacterium
AGGTCGACCAGGGTGTTCACGCCCATCCAGTGGCCGGTGAAGTACTTGACGCGCACCGGGTGCTTCTTGGCCAGGCGGGTGAACAGGAGCGGCAGGTCGGCGGTCTCCAGGAGGCCCTCGGCCTCAAGGGCGTCGAGTTCTGCCTGCACCCACAGGGAGCCCTGGGGCGACAGGCGCGCGAGGCCCATCCATTCGCCGGCGGTGTCGGCGGCGGGGGCCGCGCCCGGGGTCATGGCGACGAGGTGGGCGGGGGCGTCGTCCAGGTAGTCGCCGGAGAAGCCGTGGTCGGCGGTCACGAAGTCGTGGCGCACGCCGGAGGCGCCGCCCGCGAACTTGGAGGCGGCGCCGTTCAGCGCGTCCACCGCCAGCACCACGTCCGCCTTGGAGGAGAGCAGGCTCTCCAGGATGTAGGAGCGGAACAGCACGTCGCCGTAGGCGATCACCGCCTCGCCCTCCAGCGCGCCGCGGGCCTGGGCCAGGGAGAACGCCTCGCCCGTGTCGGCGAAACGGTCGTTGTCGACGAAGCGCGCGCCCGGCGCCGCCACCGCCGCCTTGCGCCAGCCGCGCACCACGGTGGTCTCGCGCACGCCGCTCTCGGCGAGGGTGGAGACCAGGCGCTGCAGGATGGGGCGGCCGCGCACCTCGACCATGGCCTTGGGCCGGTCGGCGGTGAGTTCGCCCAGGTCCCCGCGGCTGGCGGCCAGCACCACCGCCTTGGGCCGCGCCTGGGCGGGCAGGTAGCGACGCTCGGCCGCCTCCAGCTCGTCGTTGCCCACCAGGCGGAAGATGTCCTTCACCGAGGCGACGCGACCCTCGACCTCGCGCAGGGACTGGTCCTCGTGGATGCGCGCGGCGGTCTCGCGCATGGCGGTCAGCGAGGCGCGCAGCAGGTGGTTGGCCCAGATCACCGTGGACACGCCCGCCTGGCGGAACAGGTCGGTGGGGGTGGCGTGGTACATGGTGGGCACGATCACCACCGGCGCCCGCCCGCCCCAGCGCTGCATGAACTCGAAGATCTCGTCGGGGTTGGACTTCTTGGAGTGCATCAGGATCGCGTCGGCCCCGGCGCGGTGGTAGGCCTCGGCGCGGCGCAGCGCCTCCTCCATCGGCCAGCCGGAGATCAGCGCCTCCACCCGGGCGACGATGGTGAAGTTCTCGTGGGTCTGGCTGTCCTTGCCCGCCTTGATGCGCCCGCAGAACTCCTCGACGTCGGCCAGGGGCTGGGCCTCGCCCACGAAGCTGTTGGCCTTGGGGAACAGCTTGTCCTCGATGCACACGCCGGCGACGCCGCGCTCGCCGAGCTTCCGGGTGAAGCGGCGCATGTTGTTGAAGTTGCCGTGGCCGGTGTCGCCGTCCACCAGGATCGGCAGGGTGGTCGCGTCGGCCATGTACTCCAGCACGTCCACCACCTGGCTCCACGACGCTTCGTTGGAGTCGCGCAGGCCGAGGCTGGCGGAGATGGACAGGCCCGACGCCCACAGGCCGCGGAAGCCCGCCTCCTGCGCGATCTTGGCCGACAGGCCGCTGTGCGCCTCCATGAGGAAGGACAGGTCGGGCGAGGTGATCATCTCGCGCAGGGCGGTGAAACGGTCGGCGGGGCCGGCGGCGAGGGCCGGGCGGGTGGACACGGTGTCGGTCATGGGGATCGCTCGTCGGTGCGCGGCGGAGGGGCGGGCGCGGTCGCGCCGCATTGCCCGAAAGCCGAAACGCTCCGTATAGACCTCCCGGACGGAAACGGAACCGGCGGACGCGCGCCTTGTCATCGGATCACAGCACGAACGCACCGATCGCCCTGGTGCTCGCCGCGGGGGTGGGACGCAGGCTGGGCGCCTCCCACGCGGGGCCCAAGATGCTGTTGCGCTTCAACGGGCGCACGCTCCTGGAGCGGCGGCTGGCGGCGCTGGCCGCCTGCGGCGTGAGCGACGTGCGCATCACCGTGGGCCACGAGGCCGGGGCGATCCGCGAGGAGGCGGCGCGGGCCGCGCCCGACGGCGTGCAGGTGCGCTTCGTGGAGAACCCGCGCTATCGCGAGGGCAGCCTGCTGTCGCTGCTCGCCCAGGAGGAGGCGCTGGAGTCGGGCCGGCCGGTGCTCCTGATGGACGGCGACGTGCTGCACGACGCGCGCATGGTGGAGCGGCTCACCGCGCCGGGGGCGGAGAACCGCCTGCTGGTCGACCCCGAGCTCGAGCCCGGCGACGAGCCGGTGAAGGTGTGCTTCCGCGGCGAGGCGATCGTGGACTTCCGCAAGGTCCCGGCGGACCCGGGGGAGCGCCACGGCGAGTCGGTGGGCTTCTTCCGCTTCGGCCCGGCCGTGGCGCGGGCGCTGCTGGCGCGGGGGCGCGAACTGGCGGCGCGCGACGGGGGGCTTGAATACGAGGAGGCGATCCGCGACCTGATCCTCGCCGACCCGGCCGCCTTTGCGGCCGAGGACGTGGGCGACCTGCCCTGGACCGAGATCGATTTCGAGGAGGACGTCGCCAAGGCGCGCGACCTGGTCCTCCCGCAGCTGCAGGACTGAACCTCGCCATGGCCGCCAGCCTCGCCCCTTCCCCCGTCGCCGAAGCCGCCGCGCTCACCGACGCGCAGGCCGACCAGTACGCCCGCCAGGGCTGGGCGGCGGCGCACGGCTTCTTCTCCGCAGCCGAGGCCGCGGACATGGGCCGCTGGACCGACGAGCTCCTCGCCCGCCCCGAGCGGCCGGGGGCCGAGATGCTCTACCGCGAGAAGAGCCTGCGCGACGGCGCCGCCAAGGTCGTGCAGCGCATCGAGAACTTCTGCCCCCACCACCCGACGTTCGACGCCCTGGTGCACGGCCGGTTGTTGCGCGCGGTCGAGGCGTTGCTGGGCGGCCCGGCGGTGTTGTTCAAAGACAAGATCAACTTCAAGGAGTCGGGCGGCGCGGGTTTCGAGCCCCACCAGGACCAGCAGGCGGGGTGGAGCGTGTTCGCCCCCATGTTCGTCACCGCCATGGTGGCCATCGACGACGCCAACCTGCAGAACGGCTGCCTGGAGATGGCCGACGCCCCGCGCCTGGGCGGACTGATCGGCGAGGAGTGGACGCCGCTCACGCCACAGCAGATGCGCGCCTTCGAGCTGATCCCCGTGCCCACCGCTCCGGGCGACGTGCTGTTCTTCGACAGCTACGCCCCCCACGGCTCGGCCCCGAACCTGACGGACCACGGGCGGCGCATCCTGTACCTGACCTACAACCTGGCCTCGGACGGCGACCACCGGGCGCAATACTTCGCCGACAAGCGCGCGAGCTTCCCGCCGGACGTGGAGAGGGAGCCCGGGCGGGAGTACAAGTTCCGGGTTTGAGGGCGTCCGGCGTGGGAGGC
>CAXSDV010000097.1:0-3326 GCA_964235945.1 uncultured Caulobacteraceae bacterium
GCGTCGAGGCGGCGGTGGAGGCCGTCCAGCCAGGCGGGGCGGGCGTTGTAGAGGTTGGTGGGGGTGCGCGCCTTCAGGACGGCGGCGGCGGCGGTCGCGTCGCGCGGGAGGATGCGGCCGGGGTGGCCGGGCCCGACCTCCGGCTCGGCCCGCATCAGGCCGGGCGGGTTCAGCCACGACTCGCGCTTGGCGCTCAACTTCGCCGCCGCCTGCGCGATGCGCTGCGCGCGGGGGGCGTAGGCGGACGCGGGGAGGTCGGGGGGTGAGGCCTTCGGGGAAGGGGAACGTCTCAAACGAACCGCCGCGCCCAGGTCCGCGCCGCGGCCCTTGTGCTCTCAGGCCAAGCCGCCGCGCCGCCGCACGTCGGCGAAGCCCTCGCCGCCGCCGGTCTTCGCCGCGCCCTTCTCGAAGGGGTGGCTGTCGCCGTCGCCTGGGCGGGCGGCCGATCGGGGCGCTCAGGTCGATGAAGTGGAGCGCGGCGCCCTGGCGCTCGCCCAGCTCGGACGCGGCCCGTTTGTCGACGAACGGGCGGGAGGTCGTGCCGCGACAGCTTGGCCGTGCGCGGGGGCGTGCGCGAGGGGGCTCCCCCGCGCACGCGTCCGCCGGGCGGCGCGGGGGGCGTCAGCGGTCCGCGGGACCCCGGCCGTAGCCGTAGCCCGCGCGGGCGTAGTAGCCCGGGTCGGCGTAGCCGCGGGCGTAGGGGTCGGGCCGGACGTACGGGTCCGCCGCGCCGTAGGGGTCCGCCGCGCCGTAGGGGTCCGCCAGGGGGCGGCCCCAGTCGTCATAGCCCCGGTCGCGCAGGCCGGGGCCGGGGGGCGGGCTGCGGTCGTCATCGTAGGGATCGACCGTGTGGCGGGGCGTGCTGTCGAAGCTCGGCACGTCCGTGCGCGCCACCTGGTAGGCGGGGGGCGGGGCGGCCCCTTCGGGCGCGGGGTCGAAGGCGGCGGCGCGCTCGGGCCCGTCCAGGGCGGTCCCCGCCATCGGCACGGCCACGGAGGCGGACGGCGGGAGCGCCTGGCGGGCGACGGTCAGCACGGGCGCCGCCCCGATCGGCCCGCGCCAGCCGGCGGACGCGACCATGCACCGGCCCGTGTCGGCCAGGGCGTGCCGGCCCAGGCAGAACATGTCCTCATAGTGCGGCCCGGCCACCGCCAGGCACTGGTACAGGTTGAGCTTGGCCATCTTCAGGCAGTCCGCCCCCTCGGGGTCGGCGAGGAGGCGGCCCACCTCCTCCGCATGGTCCTCGCCGCCGCGGCCGAGCACGGCCAGGGCCGCCACCGCCAGGCCTCGCGCGGTGGCTCCGGTCGGGTGGTAGTCGTCCGGCGCGGTGGAGATCCCCGCGCGGCGCAGCCCCACCAGGCTCGTCATCAGCGCGTCCGTGTCGCTCGCGCCCAGGGCGCCGCGGGTGGCGGAGGCGAGCTTGACCCGGCTCAGCCGGCCCCCCGTGTCCTGCACCGCGCCCTTCGACCAGGGTTCGCGCTGGACGGAGTAGGCCGCCTCGCCCACCGCCGCCCCGGACTGCGCCAGGGCGCTTCCCCGCGCGCCGATCAGGGCGGCGGCGCGCACGGCGGCGTCCGCCGCCCCGGGCAGGTCGAGCACGAGCCGGGGGTCGGCCATCAGGCGGTCGGCCAGAACCGCCCCTTGCGGCCCCGCCCCCGCCTCGCGCACCGACTCCACGAAGACCGGGTCCTGCAGCGCGACCAGGGCGGTGTAGGCCACCGCGCCCTCGCCGAGCTGTCGGGGCTCGTAGGCCGCGGCCACCGTCAGCGCCTTGGCGACGGCCGGGCCGTTCCTGAAATGCGGTTCGACCGCCGAGGCCTGACGCATGTAGGCGTCGAAGGCGCCCGCCGAGTCGATCACCCGCCGCGCCACGGGGGCGGAGGATGGGTCGGCCCCGGGGGCGGCCGCCGCACCGGCGCCCGCCGCCCGGGAAGCGGGCGAACTCCGGAGGGCGGCGAACTGCGCGCCCAGCGAACCGGGCGGCGGCGCCTCGGGGACGGGAGAGGTCTGGGCGAGGGCGGACGCGGGTGCGCCCACGGCCGCGACCGCGCTCAATAGACCAGCGATCCTGTTCATGGGCGCCGCACCTTTCTGTGCGACTGGGCGGCGGCGCCTCTTCAGCGACCAGATATCGCCTCAGTCCGGCCATCACGGTAACACTGGTCGGGCACTTGCAAAGCGGCGTCCGCTGCGACAATTCGTCCCGCGGCATTGCTTGAAACTTTTGATCAGTATTCAGCTTGACCATGGAGCTTCGGATGCTCCGAGGTCGGCGCAAGTCCCGGTCGGGAGGCGGCGGACCGCCCGCGCGTCGGATCGCCGGCTCCCGGCCCGCGTTGGCCGGAGAGGAGTTCCGCCATGCCGCACGCCGTCCTCGCCTCCGTGTTCGCCGCGCTGCTGGCGGCCTCCGCCGGCGGAGGGGCGGGACGCGACCGCGCCGTCCTGTGCTTGGATCCGCTGGGGATCAACCGCCATCAGGTCTGCCGCAGCTATTCGGCCAGCCGGCTCTCGAGCGAGCCGGACATCTGCGTGTGCGACGGCCCCGAACTGCGGGTGGAGGCTCCCTACTGCGCGGCGGGCGAACGCCCCGCGCCGGAGGACGCCGCCTACGACCGCGCGCGCTACGCCGTCGCCGCCAAGGCGGGCACCCTGGTGGGCGGAAGCTATCAGGGCCGCAGCTTCTGCGTGGCGCGTCCGCGGCCCTGACGACCCGCGGGCCTCAGTTCTGGGCGATGGTGTCGGGGGTCTCGAAGGTCGCGACCAGTTCGCCGAAGGCCAGCGTGGAGGCCTTGAGCGCGCCCGTCAGCTCCGTCAGCGTGCTGTCGGCCCCCATGCCCAGGTGCTTGCTCAGGGCGAACACCTGGAAGTGGTAGCGGTGGGGGCCGTGGCCGGCGGGCGGCATGGGGCCGTCATAGCCGAACACCCCGTTGGAGTTGCGGCCCTGCACGGCGCCCGGCATGGACACGACGTGGGCTCCGGGCGCCACGCCCGCGGGCAGGGCGGTGACGGCGCCCGGAATGTCCCACATCACCCAGTGCAGCACCGGGTCCTCGCGCGGCGCGTCCGGGTCCTCCACCACCAGGGCGTAGCCGACGGCCTCCGCCACCGCGGTCCAGGCCAGGGGCGGGGAGGTGTTGTCGCCCCCGCCCGAGTGGACGGGGTCCAGCCGGTCGTCCAGGCCCACCGCGTCCGAGGTGACCACCACGCCCACCGTCTCGGCCGGGTGCACCTTCAGGCTGGTGATGGCGCGGCCGGAGTGCGCGGGCTGCGGCGCCTCGTCGTGGGCGTGCGGCGCGTTGTGGAGGTGGGTGCTGCGGTTGGACATG
>CAXSDV010000098.1:0-3285 GCA_964235945.1 uncultured Caulobacteraceae bacterium
GCCCGCCGCGGCAGGATTTTCCCGAAACCAAGCCGTTGACCCCCGCCTCGGGGCATGTTCTTGTCCGGTCAAGCGGATCGAGGAATGCGGGCGTGCGCGGAATTCTAATCGTAGGCGGGGCGGCCCTATCGGGGTGATCGAACGATCGCCCTCGACACGGCCGCCTGCACGCAAGGTCCCGCCCGGGGCCTTTTTCTTTGTCCCGCCCCCGCCCTCCGGTCCGCACCCATGAACGCCCAGACCTTCGCCGCCCCGCCCGGTCCCGCCCCGGCCCGCGACGACGACGACCTTTCCACCGGGGCGCGCATGATCGTGCGGGCCCTGGTGGATCAGGGGGTCAAGGTGCTGTTCGGCTATCCGGGCGGGGCGGTGCTGCCGATCTACGACGCCCTGCACGACGAGCCGCGCCTGCGCCACGTGCTGGTGCGCCACGAGCAGGCGGCGGTGCACGCGGCGGAGGGCTATGCGCGCACCACCGGCGAGGTGGGGGTGGTGCTGGTCACCTCCGGCCCCGGCGCCACCAACGCGGTGACGGGCATCGTCGACGCGCTGATGGACTCGACGCCGCTGGTGATCCTCACCGGCCAGGTGCCCACCCACCTGATCGGCACCGACGCCTTCCAGGAGTGCGACACGGTGGGCATCACGCGCTCGGCCACCAAGCACAACACCCTGGTGAAGGACGTGGCCGACCTCTCCACCGCCCTGCACGAGGCCTTCCACATCGCCCGCAGCGGCCGGCCCGGCCCCGTGCTGCTGGACGTGCCCAAGGACGTGCAGGTCGCCGTCGGCCGCTACGTGGCCCCCGCCGCGGCGCGCTTCCGCCACGCCTACGCCCCGCGCACCGTTCCCGACCCGGCGCGCGTGCGCGAGGCCGCCGCCCTGCTGGCGGGGGCCCGGCGCCCGGTGTTCTACGTGGGCGGCGGGGTGGTGAACTCCGGCCCCGCGGCCAGCGCGGCCCTGCGCGCCCTGCAGGCGCGGGTGGGCGCGCCGGTCACGGCCACGCTGATGGGGCTCGGGGCCTTTCCCGCCTCCCACCCCGACTGGCTGGGCATGCTGGGCATGCACGGCAGCCTGGAGGCCAACCACGCCATGCACGGCTGCGACGTCATGCTGGCGGTGGGGGCGCGCTTCGACGACCGGGTGACCGGCCGGCTGGACGCCTTCTCGCCGGGCTCGGTCAAAATCCACATCGACATCGACCCCGCCTCCATCGGCAAGATCGTGCCGGCGGACGTGGCGCTGGTGGGCGACGCCGGAGCCGCCCTGGAGGCGCTGCTGGCCGCCCTGCCCGCCGAGCAGGACGAGACCGACCGCGACGCCCGCCTGGCCCCCTGGCGCGCCGACGTGGAGGGGTGGCGCGCGCGCAGGAGCTTCGCCTACGGCCCGTCCGACACGGTCATCAAGCCCCAGCACGCGGTGGCGCGCCTGCACGCCCTGACCCAGGGCCGCGACGTGTTCATCACCACCGAGGTCGGCCAGCACCAGATGTGGGCGGCCCAGCACTTCGGCTTCGAGGCGCCCAACCGTTGGATGACCTCCGGCGGGCTCGGCACCATGGGCTACGGCCTGCCCGCCGCGGTGGGCGTGCAGGCCGCGCGGCCGGACGCGCTGGTGATCGACATCGCCGGCGAGGCGTCCATCCAGATGATGACCCAGGAGCTCTCCACCGCCGTGCAGCACGACCTGCCGGTGAAGGTGTTCATCCTCAACAACGAGTGGATGGGCATGGTGCGCCAGTGGCAGGAGCTGCTCTACGAGGGCCGCTACGCCCACAGCTACTCCTCGTCCCTGCCCGACTTCGTCAAGCTGGCGCAGGCCTACGGCGCCACCGGCCTGCGCGTGTCCGACCCGGCGGACCTGGACGCGGCCATCCTCGAGATGATCGACACCCCCGGCCCCGTGGTGGTCGACGTGCGGGTGGCGCAGGAGGAGAACTGCCTGCCGATGATCCCGTCCGGGCGCGCCCACAACGACATGCTGGTCGGCCCCCAGGTCGACGCCGGCTCGGACGCGGCGTCGGCGGCCGACATCGGCTCGGTGATCGACGGCGCCGGCCGGGCGCTGGTCTGATCGTGGCGGGACTCTCCGAGAACGCCGGCCCTCCCGCCGGCCCGGGCCCGGGCGCCGGCCCCGCGACCGCCTACCCGCCCGCCTCCGCGGCGGCGGGCGAGGCGCGCGCCACCTTCGCGGTGATCGTGGACAACGAGCCGGGCGTGCTGCACCGCGTCGTCGGCCTGTTCGCCGCGCGCGGCTACAACATCGAGAGCCTGACGGTCGCCGAGACCGACTACACCTTCCACACCTCGCGCATCACCATCGTCACGCGCGGGGCGCCGCCGGTGCTGGCGCAGATCCGCGCCCAGCTCGAGCGCATGGTGCAGACCCGCCAGGTCGAGAACCTGGGCGGCGACGCCGAGGCCGTCGAGCGTGAGCTCGCCCTGGTCAAGGTGCGCGGGGCGGGCGCCGAGCGGGTGGAGGCGCTGCGCGTGGCCGAGATCTTCCGCGCCCGCGTGATCGACATCACCGTCGAGAGCTTCGTGTTCGAGCTGACGGGCGCCCCCGCCAAGATCGACAAGTTCGCCGACCTGATGCGCCCGCTGGGCCTGGTCGAGGTCTCGCGCACGGGCGTGCTGTCCATCCGCCGCGGGGCCGAGCGCGCCTGAAGCGCCCGCCGCCCGCCGTTCCTTCCCCCACCGCTCCGGAGCCCTCCATGCGCGTCTACTATGATCGCGACGCCGATCTCGCCCGCATCCTCGACAAGAAGATCGCGGTGGTGGGCTACGGCAGCCAGGGCCGGGCGCACGCGCTCAACCTGCGCGACTCGGGCGCGGGCGAGGTGGCCGTGGCGCTGCGGCCGGGCTCGGCCACGGCCAGGAAGGTCGAGGCGGACGGCCTGCGCGTGATGGAGACCGCCGCCGCCGCCGCCTGGGCGGACGTGGTGATGATCCTCGCGCCGGACGAGCTGCAGCGCGACCTCTACCGCACGGACGTCGCCCCCCACATCCGCGACGGGGCGGCGTTGATGTTCGCCCACGGCCTTTGCGTCCACTTCGCGCTGATCGAGCCCAAGCCGACGCTGGACGTGCTGATGGTCGCGCCCAAGGGTCCCGGCCACACCGTGCGCGGCGAGTACCAGCGCGGCGGCGGCGTGCCGTGCCTGGTCGCCGTGCACCAGGACGCGTCCGGCCAGGCGATGGAGCTGGGCCTGGCCTACGCCTCGGCCATCGGCGGCGGCCGCTCCGGCGTGATCGAGACCACCTTCCGCGAGGAGTGCGAGACCGA
>CAXSDV010000099.1:0-3252 GCA_964235945.1 uncultured Caulobacteraceae bacterium
TGGTGGGCGGCGAGGGGTTCGAACCCCCGACCCTCTCGGTGTAAACGAGATGCTCTGACCAGCTGAGCTAGCCGCCCGTCGGACCGGACGCGCGCGGGAACGCGCGCCGGTGTGTCACGGCCCTACTGGACCGCGGATTTCAGGCCCTCGCCCGGGCGGAACTTGACGGCCTTGGAGGCGGCGCGCTCGACGCTTTCGCCGGTGCGGGGATTGCGTGCGACGCCGGCGGGACGGTCCACGGCCACGAAGTTGCCGAAACCGACGATGCGGACGTCCGAGCCCTCCTTGAGGGAGTCGGTCACGCACTCGATGAAGGCGTCCAGCGCCTTGCCGGCCTGCTTCTTGTCCAGATCGGCCTTCTCGGCGATCGCCTGCACCAGCTCGGCTTTGGTCATGGACTTAGCTCTCCTGCGCTCGGGAGGGCGGCGTCTCACGCCCCGCGCCTCGCCGCCAAGCCGGCAATGTGGACCGGCCCCGCGTTCGCGTCAAAGCAAAGGCGGCGCGGAACCGCCAGGTTCCGCGCCGCCCCGCCCCTGTCGAAGGTGCGTCCGGCGTCAGTGGGCGACGACGCCGCTCCCGGCGCCGAGGTCGTCGACGGAGGCGGCCGGCACGCGCGCGGCCTCCTCCTCCTCCGTCCAGTCCACGGGGGTCAGCGGGCCGGTGAGCGCCCACTTGAGCACTTCGTCCATGGTGGAGACCGGCACGATCTCCAGCGCGGATTTCACGCTCTGCGGCACGTCGGCCAGGTCCTTCTCGTTCTCCTGCGGGATCAGCACCGTCTTCACCCCGGAGCGGAGCGCGGCCAGGAGCTTCTCCTTCAGCCCGCCGATGGCGGTGACGCGACCGCGCAGGGTCACCTCGCCGGTCATGGCCAGGTCCTTGCGGATGGGCACCCCCGCCAGCACCGAGACGATGGCGGTGGCCATGGCCGCGCCGGCGGACGGACCGTCCTTGGGGGTGGCCCCGTCCGGCACGTGGACGTGCACGTCCGTGCGCTCGAACACGGTGGGCTTGATGCCGAAGGCCGGAGCCCGGGCGCGCACATAGCTGTGGGCGGCCGAGATGCTCTCCTTCATCACGTCCTTCAGGTTGCCCGTGACGGTCATGCGGCCCTTGCCGGGCATCTTGACCGCCTCGATGGTCAGGATGTCGCCGCCGAACTCGGTCCAGGCCAGGCCCGTGACGATGCCGCGCTGGTCCTCCTCGTCCATCTCACCGTAGCGGAACTTGCGCACGCCCGCGTACTTGGCGAGCCGCTCGTCGTCGATGGTGATCGAAACCAGCTTCTCGCGGCCGAGGTCGCGCACCGTCTTGCGGGCGAGGTTGCCCAGCTCGCGCTCCAGGTTCCGCACGCCCGCCTCGCGCGTGTAGTAGCGGATCAGGTCGCGGATCGCGGCGTCGGGAACGACGATCTCGCCGTCCTTCAGCCCGTTGTCCTTGACCACCTTGGGCAGGACGTGGCGCTTGGCGATCTCCACCTTCTCGTCCTCGGTGTAGCCGGCGATGCGGATCACCTCCATGCGGTCCAGCAAGGGCTGGGGCATGTTGAGGCTGTTGGCCGTGGTGACGAACATGACGCTGGACAGGTCGTAGTCGACCTCCAGGTAGTGGTCGCCGAAGGTGTTGTTCTGCGCGGGGTCGAGCACCTCCAAGAGCGCCGACGAGGGGTCGCCGCGCCAGTCGGCGCCCAGCTTGTCGATTTCGTCCAGCAGGAAGAAGGGGTTGGTCGCCTTCACCTTCTTCATGCTCTGGATCACCTTGCCCGGCATGGAGCCGATGTAGGTGCGACGGTGGCCGCGGATCTCCGCCTCGTCACGCACGCCGCCCAGGCTCAGGCGCGCGAACTCGCGGCCCGTCGCCTTGGCGATGGACTTGCCCAGCGAGGTCTTGCCCACGCCGGGGGGACCCACCAGGCACAGGATCGGCCCCTTGTTGTTCCCCGTGCGGGCCTGCACGGCGAGGTACTCGAGGATGCGCTCCTTCACCTTCTCCAGGCCGTAGTGGTCCTCGTCGAGGATGCGCTCGGCCTCGACCAGGTCGATCGGCTTGGCCTTCGCCTTCCCCCACGGGATGGACAGCAGCCAATCGAGGTAGTTGCGCACCACCGTGCTCTCGGCCGACATGGGGCTCATGTTCTTGAGCTTCTTCAGCTCGCCGTCGGCCTTGGTGCGGGCCTCCTTGGAGAGCTTGGTCTTCTTGATGCGCTTCTCGAGCTCCATCATCTCGTCGCGCGAGTCGTCCTGCTCACCCAACTCGCGCTGGATGGCCTTCATCTGCTCGTTGAGGTAGTACTCGCGCTGCGTCTTCTCCATCTGGCGCTTGACGCGGCTGCGGATCTTCTTCTCCACGTGCAGCACGCTGATCTCGCCTTCCATCAGCGCGTAGACCCGCTCCAACCGCTTGGCGACGTCGAAGATCTCCAGGAGCTGCTGCTTGTCGGTGATCTTGACCGACAGGTGCGCGGCGATGGAGTCGGCCAGCTTGCCGGGCTCGACGATCTGCGGGATCGACGCCAGCGCCTCGGGCGGCACCTTCTTGTTGAGCTTCACATAGTTCTCGAACTGCTCGACCACCGCGCGGCTGAGGGCGGCGGCTTCTTCGGCGCCCTGCCCTTCCTCGTCCAGGTCGGCGCATTCGGCCTCGAAGAAGCTGTCCTGGCCGGTGAAGCGCAGCACCGCGGCGCGGCTCTTGCCCTCCACCAGCACCTTCACCGTGCCGTCGGGCAGCTTGAGCAACTGCAGCACGCTCGCCATCACGCCGACGTCGAAGATGTCGGAGGGGCTGGGCTCGTCGTCGGCGGAGTTCTTCTGGGTGGCGAGCAGGATCTGCTTGTCGCCCTTCATCACCTCTTCGAGGGCGCGCACGCTCTTCTCGCGGCCCACGAACAGCGGCACCACCATGTGGGGAAACACCACGATGTCCCGCAGGGGGAGCACGGGCAGGGTCCGGACGTCACTCATTTACGCACTCCTTGGGACCGACGCTCGCGCGCCCGGCCCCGGCTCTCGGGTCCGCCCCGTCGCCGCGCTTTTCGCGCCGGCGGGGGGAGGGTCGCCCGACACCGCCCCCGAGTCGGGCGACGGTTCTGGGTTCGGAGGATATTTGGCCCTGCGCGGGGCGCGTTCAAGCGCGATGCGCGGGGGGCGGCACGCGGTCGCGCCCCGGCCGGCGGCAGGCGCGCGCAAGCGCCGCCTTCGCGCGGGCGAAGGCGTGGGGGGAGTGCGGCGGAGCGCCGGGCCGCGCCCGGAGTGT
>CAXSDV010000100.1:0-3191 GCA_964235945.1 uncultured Caulobacteraceae bacterium
AGCAGGCGCAGCCACAGGTACTGGGCGACGTTGGTGTCCTGGTACTCGTCCACCAGGATGTAGCGGAAGCGGCCGTGGTACTCGGCCAGCACGTCCGGGTGGCGGGTGAAGATGGTCAGGTTGTGCAGCAGGAGGTCGCCGAAGTCGCAGGCGTTGAGCACGCGCAGCCGGTCCTGGTAGCGGGCGTAGAGGCGCGCGCCGCGGTCGGCGCCCTTGGCGTCGGGCGCGAAGCCGTCGTCGGAGGGGGGCACCTTGTCCGGCGTCCAGCCCTTGTTCTTCCAGCCGTCGATCAGGCCGGAGAGGTGCCGCGCGCTCCAGCGCTTGGGGTCGATCTGCTCGGCCTCGATCAGTTGCTTGAGCAGCCGCTCCACGTCGTCCGTGTCGAGGATGGTGTAGTTCGACTTCAGGCCCACCAGCTCGGCGTGGCGGCGCAGGATCTGTGCGGACACCGAGTGGAAGGTGCCGAGCCAGCGCGGCGGTTCGCCCCCGCCGGTCAAGGCGCCGATGCGCTCGCGCATCTCGCGCGCCGCCTTGTTGGTGAAGGTGACGGCCAGGAGCTCCCACGGCCGCGCCCGGCCCGTGCGCATCAGGTGGGCGAGGCGGGTGGTGAGCACGCGCGTCTTGCCGGTGCCCGCGCCCGCCAACACCAGCACCGGCCCGTCCGTGGTCTCCACCGCCTCCTGCTGCTCGGGGTTGAGCCCCTCCATGAGCGCGGGCGCGGCCGCCTCGCCGGGCGGCCGCGCGCGGGCCAGTTCGCTGGTGCGCGGGGCGGCGGGGCTGAAGGCGTCGTCGGGCATGGGGACTCGGGAAAGCGCGGGAGAACATATGTAGCACGCCCGCTCCGGGCTTCGAGGCCCGCGGGGCGCCCGGGCTGCGGCCGCCAGCCTCCAGGAACAAGCGCTGCGGGTGGTCGTTGATGGGCGCATGACCCGCGAAGACCACAACACGGCGCCGCCGCCCGGCAAGAACCCCACCCTGGCCATGGTGGTCGTGGTCGGCCTCGTGCTTTTGCTGATCGTGGCCTTCGTGGGCGTGCGGGGGTTCCATCACACCCCCAGCGGGGCCCTTCCCGCGCCGCGCTCCTCCATCGGCTCCGGCCCGATCGAGACCTCGCACGTGCCCGACGTGCAGCAGCCCGCCTCCCGGGAGAACGGCGCCTTCGGCCACCACGGGAGCGACAACGAGCGCGGCGGTCCCGAGCACGAACCGGTTCAAACGGCCCCGCCGCGTTGAGACCGCTCGCGTAGATGGGCCAGGGCCGCCAGCCGGCAGGCGGAGGCGAGGGGGCGTTCGCCCCGCGCGTCGTCGAGCGCGGACAGCAGCGCGGCCAGGCTGGCGCCCTGCTCAGCCGCCATGGCCTCCAGCACTTCCCAAAACTCGGCCTCCAGCGCGACGGAGGTCGCGTGTCCCGCCAGGGACAGAGAGCGCTTGCGCAGCGTGAGGGCCGAGGGCGCGGATGGGGCCATGCGCCGAATCTCCCTTGAAGCGCGCGGTGGAGGCGGCCACCCTAGCGTGGAACGACGGGGCGCCGCGCCGGCGCTCCCCAAGGTGGCGTGACTTGCAGACCCAGCTCCTGAGCGTCGCCACGGCCGCGCCTTCCCACGTGGTGCGCCAGGACGAGGCCGCCGCCGCCGCCGCCGCCGTGTTCGGCGGCAAGGTGTTCCGCACGCCGGACCTGCTGCAGCTGTTCGCCAACACGGGCATCACCACCCGCCGCACGGTCAAGCCGCTCGACTGGTACGCCCACCCGCGCGACTGGAGCGAGCGCAACGACGCCTACATCGAGGCCGCCGAGGCGCTCTACGTCGAGGTCGCGGAAAAGGCGCTGGCCGCCGCGGGCCTACGCGCGGACGAGGTGGGCACGGTGGTCACCGTGTCCTCCACGGGGATCGCCACGCCCAGCCTGGAGGCGCGGCTGCACGGACGGCTGGGTCTCGCGCCCGGGGTGCGCCGCGCGCCCCTGTTCGGCCTGGGCTGCGCCGGCGGGGTGTCGGGTTTCGCGGTGGCCTCCCGGCTGGCCCAGGCCGACCCGGGCCGGCCGGTGCTGCTGGTGGTGGTCGAGCTGTGCTCGCTCGCCTGCCGGGCGGACGAGGCCACCAAGGCCAACGTGGTGGCCACCGCCCTGTTCGGAGACGGGGCCGCCGCCGCCGTGCTCCGCGCGGGCCCGCCCACCCCCGGCGCTCGGCCGGTGGAGGCGGACGCCCAGCACCTGTGGCCCGACACCCTGGACATCATGGGCTGGAAGATCGACCCGATCGGCTTCGGCATCGTGCTGGCCAGCACCCTGCCGACCTTCGTCCAGCAGCGGTTCCACGAGGCGGTGGAGGGCTTCTTCGCCACCTGCGGCCACGGGCGCGACGAGGTCGATCGCTTCGTCTGCCACCCGGGGGGCGCGCGCGTCCTGCCCGCGCTGGAAGGGGTGATCGGGCTGGAGGAGGGGACGCTGGACGTGGAGCGCGGCGTGCTGGCGGACTACGGCAACATGAGCGCGCCCACCGTGCTGTTCGTGCTGGAGCGCGTGCTCCAGCGCGGCGCCGACACGGGCCGGTTGGTGTTGGCGGCGCTCGGGCCGGGCTTCACCGGCAGCTTCCTGAGCCTGGGTCCCGCCGCCCCCGCGGTCGCGCCCCCCGCGGTCGCGCCCGCCGCCGACGCCCTGGTCGCCGCCGGTGCTTGAGACGGTCCTGCTGCTGACCTTCGTCACCGCACAGCGCCTGGGCGAGCTGGTCTACGCGCGCAGCAACGAGGCGCGGCTGCGCCGGGCGGGCGCGGTGGAGATCGGCGCGCCGCACTATCCGGCCATCGTCGCCCTTCACGTGCTCTGGCTGGCCACGCTGTGGGCGGTCGGCTGGAGTCGTCCGCTGCAGTGGGGGTGGACCGCCTTCTACATCGTTCTGCAGTTCGGCCGCTTGTGGGTGCTGGCCACCCTCGGCCGGCGTTGGACCACCCGCGTGTTCGTGCAGCCGGGCGAGCACCTGGTGGCGCGCGGCCCCTACCGGTTCGTCAGCCACCCCAACTACCTGGTGGTGACGCTGGAGATTTTCGTCCTGCCGCTGGCCTTGCGCCTGCCCTGGCTGTCGCTGCTGTTCGGCCTGCTCAACGTGGCGGTGCTGGCCTGGCGCATCCGGGTGGAGGGCCGGGCGCTGGCGGAGTTCACCGCTTCGGGCCCGGGCCGCCCCGTCCCCGCGCCCTAG
>CAXSDV010000101.1:0-3181 GCA_964235945.1 uncultured Caulobacteraceae bacterium
TCAGTCGGCGCCGAGCGACGGTGGGCGGGCGGCGGGGGCGGCGCCCCAGGTGCGGTTGGGCGCGGCGCCCAGGGTGAAGTCGAGTCGGCCGCCGTGCAGGGCGAAGCTTTCCGGCACCCAGGGCTGCTGAAGCGGCGCGCCGTTCAGTTGGAGCGCCTGCACGTACGGGCGCCCGGGCCCGCCGCCCGCGGCGGTGAGCACCACGTCCCCCATGGGCCGACGCACCACGACCTTGGGGAACCAGGGGCCGCCCAGCACGAGCTCCGCCCGGCCGGGCGCCTCGGGATACAAGCCCAGCGCCGCCCACACCGCCCACCCCGACATGGCGCCCAGGTCGTCGTTGCCGGGGATGCCCTCCGGCGCGTCCACCCACAAGGTGTCGAGCACGCGGCGCACCAATTCCTGCGTTTTCCATGGCGCGCCGGCGTAGTCGTACAGCCAGGGCGCGCCGATGGACGGCTCGTTGTTCAGCTCGGCGTGGAGCGGGCCGCCCTTGGTCACCGCCATGGCGCCGTCGGGGGTGTAGAAGAAGCCGTCCAGCCGGCGACGCGCCCTGTCCACCCCGCCCATGGCTTCGAACAGGCCGGCCGGGTCGAAGGGGACCATCCACACGTACTGCGCGGCCGTCCCCTCCACGAAGCCGTCGCCGGTGGCGGGGGTGAAGGGGCCGACCGGCCCGGTGTCGTCCTCGTCGCCGGCGTGCACGAGCGCCCAGTCTCCGTCGACCTTGCGCGTGCGGACATAGCCGCCGTCGGGCGCCGCGTGCGGGTCGTAGAGGTTGCGCCAGTAACCGGCGCGCTCCAGGAAGCGGCGGGCTGTCGCCTTCTCGCCCAGCCGGGCGGCCAGGCTGGAGACGCCGAATTCGGAGGCCGCGGTCTCCAGCGTGTCCGCCGCCCCGCCCCACTGCGGCGCGCCCACGGGTATGAAGTGCAGCTTGAGCCAGGCGTCCAGCCCCGGCCGCTGGCCCGCGCACTCCACGGGGCAGCCCGCCTGCGAGAGGTCGGCGGGCGTCGGCCTGTCGGCGGCGGCCACCAGCGAGGCCAGCGCCCCCCGCGCGTCGAAGCCGCGACCGCCGAACGCCCATACGCCCGCGAGCGCGGGCGCGGACGGATCGCCGTTCATCACGTGGGTGGCGCCGTTCTGGTGGGTCCAGCGATCCCAGGTCCCGCCGTTCCGCCGCGCCTGGTTGTACAGGCTCTGGGCGACGTCGGAGCCGTACTTCGGGTCGAGCCAGGTCTGCAGCGGCAGGAGCGAGCGGTAAACGTCCCAGCCCGAGAAGTTGGCGTACTGCGCGTCCTGCCCGGCCTCCACCCTGTGGGGTCGCCCGTCGAAGCCGGCGTAGCGGCCGTCCACGTCGCTGAACACGTTGGGGTGCAGGAGCGAGTGGTAGAGCGCGGTGTAGAACACCGTGCGCTGCGCCGGGGCGCCGCCCGTCACCTCCACCTGTCCGAGCCGCCGGTTCCAGGCCGCCTGCGCCCGGTCGGCGGTCGCCTCCAGGCTCGTTCCCGCCGGCGATTCGGCCGCGAGGTTGGCGCGGGCGCCGGCCTCGTCCACGTACGAGAGGCCGATCCGCACGTTGACCACCCCGTTCGCGCGGTGCGGGTCGAAGCCCACCCACGCGCCCGAGCCGTGGCCGGCCTCGGGGAAGCCCTTGGGCCCGTAGCCCGTGCCGCCCTCGCTGGTCGTCCCGCCGGGAGTGACCGCCAGGTCGCGCCAAACGCCGTGGGAGGTGATCGGCTGGTCGAACACCGCCACGAAGTGCAGCGTGTAGTAGCTGCGCCGGTCCACCGGATCGATGTAACCGCAGAAGTTCCCGCTCGTGACCTCGCCCGACACGGTGCGCCGGTCGGCGTCCACCCGCACCCGCGCCGCCTCGGAGCCGACCTCCGAGTCCGAAGCGCGGATCAGGAGGTTCGCGGCGCCGCCCGCGGGAAACGTGAAGCGGGCCGCCCCCGTATGCGTGGAGGCGGTGAGCGCGACCGCCACGCCGTTGTCGAGCTTCACCCGGTAAAGCCCGGCCCTCGCCTGCTCGTTCGCGTGGCTGAAGGTGCTGGAATAGGCGCGCCGGAAGTCGGACGAGGGCGATGTCGTCACCGCCGAGGTCGTCGGCGTGATCGGCACGTCCCCCGACCCGCCGGCGCAGCCCCAGCCCGACACGTTGGTCAGGCTGAAGCCGCGGATGCGGTCGAGGTGATGCTCGTAGCCGCCCGGGGCGGCGATGGGTTTGGACTTCGCCGGGTCGGGCGACTCCTCGGGGCTGAACTGCACCATCCCGAAGGGGACGACCGCGCCCGGGAAGACGTTGCCGCCGTTGGCCGTGCCGATCAGCGGGTTCACCTCCGCCGCCGGCGTTGAAATCTGCGCCACGCCCGCCGCAAGCGCCAACGCCGCTGAAAGCCTCACCACGTCGGCCGCTCCATGCGTGATCCGACCGCAGCTATATTGAACGCGGACGTCGTCGCAAGAAGCGAGGCCCGCGCGTCCTCCCCCACCGTTCCGCGACTTCCTGCGCCCGCCGCTCGAAGCGACGGACCGGACGAGTCCGACGCAGCCTCAACTGCACGCAGGCGGCGCTCACACCCGTCTCCCGCTCGTCGATCACCACCGGAGAGCGACCCGCCCGTCAGGTTCGTGGGACACGCGCCCGAGGTTCAGCTTCGCGCGGCCGCGATGCGCTCCAGCCATTCGGCCAGCAGTCGCCGCTCGCCGGCCGACAGGATGGTGAGGGTGTCGAGTTGCGCCAGAAGCGCCGAGGCCGCTCCGGCGGCGCCGGGCGCAGGCGCCGACGACGGTTCGCCGACCACTGCGGCGAACACCGCTTCGCGCGCGGCGGCGGCGAGGCCGGCGCGGTCGTCGGCGCGCGTCTCCAGGAGGGCGAGCACCGTGCCGGTCCCCATCGCGTGGATCAGGCCCGCCGCACGGGCTTCAGGCATGCGCAGCCGGCCGGTGAGCGCGACCCGCCTGACGCGCTCGCGCAGGACGGCGAGACCCGCGAGCGTCGCCGCCGACGGCTGTCCCGGGCGGGTGTGCTGGACCGCCCACGCCGACCTGGCCGCCGCTGCGGCCGCGGTGCTGCTGGAGGAAGGACGTTTCGAGGGGCCCACGCCGCCGCTGACCGCGGGCGAGGCGCTGGATCTGGACGACATCGCCCCCATCCTCGGCGACCTGTGCGGCAAGCCGA
>CAXSDV010000102.1:0-3166 GCA_964235945.1 uncultured Caulobacteraceae bacterium
CAGGTCGATGCGCGAGAAGGGCGGGTCGCGGATCACGCTGTGGGGCGAGAAGATGCACATGTCGCGCACCTCCTTGGCGACCACGTAGGCCGCGCCGTCCTGGGTGAAGAAGCGTGCGCGCCGCTCGGGCGAGACGCTGTCCAGCAGGGCGTCGGGGTAGCGCGCGCCCCGGGCGGTCGACAGCGAGTGGTCGTCGATGTCGGTGCCGAAGATCTGCACGCGCGGCACGCCCCGCAGGCCGTCCATGTGCTCGCGCATGAGCATGGCCAGGGAGTAGACCTCCTCGCCCGTGGCGCAGCCCGGCACCCACACGCGCACCGTGTGCTCGGCACCCTTGCCCTCGAACAGCTTGGGGACGACCAGGCGGCCCAACGCTTCGAAGGCGTCCGCGTCGCGGAAGAAGTTGGTGACGTTGATGAGCAGGTCGCGGAACAGGGCCGCCACCTCCGCCGGCTCCTGGCGCAGGCGCTCGACATAGCCCTCCATCGTCTCCAGCCCCGTCACCTGCATGCGCCGCTGGACGCGGCGGGTGAAGGTGCGCGTCTTGTAGCCGGAGAAGTCGTGGCCGATCTGCGTGCGCAGCAGCCCGTAGATCTCCTTGCGGGCCTGGGCGGAGGCTTCGTCCACCGCGTCGGCCTGGGCTTCGGCCTGGTCGGCGGCCAAACCGTCCAGCAGCTTGAGCGACCGCGCGAACTCCGCGAAGCGCGCGCCCATCTCCTCGGCGGGCAGGGCGAAGTCGACCAGGCCGGAGGCGATGGCGCTCTGGGGCATGTCCGGGTGGGAGGGGCCGTCGCCGTCCCCGGTTTGGGCGAAGGTCAGGCCGCCGCGCTCCTTGATCGCCTTGATCCCCAGGGCGCCGTCGCCGTCGTCGCCGGACAGGACCACGCCCGCCGAGCACTCGCCCAGGGCCTTGCCCAGGGTGGCGAAGAAGATGTCGATGGGCTTGCGCTCGCGCCGGCCCGCTTCGAGCGGGCGCAGCGTCAGCCGCCCGTCCTCCACGCCCACCAGCGCGTTCCTGGGCAGCACGTAGACCGTGTCGGGCGCGAGGCGCAGGCCGTCGCGCACCGGCAGCACCGTCATGTCGGTGAAGCGCGCCAGGATCTCGGGCAGAAGGCTCTCGCGGTCGGGCGACAGGTGGGTGACCACCACGAAAGCGAGGCCCGTGTCGGCGGGCGTGTGGCGCAGCAGTCGCTCCAGCGCGTCCACCCCGCCGGCGGACGCGCCGACGCCCACGGTGGGGACGGGTCGGACCTCTGTGCTCATGTCGGGCGCTCTCCCGGCGCGGGATGAAGCCCGTACCTACTCGTCGGCGGGCTCGGCCACGCTCTAGCCCAAACCCAAGGCGCGCCGAAGGTTCCTCGCCGCGCGAGGCGCATGTGCGACGGTCGCGCTCTTCCCCTCCGATATCACAACGCTATAACATAGTGGCAATGCGGGTGCGGGGCGGAGGCGCGATGCCGGGCGCGAAGAAGGGGCTGGGCGAGGGCTCGGTGGACTGGCTGGACAGGGCGGCGGTGTGCGCCTCGGGCGCGTGCATGGCGCACTGCCTGGCCCTGCCGCTGGTGGTCGCCGCCCTGCCGGCCCTGTCCTCGGTGCTGGCCGCGCCCGAGGCGTTCCACCTGTGGATGCTGGCGCTCGCGGTTCCGGCGGCGGCGGTCGCGCTCGTGCAGGGCCGGGCGCGCCACGGCGCCTGGGCTCCCCTGGTCGTGGGCG
The DNA here is from genome assembly GCA_964235945.1 of uncultured Caulobacteraceae bacterium. Classification (GTDB taxonomy): domain Bacteria; phylum Pseudomonadota; class Alphaproteobacteria; order Caulobacterales; family Caulobacteraceae; genus JASLDZ01. The sequence goes on from CAXSDV010000102.1 coordinate 1,714, forward strand.
CGGCGGGCCTCGTGCTGCTGGCCACGGGCGCCCTCGTGCTGGGCGAAGGCCGGCTGGAGACGGCCGTCACCGTCGCCGGCGGCGTGCTGCTGGCGACCGCCCACGTCGCCAACCGGCGCCTGCGCCGGGCCTGCGCCCGCCGGGAACCGCCGGGCGTCAGGCCTCGTCCCAGGGGGGCGGCAGGCTGCCGGCCTTGAACAGCACCTGCGGGTTCTCGTCGTAGTCGCCCATCTCCACGTCCGCCGAGACGGTGTAGGCGATCACCCCCGCGCGGTTGGGAGCCAGCCGCTCGGCCTTGCGGCGGGCCTCCTCTGCGTCGCGGCAGCCCACGGCGGGCTCGGCGCGCAGGGCGGAGCCCTTGCCGGGCGTGTAGGCCTGGACGATGTGGACCGTCTCGCGCGCCATGGCCCGCGTCAGACCTTCACGTCGAGTTCGGAGGACACTTTCCAGAGGTCCACGCCGCCCTCGACGGCGTGGCGGTCGATCTGCGCCAGCTCCTCGGCGGTGAAGTCGGGCCGCTCCAGCGCGTCCAGCACGTCGTCGAGCTGGGCGACCGTGCGGGCCCCCACCAGGGCGGAGGTGACGCGCGGGTCGCGCAGCACCCAGGCGACGGCGAGCTGGGCCAGGGTCTGGCCGCGCCCCTCGGCCAGGGCGTTGAGCGCGCGCAGGCGCTCCAGGTTGTCGGCGGTCAAGAGCGCCGGGTCGAAGGAGCCGCCCCCCGCCGCGCGCGAGCCCTCGGGCGCGGCCCGGGGCGCGGCGTTCAGGTACTTCCGGGTCAGCAGGCCCTGGGCCAGGGGCGAGAAGGCGATGCAGCCCACCCCCAGCTCGTCCAGCGTGGCCAGGAGCTCCTCCTCGATCCAGCGGTTGAGCAGGGAGTAGGACGGCTGGTGGATCAGCAGCCGCACGCCCTCCGCCTTCAGGATGGCGTGGGCGCGGCGCGTCAGCTCGGGCGAGTAGGAGGAGATCCCCACGTACAGCGCCTTGCCCTGGCGGTGGGCGTGGGCCAGCGCCCCCATCGTCTCCTCCAGCGGCGTGGAGGCGTCCACCCGGTGGGAGTAGAAGATGTCCACATGGTCGACGCCCATGCGGCGCAGGCTCTGGTCCAGGCTGTTCAGCACGTGCTTGCGGCTTCCGCCCGGGCCGCCGTAGGGGCCGGGCCACATGTCCCAGCCGGCCTTGGTGGAGATCACCAGCTCGTCGCGGTGGGCGGCGAAGTCGGCGCGCAGCACCCGGCCGAAGTTCTCCTCCGCCGAGCCGAACGGAGGGCCGTAGTTGTTGGCCAGGTCGAAGTGGGTCACCCCCCGGTCGAAGGCCCGGCGCAGGATGGCGCGGCCGGTCTCGAACACGTCGTTCCCGCCGAAGTTCTGCCACAGCCCCAGCGACACCGCCGGCAGGTCCAGCCCGCTGCGCCCCGTGCGGCGGTAGGGCATGCGCCCGTAGCGGTCGGCGGCGG
>CAXSDV010000103.1:0-3138 GCA_964235945.1 uncultured Caulobacteraceae bacterium
CGGAACCTACAGGCGGAACCGCAGTGCTTCTACAAGCAACGAAAATGCCGCCGAGGGCTGACGACGACTGGGGTAGTAGAGGTGGTAGCCGGGAAACGAAGGGCACCAGTCCTCCAGCACCCGCACGAGGCGCCCGGTGGCGACGTGCTCCCTGACCACATCCTCCATGACGAAGCCCAGGCCGAAGCCCGACACGGCGGCGCGCACGATCATGTCCACGTCGTCGAAGGCGAGCTGGCCGTCGACCCGCACGCGGACCTCGCGCCCATCCTTCTCCAACTCCCAGGCGTAGAAGGTGCCGGCGCTCAGCAAGCGCAGGTTGATGCATCGGTGGCCCGCCAGTTCGTCCGGCGTCAGCGGCGCCGCGCGGTCGGCGAAGTAGGCGGGCGAGCCGACCACCGCCATGCGCAGGTCGGGCCCGATCCGGACGGCGACCATGTCCTTGGCCAAGGCCTCGCCCAGGCGTACGCCGGCGTCGAAGCGTCCCTCGACGATGTCGCGCAGGCCGGAGTCGAGGCTTAGCTCGACGTGGACGTCACGATGGTGGGGAAGGAGGCGCTCCAGGGCGGGCCATAGAACGCTGCGCGCCGCGTGCTCCGAGGCGGTGATGCGCAGCGTGCCGGAAGGCTTGTCCCTCAACTCGGTGATGGCGGCGAGTTGGGCCGCGATGCCGTCCAGCGCCGGCCCCAACGTGACGAGCAGGCTTCGGCCCGCCTCCGTCGGCGCGACGTTGCGGGTCGTGCGGGTGAGGAGGCGCACGCCCAGCCGTTCCTCGAGGCGCCGCACCGTGTGGCTCAACGCCGACTGCGACACGCCCAGTCGCGCGGCCGCGCGTGTGAAGCTGCGCTCCTCGGCCACGGCCACGAAGGCGTTCAGGTCGCCGAGATCCTCGCGCCGCATTCATGAGCGATGCTCATGGCGGCATGCCGGAATCAACACCTAATCCGAGCGCCGGGAGGGAGCACATGGGGAGCATGACGCCCTGCCGGAGCCGCCCATGAACATCACCCGAAGCGGATCGACCGTCTCGGCCCAAGGCTCGGCGGACTACTTCACCGGGCGCGTCCGCATCGACTCCCCCTTCGACGGCGGCGGCGCCCTTAGCGGCGCGACCGTCAGCTTCGAGCCGGGCGCGCGCACCGCCTGGCACACGCACCCGCTCGGGCAGACGTTGCTGATCGTCTCCGGCCTGGGCCGGGTGCAGCGCGAAGACGGCCCGGTCGAGGAGGTGCGGCCCGGCGACATCGTCTTCTTCGAGCCGGAGGAGAGGCATTGGCACGGCGCCTCGCCCGAGTGCGCCATGAGCCATGTCGCGGTCGCGCCCGTGAAAAACGGCAAGGCGGTGGACTGGATGGAGCCGGTCTCCGACGCCGACTACGCCGCGGAGCCGTGGCGGTGAGCACCCGCCCGACCGTGATCTGCCACATGATGGCGTCCCTCGACGGCCGCATCCACCCGACCCGCTGGACGCAGAGCACCGACGGTGGCCGCGGCGACTGGTCCGCTCTCTACGAGCGCGTGCACGAAACGCTGGGAGGCGACGCCTGGCTCGTGGGCCGCGTGACCATGGCGGAGATGAGCAAGGCCGAGGCGCACGCGCCGTCGGGCGAGGTGTCGGTCGCGCGTCCGCACCACTTCGCCAACCGTGAGGCCGGCGGCTACGCCGTCGCCCTGGACCGCGGCGGCAAGCTCCACTTCGGCAAGGCCGACGTCGGCGGCGACCATGTCGTCGTGCTGCTCGGCCGCGACGTGCCCGACAGCCACCTCGCCGAGCTGGCGGCGGACGGCGTGTCCTACGTCGTGGCCGAAGACGAGGCCATGGACGTGGGCGCCCTGCTGGAGGTGCTCGGGCGCGAGCTCGGCGTGCGGCGCGTGCTCCTGGAGGGCGGCGGGCACGTCAACGGCTCGCTGCTCGCGGCGGGCTTGGTCGACGAGATCAGCCTGCTGGTGTCGCCCGCCCTCGACGGCGGCGAGGACGTCACCGGCGCGTTCGCCTTCGCGGGCGGGCTCGCGGGCAAGGCGCGGCTGCACCTCATCGGGGCCGAGCCGTTGGAGCACGGCGTGGTCCACCTTCGCTACGGCGTCCAGGCGGGCTGATCGCCCGCCCGCCGACCTGTCGAACACCCCTGACGCGCGCCTTTGCGGCGCAAGGAGAACACCCATGGACAAGCGAACCCTCGGCAAGGACGGTCTGGAAGTCTCGGCGATCGGCCTGGGCTGCATGGGCCTGACCTTCGGCTTCGGACCGCCCACCGAGCGCGGCGAGGCGATCGGGCTGATCCGCGCCGCCGTCGAGCGCGGCGTCACCTTCTTCGACACCGCCGAGGCCTACGGCCAGGGCGCGAACGAGGATGTCGTGGGCGAGGCGCTCGCCCCCTTCCGCGACCAAGTGGTCATCGCCACCAAGTTCGGCTTTCAGGACGGCCAAGCCATGAAGGGCCTGGACAGCCGGCCCGAGCGCATTCGGCAGGTCGCCGAGGCCTCGCTGAAGCATCTGCGCACCGACCGGATCGATCTCTTCTACCAGCACCGCGTCGACCCGGATGTGCCCATGGAGGACGTGGCCGGCGCCGTCCGCGACCTCATCGCCGAGGGCAAGGTGAAGCACTTCGGCCTCTCCGAGGCCGGCGCGGTGTCGATCCGGGCGGCGCACGCGGTGCAGCCGGTCGCCGCCCTGCAGAGCGAGTACTCGCTGTTCTGGCGCGAGCCGGAGGCGGAGCTCCTCCCCGTCCTCGCGGAGCTGGGGATCGGCTTCGTGCCGTTCAGCCCGCTCGGCAAAGGCTTCCTCACCGGCAAGATCGACGCCGACACGCAGTTCGGCGAGGGTGACTTCCGAGCGGTCGTCCCCCGCTTCGAGGCCGAGAACCGTCGCGCCAACCTGGCGCTCGTAGAGCGCGTGGGCGAACTTGCGAAGGCGCACGGCGTCACCAACGCCCAGATCGCGATCGCCTGGCTGCTGCACCAGAAGCCTTGGATCGTGCCCATACCCGGCACCACCAAGCTCCACCGCCTGGAGGAGAACCTCGGCGCCGCGAACGTGAAGCTCTCCGCGGACGACCTCGCCGAGATCGACCGGGCGCTGGCCGACATCGACGTCGTGGGCGAGCGCTACCCCGCCGCCATCCGCGACCGCCAGGG
>CAXSDV010000104.1:0-2660 GCA_964235945.1 uncultured Caulobacteraceae bacterium
AGGGACGCCCCGCGTCCCGACGCCAATCGGTCGGCCGTCGCGCGCAGGACGGGTCAAGGGTGGAGAGCGAAGCGTCCTTGACGCGGCCGAGCACGGTGGCCGTGACTCGACCGCGCCGAATCCACCCTCAGCCCCCCGCCGCCTCCACCGCCGCCCGCTGCAGCCCGTGCAGCCGGCCGATCCCCGCCTGCGCCAACGCGAACAGCGCGTCGAACTCCCCCCGCGTGAAGCCGCGCTTCTCCCCCGTGGCCTGGATCTCCACGATTCCCCCCGCGCCCGTCAGCACGAAGTTGCTGTCCGCCTCCGCGGTCGAGTCCTCCTCGTAGTCGAGGTCGAGCACCGGCCGGTCGGCCACCACCCCGCAGGAGACCGCCGCCACCTGGTCCAGCACCGGGTCGCGCTTGAGCACGCCCTCGCTCAGCAGGTGGCGCGTGGCCAGCCGCAGGGCGACCCAGGCCCCGGTCACCGCCGCCGTGCGCGTGCCGCCGTCCGCCTGCACCACGTCGCAGTCCAGGGTGATCTGGCGCTCGCCCAGCGCCTTGAGGTCGACCACCGCGCGCAGGGAGCGGCCGATCAGCCGCTGGATCTCCTGGGTGCGGCCGCTCTGCTTGCCCTGCGCGGCCTCGCGCCGGCCGCGGGTGTGGGTGGCGCGCGGCAGCATGCCGTACTCGGCGGTGACCCAGCCCTGGCCCTTGCCGCGCAGGAAGCCCGGCACCCCCTCCTCCAGGCTGGCGGTGCACAGCACGCGGGTGTGGCCGAAGCCGACCAGGCACGAGCCCTCGGCGTAGCGGTTCACCCCCGTCTCCATCACCACCGGGCGCAGGGCGTCGACCTCGCGGCCCGAGGGGCGGCCGGCGGCGGGAGAAGGGGCGGGCATGGGCGATCCGGGGGAAAGTCGCTTGGCGACGGCGGCTCCCGGGTCCTATCCTGCGGGGGAGGCCGCCGTCCATGATCGCTCCCGACCCGACGTCCGCCCCGCGATGGGGCCGCTGACCCCGCCGGGCCAAGCCCTCGGTCCGTCCGGGGGCGCCGGGCTGGGCGCGCTGGACGAGCGCGCGCGCGACATCTTCCGCCGGGTGGTGGAGAGCTACCTGGAGACGGGCGAGCCCGTGGGCTCGCGCACCGTGTCGCGCGGCGTGGGGCTCTCGCCCGCCTCCATCCGCAACACCATGCAGGACCTGACGGAGCTGGGCCTGCTGGCGGCCCCGCACACCAGCGCCGGCCGCTTCCCGACCCACGCCGGCCTGCGCCTGTTCATCGACGGCCTGCTGGAGGTGGGCGACCTCGGGCCCGAGGAGCAGCGCGACATCGAAGCGCGGCTCGGCGGGCGCGAGCAGGCCTTCTCCGCCGCCCTGGACCGCGCCAGCGCCCTGCTGTCGGGCCTCGCGGGCGGGGCGGGGGTGGTGGTGGCCCCCGTGCGCGACGCGGGCGTCAAGCACGTGGAGTTCGTGGCGCTGAGCGCGGACCAGGCGCTGGCCATCCTCGTGTTCGACGACGGCCAGGTGGAGAACCGGCTCATGCCGATCCCCGCGGGGCTGCCGCCCTCCGCATTGCGCGAGGCGTCCAACTTCCTCAACGCGCGCCTGCGCGGGCGCACCCTGGCGGAGGCCAAGGGCGAGATGGGGGGCGAGCTCAGCCTGGCGCGCCGCGAGCTGGACGCCGCCGCCGCGCGCCTGGTGGAGGGCGGGCTCGCCGCCTGGACGGGGGGCGAGGGGGCCGACCGGGCGCTGATCGTGCGCGGCCGCGCCAACCTGCTGCAGGACGCGGGGGCCGTGGGCGACCTGGAGCGCGTGCGCAGCCTGTTCGACGACCTGGAGCAGAAGGAACGGCTGATCGGCCTGCTGGACGACGTGCGCGCCGCCCAGGGCGTGCGCATCTTCATCGGGGCCGAAACCCAGCTGTTCTCCTTGTCGGGTTCCGCGGTGATCGCGGCGCCCTATATGACCGGCCGTCAAAGGGTGGTGGGGGCCATCGGCGTGATCGGCCCCACCCGCCTGAACTACGCCCGCGTGATCCCGCTGGTGGACTACACCGCCCGCGTGCTCGGCCGCCTGCTGGACGGCTAGCGCCCGCGCCGACGCCATAGGAGCCCCGACTTGACCGACGCCGCCGACACCGCCGCCGCCGACGCCCGCCTGGCCGACACGGAGGCCGAACTGAACGTGGAGGCCCCCGGCGCGGCCTCCGACGAGACCGCGCGCCTCCTGGCGGAGAACGCCGCGCTCAAGGAGCAGGTGCTGCGGGTGGCCGCGGACGCGGACAACGCCCGCCGCCGCGCGGAGAAGGAGGCGGCGGACGCCCGCGCCTACGCCATCCAGCGCTTCGCCCGCGACCTGTTGGACGCCGCCGACAACCTCGGCCGAGCCCTCCAGGCCCGCCCGCAGGAGAACGCGGACCCCGCGCTGAAGAACCTGTTCGCCGGGGTGGAGATGACCGAAACCGCCCTGCAGGCCGCCTTCCAGCGCAACGGGCTGAAGCAGGTCTCCCCCGAGCGCGGCGCCAAGTTCGACCCCCACGTCCACCAGGCCATGATGGAGCAGGCGGCCGACGGCGTGGCCCCCGGCGCGGTGGTGAACGTGATGCAGCCCGGCTACGAACTGTTCGGCCGCACCCTGCGCCCCGCCCTGGTGGCCGTGGCCCCCAAGGCGGCCGCGACCGCG
>CAXSDV010000105.1:0-2637 GCA_964235945.1 uncultured Caulobacteraceae bacterium
GGTCGATACTTCCCGTTGGCCTCGGTCAGAAAAGCCCCGTTCAGGCGGCGTCGACGGCTTATCGCCATGTCGCCCACCGCGAGCCAGGCGACCTTCCGGTTGTGGCGCTGCGCCGCCCCGCGATAGGCCTCACGGCAGCCTGGCGAGGGCCTCCTCCAGCCGCACCAGCTCCGATTGGAGTTCGCCCAGCGCCTCCTCAGTGATGCCCTCTGAGCCGACATAATGATTGGCTGTCGACTGGACAGCGATCTGCCGCCGCACCGCAGCGATGGCCGTCTTGAGCTCGGTGCGAAGCTCGGCGTTGGACTCGGGTTGCATAGGACCACCTAGCGGCCGACAGCTTCAGAGGCCAGCGCTGTGCGGCTTTGAGAGCCCTCTGCCGGAGGGCGTCGCAAACGTCGGCTAAGAGTTGGAGCGCACTTCAAGCTGATCGTATCAGCGCCCGGCAAAGCGCTGTTTGGCGGCCTCGGTGACGGGGGTGTACAAAGCCACCGCAGTACCTTCCGGGTCACGAAACTGCGCCGTCCGGTTGCCCCAAGGCATCACCTTGGGCTCATGCACCACCTCGGCCTTGCCGCTGAGCCTCGCGAACTCGGCGTCGACATCGTCGACCATGAACTCGAGGATCGCGGTGCGATTGGCGCAGGCTTGCGCGCTGCCTTCCTTGAAGGCCGCCACGGTCTCCTCGCCACCAATCGCCAAAGTCGCGCCCGGTGTGATGATCTCGGCGAATACAGGGGCGAGCCACTCCGCCGTTCGCCCGGTCACCAGCTCATAGAAGCTGACGACCGCGTTCATGTCTCTCGCCACGAGACGGGTGGATGCAAGCTTCATGACGGGTCCTCCAATGTGAACGCTCGGCGCGCCTTGTGGCGCACTCCTGCTGACAGCATCCTGTCAGCAGGAGTTCCCGCCGATGCGCCGCGCCGACCGCCTGTTCCAAATCATCCAGATCCTGCGTCGGTCGCGCCATCCCGTGACGGCTGCTGCGCTCGCCGCCGAGCTGGAGGTCTCGCAACGCACGGTCTACCGCGACATGGCCGATCTGGTCGGCCAGCGCGTCCCCATCGATGGCGAAGCCGGGGTGGGGTACGTGCTCGAGCCTGGCTTCGACATGCCACCGTTGATGCTCACGCCCGAGGAGATCGAGGCCATCGTGCTGGGGGCGCAGTTGGTGGCGAGGCTCCCCGATCGGCTCCTCGCCGCCGCCGCCGGCGACGTGGTGGCCAAGATCGCGTCCGTCGTCCCGGAGCACCTGCGCCCCTTCATCATCGAACCCAGCGTGGCGGCGAAGCCGACGGACGGGCCGCCGACCGGCGCCATCGAAATGCAGCCGCTCAGGTCGGCGGTCCGCGAAGGCCGAAAGCTTCGGCTCCGCTACCGGTCGGAGACCGGCGAGGTCACCGAGCGGACCGTCTGGCCCGTGATCGTCGGCTACGCGGAAGCGCGGTGCCTTCTGATCGCCTGGTGCGAACTCAGGGAGGGCTTCCGCCATTTCCGCACCGATCGCATCCTCGGCGCAGACGTGCTGGACCAGCCCTATGAGGGACGTCGAAGCGACCTACGCAGGCGCTGGGAGCTTTGGCGCCGGACGGAACGTCGAACCGCGACCGCGACCACACGCTGACGGCTTGGGCCGAACGCCCGCAACGGGTCGAAAGCCCGCATCGGCCTCGCGCCCGGAAGCGGCCGCTCCTCCCCGAGGCTAGCGCCGCTCCAGCAGCCGGTAGGTGAAGGCGTGGTCGTCGCCCTCGGCGGCCGGGTGGGCCGTGCGGTCCACCTCGATCCAGCGCGACTCGTCGAAGGGCGGGAAGAACGTGTCCCCGTCCGGCGCGGCGTCCACCTCGGTGAGGTGGAGTCGGCGCGCCCGGGGCAGGGCCAGGGCGTAGACCGCGGCGCCGCCGATCACGCACACCTCGTCCACCCCCTCGTCGGCCGCCTGCTCGCGCGCCATGTCCAGGAGGTCGGCGAAGTCGGAGTCGACCACCGCCCCCTGCGGCTCGAAGGCCCCGTCGCGCGACAGCACGAACGACGCCCGGCCGGGCAGGGGCTTCCTGGGCAAGCCGTCCCAGGTGCGCCGCCCCATGACCACCGGCTTGCCCAGGGTGATCGCCTTGAATAGGGCGAGGTCGGACTTCAGCCGCCACGGCAGCCCCCCGTCGCGCCCGATCACCCCGTCGCGCCCGCGCGCGGCGACCAGGGAGACGACCGGGCCGCGCTTTGCGCCCTCGCCGGCGCTCACACCGCCACCTGAGCCTTGATCGCGGGATGCGGGTCGTAGCCGACGATCTCGATGTGGTCGGAGGTGAAGGCGAACAGGTCGGTGACGGCGGCGTCGAGCTTCAGGCGGGGCGCGGGGCGCGGCTCGCGCGCGAGCTGTTCGTCCGCCTGCTCCAGGTGGTTGAGGTAGAGGTGCGCGTCGCCGAGCGTGTGGACGAAATCCCCCGCCTCCAGCCCCGTCGCCTGGGCCACCATGTGCGTCAGCAGGGCGTAGCTGGCGATGTTGAACGGCACGCCCAGGAACAGGTCCGCCGAGCGCTGGTAGAGCTGGCACGACAGCCGCCCCGGCCCCCCCGCGCGGGGCTCGACGTGGAACTGGAACAGGCAGTGGCAGGGCGGCAGCGCCATCTCCTCCAC
>CAXSDV010000106.1:0-2597 GCA_964235945.1 uncultured Caulobacteraceae bacterium
GCGGCCAGGGCGGGCCCGACGGGGACCGCGCCGCGGCGGCCGTCCGCCGAGGCGAGGCTCAGGGCCACCGGGCCCGCGGGGGCGGCGTCGACCCGCAGGTCGAGCTCCAGGGTGACGTCGCCGTTGGCCTCGCGCAGCAGGTCGAGGGTCGGACCGCGGCGCAGCTCGGCCCAGGCGGGCGCGGCGCCCGACCAGCGCAGGCGTCGCGCATCCTCCTGGCGGCGGTGGTCGACCGCCTCCAGCGTCAGCGCCCCGCCGGCCAGGGCCGCGCGCGAGCCGGTGGCGGGCGTGACGGGCGTGGCGGCGTCGCCCAGGGAGAGCGACCAGCCGTTGACGCCGCGCCCGTCCGCCAGGAAGGCGCCGCGCTCGCCGGCGGCGGTGCGCAGCACCACTTCCTGCAGCTTGGGCAGGGCGCCCCGGTCGGCGTAGGACAGGCCGTAGCCGAAGGCGAACTGCGGTTCGTAGCCCGGCCGGCCCTTGTCGAGCGGCGTTTGGTCGGGCCGCCGCGGCCAGTCGAAGGACAGGCGGCCGCGGAAGTCGCGCCGCGGGGCACCACGGGCGTCGCCCACCAGCACGTCCGCCACGCCCGCGCCTTCCGAGCCCGGCAGGAAGGCGGCGACATAGGCGTCGGCGGCGTTGATCTCGGGGTTCTGGTAGAGCGGCCGGCCCGACAGGAACACCGCCACCACCGGCACCCCCGCCGCGTGCAGCCGGCGCATGGCGGCCAGCGCCGCGTCCGCCCCGGGGTGCAGGATCAGGTCGCCCTGGTCGCCCTGGAACTCGGCGTAGGGGGTCTCACCGAACACCACCACGGCCGCGTCGGGCTTGTCGGTGAAGCTCCCGTCCGAGCTGTAGGTCGCGCGCCCGCCCGCGGCGGCCATCGCCTGCTCCAGCCCCGCGCGGATGGAGGTGGCGCCTGGGAAGTCGGCGGGAACGTTGTCGTTGCCCTGCCAGGACAGGGTCCAGCCGCCGGTCTGGCGCGCCACGCTGTCGGCGGCCTCGCCCACGACCAGGAGCTTGGCCGAGCCCTTCAGCGGCAGCACGTGTCCGTCGTTCTTGAGCAGCACCAGCGACTCGGCCGCCGCCAGCCGCGCCAGCGCCCGGTGCTCGGGCGAGCCCAGCCGCGCGGCGTCGCCCGCGTGGGGGCGCTCGGACGGGCGGGGCTCCTCGAAGGCGCGCGCGCGCAGCTTCACCCGCAGCACCCGGCGCACGGCGTCGTCCAGCCGCGCGGCGGGCACGACGCCCGAGCGCACCTGCGCCAGCAGGTTCGCGTACATGGCGCGCCAGTCCTCCGGCACGTTGTAGACGTCCACCCCCGCGTTGAGCGCGGCGGGGCAGTCGGCCTTGGTGCAGCCGGGCACCTGGCCGTGGCCGTTCCAGTCGCCGACCACCAGCCCGTCGAAGCCCATCCGGTCCTTGAGCACGCCGGTGAGCAGGCTCCCGTTGCCGTGCATCTTCACGCCGTTCCAGCTGGAGTAGCTGGCCATCACGGCCTGCACGCCCGCGCCCACGGCGGCGACGTAGCCGGCGCCGTGCACGTCGCGCAGGGTCGCCTCGTCCACACGGGTGTCGCCCTGGTCATGGCCGTCGGCCGTGCCGCCGTCGCCCAGGAAGTGCTTGGCGGTGGAGATCACGTGGTCGGAGTCGAGGAAGGCCGCGCCCTCGCCCTGCAGGCCGCGCACCATGGCCGCCGCGTAGCGGGAAACGAGCTTGGGGTCCTGGGAATAGCTCTCGTAGGTGCGGCCCCAGCGCGGGTCCTGGGCCACGGCGATGGTGGGGGCGAAGGCCCAGTCCATCCCCGTGGCGCGCACCTCCTGGGCGGTGGCGGCGCCGATGCGGTGCACGAGTTCGACGTCTCGGGCGGCGCCCAGGCCGATGTTGTGCGGGAAGAGCGTGGCCCCGAACACGTTGTTGTGCCCGTGCACCGCGTCCGTTGCCCACAGCAGGGGGATGTGGGGCCCGGGCCCGTCCTTGTCGTAGGCCGCGTCCGAGAAGGCCTGGACGAGCTTGACCCAAGCGTCCAGCGAAGCGTGCTTATCGCCGGCGGGCTGCGAGCCGCCGCCGTTCTCGATGGTGCCGATGTGGTAGCGGCGCACCTCGTCCGGCGTGATGTAGCGGATCTCGGGCTGGAGCGTTTGGCCGACCTTCTGCTCCAGCGTCATGCGCGCCAGCAGGGCGTCGATGCGGCGCTCCACGGCCGGGTCCTGCGCCGCCCGGCCGGGCGCCCGCGGCCAGAGCGCGGGATGCGCGGTCGCCTCGGGCGCCACGTCCCGCCACGCGCGATGGGAGGGGGCCTGGGACGCGGCCCCGGTCGACAGGGCGGCGGCGCCCGCCCCGGCCATGAGGGCGCAGGCGCGGGCGACACGGCGGCGAGGGGATCGGTTCAAGGCTGCATCTCCCGTGAGCGGACCGTTGTCGGTCCGGCGTCGTGCGTGCGACATTGTCTCGAGCCCATTGTGACAGCGCTGTCGAGCGACTCAAGCCCGCCGCCCGCCTCATCAACTCCTCCGCGAGACCCGACCCATGCCCACCGCCTACGCCGCCGCCGCCGACCGCTACGGGCGCATGCCCTACCGCCGCACGGGGCGCAGCGGGCT
>CAXSDV010000107.1:0-2572 GCA_964235945.1 uncultured Caulobacteraceae bacterium
GCCTCGAAGTTGCCCTCGAACCATTCGACGTGGCTGTCGCCCTCGAAGGCCAGGATGTGGGTGGCGAGGCGGTCGAGGAACCAGCGGTCGTGGCTGATCACCACGGCGCAGCCGGCGAAGCCTTCCAGCGCCTCTTCGAGGTTTTGCAGCGTCTCGATGTCGAGGTCGTTGGTGGGCTCGTCGAGCAGGATCAGGTTGCCCCCTTCGGCCAAGGTCTTGGCCAGGTGCACGCGGTTGCGCTCCCCGCCCGAGAGCAGGCCCACCTTCTTCTGCTGGTCGCCGCCCTTGAAGTTGAACGAGCCGACGTAGGAGCGCGTGTTCACCTCGCGCTTGCCCACCATCATCACGTCCAGCCCGCCGCTGATCTCCTGCCAGATGGTCTTGACCGGGTCGAGGCTGTCGCGGCTCTGGTCGACATAGGCGAGCTTGACGGTCTCGCCCACGCGGATCGAGCCCGAGTCCGGCGTCTCCTGGCCGGTGATCATCTTGAACAGGGTCGACTTGCCCGCGCCGTTGGGCCCGATCACGCCGACGATGCCGTTGGGCGGCAGGCGGAAGGTCAGGTCCTTGAACAGGACCTTCTCGCCGAACTCCTTCTCCAGCCCGTCGACCTCCAGCACGATGGAGCCCAGGCGCGGCCCGGGGGGGATCTGGATGTGCGCGTGGGTCTGGGCGCCGCGGCCGGCTTCCTGCTCGCGCACCATCTCGTCGTAGGCGGCCAGGCGCGCCTTGGACTTGGACTGGCGCGCCTTGGCGTTGGAGCGCACCCACTCCAGCTCCTTGGTCATGGCGCGCTGGCGAGCCTCTGACTCCGAGTTCTCCTGCACGATCCGCTTGGTCTTCTGCTCCAGCCAGCCCGAATAGTTGCCTTCGAAGGGCAGGCCCTTGCCGCGGTCCAGCTCCAGCGTCCACTTGGTGACCTGGTCGAGGAAATAGCGGTCGTGGGTGACCAGGATCACGCAGCCCGGAAAGGTCTCCAGGTGGTGCTGCAGCCAAGCCACGCTCTCGGCGTCCAGGTGGTTGGTGGGCTCGTCCAGCAGCAGCATGTCGGGCTTGGAGAGCAAGAGGCGCGCCAGCGCCACCCGCCGCTTCTCGCCGCCCGAGAGGTTGTCCACCGGCATGTCGGCGGGCGGGCAGCGCAGGGCGTCCATGGCCTGCTCGATGCGGCTGTCGATGTCCCACAGGTCCTGGGCGTCGATGGTCTCTTGGAGGGTGTTCATCTCCTCCATCAGCTCGTCCGTGTATTCCTCGGCCATCTGCAGGGCGATGGCGTTGTAGCGGTCGAACACCTTCTTCTCCTGGCAGGCGGAGATCACGTTGCCCCACACGTCGAGCATCTCGTCGATGTGCGGCTCCTGCTCGAGGTAGCCCATCTTCACGCCGTCGGCCGCGCGGGCCTCGCCCACGAACTCGGGGTCGATGCCGGCCATGATCTTGAGCAGGGTGCTCTTGCCCGAGCCGTTCACCCCCACCACGCCGATCTTGGCGTCCGAGTAGAACGACAGCCAGATGTTCTCGAACACCTTCTTGCCGCCGGGGTAGGCCTTGGTCAGGCCCTGCATCTGGTAGATGTACTGTTGCGCCATGGGAGGGGCCCGCGGCCGCGGGGCCGCGCTCTCGCGTGAGGGGAGGGGATCGCCCGCCGAGATAGCTTCGCAAGGGCGCGGAGGCAATGCGGGCGCTGTCCCCCGCAGGCGCCTCTCCCGGTTCCGGCGCTACTCGGCGGCCATGCGGTCCACGGCGGCGGCCAGGGCCTCCAGCGCGCGGACGTGGTCGCGGAAGGCGCGGCGGCCCTCGCGGGTCAGCGCCGCCCAGGTGCGCCGCCGCCCGTCCAGCGCCGCCTTGCGGATGGACACGTAGCCCGCCACCGCCAGCGCCCCCAGGTGCTTGGACAGCACCGAGTCGCTCACCCCCGCCAAGTCGCGCAGGGTGGCGAACTCCGCGTCCTGCACGTTCGCCAGCACCGCCATGAGCTGCAGGCGGGCGGGAGGGTGGATCACCGGGTCGAAGCCGCCCGCGGTGCGACCCTCCTCCGTATCCTCGCCGCTCACGCCGCCACGCCCAGTTCGCGCGTGTAGACGCGCTGCCACCAGACGCCGCCGTAATAGGCCCCGGCCATCGCGATCGGGGCGAGGGCCAGCGGCGCCCAGAACACGCCCTGCGCCTTGGCCAGCCAGTAGCCCGTCGCGTAGAGGCCGATCATGGCGGCCAGCAGCGCCAGGATCACCGGTCGCGTCCGCCCGCGGCGGTAGCTGTTGACGAACATGCCCGTGCGCCGCCGGTCCCAGCGGATGACGAAGACCACGGCGACCAGCAGCAGCGCCTCCAGCCCCAGCATGGCCCAGTAAGGCGCGGCGGGGGCGGCGACGCAGACGCCCATCAGCCCCGCGAAGGTCAGGTGGCGCTCGGGCGGGCAGGCGGCGGCCTTGGCCAGCCGAGCCTGGGAGTCGCGCATGGCCGACAGGGCGTCGGCGGCTTCGGCGGAGTCGGTCATGACGGGCCCTCGCTTTCCAATACGGAAAGAGTGGACGCGACTTTCCATCTCGTCAAGCAGGTGGGGCTGTTGAAAAAG
>CAXSDV010000108.1:0-2407 GCA_964235945.1 uncultured Caulobacteraceae bacterium
CGCTGCTCGACGTCCTTGCGCAGGTTCACCTCGCCCACGACGCGCGCCTCCTTGCCGACCACCACCTCCTCGGCCGTCTCGTCGAGCTCAATGTCGCGCTCCTGGAACAGCGCCTCGGCGTCGGCGACACGTTCGTTCACCGGGCGGCGCTCGACGTCGACGTGCTCCTCGCGCAGCGAGACCTGCTCACTGACCGGGGTCTCCGAGACGTAGGAGCGCACGCGCACGCCGCCGCGGTCCACCTGGCGCTTGCCGACGTTGAGCCGCTCCTCGACGACCTGGATGGGCTCCTCGTCCCCGACCATGCGGGCCGGGGCCGCCACGGGCGCGGGCGGGACGAAGCCGCTCGCCTTGATGGCGCGCTCGCGCTCCTCGATGTCGACGGCGTTGGAGCCTTCGAGAAGCTGGTGGACGCGATCGGCTTCGACGTCGTCCACGTTGACGGTGAGCAGGAAGCCGCCGCGCTTCATGGCCTCCTTGTAGATGTGCCGATCGGCGTCGGGCGGGACGACGCCCTTGGCGCCGGCCCAGGGGCCGCCCGCCTCGTCATCGTAGGCGGCGGCCTCCTCGCCGTGGACGCCGTGGTCGATATCCAAGATCCCCAGCCGTTCGAGCTCGGCCTGGACGGCCTCCGCGTCGGCCTGGCGGTTGTAGAGGGCGGTGAAGGTGTGCATGGGAGCGTTCTCCTGTCGCTTACTTGGCCAGCACAACGAGCTCGGTCCGGCGGTTCTCGGCCCGGCCCTGGCTGCTCGCGTTCGTGTCGGTGGGGTTGGTTGAGCCGCCGGTGGCGGTCTTGATGCGGCCCGCGGCCACGCCCTGGCCGACGAGCGCTTGGGCTACGGCAGTGGCCCGCTGGGCGCCGAGCTGCACGTTGTGGGGCTCGGTCCCGGTGGAGTCCGCATAGCCGTTCAGCTGGACGTTCGCCTTGGGGTAGGCGACGAGGATTTGCGCCAGGGCGTTCGTCGTGGCCTGGGCGTCGGCGGGCAGGTCTGCCGAGTCGGTAGAGAAGTTCAGCCGGTCGAAGGTGAAGGTGCGCGGCGCGGGATCGGGCGAGGCCAGGAAGCGCTGGAGTTCGTAGTTCAGCGTCTTGGGCTCGAGGTCGACCGTCTTGCCGCCGGGCAGGGCCACCTTCTCCACCGCCACGGGCGGCGTGCCCGCGGGAGCGGCCTGGGACGTCGTGGTCGTGGTCGTCGTGTTGGTGGTCGTCACCGGGGCTTCATGGTGGCTGCAGTTGCGGAACAAGAGGAGTAGCAGCAGGAAGCCGATGGCGGCCAAGAGCCAGCGTAGCCAAGCCGGCAGCCCGCCGGCCTTGGCCGGCACGGCCGTCACCTTCGACGTGCCGTGCACGTTCTTCTTATTCGGATTGATGTTCGTCATTCAGGAGCCCCGTCTTCGGTTGGAAACAAGTGTTGGTTCAGCGCCGCACGTCGGTGCGGGTGACCTGCGTCGTCTGCGTCTGGCGCGCGAGGCGCATCTGACGCTTCTTCACGACCGCGAGGTGGTGCCCGACGACGCAGCCCCCGACTGCGCCGAGCACGGGGTGGTGGGCGAAGTGGCCGCCGACGCCGCCGACGACCGCGCCCCCGAGGCAGCCGGCCTGCGCCGTCCCGCCAAGGGTGAGGCTTGCGGCCAGGGCCGCCGTGAGTGCGAAGGTCTTCATGAGGAGTCTCCGAGCGGGATTAGAAGCGCAGGCGGCGAGGGAGGCGTTCGCCTCCCTCGCCGGACTTCACGCGACGCGGCGCGTGGTGGTGAAGGCTTCGCGCGGCGAGGCGAGCACGCCGCCGCCGGCGGCGGCCAGCGCGCCGATCAGGAGCGCGGCGAAGGTCAGGTAAGACGCCTTCGAAGCTCCGGCCGCGCTCGCCTGGGCCGCCTCGGTGGCCTTCTGCTGCGCGGTGATGCGGTCCTGCTCGAAGCGCGCCTGGCCGGCGTCGAAGCGGCGCGCCGCCTCGTCCTGGCTGACGTGTTGCTGGGCGGCGATGATCGGTATGATCCGCCCGCGGGCGGCCGCGGCGCGGTCACCGCCGGCGGCGAGGTTCGGGATCTCCTTGGCCATCGCCTTCTGGGCGTCCTGGGGCGTCATCTGCGCGGGGTCGGTCACGGACGGGCCCATGTAGGCGGAGAGCTGGTCCTGGACGGTGTTGGTGTCGACGCCCGCCGCGGCGGCGACCTGCGGGCCGGCGGCTTGCACGCCTTGGCCGGCGATGGAGGCCGCGCCGCCCGCGAGGTGGAACACGCCGCTGAGGATGCCGCCCGCCGCCGCGCCCAGGAAGTAGAGCACCATCAAGAGGGTCAGGCCCCAGACGACCAGGCCGTGCAGGACGCCGTCGAAGCGGGTCGGCGCGCCGGCGAGGCGGCCGGCCACGAAGCCGCCGACGACGAAGGCGATGATGGTGCTGACCACGAGCCA
>CAXSDV010000109.1:0-2376 GCA_964235945.1 uncultured Caulobacteraceae bacterium
GCGGTCGCTTCCGCCGCGCCGGCGGCGGCTTCGGCCAGCAGGCGGCGCACCGCCGCCTCCGGGCCGTCCGGCCAGGCCCACACGCCCGCGCTGACCGCCAGGAAGTCGGCGCCCGCCCGGGCGATGGCGCGGGCGTTGTCGGGAGTGATGCCGCCGATGGCGACGCAGGGCGTCAGCATGTCGAGCCGCCAGCCCTCGAACAGGTCCAGCGGCGCCACGGTGAGGGCCTCCTTGGTGGAGGTGGGGAACACCGCGCCGAAGGCGACGTAGTCGGCGCCCGCCTCCGCCGCCTCGAAGGCCAGGTGGCGGCTGTCGTGGCAGGTGACGCCCACCGTGCGCTCCGCCCCCATCAGCCGGCGCGCTTCGCGGTAGGGCGCGTCCTCCTGGCCGATGTGGACGCCGTCGCAGCCGAGCGCCGCGGCGAGGTCGGGCCGGTCGTTCAGGATCACCGCCACCCCCGCCGCGTGGGCGGGCGGCGTGAGCGCGCGCACGGCGGCGGCCACCGTTTCGTCGTCCGCCCCCTTCAGCCGCACCTGCAGGGCGGCCACGTCGCCGCCGGCCAGGGCCGACTCCAGCGCGCGCACGAGGGCGGCGAGGTCCGGCGGGCTCGGCGGGGTGATCAGGTACAGCCGGGGGTCGGGTGCGGCGGGGGGCGCGGAAGCGGGGGAGGGCATGGCCGCCGGTGGTGCGGCGGGGCGGCCGCGGCGTCAATCTCGCGGCCGTCCGGAGCACGGTAAACGCGCCTTAACCTTCCCGGGCGCACGCGGAAAGGCGACGACACGTAGGCGGGCGGAGCGGCGGAATGGCGAACCTGGCGGCGGCGTCGACGACGGCCGGGCGCGCGCGCCGCACCGGCTGGGTGCGGGCGGCGGCCGTCGCGCGCTGGACCTGGCGGGCCCGGGCGGTGGCGCGGGCGCGCGGCGCGGTCACGGGGGCGCTGGGCCTGCTGCTCACCGCCGCGCTGGCGGGCTGGCGGGCCGGCGACCCCAGCCTGGACGTCTCCTCCGGAGACCGGGTGCGCAACCTCCTCGGCCCCGCCGGGGCGGACCTGTCGGACGCGGTGCTGCAGTTCGCGGGGCTGGCGGGCTGGGCGGGGGCGCTCCTGCTCGTCCTGTTCGGCGTGTCGCGCGCCCTGGCCGCCGATCCGGACGCCCAGCGGCCGGTGCTGCGCCGGCGCGCCCTGGTCGGCGCGCTGGGGACGGCGCTGCTGGCCGCCGCCCTGGCCGGACCGCCGCCGCCCGCCGCCTGGCCGTTCGCGCGGGGGCTGGGCGGCTGGGGCGGGGAGGCGCTGCTGGCGCTGCTGACCCTGCCGGCGCACCTCGCCCACCTGCCCGCGGCGCGTCCGGTCGCCGCCGTGCTGGCCTTCGCGGGGGCCGCCGCGGCCATCGGCTTCGCCACGGGCGTGCGCCGGGCGGAGCTCGCCGCCGCCGGGGCCTGGCTGGCCGAAGCCGTTCGTCGCGCCGCCGAGCCGCGCCCCGCCCCGCCGCCCCCGCCGCGCTCGGAAGCCGCCGCGCCCGAGGCGGCCAAGCCGCGCCGTCGTCCCCGCGCCGCCGCCCCGCCCGCGGCGGACGCGGCGCCCGCCGCCGCCTTCGCCGAGCCGGAGGCCCCGGGCCAGCCCGCCGCCGGGCCGGCCTCCGCCGCCCCCGACCTGGAGGAGGAGGACGAGGACGACGGCCCGCCCTTCGATCTCGCGCCCGGCGCGGACCATCCGCTGGCGGTGGAGCTTCCCAAGACCGCCGCGCCCCGCCAGTCCGCCCGGGAGCGGCGCGAAAGCCAGGGCGCGTTCGACTTCGTGCACGAGGGCGGCTTCCAGTTGCCCGAGCTCGCCATGCTGGCCAAGCCCAAGCCGCGCTCGGCCGCCCACGACGAGGGCGCCCTGCGCCAGAACGCGCGCATGCTGGAAGGCGTGCTGGCCGAGTTCGGCGTGCGCGGGCAGATCGACCAGATCCGCCCCGGCCCGGTGGTCACCCTCTACGAGCTCGTGCCCGCGCCCGGGGTGAAGAGTTCGCGCGTGATCGCCCTGGCCGACGACATCGCCCGCTCCATGAGCGCGCGTTCGGCGCGCGTCAGCGTGGTGCAGGGGCGCAACGCCATCGGCATCGAGCTGCCCAACGCCCGGCGCGAAACCGTCTACCTGCGCGACCTCCTGGCCAGCACCGAGTATGAGAACAGCGCCCACGGCCTGCCCATGGCGCTGGGCGAGAGCATCGGCGGCGAGCCCTACATCGCCGACCTCGCCAAGATGCCCCACCTGTTGATCGCGGGCACCACCGGCTCGGGCAAGTCGGTGGGGGTCAACGCCATGATCCTGTCGATCCTCTACCGGCTGCCGCCGGAGGAGTGCCGCTTCATCATGATCGACCCCAAGATGCTGGA
>CAXSDV010000110.1:0-2254 GCA_964235945.1 uncultured Caulobacteraceae bacterium
CGATGTTGTCCGAACGGCCGCCGCCCTCGACGTTGCGCTTGCCGATCGACACGGGAGCCGAGTCCGCGGCGGTGTAACCGAAACGCGTGCAGAAGGCGCCGACTTCCGCGGCCGACAGCAGCGAGCTGCTGCAGGGCACGTTGATGGTCTGGCTGAACACGCCGCTGGGGGCGATCTGGGCCACCGACTTGTCGTCGATGAACATGAACGACCCGTAGACATCCACCTTGGGGTCGATCTGATAGTGGGCGAACACGCCGGCCGAGTAGCGCTCGTCTGGACGCTGGTAGTAGTTGTACGGAGCGAAGTTGAAAGCGTCGGTCGCGCCGCTGTAAGCGCGAAGCGCGCCGCTGGTCCTGTCCAGGGTGAGCGTCTGCGACTTCACCGTAGCGCCGTTGATCGTGGCCGGTGCGCCGCCATTGGAGATGAAACGTGCGGGGCTGGTGGTGCCGGATCCCGCGCAGGCGAAGGACGCGCCGGCCTCGGCCAAGTTACAGGCCGAGTAGTCGTAGTTGCCCTGGGTGACGGCGTCGATGTGGCGCCAGCCGGCGTAGAAAGTGGCGTTGCCTTTGCCGTCCGGCGCATTGACGCCGAGCGTAAAGTTGAGGTCGGTGGTGTAGCCGCCCGTGTAGGTGTCGTTGGGGGCCGGGAAGCCGCGGGCGCGCTCCAGACCCTGGATCGTCGTGTTCCCGTTGTCGTGGTTGAAGAAGTTCTCCTGGGCGTCGACGCGTACGCCCTGGAAATCCTTCTGCATGATGAAGTTCACCACGCCGGCGACCGCGTCCGAACCGTACACGGCCGAAGCGCCGCCGGTCAGCACGTCCACTCGGTCGATCAGGGCGGCGGGGATGACGTTCAGGTCGGCGAAGGGCGAGGCGGGGTCGCCTGGCATCAGGCGCTTGCCGTCCACCAGCACCAGGGTGCGCGACGCGCCCAGGTTGCGCAGGTTGGCGTTGGCGGTGCCGGTGGCGCCGTTGGAGATGTTGCCGCCCTGGGAGGCGAACGCCTGGGGCAGGTTGTTGATCAGGTCCTCGACCCGGGTCGTGCCCTCCAGCTTAATCTCGGCGCTGTTGACGGTGGCGACCGGGCTGATGCTCTTCAGGTTCGGGCTGGCGATGCGCGAGCCGGTCACCACGATGGCCTGGGGCGCGCCGGTGGGCTGGCCGCTCTGGTCGGTGGCGTCCGCCGCCGCTTCCGGCGTGCCGACCGGGCCCTGGGCCGCGGCCGAGCCGGCGGTGGTCGCGGGCAGGTTGGACGCGCCGGCGGGCGAGGCCGCGCCTTGCTGCGGATTGCTGGCCGTTTGGGCGGTCGCCACCCCGAAAGTCGCGAACGTCACGCCCACAAGCACGGTGGAGGTGAGCAGGCGGTCACGCATGACTTTGGTCTTCAACTGTGTCCCTCCGTGGCGGATGTTACTCCACCACTCCAGCGCCGATGAGTTGCGGTGGGGATGCCACCGCTGATCGGGGCGGAGTAAGTCCCGGACGATACGACGGCGTCAATCGTCGTTGCCGATCGGTCATATCGAACTGCTCCGCATGTCGCATTCGGGCCACAGATGTGACACGTCGTCGCGCGGGGCCGGCGGGTGACAGTCGATCGGTCAGATCGGGTAAGGACCGCCTCGCAAGTTCCAGGAACACCCGACATGCGGGCCCTCGCCGCCGTTCTCGCCATCGTCACGCTGTCGACCGCCGGGGGGGACGCCGCCGCGGCCGGGCTAAAAACGCCGCGGGCCGAGGGGCTGCGCGCCCTGGCCGCCTGCCGTGCGGAGACGGACGCGACCCGCCGCCTCGCCTGCTACGATCAGGCGGCCGGCGCGCTGGACGAGGCCGAAAGCCGAGGCCAGATCGCGGTGGTGGACCGCGAGCAGGTGCGGGCCGTCAAGCGGCAGGCGTTCGGGTTCAGTCTGCCGAGCCTGGCCCTGCTCGGCGGCGGCAAGTCAGGCATGGACGAACCGGTGGACAAGCTCGTGGTCAAGCTCGACCACGCCGGACGCTCCGCCGAGGGCCGCTGGGTGATGGCCACCGACGAGGGCGCCGCATGGGTTCAGACGGACGACGAGGAGATGTTCGCCCCGCCCCACGCCGGCTCCCAGTTGGCCATCCGCAAGGGTGCGCTGGGGAGCTACTTCTGCAATGTGGACGGCCAGCGCGCCGTGCGCTGCATGCGGCGGCGCTGATCCGCCCGGAGAGCCCCATGGCCGACATCCGCCCCGTCACCGCGCTGTTCGCCACCGCGCCCCAACTCCTGC
>CAXSDV010000111.1:0-2109 GCA_964235945.1 uncultured Caulobacteraceae bacterium
CGTCGCGCGCAGGGCGGGTCAAGGGCGGCCAGAGGCCGGCGCGGAGCGCGCACCCTTGACGCGACCGAGCACGGCGGCCGTGACTCCACGCCCGCCGCAAGCCGAACGCCTCGCGCCCCTCCCCCGCTTCACCGTGTCAAGCGCGAAGGCCTGTGGACAACTCCGTTTACGACTCGGAAACCGACTCAGCTTCCACCATGTTGTGAGCCGAAACGGCGTTCACACTAGATGTAGGTGTCTCCCATGGCGGATGCGGCTCTCAGGCAGGCTCCCTCCTCCGCCCCGCGCACCTCGCGGCCGCAGGCGCAAGGCCCGCAGCTCCAGCTCGTGCGCAAGGTGGAGGTGGACCGTTCGCGCGACGCCCTGCTCACCGACTTCGGCCGCACCACCCTGGAGGACCGCTACCTGCTGGCCGGCGAGAGCTATCAGGACATGTTCGCGCGGGTGGCCACCGCCTACGCCGACGACGCCGACCACGCCCAGCGCATCTACGACTACATCTCGCAGCTGTGGTTCATGCCGGCCACCCCGGTGCTCTCCAACGGCGGGGCCGACCGCGGCTTGCCGATCTCCTGCTTCCTCAACGCCGTGCCCGACTCGCTCGACGGCATCACCGGCGTGTGGAACGAGAACGTGGCGCTGGCCTCCAACGGCGGCGGCATCGGCACCTACTGGGGCGGGGTGCGCGCCATCGGCGAGAAGGTGAAGGGCGCGGGCCAGACCAGCGGCATCATCCCCTTCATCCGCGTGATGGACTCGCTGACGCTGGCCATCAGCCAGGGCTCGCTGCGCCGCGGCTCGGCGGCGGTCTACCTCGACATCCACCATCCCGAGATCGAGGAGTTCCTCGAGATCAGGAAGCCGTCGGGCGACTTCAACAGGAAGTCGCTCAACCTGCACCACGGCATCTCCATCACCGACGAGTTCATGGAGGCGGTGCGCGACGGCGCGCCCTTCGCCCTGCGCTCGCCGAAGAACAACGACGTCGCCAAGATGGTCGACGCGCGCCAGCTTTGGCAGAAGGTCTTGGAGATCCGCCTGCAGACGGGCGAGCCCTACTTGATCTTCTCCGACACGGTGAACCGCGCCATGCCCGCCCACCAGCGGGAACTGGGCCTGAAGGTGCGCCAGTCCAACCTGTGCAGCGAGATCATGCTGCACACGGGCAAGGACCACCTGGGCGTGGACCGCACGGCGGTGTGCTGCCTGTCTTCAGTCAACGCCGAGACTTTCCTGGAGTGGCGTGACCATCCGACCTTCGTCGAGGACGTGATGCGCTTCCTCGACAACGTTCTGCAAGACTTCATCGACCGCGCGCCCGACGCCATGAGCGCGGCCATCTACGCGGCGGGGCGCGAACGCTCGGTGGGCCTGGGGCTGATGGGCTTCCACAGCTTCCTGCAGTCGCAGAACGTGCCGTTCGAGTCCGCGCTCGCCAAGAGCTGGAACATGCGCATCTTCAAGTCGCTGCGCCGGGCGGCGGACGCCGCCAGCGTCAAGCTCGCCGAGGAGCGCGGCCCCTGCCCGGACGCCGCCGACCGCGGCGTGATGGAACGCTTCAGCCACAAGCTGGCCATCGCCCCCACCGCGTCGATCTCCATCATCTGCGGCGGGACGAGCGCGGGGGTGGAGCCTATCCCCGCCAACATCTACACGCACAAGACGCTGTCGGGCTCGTTCGCGGTGAAGAACGCCTACCTGGAGCGCGTGCTCGACACCAAGGGCAAGAACACCGCCGAGGTGTGGAGCTCGATCTTGGAGAACGAAGGCTCGGTGGCGCACCTCGACTTCTTGTCGGACGACGACAAGGACGTGTTCAAGACCGCATTCGAGCTCGACCAGCGCTGGATCGTGGAGCTCGCGGCCGACCGCACCCCCGACATCTGCCAGAGCCAGTCGGTGAACATTTTCCTGCCCGGCGACGTCGACAAGTGGGACCTGCACATGCTGCACTGGACGGCGTGGGAGCGCGGCTGCAAGTCGCTGTACTACCTGCGCTCCAAGTCGGTGCAGCGCGCCGCTTTCGCGGGCGCGGACCCGGCGGTGGCGGCCTCGGTGCAGGCGGCGGCGAAGACGGACTACGAGGAGTGCCTGGCCTGCCAGTGAGGG
>CAXSDV010000112.1:0-2043 GCA_964235945.1 uncultured Caulobacteraceae bacterium
GCGGAGGACATCCCGCTGGCCCGCCTCGCCGCCACGGTGGGCCTGAGCCCCTCGCATTTCGCGCGGGCGTTCCGCGGCGCCACGGGCGAGGCGCCTCATCGCTACCTGATCCGCCTCCGCGTCGAGGCGGCCGGCCAACTCCTCGAGCAGACCCAGCTGCCGATCATCGACGTGGGCCTCCGTTGCGGGTTCACGCAGGCCAGCCATTTCGCCACCACGTTCCGCAAGGCCATGGGGCTGAGCCCGCGCGCCTACAGGGCCGCGCGACGCCTGTGAGCGCGATCCGGTCCGGTGCGCGCCGGCCCCGCATGCGCTGCGGTGATCGGATCGCGCAAGTCTCGCCTGGAACACGAAAGACAGCGTCTGCCGCCGTCACGCATATGCGACGGGCCGCCGCGGCGGCGGCGCCGCGACCGAGGGAGATGACGATGCCCGCAGCCTCCCCGCCGAAGGCGACCCTGTCGGTCCTCGCGACCTTTCCCGAGAAGTTCTTCCTCGAGAACCTCGCCGTGCGCGCCGACAATTCGCTGCTCGTCTCGGACCTGACCCGCAAGGGACTCTGGTACCTGCCGCCCGCGCGAGACGGGGATACGGTCGATCCGGTGCTCCTGGCGTCCTTCGAGCAGCCGACTCTCAGCATGGTCGAGGTCGAGCCGGACGTGTTCCTCGTCGCGACGTCCAATCTTTACACCACGCACGAGTCCTTTCTGCACAGGCTAGACATGCGGGGTTGGGCGCCCGGCGCGCCCGCGGCGCTGTCCGAGGTGCTCCGCTTCCCCGAGGCCGCGCAGAGCCTGAACGGGAGCTGCCTCGTCGCCCCGGGCGTCCTGCTCCTGGCCGACAGCTTCGCGGGCCTGATCTGGCGCGTGGACTTCGGTCCCGGCGGACCCGCCCGCGCGAGCGTTTGGCTGAAGCACTACAGCATGGGCCACGACCCCAATGGGGGAAAGCTGGCGGACCAGCCGGGCATCAACGGCCTGCGCTTCGTCGGGTCGACGAGCCACGTCTATTACACCTCGACGGTCCACAAGCTGTTTATGCGCGTCCGGGTCGATTCCATCACCCGGGCGGCGCTCGGCGAGCCCGAGATGGTGGCGAGCGGCTTCTGGTACGACGACTTCTGCGTCGACGAAGAGCGCGGCTTGGCCTACGTGACGACCCATCGCGAGAACACGCTGGAAGCGGTCTGGCTCGAGCCGGGCCGCAACGTGTCGACGGAGCCGGCGCGCGAGGGCTCGACCTCCACGGGACAGGTCCGCCACGTCATCGCGGGCGATCCCTTCGACGACAGGCTGGTCGGGCCGTCGAGCGCGGCGTGGGGCCGTCAGGCCGGCGAGACGGGCCGCGTCGCCTTCCTGACCAGCGACGGCGGCACCAAGGCGCCGCCGCCGGACGGAGTCGTGCGACCCGCCAAGGTGCTGCGCGTCACCTTCGACGCAGCCTGACCGGCGCGACCGCGACCTCGGAAGAAAGGCGCACCCGCATGGATCGTAACCCGGACTTTGGCACCTTCGGCCGGTTCGAAGAAACGCCGGTCGACGCGATGCCGGCCGAGATGAGGGACGCCTACGCGTTCACGAGGGAGCTGCGCGGGCTCGTGCCCGGCCCGCACAAGATCTGGCTCGCCAACCCGGCGCTGTCCAAGACCATCGTGCCGACGGGCGCCTACTTCCAGGCCCGCTCGACGCTGACCAAGGCCGAGATCGAGATCGTCACGAACCTCGTCAACGCGCGCTGGCACGCCGCCTACGCGAGCTACGAGCACGAGAAGATCGGCGAAGGGCAGGGCCACCTGCCCGCCGACAAGGTGGAACGCCTGATCGCCGGCTTGCCGACGGAGTTCGACGACCCCCGCCAGGAGGTGGTCTACCGGCTCGCCTCGGCCCTGGCCACGCCGCGCATCGTGCCGACGGGCCTCTACAGGCGGGCGAAGGACCTGCTCGGCGACGCCGGCATCGTGGACGTCACGGTGCTGATCGGGTGGTTCACCATGGTGTCGGCGACGCTGAACGCCTTCGACGTGCCGTCCGACGCGACCGGCCT